>CAJUNN010000042.1 GCA_910587955.1 uncultured Lachnospiraceae bacterium | reverse complement strand
TTGCAAAATAAGGAAATTTTTTATTTAGTTTTTATTTACAAGTGGCAAACTCGGGATGCGTCCGATATTCCATATGAACCTCCTTTGTCATAAAGATGGTATTATTATAACAGCGGGATTTTGGAGCGTCAATGCAAAAATGGCGGGATAATCTGTTCTAAAAATTGGAAATAGGTTGAAATTAGGTACAGCTATTGGTACAATAGGCATAAAATAGGGGGTAACATCAGAAAAAAGAAGAAAGTGAGGACGCTCATGGGAAGAACAGGAATCATTGGAGCAATGGAGGAAGAGATCGCACTTCTGAAAGAACAAATGGACATAGAAGTGGTGGTAAAGAAAGCTTCTATGGAATTTTACCAGGGAATTTTGAACGGACGCGAAGTGGTCTTGGTGCGCAGCGGAATCGGCAAAGTGAATGCGGGGCTTTGCGCGCAGATTCTGGTGGATGTATTTCATGTGAGCCGGCTTATCAATACCGGGATTGCCGGTTCCTTGAAAGCGGAAATTGATATCGGGGATATTGTGATTTCCTCGGATGCCTTGCAGCATGACATGGACGCAAGGGCTTTTGGCTATGAAAGGGGAGAGATTCCGCGAATGGGAACACAGAGCTTTCCGGCAGATCCGGTTCTTGTTGAGATGGCCAGGGAAGCCTGCCAGGAGGCCAACCCGGATATTCACGCCTTTGTAGGAAGAATTGTCACCGGGGATCAGTTTGTCGCAGAGCGCTCGGTAAAGGAAGAGATTGCCTCCTGGACAGAAGGGTACTGCACGGAGATGGAGGGAGCGGCCATTGCCCAGGCGGCATTTTTGAACCGTGTTCCCTTTGTGATTATCCGGGCGATTTCCGACAAGGCGGATGACAGTGCCTCTATGGACTATCCCACGTTTGAACAGCAGGCCATCGGACACACAGTAAAACTGGTGGAACAGTTTATCGCGCGCATTCCGGAGAAGGATTTCTAAAAAAGAATCCTGCCGGATTTTGCAGAAACCAGCCGAATCCTGCCGTAAACCTGTGCTTTTCAGCCGAATTTCTACCGTTTATAATGGTTGTAAAGGTATAAAATGGACAAGCGGGGAGGAATCGGAATGTTTCAGATTTTTATGATTATCGGATGGGCGGTACAGCTGGTGATTCTGCTCTATGTGTGGGCGGATATCCGGGAAATTGCAGATCTTGTGAGAGAAAATAAAAGGGAGATGCTGCGGAACAACATTGGAGGAAGAGCCGCGGTGGTCTACCCGAATCTGCGGGAGAATTCGGGCGGAAAAACAGAAAAACAGGAAGAGGGACAGGATAACCGGGAGGCGGAAGGCAAGCCCGGGGGAGTCCTTCGGCTGAATGAGTCGGAAGAGCAGGTTTTAAGGGAAGTTTTGACAGAATTTTTGGGGTAGAACTTGATCCCTATGGAAGCATTTGCTAAAATAAATGCAGGAACGGCAGGAGCCGTCATGAAGAAAGGAAGTAGCAGGATATGGGAAACAAAATTTCGTTTGATTATTCCAAAGCCACGAATGTGATTCGGGAAGGCGAAGTAAAGAGCATGGAGGCCATTGCAGAGGCGGCCAAGGAGGTTCTGGTATCCGGTACAGGGGCAGGAAATGATTTTCTGGGCTGGGTAAATCTTCCTGTAAATTATGATAAAGAAGAGTTTGCGCGGATTCAGAAGGCGGCCAGGAAGATCCAGGAGGATTCCGAAGTGCTTCTGGTGATTGGCATCGGAGGTTCCTATCTGGGAGCCAAAGCGGCTATTGACTTCCTGGGACACAGCTTTTACAACGGCGTATCCAAAGAAATCCGCAAGACGCCGGAGATTTATTTCGCGGGAAACAGCATCAGCACCCGTTATCTGAAAGATTTGATGGATGTCATCGGAGATCGGGATTTTTCCATCAATGTAATTTCCAAATCCGGGACAACCACAGAGCCGGCGATTGCATTCCGCATTTTCAAGAAGATGCTGGAGAAGAAGTACGGCGAAGCGGAGGCGGCCGGGAGAATTTATGCTACCACCGATAAGGCACGGGGAGCGCTGAAAAATCTGGCAGCGGAAAAAGGATACGAGACTTTTGTAATTCCCGATGATGTGGGCGGACGTTTTTCTGTAGCCACGGCTGTGGGACTTCTTCCTATTGCAGTGAGCGGCGCGGATATCCAGAAATTGATGGACGGGCTGGCGGCAGGAAGAGAAGAGGCTTTGCATGCACCTTTTGCCGAGAACGGCGCCCTGCAGTATGCGGCTGTCCGCAACATCCTTCTGCGCAAAGGCAAAGCCATTGAGGTTCTGGCCAACTATGAGCCCAGCATGCACTATGTATCCGAGTGGTGGAAACAGCTCTACGGCGAGAGCGAGGGCAAAGACCAGAAGGGAATATTCCCGGCATCGGTAGACTTTACCACAGATCTTCATTCCATGGGGCAGATGATTCAGGACGGAGCGCGGATTATGTTCGAGACCGTTATGAATGTGGAATCCTGCACAGCAGAGCTTTTGATTGAGGAAGAACCTGTGGATCTGGACGGCCTCAATTATCTGGCGGGAAAGAGCGTTGACTTTGTAAACAAAAGCGCCATGAACGGAACGGTTCTGGCTCATACGGACGGACAGGTGCCGAACCTGCGCGTAAATATTCCGCAGCAGGACGAGTACTCTCTGGGACAGTTGTTCTACTTCTTTGAATTTGCCTGCGGCGTCAGCGGCTATATCCTGGGAGTTAATCCCTTTAACCAGCCGGGCGTTGAGGATTACAAGAGAAATATGTTTGCTCTTTTGGGAAAACCGGGTTATGAGAAAGAGCGGGAAGAACTTTTGAAGAGATTGTAATATGAATTTAAAGATTGTATTTGAGGACGCACACCTGCTGGTTTTTTACAAACCGGCAGGTGTTCCTGTGCAGAGCGCAGGAATCCGTGTCAAAGACTGCGAAAGCATATTGAAAAACTATCTTCATGAGAAAATGCCCGAAAAAAGGGAAATTTATCTGGGAGTGGTTCACCGTCTGGATCAGCCGGTAGAAGGACTTTTGGTTTTTGCCAAAACGCCGGAGGCTGCCGCATTCCTTGGCAGACAGAGTGAGGACGGAAAGATGAAGAAGCATTATCTTGCCGTGTGCTGTGTGGATAAGCGTGTGCATAATTTGCAGAATCATGGCGAATTATGTGGAAAACACACCGAAAATGTGGAAAACATGGTGGATAAGTGGATAGAAAAGTGCGATTTTCTGCGAAAAAACGGGAAAGAAAACCGTTCGGAAATTGTGCGTCCGGGTACGCCGGGAGCGAAAAAAGCAGTGCTTTTTTACCAGACCCTGAAGCGGGAGGGAGATTTGGAACTGCGGGAAATCCGGCTTCAGACAGGGCGGCATCACCAGATCCGGGTACAGATGGCGGGAATGGGAACTCCGCTTGCAGGGGATCGGAAATACGGGAGCGTACCAAGCGGAGCGGAAAATGTGGATAACCTGTTTCCCGCCCTGTGTGCATATCACCTGGAGCTGACGCATCCCCGGACAAAAGAGCGGATGGTTTTTGAAGAGCTGCCCCGGCATCCACTTTTTTCAAAATTTCTATCCATTGGATGAATGTAGCAGGGTAAATCAACTCCTTTTGCAGATACTATTCTCAAACGTGAGCGTGTGGATGCAGAGAGGAGTAAGCCTGTGGAGTGGATCCGGGAAAATCAAATCGTATGGAAAAAAATCGGAATCATAATCGGTGTGTATCTGGGAATGAAATATCTGGTGCCGCTTGTGGTTCCGTTTTTAACTGCGGCCCTGGTTGTGTGCTGGTGCTGGCCGTTCCTTTGCTGGATGAGGAGAAGAATGCGCCTGAAACCGCCCCTGGTGCTGGCGGTTCTCCTTTTGCTGTCTGCGGCTGCTCTGGGCACAGGCATTTATATAGCCGGAAAGGAGCTGGGAGCGCTGGCGCTGCGCCTTTGCACCGGGACGCAGTACCGGGGGCAGCTGGAAAGCTTTCTGTATGACTGCTGCGACAGTGTAGGCGATTTGCTGCATATGGAGTCGGCGGGACTGCGGGTTTTTGTAACGGATCAGATGAACATATTTATGGACCGGGCCCAGCAGAATATTCTTCCGGGCGCCATGGGAGGATCCTGGCAGTTCCTCAAAGGGGCCGGCTCCTGGATTGCTGCGGTCTTGGTTTCCGGGGTTTCTATGCTTCTTCTGGCTGCGGATTTTGAAAAGATCAAGGAGATGGGGAGACGCTGGCCTTTTTATGAAAAAGCAGTGGAAACGGTGAAAGGGATCCTCCGGTCTGTGGGCGGCTATTTGAAAGCCCAGGCGGTCATTATGGGAACGGTGATGCTGCTCTGTACGCTGGGAATCTGGATTTCAGGGAGCGCTGCAAGTCCTGTCCTGGCGGGAATCGGTACGGGGTTTCTGGATGCGCTTCCGGTATTTGGCACGGGGACAGTCTTTCTCCCCTGGATTCTGATTCAGGTGATTCAGAAAAAATATACTTCCGCTCTGATTCTTGCCGCGACTTATGGAGTCTGTGTTTTGACCAGGGAATTTTTGGAGCCGAAGCTTATCGGGGATCGCTTGGGAGTGCTGCCCATTGTGATACTGATGAGCGTATATGTGGGTGTAAAGCTTTACGGGGTTGGGGGGATCCTCCTGGGGCCTTTGTCCGTACTGCTGATACGGGAGCTGTGGGGAAGGACCGGGGAAGGGCAAAAGCGGTCCTAACCCGGGTGTTTTCCTTGACAAACCGGGTGCGGGGGTAATAAAATAACAGGGAAAACAGCGCCTTTGGGGCAGCGAGAGGAGAAAAGAAATCATGGCGAAGGATAAGAAGCTGGTGGAAGCGATTACATCCATGGACACAGATTTTGCCCAATGGTATACGGATGTAGTAAAGAAAGCAGAGCTGATTGATTATACAAGCGTAAAAGGATGTATGGTGATTAAGCCGTCGGGATATGCCATCTGGGAGAATATCCAAAAGGAGCTGGATGCCCGGTTCAAGGCTACCGGGGTAGAAAATGTCTACCTTCCTATGTTTATTCCCGAAAGCCTTCTGCAAAAAGAGAAGGATCACGTAGAGGGGTTTGCCCCGGAGGTAGCCTGGGTGACTCACGGAGGGCTTGAGCCGCTGCAGGAGCGGATGTGTGTGCGGCCCACTTCCGAGACCTTGTTTTGTGATTTTTATGCCAAAGAGATCCAGTCCTACCGGGATCTTCCCAAGGTTTACAATCAATGGTGTTCTGTAGTGCGCTGGGAGAAGACTACCCGTCCCTTCCTGCGCTCCAGGGAGTTTCTGTGGCAGGAGGGGCATACGGCCCACGCTACAGCAGAGGAAGCAGAGAAACGCACCATACAAATGCTGAATGTCTATGCGGACTTCTGCGAGGAAGTACTCGCCATCCCTGTGATCCGGGGCCAGAAGACGGACAAAGAGAAGTTTGCGGGTGCCGAGGCGACCTATACGATTGAATCCCTGATGCACGACGGCAAAGCCCTCCAGTCCGGTACCAGCCACAATTTCGGGGACGGATTTGCAAAAGCGTTTGAAATCCAGTATACGGATAAAGAGAATAAGCTGCAGTATGTCCATCAGACCTCCTGGGGAATGACAACCCGTATGATTGGCGCAATCATTATGGTGCACGGCGACGACAGCGGGCTGGTTCTGCCGCCCCGGATTGCGCCGGTGCAGGTCATGGTAATTCCCATCGCCCAGCACAAGGAAGGGGTTCTGGAAAAAGCCTGCGCCATCCGGGAGGAGCTTCTGGAAGCCGGCTTCCGGGTGAAGGTAGATGACTCTGATAAGAGCCCCGGCTGGAAATTCTCGGAGCAGGAGATGAAGGGAATACCTGTCCGCATTGAGATCGGTCCCAAGGATATAGAGGCGGGCCAGGCGGTGATTGTGCGCCGGGACAACCGGGAGAAAACGGTTGTTTCCCTGGACGGGCTTTCGGAGAAGCTTTCCGAAGTTCTGGAAGCCATGCAGAAAGAAATGCTGGAGCGGGCAAGGACACACCGGGATGCCCATACGTATGATGCGGTGAATTACGAAGAGTTTGTTAAGATTCTGGAGGAGAAGCCGGGGTTTGTAAAGGCCATGTGGTGCGGAGACCAGGCATGCGAAGATAAGATTAAAGAAGATACCACGGCCACGTCCCGCTGTATGCCCTTTGTGCAGGAGCGCCTTTCGGAAACCTGCGTCTGCTGCGGGAAGCCGGCGAAGGCAATGGTATACTGGGGGAAGGCATACTGATGCAGATTCAGATTCCCGAAAAGGCCCGCCGGATTATAGCTGCTCTCTCGGATGCCGGCTATGAAGCTTATATAGTAGGCGGATGCGTCCGGGATGCCATTCTGGGCCGGGAACCGTCGGACTGGGACATTACCACCAATGCGAAACCGGAAGAAGTCAAAGCCCTGTTTCAGAGAACTGTGGATACGGGGATCCGCCACGGGACGGTGACGGTCCTGCTGGGGGGAGAAGGGTTTGAGGTGACTACTTACCGGATTGACGGGGAGTATCAGGACGGCCGGCATCCCAAGCAGGTCACGTTTACCCCCAGCCTTTTGGAAGATTTAAAAAGAAGGGACTTTACCGTCAATGCCATGGCATATAATGAATCACTGGGGCTGATAGATGCCTTTGGCGGACTTCGGGATTTGGAGGATAGAAGGATCCGCTGTGTGGGAGATCCGGGAGAACGCTTTTCGGAAGACGCCCTGCGGATTCTGCGGGCCGTACGCTTTGCGGCCCAGCTTGATTTTTCCATTGAGGCGAAAACGCTGGAGGCTGTGGGCCGGTTTGCACCCCGGCTCTCCCGGATTAGTGCAGAGCGGATTCAGGCGGAGGTGGTGAAGCTTTTGACCTCGGATCACCCGGAGGCCTGGCGCATTCTCTATGAGACAGGGATTACGGCAGTGATTCTGCCGGAATTTGATGTCTGTATGGAGACGCCCCAGGAAAATGCCCATCACTGCTTTTCCGTGGGGGAGCATATCCTGCGTACTTTGCCGGAGGTGGAACCGGATAAGGTGCTGCGGCTGACAATGCTGTTTCATGATATGGGAAAGCCCCGTGTACGGGTGCGGGACGGGGAAGGCACGGATCATTTTATCCGGCATGGGGAAGTGTCGGAAGAGATTGCGGGGACCGTCCTTAGACGCCTGAAATTTGACAATGATACGGTCCGCAGGGTGCGGCATCTGGTGCGGGTTCACGATTATCTCCAGATTGCTCATACACCCAGGGGCGTGCGCCGGGCGGTATTTCGGATTGGGGAAGACTATTTTCCTGATTATCTGAAAGTACGCCGGGCGGATATTCTGGCCCAGAATCCCCAAGGGGCCCGGGAAAAGCTGAAAAGCCTGGCAGAGGTGGAACGGCTGTACCGGCAAGAACTGGAGGAGCAAAACTGCCTCTCTTTAAAAGACCTTGCGGTAACAGGCCGTGATTTGATAGAAGCCGGAATGCCGGCGGGTCCGGGACTGGGCAGTACCTTAGCCGGGCTTCTGGAGCTGGTGATTGAAAATCCGGAGTGCAATACAAAAGAATATCTGCTGAAGGCAGCGTTTAAACAGGCATAATACCCTCCGTTTCTTCATAGATTTGAAAGGAACGGGGGGATTTTTGTGAACGAGAAGGCGCTGCAAATCTTAGAGCAGTATGATATCCGGCTTCTCCGCAGCTTCGGAGGACGCGGAGCCGTAATGGTGGAGACGGAACAGGGGTTAAAAATATTAAAAGAATTTGCAGGATCGAGGACAAAACTTCCTTTTGAACAGCTTCTCCTGGCCAGAATGGAGGAGAAGCGTGTCTGCGGGGTGGATCGGGCAGTTGCGAATCTGGAAGGCGCTCTGGTATCCGTGGGAGACTATGAGACGCCTTATCTTTTGAAAAACTGGCCGTCCGGCAAAGAATGTGATCCCAGGAGCGAGGAAGATTTGCTGAAAAGTATGAGGGTCCTGGCCCGCATTCACCGGGAAGCCAGGGACGTATGGCAGGTTTCCGGAGAAGAAAAGAAACGGCTGACGGGAACGGACCGCCGGATGGAATTTGACAGGCATAACCGGGAGCTGAAACGGGTGCGGAATTTTATCCGGGAGAAACACAGAAAAGGGGATTTTGAACGGCTTTACCTGAAATATGCGGAAGGGCTTATGGAAGAGGGGCAGTTTGCCTTAAACCGCCTGGAGCAGTCCGGTTATGCGGAACTTTACGGGAATGCCTGCAGGGAAGAGCATATCTGTCACGGGGAATATATCCACCACAACATTTTCATCAGCCGTCAGGAAACGTCCGTAGTGAATTTCCAGCGGTGTGAAATCAATGTCCAGGTGAACGATATCTGCCTGTTTCTGCGCAAAATAATGGAAAAGCAGAATTGGAACGAGGCTCTGGCCGGGAAGATGCTGGCGGCTTACGAGCAGGAGCGGGCGCTGTCGGAAGAAGAACGGGTTTATCTTGGGATCTGCCTTTACTATCCCGAAAAGGTGTGGAAGCTGGCTCACCATTACTATCATACCAACAAGGCCTGGATTCCGGAAAAAAGCGCCGAGAAGCTGGAGGTATTTCTGGAACAGGAGGAGCGGAGGAAAAAAATGCTAAGGAATACCCTGCGGTTACATTGACTTTTTTTGCTAAATTGATTAAAATCATAGGTAAATAAAAGCATGTCAATGTGCAAAATATAAGGATGGGGTGTAAAATGATGTATTTAGAAGAGTACAAACGTTGGATGGAAGCAGAACTGGAAGATCCGGCATTGAAGGAAGAGCTGGAAGCAGTGCAGGGGAAGGAAGAAGAGATCAAAGATCGCTTTGCCGTGTCCTTGAAATTCGGTACGGCCGGGCTGCGGGGCGTGCTGGGGGCCGGTTCCAACCGGATGAATATCTATGTGGTGCGCCAGGCTACCCAGGGCCTCGCCAACTGGGTGAAAACCCAGGGCGGAAACCAGCTGGTAGCCATCAGCTACGACAGCCGTATCAACAGCGACGTGTTTGCCAGAAATGCCGCCTGCGTGCTGGCAGCCAACGGAATTAAGGTACGTATTTATGATGCGCTGATGCCGGTTCCGGCATTGAGCTTTGCTACCCGCTATTATGAGGCAAACGCAGGTATTATGGTTACTGCCTCCCATAATCCGGCCAAATATAACGGCTACAAGGCTTACGGTCCGGACGGCTGCCAGATGACGGACGAGGCGGCGGATATTGTGTACGCAGAGATTCAGAAGACGGATATCCTCACCGGGGCAAAGATGATGGACTTTGAGGAGGGGACGAAGGCAGGCCTGATTGCCTATGTAGGCGAGGACTGCAAGGAGGCTCTTTACGATGCCATTAAGGCCCGCAGCGTGCGTCCCGGGATCTGTGAGACTGCCGGTCTGAAGCTGGTGTACTCGCCCTTAAACGGCTCCGGGCTGGTTCCGGTTACGCGGGTGCTGAAAGATATCGGTATTACGGATATTACCATTGTGCCGGAGCAGCAGTATCCCGACGGCAATTTCCCCACCTGCCCCTATCCCAACCCGGAGATCTTTGAAGCTCTCCGCCTGGGCCTGGAGCTGGCAGAGAAGTCCGGCGCTGATTTGATGCTGGCTACCGATCCGGATGCAGACCGGGTAGGCATTGCCATGAAATGTCCGGACGGAAGCTATGAGCTGGTATCCGGCAATGAGGTGGGAGTTCTTCTGCTTGATTATATCTGCGCCGGCCGTAGGGAGAAGGGAACCATGCCTGAGAGGGCGGTTGCGGTGAAGTCCATTGTGTCTACGCCTCTGGCAGACGCGGTGGCGGCTGACTACGGCGTGGAGCTTCGGAGCGTCCTGACGGGCTTTAAGTGGATTGGCGATCAGATCGCGCAGCTGGAGGCTGCCGGGGAAGCGGAGCGTTTTATCTTCGGCTTTGAGGAAAGCTACGGATATTTGGCCGGGCCCTATGTGCGGGATAAGGATGCTATTATCGGCTCTATGCTGATCTGCGAGATGGCGGCGTACTACCGGAGCATTGGTTCTTCCATCAAGCAGAGGCTGGAAGAGATTTACAGCAAATACGGACGTTATCTGAATAAAGTAGACAGTTTTGAGTTCCCGGGCCTGTCCGGCATGGATAAGATGACGGGAATTATGGACAATCTGCGCCGGAATCCTCCGGCAGAAATCGGAGGATGCAAGGTGGTAAAGGTGACAGATCTCAAAAAGACGGAAGAGACAGGGCTTCCGGCGGCTAATGTGCTGATTTACAAGCTGGAAGGCGGTCCGGAAGTGATTGTCCGTCCCTCCGGTACCGAGCCGAAGATCAAGACCTATTTTACCACCATGGGGAAAGACCTGGCGGAGGCCCAGGCCCGGAAAGATCAGCTGGCAGCAGCTTTAAAACCCATTTTTTCATAGAAGGATAAAATCGGAAATGGAAAAGAAATATACCTATGAAGAGCTTTTGAATATTGTGGCGGAGCTCCGGGGAGAGCATGGCTGTCCCTGGGACAAGGCCCAGACCCATGAGAGTCTGATTAAGTGCCTGCAGGAAGAGAGCGGAGAGGTAATCGAAGCTATCCAAAAGAAGGATGATGAGAATCTCTGTGAGGAGCTGGGGGATGTCTTGCTCCAGGTGCTGATGCACAGCCAGATTGCGGCGGAAGGACAGCGGTTTACCATAGAGGATGTGGTGGACATGCTGGCGAAGAAGCTGGTGCGCCGCCATCCCCATGTGTTTGGAGACCAGAAGGCCCTGACGCCGGAAGAGGGATTGGCCAGCTGGGAGGCTGTAAAGCGGATGGAGAAAGAGGCCAGAGGACGATAAAATACGGGAAAATCCTTGACAAACATGTGAGAAACGGGTATAAATAGGAAAGAAGATATGGACAAACACACACACAGACATATCATCGAATCAATAAAATAGAAAATTTCAGGAGGAAATACCCATGAACAGAATGGAGTTAGTAGCTGCGATTGCAGAGAAGACAGAATTATCCAAAAAGGATGCAGAAAAGGCCCTGAAGGCTTTTACAGACGTTGTTGCAGAGGAGCTTAAGAAGGGCGAGAAGATCCAGCTGGTAGGCTTCGGGACCTTTGAGGTATCCGAGAGACCGGCCAGAGAGGGAAGAAATCCCCAGACCGGACAGACCATGCAGATCGCAGCCTCCAAGGCGCCCAAGTTCAAAGCGGGCAAGGCTCTGAAGGACGCCCTGAACTAATTCCATGCGTCTGGACAAATATTTAAAGATTTCCCGTTTGATTAAGCGGAGAACGGTGGCCAATGAAGCCTGCGATGCAGGACGCGTTCTGGTCAACGGAAAGACAGCCAAAGCCTCCCTGAATGTAAAGGCAGGGGATGTCATTGAAATCCAGTTCGGAACCAGAGCTGTCAAGGTAGAGGTTCTGGACATACAGGAAACGGTGAAGAAGGACGAAGCAAAAGAATTGTACCGTTATCTTTAAATCTGGAATAAAGCAAAGGACCTTTTAATATATTTAACTGTAGGTTAATATGTTAGGAGGTCTTTTTTTGGAAGAAAAGCAGTATGCAAAGGCCCACAAACTTTTGCTGAACAATAGAAGGACAGGTACTGTCAGCGGCGTGACGGATGTGATTTCTTTCGATATTGCAGAAATTCTCCTGGAGACAGAGCAGGGGATGCTGACCATCAAGGGGACGGATCTGCACGTAAACCGCATAGCCCTGGATAAGGGCGAAGTGGATTTTGAGGGCCGGATTGACAGCATGGGCTATTCGGAAATAACGGATTTTCAGAGAACCGGAGCGTCCCTGCTGAGCCGCCTGTTTAAATAGTGCCTATGAGCGAAGGGATCCTGTTTGAGCTGCAATTTTTCTTCCGGGCCTTTTTGTGGGGCGTCTTTATGATGATCCTTTATGATTTGATCCGTATTTTCCGCAGGCTGGTCCGGCACGGCACGGCGGCCATTGCGGTGGAAGATATTTTGTACTGGCTGGTGTGCGGCGTGCTGATTTTCCGTATGCTGTACCTGGAAAACAGCGGTGCAATCCGGGGATTTGCCATAGCGGCAGTTGTGCTTGGAATGCTATTGTATTTGCAATTTGCAAAGTTATTAAATAAACTAAGAAAAAAATTGCATAGTTCTGTAAAACGGTTTATACTATACCTAAAGTCTTCTTAAAAGCAGGGGGGAACCCGGAAAGGAGGAAGCCGCAATGGCGATGACAAAAACGCAGCGTGCGTTAAAAAGGAAGAAGCGTCTGGAGCTTCGAATTATTACCGTTACCATTCTGTGCCTGCTGGTTGTGGTTTCTTTCGGGGAGATGCAGCTGAAGCAGAAGAATGAGGCGTATCAAAGGCGGGAAGAAGAGCTGATGGCCCAGCTTGAAGAGGAGGAGCAGAGAACGCAGGAGATTGAGGAGCTAAAGAAATACGTGCAGACCAAGAAGTATGTGGAGGAAGTTGCCAAGGAGCGGCTTGGTCTGGTATACGAGGATGAAATCCTCTTTAAAGCGGTAGAATAAAAAAGTCTTCAGCCGGGCGGCTGAGGACTTTTTTGGTTTTGTCTGGATTTTTTCCGGTATTCGATGGGACTGATCCCCTGAATCCTGCGGAAACTCTGGGAAAAATAGCTGGGGGAAGAAAAGCCCAGGGTTTCTGCGATTTCCGAAAGGGAGGTCCGGGTTTCCGAGAGCAGATAGAGGCTCTCTTTGATCCGGCAGGAAAGCAGGTAGTTAATGGGTGAAGTGCCGTATTCTTTTGTGAAAGCGTGGGCCAGATAGTATTTACTTACGTGGACTACGGATGCCAGGGTATCCAGAGTCAGGTTTTCTTTGAAATGATTGTCGATGTAGCGCCGTACCACGGCGCATTCTTTGCTGGATTTGCGGGTGGACGGGATAAAGGTTACGGTGAATTCGCTGCGCCGCATGAGAAGGAGAAGGATTACTTCCAGGATATCCTGGCAGATGATGTTATAGCCCGGCAGGTGGATTTCAATCTCCCGGATCAGGCTTTTCAGGTAGAACAGAAGCTGCTCTTTGTCGGATTGGTAATGGACGATGGAGTAGCCGATGCTGCCGTCGTCCCCGGAAAGGGCCTCCAGGCCGTCTACGCCCATGACAATATATTCCAGAGGGTGTTCTTCCGAACTGATCTCTGTGTGCTCAATGTTAGAATTTACAGTAATTACGTCCCCGGTATTGATAGGGTGGGTGTTGTTCACCAATTTCAGGTTTCCCCGGCCCCCTGTGATAAAAAATACTTCAGCGCAAGGGTGCGTGTGGAGAATGGAACGCCATTCGTTGCTGTAGCGGGCCACGCTCACATAGAGCAGTTTGGTGACGGAGCGATCCACCGGATTTACGGCCAGAGGATCCAGGACATAACAATTTGTACTCATAGCTGGCAAAACTCCTTGAAAATAATAAATATTGCTGTAAATAAATAAAAAGTGCAATATTAATAAAGCTGCAAAGACGAATAGGAACAGAACTTTTCGCCATTATAACTCCTTTTGGTATGAGATACAAGAAAAAAATAAGAAAAATATCAAAATTGACCGAGGAGAGAAAAGCGAAAATGAAATAAATTTGACATAATTGATAATGAATGTATAAATTTTGAAGGAAAATGTACAAATATATCCAAAATGAGCAATATATATAAAAAAGAGAGCAATAAATAGACTAGAAATGGAAAAAATAAGATTTTATACTTAATCTATCTAGTTAATTTGGTTCTTGGAACCATAGTCATCACATTTTTACAGGAGGTAAGATGTTATGAAAAAGGTAATAAGTATCCTTCTTGTAGCAGCTATGACCGCATCTATGATGGCAGGCTGCGGCAAAAAGGCAGAAACACCTGCCGATACGCCTGAGACGGCTCCGGCAGACCAGGGGACCGGGGAAACTCCGGAAGCCCCCGAGGCAGCCGGCGGAACGCTGAAGGTGGCGGCCATTGAGACGGCCTACGGCAGCGACATGTGGAAGGAAGTATGCGATGCCTTCACAGCAGAAACCGGAATTGCGGTGGAACTGATAACGGACAAAAATCTGGAAGATGTAATCGGATCATCTATGAAAGCCGGGGATTTCCCGGATGTGATTCATCTGGCTACGGGACGTGAGGATGCCCTGACAGAGACCTTTATCAAGGATCAGAATCTGGTGGACCTGACGGACGTACTGGCTATGACCGTTCCCGGTGAGGACAAGAAGGTCAGCGATAAGATTGCAGGCGGTTTTACAGAGACAGCTCTGACCAATCCGTACAGCGACGGAAAGACTTATTTAGCACCTATGTTCTATTCTCCCTGCGGACTGTTCTACAATGCGGGCCTCTTTGAGGAAAAAGGCTGGACCGTACCTGCTACATGGGATGAGATGTGGGAGCTGGGCGACAAGGCGAAGGCAGAGGGAATCTCCCTGTTTACATATCCGACGACCGGATACTTTGACGCATTCTTCTATGCCCTGATGTATTCGGTAGGCGGAGCTGATTTCTTTAACAAAGCAACCAACTACGAAGAGGGTATCTGGGATACTGAGGAAGCGAAGATGTGTTTTGACATCGTAGCGAAACTGGCCTCCTATACGGAGCCCACCACGCCGGCCCAGGCCAACGATCAGGATTTCACCAAGAACCAGCAGCTGGTTCTGGACAACAAAGCTCTGTTTATGCCCAACGGAACCTGGATCGTAAGCGAGATGGCAGAAGCTCCCCGTGCAGACGGCTTTGCTTGGGGTATGACGGCTCTTCCGGCTGTTGAGGCAGGCGGCGACGGCTACAGCTATACCTGGTTTGAGCAGGCATGGATCCCCAGCGGAGCAGCGAACCAGGATGCTGCGAAGCAGTTTATTGCATTCCTTTACAGCGATGCTGCATGTGAGATTTTTGCAAAAGCAGGGGCGATTCAGCCGGTTCTGAACATTGCAGACAAACTGGAAGGCGACAATAAGCTCTTCTATGCTATCTACGACAACGGCGCAAAGGCTGCTATGGGTAATTTCGCGGCATTTACTCCGATTGAAGGTCTGGATAACCGTACCGTGTGGTTTGACCCGGTGAACTCTCTGGTATCCGGCACCATGACTAAGGATGACTGGATTGCAGGCATCAAGGATGCCAGCGATCAGATGAGAGCAAATCTCATTCCGTAATATTAGGTATAAGTGAACAGGTAAACGGCGGTGCGAGTTTTCCACCGCCGTTTCTTTTAAAATCAGATTTGGCTTGGTACTGTGATCTGAAGAGAAAGGAGATAGGCGATGAAGAAACGAGCGGGACGCAGCAGGTTTATTTTTCTGTGTGCTGCGGCTGCAGTCATTTTGTTTACAGTTTTTATGATTATCCCCACGATGAATGTATTTCGGATGTCTCTGTTTGTACGCAGTGCGTATTCTACCACGGAGGAATTTGTGTGGCTGCAGAATTTCAGCCGTCTTATGAAGGATGCTAATTTTATCCGTTCCATGCAGAATACAATTCTTTTGATTGTTGTCGTGACTGTGGTTACTTTTGCGTTTGCCCTGGTATTTGCGGCTATTCTGACCCGGGAGAAAATCAAAGGACAGAATTTCTTCCGAATTATATTTTACATACCGAATATTCTGTCGGTAGTGGTAATTTCGGCTATATTCAGCGCCATTTATGACACGAACAACGGTACGCTCAACAGCCTTTTATCCTTTTTCAAGGGAGAGACTGTGGCCGTTCTGTGGAAGGGGGAATCTATGGTTATGATCAGCCTGATCATTGCCATGGTATGGCAGGCCATCGGTTATTATATGGTTATGTATATGGCATCCATGGCCAGCATTCCCCAGAGTCTTTACGAGAGCGCAGGGCTGGACGGCGCAGGGCGTGTGACCCAGTTTTTCCAGATTACCCTTCCGCTTATTTGGACGAATATCCGTACCACACTGACATTTTTTATTATCAGCACCATCAATATGGCCTTCCTCTTTGTGAAAGCCATGACCTCCGGAGGGCCCAACGGCGCCTCAGAGGTTGCCTTGTCCTATATGTATAAGCAGGCGTATACCAATTCGACCTATGGCTACGGAATGGCCATCGGCGTAATGGTGTTCCTGTTTTCCTTTGGCCTGTCGGCGCTGGTGAATGCGGTTACCAAGCGGAAGCCGCTGGAATTTTAAGGGGGGATAAGGATGGAACAAACGAAAAAATCATCAGGTCAGATTTTGTATAAAGTTTTTGTTTATGTGGCGCTGGGGCTTTTGGCTGTCACCATTATAATACCGGTGGCTTGGGTATTTATGGCATCCATTAAGCAGAACAGCGAATTTTACGGAAATCCCTGGGCGATTCCTGCCGGGGTGTATCTCCAGAACTTTGCAGATGCCTGGGGAAAAGCCCGGATGGGCGAGTATATGCTCAATTCCGTGATTGTCACGGCACTGGCCCTAGCCATTCTCCTGGCTGTTGCGCTGCCGGCATCTTATGTGCTGTCCCGGTTTGAGTTCCGGGGAAGGAAATTTTTAAATATCCTGTTTATGGGCGGTCTGTTTATTAATGTGAATTACATCGTAGTTCCCATTTTCCTGATGCTTGTGGACGGGGATAAAATGCTGAAAGGCTTGATTGGCAGCGGGTTCTTCCTGAATAATATTCTTGTGCTGGCTCTGGTGTATGCGGCCACAGCCCTGCCCTTTACCATCTACCTGCTGTCCAGTTATTTTGCTACCCTGCCTCATGATTTTGAGGAGGCAGCTTATATTGACGGGGCCGGGTACTTTTCTACCATGGTAAAAATTATTTTTCCCATGGCGCAGCCGTCCATCATTACGGTAATTCTTTTTAACTTTTTGTCTTTCTGGAACGAGTATATTATTGCCATGACGCTGCTGTCCGATCCCAACGGGGCTAAGACGCTGCCGGTAGGGCTGATGCAGCTGACCCAGGCGCAGCAGGCGGCTACCCAGTACGGACAGCTGTATGCGGGACTGGTTCTGGTGATGCTGCCCACGCTGATACTTTATATGTGCGTGCAGAAAAAGCTGACCCAGGGCATGACGCTGGGCGGTTTGAAAGGATAGGGTGACAGGATGAATTTTTGGAAAGAACATGTAGGCCTGCGGATGGTGCTGATCGCAGTATTTTTCGCGGCAGGCATAGGAATGGTGTTCGGCGGATGGAAGATGACCGGAAAAATGGCCGGACTTGTAATTATGCTTTTGGGCGTAGTGCTTCTTTTGGCCGCGTTGATGATTTATAACAAACGCTATCAGGATTAGAAGGCAGAGGTATCATAAATGAGGAACCAATATAAAAATACCGGCAGGGTGACAATTCCCACCGATGTGGATGTGGTGCCTGAGACATTGGAGTTATTGAAGCGCTGGGGTGCAGATGCCATCCGGGACTGTGACGGAACAGATTACCCGGAAGGCTTGAAAGAAGTAAATGCCAAGGTATATTCTACCTATTATACAACCCGGAAGGATAACGCCTGGGCGAAGGCGAATCCGGACGAGGTGCAGCAATGCTATATTATGACCGGGTTTTATATGGCGGAGGAGGAAGCTCTTGCCATTCCGCTGATGGCGGGTATCAGCCCGGAGCTTTTGAAAGTAAATACGCGGGACGATAAGAAGCGCTGGTGGGAGGTCATGGATCGGACGGCCGGCTGCCCCGTTCCTCCCAAGGAATGGACATATGAAGAAGAGAGCGGCTGTGTGATTCTGCCTGCTCCCATCCCTTATCATGAATATACGGTTAGTTTTCTGGCCTATCTGATCTGGGATCCGGTTCACATGTACAATGCGGTGGTCAATGAGTGGACGGATTTTGAACATCAGATTACCTTTGATGTGCGCCAGCCCAAGACCCATGCGTATACCATGGAGCGGCTGAAACGGTTTATTGAGGAGCATCCTTACGTGGATGTAATCCGCTATACCACGTTTTTTCATCAGTTCACGCTGATTTTTGATGAGCTGAAGCGGGAAAAGTATGTGGACTGGTACGGATATTCCGCATCCGTGTCCCCTTATATTCTGGAAAAGTTTGAGAAGGAAGCAGGATATCCCTTCCGTCCGGAGTATATCATCGATCAGGGATATTACAATAACCAATACCGGGTTCCCTCTAAGGAGTATCTGGACTTTGTGGCGTTTCAGCGCAGGGAAGTGGCTGCTTTGGTAAAAGAGCTGGTAGACTTGACTCATGAAATGGGGAAGGAAGCCATGATGTTCCTGGGTGATCACTGGATTGGGACGGAGCCTTTTATGGAGGAGTTCCGCTCTATCGGCCTGGATGCCGTGGTGGGGAGTGTGGGAAACGGCATGACCCTGCGGCTGATTTCCGATATTCCGGGTGTAGGCTACACGGAAGGGCGTTTTCTGCCTTACTTTTTCCCGGATACCTTCCATGAAGGGGGAGACCCGGTGAAAGAGGCGAAGGAGAACTGGGTGACGGCCAGGCGGGCGATCCTGCGCAAACCCATTGACCGGATCGGATACGGCGGCTACCTGAAGCTGGCCTGCAAGTTCCCGGAGTTTGTGGATTATGTGGAGAGCGTGTGCAATGAGTTCCGGGAGCTGTATGAAAATATCCGGGGGACGGAAGGCTTCTGCCACAAAAAGGTTGCGGTGCTGAACTGCTGGGGGCGCATGCGTTCCTGGGGCTGCCATATGGTGCATCATGCCCTGTATCAGAAGCAAAATTACAGCTATGCAGGTGTGATTGAAGCATTATCGGGAGCGCCCTATGAGGTGAGCTTCCTCTCCTTTGAGGATATCCGGGAAAATCCGGCGGTGCTTGCGGACGTGGACGTGCTGATCAATGTGGGAGACGGAGATACGGCCCATACGGGAGGAAGCGTCTGGGAGGATCCGGCTGTCTCGGCGGCTATACATGCTTTTGTCCGCAGGGGCGGAGGACTGATCGGAGTAGGAGAACCTTCGGGCCATCAGTACCAGGGGCGCTATATCCAGCTTGCCTCGGTGCTGGGCGTAGAAAAGGAGACCGGTTTTACCTTCGGGTATGATAAATATAACTGGGAGGAGCACCGGGATCACTTTATCCTGGAGGATTGTAAGGGAGAAGTGGATTTCGGGGAGGGAAAGAAAGGCATGTACGCTCTTGCAGACGCCCGGATTCTGGTCCAGAGAGAGAAAGAGGTACAGATGGCGGTAAATGACTTCGGAAAGGGACGGGCTGTGTACATTTCCGGTCTGCCCTACAGTTTCGAGAACAGCCGTATTCTTCACCGGGCCATTCTCTGGAGTACCCGCAGTGAGGAAGAGCTGCACTGCTGGTTTTCCGATAATTACAATGTGGATGTCCACGCTTATGTGAAGAATGGGAAGTACTGCGTGGTGAACAATACCTATGAGCCTCAGCGCACAACCGTCTATAAGGGCGACGGCAGCAGTTTCCGGCTGGATTTGGAAGCAAATGAAATCCGCTGGTATGAGATTGAGGCTTAAGACAAGAAGCAGGAGGAAAGGTAAAATGGCAAGTATATCGCTGAAAAATATTTGTAAAAAATATCCCAACGGTTTTGAAGCCGTAAAGGATTTCAACATGGAAATCGCGGATAAGGAATTTATTATCTTCGTAGGTCCCTCCGGCTGCGGAAAGTCTACCACCCTCCGCATGATTGCCGGACTGGAGGATATCAGTTCCGGGGATCTCCTGATTGACGGGAAACGCATGAACGATGTGGAGCCCAAAGACCGTGATATTGCCATGGTATTTCAGAACTATGCGCTGTATCCTCATATGACGGTCTATGAAAATATGGCCTTTGCCCTGAAGCTGCGCAAGGTGCCTAAGGCGGAGATTGACCGCATGGTGCGGGAAGCGGCTAAAATTCTGGATTTGGAAGCCCTTTTGGAGCGCAAGCCAAAGGCTCTGTCCGGCGGACAGAGACAGCGCGTGGCCATGGGACGAGCCATCGTGCGGAATCCCAAAGTATTCCTGATGGATGAGCCCTTGTCCAATCTGGATGCAAAGCTGAGGGTGCAGATGAGGACGGAGATCTCGAAGCTTCATCAGAGGCTGGGCAATACAATTATCTATGTGACCCATGACCAGACAGAGGCTATGACCCTGGGAACCCGGATTGTGGTGATGAAGGACGGGGTGATTCAGCAGATTGACACGCCTCAGAATCTTTACAACCGTCCGGACAATCTGTTTGTAGCAGGTTTTATCGGCTCTCCCCAGATGAATTTCTCAGAGGCAGTCTGCGAAGCCGATGGGAAGCAGGCGGTGCTTTGCGTGGGACCCTATCGTATCCGTCTGTCCGAGGAGAAGTCTTCCGCCCTTTTGGATAAAGGGTATGCAGGCAGGACGGTGATCATGGGAATCCGTCCCGAGGATCTCCACGACGCGCCGGAGATGCTGGAGAAATATAAAGACAGCGTGGTGGAAGCCAAGATCAGCGTCTATGAGCTTCTGGGCGCAGAGGTATGCCTTTATTTTGAACTGGAGGGAGCCTCTATGACGGCCCGGGTGGATCCGGGAACCGGGGCCCGGATGGGAGATACCATAAGGCTGGCGCTGAATCCGGAGAAGATTCACGTCTTCGATAAAGAGAGCGGGCTTAGCATTACAAACTAAATGAAACAATATTTTTAAGCAAGTAAAGGAATCAGGTTGAAACAAGCAAGAATGAAAAAAATAAAAGTATTTACGGTAACATTATCGTTGGCAGTTCTGTCTCTTCTTTGCCTCCAGGGATGCGGGGCAAAGAAGGAGGCGGTTTCGGAAGAGGAGGCCTGGGCGGAAGAAAGCAGCGGGCAGGAAGATTGGGAAGCGGAGGCGGAACCGGGGGAAGAAGGGAGAGAAGAAAAAGAGGCTTCCCAGAAAACGGCTGTACCCTTTGAGCAGCTGACAAAGGAGGCGACAAACGAAGAGATTTTCCTGAGTCTGGATACCAGCAAGTTTGACCCGGATAAGTTTGATGGGAAATTCATTGTGAGCTTTGATATAATTACGTGTACAAGGTGGTATGATAAGGAATATTATTGGGACCCGGAAAAGGAATACTATAATGATCGGGAGAAGACGAAGGAGGGGTTTGTACAGGAAGGAGTTGTGGCCTTGACCTGGGAGGAGCTGTTTCTTCCGGACGGTCTTATTTTGAGCAACAGCGATGGGATTGTACATAATAATGAAGATCCATCGTTTGATGCCAGATGGTGGTCCGATCTTGGAGGTTTCGACCAGTTTTGGATAGGTGTGGCAAGCAGTGATGTGTCATACGGGCTTTTGAGGGACGAATATATCCAAAACCAGACAGGAGCGCTATATACGAAGTCTCTGAATGGGATGAGTGGGATAGAAGAGGTTTTTTGTATGACACCGGAGATAGCAGAAAAATGGGGAGAACAGGGTTTTGGTATTTTGATTGAACTCTTGGGACATCCTTCCTCTGTGGAAGAAATAGAGTCTAGATACTGGATAGATTATAATTTAGAGTGGAGATATGAAAAATATACCATTACTGCCAGTATCATAGGTCCTCCTCTTGAGGAGTACAGAGGTTTAACGGAAGAGGAACGGGGGGTTTCCAGTATCGATATTGTGTCCAACGATCTGCTTGACTAGTTTCAACGCTCCCAAACCAAATAGCGAGCGGGGAAATAATTAAGAAAGGCTGTTATCTTTAAGGAAAAGTTTTCCACGGAGATGACAGCTTTTCTCAACGGATTCTATGTCTGAATTTGTCCAAATCTTTTCAAAACCCCTTCCTGCATTTGACAAAAAAATCGATTTGCGTCCTCTATAATACCCAACTACACAGACACACACAGAAGAAAGTGGAGGGTAGAGGTATGAAACAGGAAGAGGAACGAAGAAGCGGGCATTGGGGATGGCTCTATGCGGGGATCGCAGGTATGTGCGTGGCAGCCATGCAGATTGGAGTGGGGCTCCTGCAGACGGATGCGGAGTATGCCATAGCCCTGGGAGCTGCCCAGGGGCTGCTGGTGTGCTCCCTGACGGTGATCTGCAGCAGCTTGATGGAGTGGCTGTTGACGCCGGTGTACCGGGAGGAAGACGACGATGGAGGCCCCGTGCATCCGGCGCGATCCCGGGTACAGGAATATGAAGCCGCTTTCCGCAATCTGGCCCAGAGCTTTTCCGGTCTGTCCCCAGGGGGGGAGGGCAAGGAAAGCTTTGGGGGAGATATTCCGGAAGGCGGGGAAGCCGTTCTGGATATGCCGGCCAGAATGAACCGGATCTGGAATACCAGGCTAATGGAGAACCGGGCGGCCGTGGCCGTACAGCTCAATGAGATGGCGCAGATTATGACGGATACTGTGGAACACGTATGGGACATCCGCACGGACGAAGCGCTGGAGGAACATTTAAAGAGAAAGCTTAAATCCATGGGCCTGACGGTTCATGCTGTTTTGGTATATCAGCAGGAGACAAAGCGGCAGGAGGTTTATCTGACGATGAACACCAGGCGGAGACGCTGCGTGGCGGTCAAAGATATTGCGGCGGCGCTGTCTAAGCTTATGAAGAAATCTATGATGCCGGGGAAGGACAGCCGTGCTTTCGTGGGCAGCGAGCGCATAACCGTGCTTTTTGTGGAGCGGACAAATTTTGAAGTGCTCTATGGCATTGAAAAGGCGGTAAAAGGGGAAGAACAGATTTCCGGGGATAATTTTTCCCTGTATCACTGCCGGGACGGGCAGTTTGTGGCGGCTCTTTCCGATGGTATGGGGTCGGGGATTGAGGCGTATAAGGAGAGCGAGCGCGTGATTGATCTGCTGGAACAGTTTCTGGAAGCGGGATTTTCCAAGGAGACGGCGGCCAGAATGATCAATTCTGCCCTGGTGGTGCGTTCGGATACGGCCCAGGTGTTTTCCACCATTGATATCACTTCCCTGGATTTGTATACGGGCGTGTGCGAGTTTTTGAAAGTGGGAGCATCCACCACATTTATACGGCGGGAGAATTGGGTAGAGCAGATTTCTTCTACCAGCCTTCCGGCAGGTGTGTTTCACAAGCTGGATCCGGACTGCACCAGCAAGAAGCTGTATGACGGGGATATGGTGATTATGGTGACGGACGGCGTCATGGACGCCCTTCCTTTGGCCCACCAAGATAGTCTGATGAAGGATATTATCATGGAGCATCAGACGGGAAATCCGGGAGATCTGGCTTCTTACATTCTCAACCGGGTAAAGCAGTATCACGGCCCTTCTCCGGCAGATGATATGACTGTGCTGGTTATGGGGATTGTGAAGTATTAGAAGGGATTTGACTTAACCGTACTCCTGCCTGTATACTGGGAGAATAGTACCCTCTCTTGTCAAGGGAGGGTAAAGGAGGGGACGGAGATGGTTTCACGGATTAGAGCCTATATCAGGGAAAACCGGATGATAGAACCTAAGGATCGGGTATTGGCGGGCCTGTCGGGAGGCGCTGATTCCGTATGCCTGCTTTTTGTTCTCCTGGAGCTTCGCCGGGAACTGGACTTTGAACTTTTCTGCGTGCATGTGAATCACAATCTGCGGGGGGAAGAAAGTGCCCGGGACGAGGCTTTTGTCCGGGAACTCTGCAGGGCGCAGGGAGTGCCTCTGGTGTGCCGCAGCTGCCGGGTGCGGGAGCGGGCAGAAGAGGAAGGCCGAAGCCTGGAGGAGATGGGGCGCATCTGCCGCTACGAGGCTTTCGGGGAGATAGCCGGGGAACAGGGGTGCAGCCGGATTGCCGTGGCCCATCACGCTGACGATCAGGCAGAAACGATGCTCTTTCATCTGTTCCGGGGAACGGGTATCCGCGGGCTTTCGGGAATGCGGCCGGTCCGGGGAAAGGTAATCCGTCCCCTTCTGATATTGGAAAGCAAAGAGATCCGGGAATGGCTTGCGGAACGGGGAATTGCCTGGTGCACGGACAGCACCAACCAATCGGAGGATTATACCAGAAACCGGATCCGCCGCACGGTTTTGCCCTGTGCCCGGGAGCAGGTGAATCCGGGGGCGGTGCGGCATATGGCAGAGACGGCCCGGGAGCTCTGGGAAATAGAAGATTTCCTGGGAGAGAAAACGGAGGAGGCCTTCCGGCTCTGTGTCCGGCGGGAGGATGAGGGATGCTTTCTCTTAGAAGAAGTTTTCGCCCGTTTCCGCCCGGTGATTGCCAGACGGGTGCTGCTCCTCTGCCTGAAGGAGACAGGAGGGCTCCGGGATGTGGAGCGCAGGCATACGGAGCTTCTCTGGAAGCTCTTTGAACAGGGAACGGGGAGCAGCTTGGACCTCCCCAAAGGCAGGAGGGCTGTCCGGGAATACAAAGGCGTCTGGATAGGCAGACGGTCCGCGGAAAGGGACGAATCCGGGAGCGCGCGCCCGGCTGTACCCGGATCCTGCCGTACCGGTGCGTATATCTGGACATTTTCATTGGAAAATGCAGATAAAAGTCAAATTATTCCGAAAAAAACATATACGAAATGGTTCGATTATGATAAAATAATACAATGTTTGGAGATCCGGAAGCGCAGGCCGGGGGATTATCTTGAGATCAACAAGGAACACGGCAGAAAAAAACTGAAGGATTTTCTGATTGACGAGAAGGTTCCGGCCAGGGAGCGGGAGAAGCTGTGGCTCCTTGCGGACGGAAGCCACATCCTCTGGATCCCTGGTATGCGCATCAGCGAAGCATATAAGGTGACGGAGCATACGATAAGAGTTTTGAAAGTACAATTATGTGGAGGAAACGAAGATGGCCGAGAAGATCAGGGTGATGATTTCGGAAGAAGACGTGGATGCGAAGATTGAAGAGCTGGGCAGGCGTATCAGCCAGGATTTTGAGGGGGAGGCCGTCCATCTCATCTGTATTTTAAAGGGGAGTATTTTCTTTGTATGCGAGCTGGCGAAACGGATTACGCTTCCTGTGACCATAGATTTTATGCAGGTTTCCAGTTATGGAGCGGAGACAAAGTCCAGCGGCGTGGTGCGCTTAAGCAAGGATTTGGATGAACCGCTCCAGGGGAAAAATGTGATCATTGTAGAGGACATTATTGATTCCGGCAGGACTCTGAATCATCTGGTAAAACTGCTTGGGCAGAGAAATCCCAAGAGTATGACCCTGTGTACGCTTCTGGATAAGCCATCCCGGCGGGTAATGGAGGTGGATGTGAAATACACGGGTTTTCAGATACCGGATGAGTTTGTGGTGGGCTACGGCCTGGACTACGATCAGAGATACCGGAATCTTCCATATATCGGAGTTATTGAATTTGCAGACTAAGAGGAGGAAATGAGTTGAACAACAGACAATTCCGTGTATTTGGTTTCTATATGATTCTGTTCCTGCTGTTTGTGGTAATGCTGAGAAGCTTTCAGGAACGCTCAGAGATGGAAAATCTGTACACGTACAATGAGTTTCGGGAGGATGTGAAAAAAGGAGAGGTGGTCCGGGCTGTTGTCAGCCAGGATAAGGCCACGCCTACGGGAACGGTGACGCTGACCATGAAAAGCGGAGGCACGCGGAAAATCCATGTTCCTGATACGGTGGAGGCCAGAGAGGTGATGGAGGCGGCCGGCGTTTCCGTTTCATTTATGCAGGTGAAGGACACAGACTGGATGACTTCCCTGGGGGTTCCTTTGCTGATAACCGTAGTAGTAGTCTTTTTTATGGTCATGATGATGAACCGGCAGTCTGGCGGCGGAAACGGAAGAATGATGGATTTCGGAAAGAGCCGGGCCCGGATGACGACCCAGGAGCAGATTCACACGAGTTTTAAAAATGTAGCCGGACTTCAGGAAGAGAAAGAAGAGCTGCGGGAAATTGTGGATTTCCTGAAGACGCCCCAGAAATTTGTACGTGTGGGTGCAAGGATTCCCAAGGGCGTACTTTTGGAGGGCCCGCCCGGTACCGGCAAAACACTGCTGGCGAAGGCGGTGGCCGGGGAAGCCGGCGTTCCGTTTTTCAGCATTTCCGGTTCGGACTTTGTGGAGATGTTTGTAGGTGTGGGTGCGTCCCGTGTCCGGGATCTCTTTGCCGATGCCAAGCGCAACCATCCCTGTATTGTGTTTATTGATGAGATTGACGCAGTAGCCAGACGCCGGGGCAGCGGCATGGGCGGCGGCCACGACGAACGGGAGCAGACGTTAAACCAGCTCCTGGTGGAGATGGACGGCTTTGGTGTCAACGAGGGCATTATTGTAATGGCAGCCACCAACCGGGTGGACATTCTGGACCCGGCGATTCTGCGCCCGGGCCGTTTTGACCGGAAGATTATGGTGGGACGGCCGGACGTGAAGGGCCGGGAGGAGATTCTAAAGGTGCACGCCAATGGAAAACCTTTGGCGGAGGATGTGGATTTGAAACAGGTGGCCCAGACGACTGCCGGCATGACGGGAGCGGATCTGGAAAATCTGATGAATGAGGCAGCTATTCTGGCGGCTAAGGAGGACCGGGCCTATATTGTGCAGTCGGATATCCGCAAGTCTTTTGTAAAAGTCGGGATCGGCGCGGAGAAGAAAAGCCGCATTGTTTCCGAGAAGGAGAAGCGCATTACGGCTTACCACGAGGCGGGGCACGCCATACTCTTCCATGTACTGCCGGATGTGGGGCCCGTTTATACCGTGTCCATCATTCCCACAGGTGTGGGGGCGGCGGGTTATACCATGCCTCTGCCGGAAAAAGATGAGATGTTCAATACCAGAGGAAAGATGCTTCAGGATATCCAGGTATCCCTGGGCGGGCGGATTGCTGAGGAACTGGTTTTTGACGACATTACCACGGGAGCTTCCCAGGATATTAAGCAGGCTACCAATGTGGCCCGGGCCATGGTGACGAAGTACGGCATGTCTGAGACTCTGGGGCTGGTGAATTACGATTCCGACGAAGAAGTCTTTATCGGCAGGGATTTCGGCCACACCAAGGGATACGGCGAAGAGGTAGCGGGAAAGATTGACGCTGAGATCAAGCGGATTGTGGATGAGTGCTATGAGAAGGCGAAGGAGATTATCCTGGAACACCGGCGGGTGCTGGATGCGGCTGCGCAGCTGCTTCTTGAGAAAGAGAAGATTACCAGGGAAGAGTTTGAAGCTCTGTTTGTAGCGGATGAGGATCCGCAGCTTGTTTAATTCGTCATAATGACGAAAGTTTTTTGTGAAAGTTTCACAAAAAACGAATGCAAATTTTGTAAAGTTTATGCACACTTATTTTGAATCTGTGCTATAATAATACTTGTAAAACCCCCAATACATTATATAGTTTTTGCTACACCCCATAAGTAAAAGAAATACC
>CAJUNN010000041.1 GCA_910587955.1 uncultured Lachnospiraceae bacterium | reverse complement strand
AAGTCCAAAATGGTTTTCGCCTATCTTTGTGATATAGCCGCCTGTGCCGCCGCCAGCCTCGCAATGGGCACGCGGAACGGAGAACAGCTCACATAGCTTAAGCCTGACTTATGGCAGAACTCGATAGAGGAAGGATCTCCGCCGTGCTCACCGCAGATACCAAGCTTGATATCCGGCCGGACTGCCCGTCCCTCTTCTACCGCCATCTTCACCAGCTTGCCTACACCGTTCTGATCCAGTCTTGCGAAGGGGTCAGACTCGTAGATCTTGGACTTATAGTAGGAATCCAGGAACTTGCCGGCATCGTCGCGGGAGAAGCCAAAGGTCATCTGGGTCAGGTCGTTGGTTCCGAAGGAGAAGAACTCCGCCTCCTCAGCAATCTCTCCTGCCAGCAGGGCCGCACGGGGAATCTCAATCATGGTTCCGATGCGGTACTGGATATCGGAGTGTTTCTCCCCTTTTACTCGTTCTGCGATCTTCACAACCATCTCTTTTACAAATTTCAGCTCTTTCTTATCGCCAATGAGAGGAATCATAATTTCGGGAACAATGTCATAGCCCTTCTCTTCCTTCACTTCAATGGCAGCTTCCATAACAGCCCGGGTCTGCATTCTTGCAATCTCCGGATAGGTAATCGCCAGACGGCACCCTCTGTGGCCCATCATGGGGTTAAACTCCCGAAGCTCCTCGCACCTTTCCTCAACCTCTTCCGCCGTAAGGCCCATATCCTTTGCCAGCGCTTCAATGTCTGCCGGATCGGTGGGAACAAACTCATGGAGGGGCGGATCCAGGTAGCGGACGGTCATGGGCTTTCCTTCCAGAGCCTCATACATCGCCTTGAAATCACTCTTCTGGTAGGGAATCAGCTCCCAGAGAGCCTCCTCGCGCATCTCCTCCGTATCGGAGAGAATCATCTTGCGGATCTTCGGAATACGCTCCGGCTCAAAGAACATATGCTCTGTACGGCAGAGGCCGATGCCTTCCGCGCCCAGCTTGATGGCGTTCTTCGTGTCCGCCGGCGTATCTGCGTTGGTGCGCACGCCCAAGGTGCGGAACTCGTCCGCCCAGTCCATAATGCGTCCGAAGTTGCCGCTTACGGATGCTTCCACGGTCTTAATATCGCCAAGATAAATCTTTCCGGTAGAACCGTCCAGGGAAATGTAATCCCCCTCCACAATATGATGTCCGCCCAGATCAAAATACTTGGCTTCCTCGTCAATCTTAATCTCTCCGCAGCCGGATACGCAGGCTGTTCCCATGCCGCGGGCCACAACGGCTGCATGGCTTGTCATACCGCCGCGCACGGTCAGGATGCCTTCCGCTGCGTGCATGCCCTCGATATCCTCCGGGGAGGTCTCCAGACGCACCATAATGACACGCTCACCCTTCTTGTGGGCGTTCTTGGCATCTTCCGCCGTAAAGTACACCTTGCCGGCCGCAGCTCCCGGAGATGCGGGAAGCGCCTCGCCAATCACCTCGCCGGCCTTCAGTGCTTCCGGGTCAAAGGTGGGATGCAGAAGCTGATCTAAGGACTTAGCCTCAATACGAAGCACAGCCTCCTTTGGCGTAATCTTTCCTTCGTCTACCAGATCGCAGGCAATCTGAATGGCTGCAGGAGCCGTTCTCTTTCCGTTTCTGGTCTGCAGGAAATAAAGTTTGCCCTCCTGGATGGTAAATTCCATATCCTGCATATCCCGGTAGTGATCCTCCAGGCGGTTAGCAATCTCCATAAACTGCTTGAAGCACTCCGGCAGATCCTCCTCCAGCTTGGTAATGGGCTGGGGCGTACGGATACCTGCCACCACGTCCTCTCCCTGGGCGTTGATCAGGTACTCGCCAAAGATTCCCTTCTCGCCCGTAGCCGGATTTCTGGTAAATGCCACGCCGGTTCCTGAGGTGTCTCCCATGTTTCCGAATACCATGGCCTGTACATTCACTGCAGTTCCCCAGTCGCCCGGAATATCATTCATGCGGCGGTACACGATGGCCCGCTCATTGTCCCAGGAGCGGAATACAGCCTTCACGGCCTCCATCAGCTGGACCTTGGGATCCTGGGGGAAGTCCTCTCCCATTTTCTCTTTATAAATGGCTTTATATCTGGCAATAACTTCTTTCAAATCATCCGCCGTCAAATCCGTATCAAATTTTGCACCTTTGGATTCCTTGATTTCGTCCAGAATTCCCTCAAAGAAAGTCTTGCTCATCTCCATAACCACGTCAGAGAACATCTGGATAAATCTGCGGTAGGAATCGTACGCAAATCTCGGATTGCCCGTCTTATTGGCAAATCCTTCCACCGCTACATCATTCAGGCCAAGGTTCAGAATCGTGTCCATCATGCCCGGCATGGACGCTCTTGCTCCGGAACGCACCGATACCAGAAGCGGATCTTCCGTATCGCCGAATTTCTTGCCCTGAAGTGCCTCCAGCTCTGCCAAAGCGTCAAAAATCTGCTTCCGGATCTCTTCCGAAATCTGCTTTCCGTTGTTGTAATAGTCTGTACACGCTTCTGTGGTAACGGTAAAGCCCTGCGGAATCGGAAGTCCCAAACCGGTCATTTCAGCCAGGTTCGCACCTTTTCCGCCCAGAAGATTCCGCATCTCTGCATTTCCTTCTTTAAATAAATAAACCCACTTTGCCATTTTACTGTTTCCTCCTGAAATAATTTAAATTCTCCGGAGCACCTCTGCGTAGAGACTATCCAAGGAAGGCTTGATCTTTCCTAAGCCGCCCGGCCCATCGCCTATACGCAAAAAATGCGCCGGATATGTGGTCAACGACCCAACCCTGCGCACACATCTAGTGTAACATATTTGTAAAATTTGTCAAGGCATTCTTAGTATATTTTAACAACAAAATCGGGTACTTTCGCACCCGATTTTGTCTATTTTTTAACATTTAACATTTATTCCGACTTATGCTTTCTCCAGCGCAAGTGTTCTGGTCGTAATATCGCACACCTCAGCGGGCCCATAATACTGAATCGCACCTGGGAATACGTAAGCAGTTTCCTCCGCCCACTCATCTCTGTGCGCCTCAAAGTACTTGAACGGCTTTCCATCCAGTTCCACAAGCGCTTTCTTGATAACAGGTTTATCCTCGCCGTGTCTTCTCTCAATGTTCATCATCTTGGTAATCGGCATACCGCCCGCAACCCACTCTTCTGCCGGCTTGGACAGGTTGGAAACCTTGGAAAGGTAGCCATTGTATCCATACTGGATCAGCATGAACGCATTGTAACCGAGAGAGTAGCAATAGTCGGCATCAAAATTGGACGGGAATGCACATCTTCCCTCATAGCCAAAGAAATGCGTCTGGACTGCATACTTGCCCGTATAAGTTCCTGCCGCCTTTCTTGCTTTCAGCTTATCGTCCACGAGAGCGGCAAACAATTTCTCGGACTCAATCAGGGAAACCTGTACGTTTCCATGGGGATCTCTTTCAAGGAAAAGCTGCTGCTGAATCGCCTGGGGAAGAATCGCAAATACTTCCATGGCATCCTTGGAAAGTCCCTTCTCGATAAACGCGTACTTCTCGCTCCAACTGGAAAGCGCATTAAACGCATCTGCCTTGCTGCCTGCGAGAAGTTCATTGATCTCACGGATCAGAGCGGAAAACTCCGGAACGAACTCAACCACGCCCTCCGGAATCACGACAACGCCAAAGTTAAAGCCCTTCGCCGCCCTCTTCTCCACGGCATCCGCAATATAATCTGCGATTTCGGACAGGGACTGCTTCTTTTCCTTTACTTCCTCAGAAATCAGGCAGATATTCGGCTGGCACTCCAGTGCGCACTCCAGTGCAACATGAGAAGCGCTCCGTCCCATAACTTTAATGAAATGCCAGTATTTCTTGGCAGAGTTGCAATCTCTCTCAATGTTTCCAATCAATTCGCTATAAGTCTTGGTTGCTGTATCAAAACCAAAGGAAATCTCAATATCCTCGTTCTTTAAATCGCCGTCGATGGTCTTCGGGCACCCGATAACCTGTATACCGGTGTTGTGGGCGGCCATGTACTCCGCAAGCACGCACGCATTGGTGTTAGAATCGTCGCCGCCGATAATAACGATGGCAGTAATATCATGTTTCTTGCAAACCTCTGTAGCAATGGCAAACTGCTCTTCGGTCTCCAACTTGGTTCTTCCGGAACCGATGATATCAAATCCGCCGGTATTTCTGTACTGATCAATATAAGCATCCTCAAACACAATATAATTGTCCTCAATCAGTCCGCTGGGGCCTCCCTTGAAGCCAATCAGGACATTCTCTTTATTGGTCGCCTTCAGGGCATCGTAGAGACCGCATATGACATTGTGTCCGCCAGGTGCCTGTCCACCGGAAAGAATCACGCCGACTACCTGCTTCTTAGCGGCAGAAGTATTCTGTCCCTTCTCAAAGGTAACCTCGGGTTTTCCGTAGGTGTTCGGGAACAGCTCTTTAATTTTCTCCTGATCCGCTGCACTGGTGGTAGTGCTTCCCTCTTTGACAGCAATCTCGGTGATTCCATGTCTGAGCATTGCCGGGAGCTTCGGAACATACTCATATCTTGCTTTCTGAAGTGGTGAAAGATTCATAATTGTACTCCTTTGTTATTTTTTACAGAGCTTTAAATACTCTTATTTTAAACTATCACTATTTGTCAATTTCGTCAACCTTCAGGTTAAAACTGAAACTTATCCGCAAAGTAAGCCTCCAGTTCGTCGATCTTCACCCGCACCTGATCCATGGTATCCCGATCACGCACAGTCACGGCCCCGTCCTCCTGGGAATCAAAGTCGTAAGTCACGCAGAAGGGCGTGCCAATCTCATCCTGACGGCGGTAGCGCTTGCCGATATTTCCCCGGTCGTCAAACTCGCAGTTGTAAGTTCTGCAGAGTTTCTCATACACTTTCTCCGCGCCCTCATTCAGCTTCTTGGAAAGAGGCAGCACGCCGATCTTCACCGGCGCCAGGGCCGGGTGGAAGCGCAGAACCGTACGCATATCGCCCCCTTCCATCTCTTCCTCGTCGTAAGCCGCACACAGGAAAGCCAGCACCACCCGGTCAGCTCCCAGAGAGGGTTCAATCACATAGGGGATATACTTCTCTTTCATTTCATCGTCAAAATAGGACATGTCTTCGCCGGACACATTCTGATGCTGGGTCAGGTCGTAGTCGGTCCGGTCTGCAATTCCCCACAGTTCTCCCCAGCCGAAGGGGAAGAGGAATTCCAGATCCGTAGTGGCCTTGCTGTAGAAACAGAGCTCCTCCGGGGCATGATCCCGGGCCCGCATTTCCTCGTCCTTCATTCCAAGAGCTTTCAGCCAGTCAATGCAGTACTGTTTCCAGTAGGCAAACCACTCAAGATCCGTTCCCGGCTTGCAGAAAAACTCCAGCTCCATCTGCTCAAACTCCCGGGTACGGAAGGTAAAATTGCCCGGCGTAATCTCGTTCCGGAAGGACTTGCCAATCTGTGCAATTCCGAAAGGAACCTTTTTCCGGGAAGTCCTCTGGACATTCTTGAAATTCACAAAAATTCCCTGTGCCGTCTCGGGACGGAGATACACGGTATTCTTGGCATCTTCCGTCACACCCTGAAAGGTTTTGAACATCAGGTTAAACTGCCGGATATCCGTAAAATCATGTTTTCCGCAGGAAGGACAGGCAATCTTGTGTTCGTCAATGTAGGCCTTCATCTCCTCCTGGGACCAGGCGTCTACGGAGCCCTCTATGGTGATGCCGTTTTCCTCCATATAATCTTCAATCAGCTTATCGGCCCGGAAGCGCTCCTTGCAGCTCTTGCAGTCCATTAAAGGATCCGAAAAACCGCCCAGATGCCCGGAAGCCACCCAGGTCTGAGGATTCATCAAAATGGCACAGTCCACCCCTACATTGTAGGGATTCTCCTGGACAAATTTCTGCCACCAGGCCCGTTTCACATTATTCTTCAGCTCCACGCCCAGGTTGCCGTAATCCCAGGTGTTGGCAAGGCCGCCGTAAATCTCAGAGCCGGGATACACAAAACCTCTTGCCTTTGCAAGAGCTACAATCTTTTCCATGGTCTTTTCCATTGTTTTTCTCCTATTCCAGTTCCGCATCCGCCCTCACAGAACCCTCTTTCTACTAGAAGGAATTTCGGCCACAAAATACTGTGCCCGCAATTCCTTCTGGGCTCTGTTCGGGCTTCTGCTGTTTTTTATTCCAGTTCCGCATCCGCCCTCACACCCCCTCTCCTTAGAAAGATTTCCGACCGCTTAAACATGCGTCCGTAATTCTTTCTGGGGCTGTTGGGGCTCCTGCTGTTTTTGATTCCAGTTCCGCATCCGCCCGGACAATCCTCGGGCTCCTGCCTTTTTATTCGTAAATAATACAGACCTGCTTAACCTCATTCACAGAAACTGCATTCTTTCCCACTATCACCACATCGGAAGTGGGTGCTACACAGAGCACTTTTCCGGGAATTTCCACCTGCATCACCTCATCCAGATCCAGAATCAGGGCTTTGGCCTGATCCGCATTGGCAAGAAGACTTAAATCCGTAAGGCTTCCCTCCGCATCCAGGAATTCTCCCTCCAGTTCGTAGCCGGCCTCTTTTGCCTCCGCCACGGTTCCCGTAAAAAGCTCCTGGCCCGTGTAGTCCGTATAGTACTTAGCTTCATCGAACACCAGCTGCATCTTTGCTCTCTGGCCTTCCACCTGGAACAGCTCCAGCTTCAGATGAGGGGTGTCAAATTTCTGATTGTAATTTCCCACCTCGGCCTCGATTTCAGACCCAATTTCACCTTCCAGATCGATTTCATTGTAAAAATCTTTGGTAAAATCCTCCACATACGTACAAGTAAGTTTGCCCTTCTTATCCAGCGAAACCGTAGTTTCATCGGGAACGGGCTTGGAACAGCCTGCCAGACAAAAAACGGCCAGCGCCCAAAGGCAGATATGGATTAACTTTTTCATCATTTCTTCCTCCCAAAATTTACCCATATAGTATATCGTCTTTTGTCTCTTTTTTCAAGTACAGCTTTCCAGAATCTCAAGGGACTTATAAGTTCCTTCCATATAATGCTTCCGGTAACGGCTGAGTACCTCCCCCAGCTCTTCCAAAACCTCCCCGGAAACCGTAAATGTATACAAGCGTTCTACCGGGGAAGCTGCAATGTACTTAAGGGTATAGCGGGTAGATTCCCCGATTCCCTCCTCTTCAAATTCCACCGGGCAGTCCCCGCTTATAACCAGGGTCTTCAGCTCAAATATGTAGCGGACCAGAAGATCAGGAATGCTTCTGTTCTCCAGGGCTCGCAGAGATTGATACATCAGCTTCAGCATAGGCAGTTCGTCATTCGCCTCCCTGGTATAGTACTCAGCCAGCTCGCAGAAATAGAATCCGTAACATGCTTTTTCAAAATCCCTGCTCAGATCCGCAAAATAATTCTTCACCTTCACCTGCATCAGATTGTAGGAGCTGCGCCCCTCATAGACAGAAAACTCCCCAAAGACAAAAGAACTGCACACAGCAAGAAGAGAGCTGTTTTGTCGCCTGGCTCCCTTCGCAAACATGCTTATTTTTCCTCTTTCTTTTGTCAGCACAACGAGACGTTTATCATAGTCACTGTACGGATATGCAGCCAGCACCATGCCCGTCACGGTTATCAGCTGTCCCATGCTTTGCCGCTCCTTCGGTTCTGACGGCTTCTGCCGAAACCGGACCGGAAGTTCCGCGGTTCTTCCAGTCCACACCTCTGTATTGAAGGTAATCCTCCACTGCCCCTGTCCGTTCAAACCGTTCCCATGTCATCTGCCATCGCCCCTGTTCTAACTTGGAATTTCATGCTTCCGGCCCGGCAGCTGCCTGCCTTTGCGTCCACATAATTAGCTTCTCCCAGGGGATGTTTCCTATCCTGCTAAAAATCTACCAGCAGGTTTTTGCGAAAAGGGCCTTGACAACATATACTCCGCACTACTCATTGCCATCGCGCACGTAGCCGAAGTTGCGGATCAGGTAATCGCTGTCCCGCCAGTCCTTCTTCACCTTCACCCAGAGCTGCAGATTTGCCTTCATCTCCAGCTGTTCCTCAATCTCATAGCGGGCGGCGCTGCCGATCTTTTTCAGCATAGCCCCCTGCTTGCCGATGATGATTCCCTTGTGGGAATCCTTCTCACAGATAATGGTGGCTTCAATATCCATTATCCGGCTTCTCCCGCCCCGCTCTCTCATTTTCTCAATGGACACGGCAATTCCGTGGGGAATCTCCTCGTCCAGGCAGCGCAGGGCCTTTTCCCGGATAAGCTCCGCCACAATCTGGCGCATGGGCTGATCCGTCACCGTATCCTCGTCGTAAAACCGGGGACCGTAGGGAAGATATTTAAAAATCTGTTCTATGAGCACCTGGGTATTGTCCCCTTTCAGGGCAGAAACAGGCACGATCTCATCGAAATCATAGATTTTCCGGTAAGTATCGATAAAGAGAAGCACTTCCTCCCGCTTCACCGTATCTACCTTATTGATCACCAGAATCACCGGAACGGCCGCCTTCTTAAGCTGCTCCGCAATATGCCGCTCTCCCGCCCCGATGTAGGTGGTGGGCTCCACCAGCCACAGAATTACGTCCACCTCTTTAAGCGTGCGCTGGGCCACGTTTACCATATACGCTCCCAGCTTGTTTTTTGCCTTGTGGATACCGGGGGTATCCACAAAGACAATCTGCCCTTCCTCACAAGTATACACGGTCTGGATCCGGTTCCTGGTAGTCTGGGGTTTATTGGAAGTGATGGCAATTTTCTGGCCGATCAGCCGGTTCATCAGGGTAGACTTTCCTACATTCGGCCGCCCAATCAAGGTGGCAAAGCCCGACTTGTTTTTTGCATCCATAAAGCTTCCTTCTAATATTTCACCTGCGAATAATCAATGGGTTCTTTTTTGCTCTGTACCCGGTTAAGGCCGTACAGCACTGCCAGCAGAAGCACAATGGCAGCCGCAAGGGAAACTATAACGTTTCCGCCTGTGAGCCCCATAATCACCTCGCCCACCAGGCAGCAGGCCAGTACGGTGGAGGCATAGTACATCTGGGAAGCCACATGGTCCAGATGATTGCAGCCGGCTCCCGTAGAAGACAGGATGGTCGTGTCGGAAATGGGAGATACGTGATCGCCGTACACGGCTCCGCCCAGGATTGCCCCGAAAATAGGAAGAAGCAGCTGCTCCGTGCTGGGGGTGCTTGCAATGGCCGCTCCGATGGGAATCAGGATTGCCATGGTTCCCCAGGAGGTTCCGGTAGAAAATCCCAGGAAAGCCGCCACAATCATAATCACGGCCGGAAGCAGGAAGGCCGGGAAAGCGGAATTGGAAATGGCATTTCCCACATGGGTTCCCGTATTCAGGTAATCCCCGCTGCACACGCCGCCGATGGTCCAGGCAAGAATCAGAATGGTAAAGGCCGGAACCATAGACTTGATTCCCTCCGTAATGCCCCCCATAAAGTCTACAAAGGACAGCACACGTCTGGGAATGTAGAGGATAAAGGTGGCCACCAGGGCCAGAAAGCTTCCGAGCACCAGGGAAAAAGCAGAGTCGCACTCACCGAAAGACTCCAGAAAAGGGGTCCCGGCGAATCCGCCGCCTGTATATACCATAGCTAGCACCGTGCAGACAATCAGGGCCACAATGGGGATGATCAGATCGTAAACCTTGCCCTTTAAGGCCTTTCCGGCTACTCCGCCCAAATCTTCTGTGACAATGTTTTCTGTATTGGAGAAAAGATCGCCTTTCTCAATAGCATTCTTTTCAAACTTTGCCATGGGACCGTAATTCAGCTTGGTCAGGCAGATTACCAGAATCATAATAATCGTCAGGATAGCGTAAAAATTGTAGGGAATGGTTTTTACAAAGGTAGCCATTCCGTTTAGGCCCGTAGCGTCTGACATATAAGAGGCTACGGAAGCCCCCCAGCTGGACACAGGTGCGATAATGCAGATAGGCGCTGCCGTAGCATCCAGAAGGTAGGCCAGCTTTGCCCTGGAAATGCGGTGCTTATCCGTCACGGGGCGCATAACCGTACCTACGGACAGACAGTTGAAATAGTCGTCAATAAAAATCAGGCAGCCCAGGGCGCTGGTAGCAAGGGCGGCTCCCCGGCGGTTGGAAATCTTGCGGGAAGCCCAGTCCCCGTAAGCCGCAGAACCTCCGGCCCGGGTTACAATCACCACCAGGGCTCCCAGAAGTCCCAGGAAAATTAAAATGTTTACATTGTCACCGATTTTACTTCCCATCAGCTCAAAGGCGGACGTCACCATCCCTACCACATTTCCCTGGCTGTAAATCAGGGTTCCGGCCAGAATTCCCACCAGCAGGGATGAGATCACTTCTTTCGTAATCAGCGCCAGGCCGATGGCAATAATCGGGGGTAAAATCGACAGAATCAGTTGTAATGTGTCCATTCGTTACTCCTCTCTTTCGTATGCGGCTGTGTCCCGGCCGCCGTATTTCATTCTATATCACCAGCCGCCGAAGGCACTCCCAGGCGGCGGACACGCAAAAACACTTGTCAGTGGAACAGATTTTCCACGGTTTTGAACAGCTCCCGGCTTTCCTCCACCCGCTCACCGTTTCCGATCACACAAAGATTGTTCCGGGAGAACACAGCCCGCAGGTAGGGTGCCAGCGCCCGGATTTCTTCACAGCCGCAGGCAAGCACCTCATCCCGCTCTTTTTGCACCTGCTCAAAGGTAAGGCCTGTCATCCAGGCTCCCATAGAGCGGTATCCCTTGGCACTGGGATTTAAGGGGGTATCCATGCCGCTGACGGTTCCTATGATATACTTGGTCATATCCCGGGGAGACGCGTCAAAATGTTCCGTATAGGCGGCACTTTCTTCAAACACCCGGTTGGTATTTTCCAGATTGGGATCCCGGTAGGAAACCATGTAGGAATTTCCCGTACGGCTGTAGCGGTTCATGCAGCCGTAAGCTCCCCCCTGAACCCGGATATTGTTCCACAGATAGTCATAGCCCATAATGGTCCGCAGCACCAGAAGCGCTCCCGTATAAGGCAGCCCTGCCCGGGCAAAACTTCCGGCCCGCGCCACATACTGAATCTGGGAAGAAGTTTTAAATCCCTCGTTTTTCTGCTCCGGCACAAACTCCCAGCCGGCAGCCTCAGGCAGACCCTCCCGATAAAGCATCCGTGCCAATTCTGCGGCCTGCTCCTTCAAAGCCTCCAGGCTTTCTTTCTGGGCTGTGTAGCTGATCACCAGATTCTCCGGCCGGAAGAGACAACGGGTCAGAAGCTTAAGCTTCGCCGCCGTCTCCTCAAAGGTTTCCCCAAAAGTCTTTTCCAGCTTCTCCATGAACTGGTAAAATCCCACTCCGCTGGTCAAATCCGTAAAACAGGCCCCCGCCGAAAAATAGGACATGGCCCGCAGGGCTGCCATGGAATGGCCCGACATATTGAGGGACGCCTGCTGCCGGGATTTCGTCTCCGCCGCCAGCTCGGAAAGCCTCTTGGCATCCGCCATTTTGGAAGTAAAAAGCATCTCCTTCATCATGGAGAAGGCAATGTCCAATTTATCATAGAGTGCCTTGCTCCGCACTTCAAAGACAGGCGTGTACCCTTCCTCCCGCACCTGATCATAGGTATTGATTCCGCAGGAAATCCCGCCTGTATGCAGATTCAGCTCCTTGGCAAATTCCCCGTAGGAATAGCTTTCCGTGTCCACCTTCCCCAGAACGGCCCGCAAAAATCCCAGATAGGGAACCAGATCCCCGGGAATCCGGTCCGCCCGGAACAAAAGAGTTACGTAGCCGATGCCGTTGGTAAAGAAATCGTGATGCACCACCGGTATATCCGATACCCGGTATTCCTCATTGCTGAATCCCTGGGCCTTCTTTTCAATATCTTCCCGTTCAAGGAGAGGAATTTTCGCAAGCTCCTCCTGGGTAGAAGGCTCGCTCTGATATTCCTTCAGGTGACGGGTAAATGCTACAATCTCTGCCCTTGCTTCCTCGCTTAAGCTTTCCTTATACGCCTGAAGTTTCCGGCGCAGGGCCTCGTCCTGCCGGGCAGTCAATCCCTTCTCCGGCCGGATAATCACCAGGGAAGCATGTGTATTTTCTAAGAGATAGGTGCGGATCAGCCCCTCAAAATAGCCCTTCTCCACCTGGGCTTTCAAAAATTCAAAGGTATCCAGAGCCTCCAGGTGCAGGAACACGGAATCGTCGTCGTAGAGCCAGCTGTCGAAGGCCTGCAGCCCGTACATAAGCCCCGCAGGATAGTGCCCGAAATCCGCCTCCCGGTAACGGAACTCAAAATAATTGATGCCTGCCCGCAGGGCTTTCTCGTCCAGTCCCCGGGCCGCCAGCCCTTCCAGAGTGTCCTCGATGGTTTTGATAAACGCTTCCTTCTGGGATTCGTTGGCGTTCTTGGCGATCACAGAGAAAATCGGCTGCTTCACCCCGTTGTCGTAGGAACTCATAATATCCTTGCCGATCCCCGCGTCCAAAAGGGCCTGCTTCAAAGGCGCCCCCGGCATGGAGAGCAGCACGTACTCCAGCACCTGCATGGCCAGGTAAAGCTTTTCATCCAGGGTATCCCCCACAGACTTGTTGTAAGAGAGGTAGGCGTTGTCTTCCAGGCTCTCCTCGTCGGAAATGGGATAAGCCTTTACCACCTCCGCCATTTTCGTAAAAGGAGTCTGGGTGCGCACCTGGGAGTCCACCGGCAGGCAGTCATATTTACACAGATAGTTCTCGTCCAGCCAGGCCAGCTTTTCCGCCATATCGCAATCCCCGTAGAGGAAAATGTAGCTGTTGGAGGGATGGTAATAGCGGCTGTGGAAATCCAGGAATTCACTGTATTTCAGATTGGGAATGGCTTCCGGATCGCCGCCGGACTCGTTGGCGTAAGTGGTATCCGGGTACAGGGAATTTAAAATCACCCGCTCCAGCACGCCCTCCGGGGAGGAAAAAGCCCCCTTCATTTCATTGTAGACCACGCCGTTTAAGGTCAGGGGCGCATCCTCCGATTCCATCTCATAGTGCCAGCCTTCCTGGCGGAAGATCTCTTCCTTCTCATAGATATTGGGGTAGAATACCGCATCCATATATACATGGATAAGGTTCTGGAAATCTTTCTCGTTGCAGCTTGCCACCGGATACACCGTCTTATCCGGATAGGTCATGGCATTCAAAAAGGTATTCAAAGACCCTTTGGCCAGCTCCACAAAGGGATCTTTCACCGGAAACTCTTTGGAACCGCATAAAACCGAGTGTTCCAGTATATGCGGCACTCCCGTATCGTCCGGGGCCGGTGTCCGGAAACCGATGTAAAACACCTTATTGTCATCTTCGTTGGAAAGCAGGCAGACCTTTGCCTGGGTCTTTTTGTGCTTTAAATAATAGCCTGTGGAATTTAATTCCCCAATCTCCCGCTTTTCAATCAGTTCGTAAGCATCCAACTGTTCTATTGTCATATTTCTCTGCTCCTGACTGTTTTACTTTTTGCATCCTCTTTTTACTAGGTAGACATTTGATATAGTATACCACTTTTCTACGGGGTTTAAAAGCAAAAATTTTACACAAAGCTTCCGGCGGTCACAAAAAAATACCGGAAAAGCCGCCCTCCGCGGTTTTCCGGTATCTCTTCTGACTGTCTGAACTATTTCTTATAAATTCTCTTTGAAAAAGGTCTCAATGGCCGCAAATGCAGCGTCCTCGTCTTCGCCCTCAATGGTCACGGTCACTTCCACGCCCTGCTTTACGCCCATAGACATAACGGCCATAATTCTCTTGGCATCCGCCTTCTTCACTCCGCTGTCCAGGGTAACAGCGCTCTTAAACTTTGCCGCCTCTTTCACCAGCAGACCGGCAGGTCTTGCGTGAAGTCCCAATTCATCCTGTACTACATACTTAAACTCTTTCATTTCCTCTGTCTCCTTTATATTTGTATTGATTTATAGCTATAAACCGGTTTCACCCGGCAGACTACCTTTACTCTGTCTCGCGGATCTTCTTGCGCAGCTCCAGGGTAAATACGGGGGATACGGAAAGCTCGTCGATTCCCATCTGCAGGAACCGGCGTGTCAGCTCCATATCGGCTCCCAGCTCCCCGCAGATACCGCACCAAGCGCCGTGATCGTGGGCGCACTCAATGGTCCGCTGAATCATGCGCAGCACTGCCTCATGATGGGGATCGTAAATATTATCCAAGGACTGGTTCTGACGGTCAATGGCCAGGGTATACTGGGTCAGATCGTTGGTTCCGATGCTGAAGAAATCCACCTCTGCCGCCAGCGCATCCGCAATCATAACCGCCGCCGGCGTCTCCACCATAATGCCAAGCTCCACATCGCCGAAGGAGATATCCGCCTGGGTCAGCTCTGTCTTCACTTCCTCCACAATCTCCTTGATGCGCTTTACTTCCGCCACGGAAATAATCATGGGGAACATAATAGAAGCCGTTCCGTATGCGCTTGCGCGGAAAATGGCGCGGAGCTGGGTTTTGAACATATCTACCCGCTCCAGACAGATACGGATAGCCCGAAAGCCCATGGCCGGATTCTCTTCTTTGGGAATATTGAAGTAATCCGCCTGCTTATCGGCTCCGATATCCAGCGTACGGATGATAACCTTCTTTCCGTTCATCTTGGAAATTACGTTTTTGTATACCTTGAACTGTTCTTCCTCCGTGGGATAGTCATCTCTTCCCAGATACAGGAATTCGCTTCGGAAGAGACCGATGCCCTCGGAGTCGTTTTCCAGGACAGAATCTACATCCTCCTCGCTTCCGATATTGGCATACAGGTGTACATGCTTTCCGCTCTTGGTCACGGTGGGAAGTCCCTTTAAGCTCTGCAGCAGAAGTTTGCGCTCTTCTTCCCGTTTCTTCTTTTCCTGCATGACCGCCATAGTCACTTCGTCCGGCTCAATGTGGATATTCCCGGTGAAACCGTCCACAACGCCAATCTTTCCGCTAAGGCTTGTATCCAGATCAATGTCCGCCGTTACCAGGCAGGGGATGTTCATCATACGGGCCAGAATCGCCGTGTGGGAATTGGCCGATCCCTTCTGGGTCACCAGCGCCAGAATTTTGTCTTTTTCAAACTGTACTGTCTCGCTGGGCGCCAGATCCTCCGCCAGGATGATCACAGGCTCCGGCATAGCCTCTGCACTTACCTGCGTACCGCTCAAAATGGCAATCAGGCGGCTGGAAATATCATTGATATCCGCCGCACGTCCCCGCATATAGTCGTCGTCCATGCTCAGGAAAATCGCCGCGCATTGCTCCCCGGTCACAAATACGGCGTATTCCGCATTGACTTTATCCTGCTCAATCATCCCCGTGATGCCTTCCACAAAGTCCAGATCCTCAAGAAGCATCTGATGGGCCTCAAAGATCTCTGCCTCTGCCTCTCCCACATCCCGCATGGTTTTCTCTTTCAGCATGGCAAGCTGCTCCGCCGCTTTGGCCTTAGCCGCCATATAACGGTCAATCTCCGCCTGCGTATCCTCGATGGTCCGCTTGTCGACCACCTGAGCCGCTTTCTTGTACACGAAAAGCTTCCCGATTGCAACACCGGCAAATACACTTTTTCCCTGACGAGTTTCCATAGTTCCAGTCCTCCCTGTCTCCGATTTTTAAAAATAGTATGGCCGCTTTGCAGACTCTTCCATACACACAAAAACCAAACCCTGTAATCTAAAATACCGGGGTCTGCAACTCCTGAATCTTATCTTACAAAATCTGGCTTTTCCACAGCAAATCTCTCCAGTACAACGCGTCCTATTTAGTAAACAATATACCAGTTTATCCAAAAAAAGTCAACGGTTTTCCGTTTCTTTCAGCGTTTTGCCAACTGACGGAATCTCAAAAAGCGCCGCAGCATAAGCTTCCAGGCTTACACTGCAGCGCCGTTCTTTGCCGCAATTCTTATTTGGGCATCTTAGACAAGGCCGCCGCATCCGCAATTACGGTTACGTCGGGATGGAACTGGATGATGGATGCCGGAACCTGAGGCGTTACTTCCCCTGCAAGGGCTGCAGCGGTAATCTCTGCCTTATCCTCGCCGGTGATGATCATGAGAAGCTTTCTCGCCCGCATAATGGTACCGATTCCCATGGTATACGCCTGACGGGGCACCTCATCTGCAGAGGCGAAAAAGCGCTTGTTGGCCTCAATGGTCATCTCCGTCAAGTCAACGCAGTGGGTATCTCCGTCAAAAAAGCTGTTCGGCTCATTGAAACCAATATGCCCGTCGTGGCCGATTCCCAAAAGCTGGATGTCCACGCCGCCCAGGGAACGGATGAGCTCTTCATACCTTGCGCTCTCCTTTGCCGGATCCGGCTCTGTGCCGTCGGGTACATGGGTCCGGGACGGATCGATATTGATTCTGCTGTACAGATGCTTATTCATAAAGTAGTAATAGCTCTGATCGTTGGCGTGATCCAGACCTCTGTACTCGTCCAGATTAACTGTGGCAGCTTTGGAAAAATCCAAATCTCCGCTCTTGCACCACTCAGCCAGGCAGTCATAAGTTCCGATGGGGGTAGATCCCGTAGCGAGTCCCAGCACGCTCTCCGGCTTCAGTGTCACCTGAGCTGCCAGAATGTGAGCCGCTTTCCTGCTCAAGTCCTGATAATCTTTTGCTTCAATAATTTTCATGATTCCTTCCCTCCTGAAAAGAATCTGCCGTCTGCTCTTCCTGTGACCGCAGATTGTTCTGACTAAAGATAAAATTATCTTACCAAAATCAGACAAGTACTGTCAAGTCTTTGGCGAATTATACAACTGATTTACTTTTTTGTAACTGCAAAAAAAGGAGATGCCCGCAGCACTCGCCGGACAGCTCCTTTTTTCTTTATTCTTCCGCTTCCTCGGCAGGTATTTTTGCCTCTTCACCGGAAACCTCGTCTTTTATTTCCTCCGCATTCTCCTCCTCCGGCTCTATGCGGATGCTGCCGTTGACCATCTCCTGGATCGCCAGGGAGAGGGGCTTCTTTCCGCTTCCCTCCACCAGGGGCGTATCCCCTGCAATAATCTGGCGGGCCCGTTTGGATGTGGCCAGAACGATGGAATACCGGCTGTTCACCACTGGGGTTTCGCCCTCCTCCACTTCGCTGTTTACGGCTTTCATCAAATCTGTGTATGACGGATGCAACATTTGTATCACCTTACCCTTTCTGAAATTCTTTTAATTCTGCCCGGATGGCTTCCATGCGCTCCTTGTTCCGGAATACCCGGCTGCGCTCGCCTTCCACAATGCGGTGGACCTGCTCCACACATTCTTCCAAGAGATCATTTACCACAAAATAGTCATAGTCCTCCATGCCCTCTGCCTCCTCGGCAGCCCGGGCCAGGCGCTGGGCGATAACCTCGCTGGTCTCCGTTCCCCGTCCCGTCAGGCGCGCCTTAAGGACCTCTGCGCTTGGAGGAGACACGAAAAGCAGCAGGGTATTGGGAAAGCGCTTCTTCACTTTCCTCGCTCCCTGAATCTCAATCTCCAGGATGACGTCCCGTCCCCGGGAAAGCTGTTCCTCCACATAGGCCCTGGGGGTCCCGTAATAGTTTCCCACATAACAGGCGTATTCAATCAGTGCGTCCTCCGCAATCATCCGCTCAAATTCTTCCACGGATTTAAAAAAATATTCCCTGCCGTCCGCTTCGCCCTCTCTGGGACTGCGGGTGGTGGCAGAAATGGAAAGGGCATAGTTCTCGTACCGCTTCACCAGCTCTTTCATCAGAGTTCCCTTCCCGGCTCCCGAAAAACCGGATACCACCAGCAAAATTCCTCTCTTACCCATGCCGTTCCCCTTATTCAATATTCTGAATCTGCTCCCGCACTTTCTCGATCCCCGTTTTCAGCTCAATGGCCCGGTTGGAGACCTCCAGATCGTTCGCCTTGGAGAGGATGGTATTGGCTTCCCGGTTCATCTCCTGGGCTATGAAATCCAGCTTGCGCCCTACGCTGTCCTTCTCGGAAAGCGTGGCCTTTGTGTGCTCCATATGGCTTCTTAAGCGGACCAGCTCCTCATCTACGCAGATTTTATCTGCAAAGAGCGTCACCTCCGCCGCCAGACGGCTCTCTTCTATCTGGACATCCGCAAGCAGCTCCTGCACCTTGCCCTCCAGCTTTCTCCGGTATTCCCGGATAATTGCGGGAGACCGCTCCTCAATATAGGATACATGCTCCAGCATCTCGTCCAGCTTGGCAAGCAGATCCTGCTTGAGATGTTCTCCCTCTGTGATGCGCGTCTCCACAAACTGGCTGCAGGCCTCCTTAAGCGCCTGTTCTAAAAGCTTCCACAGCTCCTCCTCGTCATCCTTGGCCTCTTCCATCACCAGAACCTCAGGATAGCGGGAAAGGGCCGCGGCCTTCACGTCATTTTCCAGGCCGAACTCCTCCGTCATCTGATTCAGGTATCTCAGATACTCCGCCGCCAGCGCCCGGTTGTAGCGCAGGGATACGCTGGCCTCAGAAAGATCCTCGTACGTAATAAATACGTCTACTTTTCCTCTCTGAATGTAGCTCTTTAACAGATTCCGCACAGCAGATTCAAAAAAATTCAGCTTTTTGGGCATCTTAATGTTGATATCCAGATACCTGTGATTGACGGATTTCATCTCCACCGTCATTTTCCGGTCGCCCTCGGAAATCTCGCAGCGGCCGAATCCTGTCATGCTCTTTACCATAATGGTTTCTCTCATTTCTGTATGCTGCTCATTTGGATTTTATTATAATGGAAATCTCTGGACGCGTCAAGTTTTCCCCGTCGGTTTTCAGGCATTTTCCCCGAAATAGGAATTGTAAATTTCCAGGAAGCTCTTGCTGCCTTCCTCCGTCCAATCTGCAAAATGCACGCTCTCCCACAGCTTATTGTTAAATTCTGAGGGGGTATTGGCAATCAGCTCCGCATATACTTTCCCGAAAATCTCATCCCGCCGTTTCTCCACCATAGTCACTTTATTGACCTCCGTGGCCTCCCGGTCAAAGTTGTTGACACATTTCAAAAGATAAAACCCGTCTTCTGTCTCTACAATCTCGCTGACCTGCTCATTCTCCAGGGCAAAGGCTGCTTCCTCATAGGCAGAGGGCTTTTCTCCGCGGCCAAAGGTGTAGGTAATCTGATCGTCCCGGCTGTAGGCAGAGGCAAGGGTGACAAATTCTTTCCCCTCTTCCAGCCTCTCCTTTACATTCTCCGCGCTTTCCCTGGAATCCAAAAAGATTTGCTGGACCGTGATAATCCGGGCCTCGTCGTCACTGACCTCCGTGTTCACATCCCTGGTAATCTCCCCGTAAACCTTCCGGGAAAGCACATGATCCAGATAGAGGTTTTCCGCATCCTTCTGCTCCAGGCCCATATAGTCAATCTCCGCCTGGCTTAAAGATCCAAAGTATTCCTCCGCCGCCTTAGCCGCCTTTTCTTTCTCTTCCTTCGACAGCTCCACTTCGTATTCTTCCGCCAGCAGCGTTACGGCTTTCATGGAAGCCAGCTGGGAGATGATGGTCTCCTTCACATACTCCTCCAGGGTAATTCCCCCGAAATCATGCTCCCACATTTCCACGCCGTAGACATTTTCATACTGAATCTGATAGTCCAGAGCATAAATCATGGCCTCCGGCAGGGTACACACGCTGTTTCCCACCTTAAAAAGCTGATCTCCCTTTAATCCGGTGGTCAGCACAAATTCTGTATTTCCCAATCCGCGGCAGCCCCCCAGGCTTCCTCCCAGGCACAGAGCTGCTGCCAGCACGGCGATTCCTTTTTTGATCCTACGCATCATTTCCGGTTTTTTATCTCCTATTCTCTCCTGCATTTGATCTGCGGCTTTTCAGCCTTCTACAATCAGGTATCTTCCGCCTTCCAGGGGAAATACCTCCTCCATATCCTCCAGCTCTCCCAGGGACAGGCCGGTTACATCCATGCCGCTCTCCTCAAAGTATTCCCTTACTTCCTCCAGGGAATCCACCACCGCAGCCATGCAGTCTTCCAGGAAGCTTTCTGCCTCCTCCAGGGATTCTGCCACCGGCTCGTCAAAAAGCTGGCCCTGCTTTTTCAAAAAAACTTCCAGACATTCCTCTGAATATTCGTACATCTCAAATGGCTCCTATTCCAGTTCCGCATCCGCCCCTGCGGCGCACTTCCCTTAGAAAGATTTTCGGCCGCTTAAAACACGCGTCCGCAACTCTTTCTGTTCGCCGCCTGGGCTTCTGCTGTTTTGATTCCAGTTCCGCATCCGCCCCCTGGACTCTGCTGTTTTGATTCCAGTTCCGCATCCGCCCCTGCTGTTTTACAGCAGGGTCTTCAGCACTTTCAGGACTCCGTCGTTTACATTGGTGTCCGTCACGTATTTGGCCGCTTTCTTTACGGCCTCCGCGGCATTTCCCACCGCGTAGCTCTCCCCGGCGCACTCCATCATAGCCAGATCGTTGTGGTTGTCTCCGAATACCATGGTTTCCTCCGGGCTGATTCCCAGAATTTTCTGGATGCTGCGGATAGCATTTCCCTTGCTTGCATTTTTATTCATGAAGTCCAGCCAGATATCCCCGGCCTTCACACAGTAAAGCCGGTCTTCCCATCTGGGAATCATCAGGGCCGCTGTCTCCTCGATGTTCTCCTTCCGGTAAATGGCCATCTTATTGATGTCCCGCTCCTCTAAAAGGGCGTCCTCCAGGGCAACCATGGGGCTGTTGTAGCCTTTGCGCACCAAATCCAGGAATTCCTGGTCCCGGCTCTCGGTATAAAAACACTCTTTGGTATCCAGAGTAAAGCTGGCATCCGGAATTTCCCGCACCTGCCGGATCCATTCCTGCACATAAGCCCAGTCAATCCGGTTTTCCAGCATGGTATAACCGCGGCAATTTACATAGCTTCCGTTTTCTGTGATAAAAATAATGTCATTTTTCACCGGCTCAAAGAGACGGGACATGCTGATATAGTGCCGCCCGCTTGCGGCCGCAAACAAAACCCCTTTCTCCTTCAGCTTTTGAATAACCTGAAAAATCTCCGGATTGAGCCGATGCGTCCCCTCGGGAAGCAGTGTACCGTCAATATCGCTTGCAATTAATTTAATCATCTCAGAATCTCCTGCTGTTTTGACTCCAGTTCCGCATTCACCCCTGCGGGCTTCTGCTGTTTCATAAATCCAGAATCTCCGGCGGCTCTGCGGCCAGCGCGTCCGCTCCTGCTGCCTCTAGTTCTTCTCTTCCCCGGAATCCCCACAGAACGCCTGCCGTATACATGCCTGCGGCAGTTCCGGTCTTCATATCCGTCCCGGTGTCTCCGATATAAAGGCATTCTTCCGGCTCCGCACCTAGAGCACGGGCCATCAAAAGAGCGCCGGCGGGATCGGGTTTTCGGGGAATACCTTCCATACAGCCCTGGATACAATCAAAATATCCGGGGCCAAAAACCTGGTCCAGAACTTTTTTCGTATTCTCATGGGGCTTATTGGACAATACCCCGATTTTTCTTCCCTGTCTTTTCAATTCCTCCAGCAGCTCCCGGATTCCCGGATAAGGTTCTACCCGGTAAATGCAGCCCTCCTCAAAATATTCCATATATAAGGATTTCAGTTTCTCAAAATAAACCTCCTCCGGCTGCCCTGCAAAACGCAGGAGCCTGCGGACCAGCATATCTACCCCGTCCCCCACAAAAATCCGGTAATCCTCCAGTGAAGCTTCTTTCATGCCAAGCGCACCAAGCGCCCGGTTGGCGGAAACGGCTATGGACTCCACGCTGTCGCACAAGGTACCGTCCAGATCAAAGATACAGGCTTTCCATCTGGGATTTTCCCCTTTCGGCAGGCAGAATTTGCGCAGATCCGTCCCCTGCTTCAAAAGCTCCTGGTAAAACCGGGCCGCCGGAAACCCTACCACATTGGCATATTCTCCCCGGATTTCGCGGACCCATACGGAGCATCCCCCCTGAATGGCATAGGCCCCCGCTTTGTCCATGGGTTCCCCGCTCCTGATGTATTCCCATATCCACTCCTCCGGCATGGGATACATGGACACCTCCGTCTCCGACGCAAAATGAACCGCTGTCCGGCCGCTCTGCGTATCCACTGCCGCAACCCCGGTATACACCGTATGTTCCGCCCCCTGTAGAAGCTTCAGCATCCGGAAAGCATCCGCTTCATCCCTGGGTTTTCCCAGTATTTCTTCCTGATAAGCCACTACCGTATCGGAACCAATCACCAGTGCCGGTTCCTCCAGGGAAGCCGCCACCTCCTCTGCCTTCTTAAGCGCCAGCTCTTTCACCACTTCCGCCGGCCTGGTACAGACAGGATGCTCCTCCCCCCGGGCCGGAATCACGGTAAAGGAGAGCCCCATCTGCTCTAGAATCTCCTTCCTCCTGGGAGAGGCGGATGCCAGAATTATCTTTTTTCTCATTTAATATCCACTCCTCCGAACACACAGGTAGCATTCACATAAAGCGTATGGCAGGGTACCTCTGTAGGCGCCGCAGCTTTGTTGGTCACTCCTCCCAGAACAGGAGTAGACATAACTTTTACAATCACGTTGGAGGGAACATAAATGTCGATGCCCCCGAAAACGGCCGTAGCGTCAATACGCACATCCTGCTGAATGACCGCCATGCGCAGATCCAGCTCTGCACCACCAAAGACCGCATTTACCGTAACCCCCTCAAATACCTGGCCGTCGTATTTCATCTTCCGCCCGCCGAATACGGCAGATACGTCAAATCCGCCCTTTTCATAGGGAATCTGATTGCCGTGCTGATCCCGGATCTGCCTTCTGGTATTTCCGAGAAGGAGGCTGATCCCCACCATGATCAGGATTGCAGGTACTAAGAGCTTGCGCACCATAGAAAACTCCAGAAAACCCTGGGCACTCAAAAACAGGGCGATGCCGATGCACAGACCCAGCACATTGCCTCCGTTGAACCCGTACTGTATCAAATTCACCAAACAGGGAATGATAATAAAAAGCGCCCACCAGCCTTTAAAGAAAATGCTGAAATCCCAAAAGCCCAGGCTGCTGCCCCCGTAACCGATGCCTACAACAATCAGAAGCAGTCCCCAAACCACATTACTCATGCTCTTTTTCATTATCGTTTGTCCTTTCCTTTTTAACCTATCTATTAGAGTAAACCATATTTTTTATACTGGCAATAAAATTTTTATATTTTTTTGCTTTTCTTTTCCCCTAATTCGTATTACAATAAGGGAAATGTTCCCAACAGACAAATTAAAAACAAAATTCCGGAAGGAGGAATCTGTATCATGAAGAAATTTTTAAAAATTTTAGGCCGTCTGGCTATTGTAGGCGCAGCAATAGCCGGAGGAGTCGCCATCTACAAGAAATATTTTGCACCGGAGGACACCTTTGACGATCTGGATGAAGATCTGGACGACGATTTCGAAGAGGATCTGGACACCGCTGGAAGAGGATATGTATCCTTAAGCTCTGTGGAAGAGGCTGCGGAAGATATCAAAGAAGCTGCCCAGGAGGTAGCAGAGGATGTGAAGGATGCCGCCCGGGAGATCGCAGAAGACGCGGCGGATGCGGCAGACGCTGTGAAAAAAGACATTGCGGAATAAACAGAAACCATATCTGTAAAAGGGATATTGTCCAAACGCCCTGGGGCTTGCGGACAATATCCCTTTTTGCATGATACCGAGCGGTCCGAAGACCTATTATAGGAGATGATGCAGGGTATGCTTGTCAAGAGACGGCACCTAGCTCCACACGGAAACCAGTCTTTTGGCCGCTTCTGCAATCTCTTCCTCGGAAAGGGTGGCATACCCCAGAATCACAGCCGTACACCTTCCTTCTCCCCGCCTCTCTCCGCCTGTGCGGTACTCGGAAAGAGGATAAACGCGGACCCCGGCCTCCCTGGCTCTGTCAATCACTTCTTCCTCTGTCCTGCCGTCCCGGAATTCCAAAAGGAGATGCACTCCGGCCTGCTCCCCGGCAACCCGGCAGAAGCCGGACAGGGGTTTCAAGCCCGCCAGCAGGAGATCGTGCTTCCGCTTATAAATAGTGCGCATGCGGTTGAGATGGCGCTCAAAATGTCCCTCCTTAATAAAGGTATTGAGAATCATCTGGTCAATCCGGGAAACCGTGGAAGAAAAAAGGCACAGCTTCTCTTCGCAGAGCCGCAGAAGCTCCCGGGGCAGCACCAGATAACTAATACGTATGGCCGGGGCTATGGACTTGGAAAAGGTCCCCATATAAATCACCCGTCCCCCGGAATCAGAACCCTGAAGAGAGGGAATCGGTTTTCCTTTATAGCGGAATTCACTGTCGTAATCATCCTCGATCAGATACCGCCCTTTTCTTTCCTCCGCCCAGGCCAGAAGCTCCAGGCGGCGCTTAATGGGCATTACAATCCCCAGGGGATATTGATGGGAAGGCATCACATAGGCAATATCGGCTCCTGTCTTTTGAAGCTGATCCACCTGCATTCCCTGGGCATCCGCAGGCACCGTGGAAAGAAGAAATCCCAGCTGTTCAAAAATGCGGTAAGCATGTTTGTAAGTGGGAGTCTCCATAGCAATCCGGTGTCCCGTTCCCAGCACAGCCGATAACAGAAGCAGAAGATAGTCGTTTCCGGCTCCCAGCACCACCTGCTCCGGGCTGCAGTTTACTCCTCTGGCCTGATGAAGATAGCTGCGGATGGTCTCCCGCAGCTCCCGCTCGCCCTTGGGATCTCCCAGACGGAACAGCTCTTTTTTATCGTCTATGAGAATATTCCGGCTGATTTTGCGCCAGATTCCGTAGGGAAAGCTGTCTAAATCAATCCCGTTGGGCGTAAAATCGTAATCATAAGCAAATGTTTTCCCCGTGTCCTTTGGTTCCTGCATCTCTGTATCAGGAACCAGCCGGTACAGCTCTTCCATGGAACAGGCATAATAGCCTCTGCAGGGTGCGGATTCCAGATACCCTTCCGCCAGCAGCTGGCCATAAGCCAGATCCACCGTACTGCGGCTAACCTCCAAATGTGCAGACAGGGCACGGCTGGAGGGCAGCTTCTCTTTTGCTCCGATACGGCCTTTTTGAATATCTTCCTTAATATAGCGGTAAATCTGCTCGTAGAGAGGAATCCCCGCTTTTGGATTCAGAGGAATGGTCAGCTCCTGCATAACCGCTTCTACTGGCTTTTGGGCAGCTTAAAGGAACTTTTCAGAGAGACGATCCGGTTAAACACCGGCTCCTCCTCTGTGCTGTCCTTTGCGTCTACGCAGAAAAATCCGTTGCGCACAAACTGGAAGCTGTCGTAGGGCTTTGCCCCGGCAAACCCGGGCTCCAGATAAGCTTTCTCCACTACGGTCAGGGAATTGGGATTCAAATTCAAACTTCCGTCCTCGTTGTAAACTCCCTTCTCCTCGTCGATGATATTTTCATACAGGCGCACCTGGGCCGTCATGGCGTAGGGAGCGGGAACCCAATGAATGGTTCCTTTCACCTTGCGTCCGGCAAATCCGCTGCCTGCCTTCGTCTCCGGATCGTAGGTACAGTGTACCTCTGTCACCTTTCCCGACTCATCCTTTACAAAACTTTCGCACTTCACAAAATAGGCGTGCATCAGGCGCACCTCATTTCCCGGGAAAAGCCGGAAGTATTTCCTGGGGGGCTCTTCCATAAAGTCCTCCCGCTCAATATAGAGCTCCCGGCAGAAGGGAATTTTCCGCGTGCCAAGCTCCTCATTTTCCAGATTGTTCGCAGCCTCCAGATACTCCACCTGCTCTTCCGGGTAATTGTCAATCACCAGCTTGATGGGATCCAGTACTGCCATCAGCCGGGGCCGTTTCAGCTTCAGATCCTCCCGGATGCAGTACTCCAGCATGGCATAGTCCACCGAGGACTGGCTCTTGGAAACTCCGCAGAGATCCACAAACATGCGGATGGACTCCGGCGTAAAGCCCCGGCGCCTCAAAGCAGCAATAGAGACTAGTCGTGGATCATCCCAACCGTCCACAATTCCTTCTTCTACCAGCTTTTTGATATAGCGCTTTCCCGTCACCACGTTGGTGAGATACAGCTTGGCAAACTCAATCTGGCGGGGCGGCACGGGGTATTCCAGCTCCCTCACTACCCAGTCGTAAAGAGGCCTGTGATCCTCAAACTCCAGGGTGCATATGGAATGGGTAATGCCCTCTATGGCGTCTTCAATGGGATGGGCGAAATCGTACATGGGATAAATGCACCAGGTATCCCCCGTATTGTGATGGGAGATATGGGCCACCCGGTAGATCACCGGATCCCGCATATTGATGTTGGGAGAAGCCATATCAATCCTGGCCCGCAGCACCTTTTCACCGTCTTTGTATGCTCCGGCCCGCATAGCTTCAAAAAGCTCCAGGTTCTCCTCCACGCTCCGGTTCCGGCAAGGACTCTCCTTTCCCGGCTCTGTCAGAGTTCCCCGGTAAGAGCGGATCTCCTCTGCCGTCAGATCGCAGACAAAGGCTTTGCCTTTTTTGATGAGCTTCACTGCCGCTTCATACATCTCTTCAAAATAGTCCGAAGCAAAATAGAGCCGGTCCTCCCAGTCCGCGCCCAGCCACTGGATGTCGGCCTTAATGGACTCCACAAACTCCACCTTTTCCTTGGTGGGATTCGTGTCGTCAAATCGCATATTAAATTTTCCTTTGTACTTCCGGGCCAGTCCGTAATTGAGCAGGATGGCTTTGGCATGTCCGATATGCAGATAACCGTTGGGCTCCGGCGGAAAGCGGGTGTGCACCGTATCATAGACCCCTTCGGCCAGATCCTTATCAATCATCTGCTCAATAAAATTTTTGCTGGTAATTTCATTCTCCATAACAGCCTCCTCATCTATCTATCCAGTGAAATTCACCGCCTGTATTCTCCGCCATCATATCACACAACCGGATCTATTGGCAATAGCCTGTCTCAAAATCCACGATATTGCGCAGGGGCCGTCCCACCAGATAACACTCCAGGTTGGCGATACAGATATCCAGTATCTGCTCCAGAGTCTCCGGCAGAGAGAATCCTCCGGAGACGTGAGGGGTAATGATCACATTTTCCATGCTCCACAGAGGGTGATCCTCAGGCAGAGGCTCCGGATCCGTCACATCCAAGGCGGCTCCCGCAATGCGTCCCTCCCTCAGGGCATCCGTGAGTGCGTCCGTGTCCAGGGTCATTCCCCGCCCCACATTCAGGATCACGGCGTTTTTCTTTAACATTGCCATGCGCTCCCGGCTCAGCAGGTGATATGTATCCGCATTTCCCGGAAGGCTTAAGGCCACAATATCGGCCTTGGGAAGCTGCTGCTCCAGCCGCTCCAGAGTATACAGATCATCCACTCCTTCCGGCTTCCGGCCGTCCCTGCGCTTAATGCCAACTGTCCTGCATCCCAGAGCCTTCATTTTCCTGGCAAAAGCCGTTCCGATATCGCCCAGGCCCACCACCAGCACCCGGCTGCCCTCAATCACCCGCACATGCCCCTCCCATTTCCAGGTATGCGCAAGCTGGTTCCGCTGATAGAGATTCAATTTCTTCTGCAGGGCGAACAGCATCCCTACCATATGCTCCGAGATGGCCAGCCCGTAGGCTCCCGTAGCATTGGTCAGAATCACACCCCTTGGCAGGCTTCCGTCGCAGTATCCTTCCGTCCCTGCATTGTTCAGCTGCAGCCACTTTAAGGACCGGGCCCAGCTCAAAAGAAGCGGCGGCACATTTCCCAGAATCACCTCCGCCTGGGCAATCTCCTCTTTTGTCAGCTTCTTCGGATCGCAATAGCAAAATGTCACCTGCCGGAAATTTTTCTCCAGCTTTTCTTTCTGCCTCTCGTTCAGCGGCAGCAATACCAATACCTTCATACCCCTCACCTTTCTTCATTTCCTCAGCCGCGGACCTTTACCCCCTTTGTGTCACGGTTCCCGGCTTTTAACTTGTTCAATACCAGCTGCTTTTCTTTGTATGCGACAGTCTTCTCCTGCCCCGGCTCATAGAGATGGACGGCTGACAGCCGATCTCCTTCTCCCAGGCGCATGCCCCGCACACCAACGGCTCCCTTCTTCTTTTCGGGAACCTCCGACAGGGAAAAACGCAGGAAACAGCCCTCCTGGCTCTGGAGAACCACTTGCTCGCTTCCCGTCACCACGGCCGCGCAGAGAAGGGTATCTCCCTCCTGAAGCTTGGTGGCTGCCACTGTCCGCTTTCCGGTTTCAAATTCGCTGCCCTCCACCACTTTGAGCATGCCGAATGCCGTTCCAAAGAGCAGGCGCTTTTCCTTAATATCCTCCATACTGGCAATTCCCGCCATCTGCTCCCCGCTGCTGCTGTAATTGCTGAAATTGTCAATGGGTGCGCCTTTGTCCCGGAATCTTCCAAAGGGCAGATCCAGAACCTTGATGGTGTGCAGCTTTCCCGTATCCGTAAATACGCAGATGCGCCCCGTATTCATACAAGAGAATACGTATTTGTTCTCGCTGTCCGCCGCCTCTTTGTTGCGCTCGTAGGTGGGCAGATCAACCGTCTTGGCGTACCCGAAGCGGTCCATCAGGAACATTACCGGCATCTCCTCTACCTTTTTCTCCTCAAAGACAATCTCCTGGGCATTCTCTACGGATGTGCGCCTGGGCCTTGCATAGGCCTTTTTGATGGCATCCATCTCCCGGACAATCACCTTCGTCATGCTGGCGTGATTTTCCAGAATATCTTCATAGAGTGCAATGTCCTTTAAGGTCCTGGCGTTTTCCTCCATAAGAGCCTGGATTTCCAGTCCGATCAGGCGGTAGAGGCGCATCTCCAGAATGGCATCTGCCTGGCGGTCCGTAAAACGAAGCTTTGAGGCCCGCTTTCGGGAAGCCTCGGATTTAAAACGGATGGCCCCTGTCTCTCCCGCCGTCAGGCAAGCCTTGGCTTCTTTGATATTGCGGCTCCCCCGCAGGATTTCAATGATCAGGTCAATCACGTCGCAGGCTTTGATTAAGCCTTCCTGAATCTCCCGCTTTTCCTGTTCCTTTGCCAGAAGAGTCCGGTATTTCCGGGTAGCCAATTCATACTGGAATTCAACGTAATATTCCAGAATCTGCTTAAGCCCCAGCGTCTCCGGCCGGCCGTCGGCCACAGCCAGCATATTGACACCAAAGGTATCTTCCAGCCGTGTTTTCTTGTAGAGCATATTTTTGAGATTTTCCGTGTCCGCCCCCTTTTTCAGCTCCAGCACAATGCGGATGCCTTCTTTGGAGGACTGGTTGGAAATGTCCGTGATTTCCGGGGCTTTGCGGGATTCCACCAAGGAGGCAATGTCATTTAAAAATTTACCGATGTTGGCCCCGATCATGGGATAAGGGATCTCCGTAATCACCAACTGCTCTCTGCCGCCCTTTATTTTCTCCACCGACACCCGGCCCCGGACCTTGATTTTTCCCATGCCCGTCTCGTAGATGGCGCAAAGCTCATCCTTGTTAACCACGATTCCTCCGGTGGGGAAATCCGGCCCCGGCATCAATTCCAGAAGCTCTTCCGTAGAGATCTCCGGGTTTTTCAGATACGCCTTGGCCGCATCAATCACCTCTCCCAGATTGTGAGGCGGAATGCTGGTGGCCATGCCAACGGCGATTCCGTCGGATCCGTTGACCAGAAGATTCGGCAGCCGCACTGGCAGGACAGAGGGCTCCTTCTCCGTCTCGTCGAAATTCGGCACGAAATCCACGATATTTTTGTCCAAATCCCCCAGGAATGCCTCCTGAGTCACTTTCTGGAGCCTGGCTTCCGTGTAGCGCATGGCCGCCGCCCCGTCTCCCTCAATGGAGCCGAAGTTTCCGTGTCCGTCCACCAGGGGCAGGCCTTTTTTAAATTCCTGGGCCATCACGACCAGAGCCTCATAGATGGAGCTGTCCCCATGAGGATGGTATTTACCCATGGTATCTCCCACAATACGTGCGCACTTCCGGTAAGGACGATCCCAGCGGATCCCCAGCTCGTACATATCGTACAGCGTCCTTCTCTGCACCGGTTTTAAGCCGTCCCGCACGTCCGGCAGAGCCCTGGCAATGATCACGCTCATGGCATAATCAATGTAAGATTTCTGCATGACGTCCGAGTATTCGGTGCGTATGATTTGTTCTTCCATAAGTTTATGTCTCCATTCCAGTTCCGCTTTGATTCCAGTTCCGCAGGAGCCCTCCCTGCGCACTTTATCAAGAAGGATTCACGGCCGCTTTGCGTCCGTTCTTCCTTCTGTGCGCCATCCGGGCTCCTGCTGTTTTTGATTCCAGTTCCGCAGGAGCCCTCCCTGCGCACTTTATCAAGAAGGATTCAC
>CAJUNN010000040.1 GCA_910587955.1 uncultured Lachnospiraceae bacterium | reverse complement strand
AAAAATGGAGTCCAAATGGGCTCCATTTTGTCTTCTCAAGTGGCAAACTCGGGTTGTACCAATAGCTGTACCTAATTTCAACCTATTTCCAATTTTTAGAACAGATTATCCCGCCATTTTTGCATTGACGCTCCAAAATCCCGCTGTTATAATAATACCATCTTTATGACAAAGGAGGTTCATATGGAATATCGGACGCATGGAACCTGCTCTCAAGCCATCCTGGTGGAGTTAAACCAAAGCCATGTAATTCAAAGCGTAGAATTCGTGGGCGGGTGCTCCGGCAATACCCAGGGAGTTGCAAAGCTGGTACAGGGCATGACGGCGGAAGCCGCCATTGAACGCATGGAAGGAATCCGATGCGGTTCAAAAAGTACTTCCTGCCCGGATCAGCTGGCACAGGCATTGAAGCTGGCGTTAAAAGAATTGGAATAATTTAGCAAGTCCTCCTTTCTGGTTTTTAGATACCCGAAAAGGGGGCTTTTTTGCAGATGCCGTTTTCCAGATTTTTGGCCATCGGTCCGGCCAGCCGGGAATTGTCTTTCCCATAGTTTCCCCAAATACGCACAAAAGAAGCAGAAACCTATCAATAGATGCAGTGACGCGTGCTTGGATTAAAAAAAGATGGTCTTTTATGCTTATTGTCCAAAGGAGATATTTATATGGCGAAAATTATTAAAGAAACAATCCATGCGAAAGGGATTGATATTGGCATTTATACAACGAATTTTGAGAACGAATTTATTTCATTAACAGATATTGCAAAGTATCGAAATGAAGATGATCCAAGATTTGTAATTCAAAACTGGATGCGGAATCGGAATACAATAGAATTTTTAGGTGTTTGGGAAGAATTACATAATCTTAATTTTAACCGTGTGCAATTCGAGGCGGTTAAAAACGAGGCAGGTCTGAATCGTTTTGTTATGACACCTACAAAATGGATTACCCAGATGAATGCTATTGGTATTGTTTCAAAAGCAGGACGCTATGGCGGGACATATGCCCATAGTGATATTGCTATGTCTTTTGCAACTTGGATTTCTCCTGAATTTCAATTATATATCATGAAGGATTATCGGAGATTAAAGGCAGACGAGAACAGCCGGCTGTCTTTGAATTGGAATCTAAATAGAGAAATTTCTAAGATAAATTATAGGATACATACAGATGCCAATGAAGCAGATATGTTGAATGTTGTTTTGTTTGGAAAGACAGCAAAGAAATGGAAAGAATGGAGTTGCTTCGACACTGGCAGTACAGCAGTTGCAGACGTTAGAGACTGTAAGTTTAAATCATTTGCCGAAATTAGGTGTGGATTTGCATAAGGAATAGAAAACGAAGCTGAATGGCGTGTATTATGTATGAAGCATATCATATTGAATTTAGCAAGCTGAATAGAACTTGCGAAATATTTTCAGTTCTTAAAAAATACCATGTAAAAAACGGCAGGGATGGCGGTCCTTGCCGTTTTTTACATGTCTGTCAATTCTTTCTTCAGATACCGTTTTGGCGGAAACGAATATCTGTGTATGTAAGGATGTTCCTGAAGGGAACTTGATAAGATGACCTTTTTATTGAAATCAGGAAGCTTTTATAGCATCTGTATTGGTATTCATCATCTCTGTAGTAGAGCCTTTGGTAACGCTGTGGCCCGCTGAAGCATAATAATACCAACCGGATGTTACGGAAACATCCGGTTTACTTCCATGACAAGAAGTGGTATTCTCTTCTGAAAAATAATAACTTGCAATCGTTCCATAACTTGAGCCACCATTGGAGCTTTCATTCAGATAAATACCTACTTTTACTTTATCGCAAATTGCATTTGCTGTAGTAGTTCCCGAAAACCCCATCTTAGCTGTACCCATCCGCTTAATTGTACAAATCCCATCCCTTAAATAAGCTCCTCTTTCAATACCATACCAATGAGCGATAGCTTCATCTTCTGTAGTGACATATTCGTGATAGCCAGCAGGTCTTACTTCCTCTGCGCATACTACACCAGCTGTTGAAATCCACAATACATTTATTAACACCAAACTCTGCAAAAATTTTATTATACCTTTTCTCTTCTTCAAAATATACTTCTCCTATCTTTGGTATTTACAACAAACAAATTTACATTAAATAATACGATAATTATAATCAAAATCACACATTTTTAAATATTAAACCTTGAATAATATTTTCAAATTCCTTCAATTCCATATTTGTAGTTAAATAATAATAAGCATTTCCATATTCTATTTGTGTCTGATAACGATTCCTATTATCTGTATCTTGAATTTCTATTATCTCCAACTCATCACCTAAATAAAATTGTTCTATTTGATCGACCACTCGACCATCGGACTGTACATTAATCGAAGCCCCGTCATTTTGCTTATTTTCATAAATTGTTAAAACATTCTCTTCACAATAAAACTCTAATAATGCTTCTCCCATTTTTTCATCAATGTAAATCTTTTCTAATTCCATTTCTTCGGGTTTATACTGCAGCCGCAAAGCCAATATCCCCAGCCGTTCCTCTATCTCCTCATAAGCTTCATCTTCCGTTAATTCCACATAATCCGCATCATCATTGTTAATCGAAACATTTACCCGCTCTCCATCGCCCCTTTTCTCCACCCAAGGCACAAATAATTTCGCACCGCTGGTGCATATACTCGCGGCTGTTCCCAAGACAACGACCGCCGTAACGGCCAGAAGCGGTTTTTTGAAAATCCGAATCAATTTCCTGCTTTTTGAAGAGGATTCCCTGGCATCCTTCAATATTCTTGCATAGAGATCACTGGATGGGCCTATCTCTTCCTTTCCCTTCACCTTCTCTTCCAAGGCATCCGCCTCTGCCTCGATCTCTCTTTTTACGCGTTCTCTTAACAGCTTTTTCTTCATCTTATTTTCCCTATTTTCTCTTAGAATGAATTGACAGACGGATTTAAACCCATCATAATAACCATAGATTGTTTTTTCGGAGGTTGAGCATGAAACGAATCCTTTTGACCGGCGGCGGAACTGCCGGACATGTAACTCCAAACATTGCACTGTTGCCGCGCCTGCGCGATCTGGGCTATGAGATCTTCTATATGGGTTCTTACGATGGAATTGAAAAAAAGCTTATGGAAGGACTGCAAATCCCCTACTACGGAATTTCTTCCGGAAAGCTGCGTCGCTATTTCGATCCCAAAAATTTCTCGGATCCCTTTAAGGTACTCAAAGGTTACTCGGAAGCGCATAAAATCATAAAAAAGTTAAAGCCGGATGTGCTGTTCTCCAAGGGAGGATTTGTGTCCGTGCCTGTAGTTCTGGCCGCCAAGCACTGCCGTGTACCGGCTATTATTCACGAGTCCGATATGACACCCGGCCTCGCCAACAAACTCTGCATCCCTTCTGCCGCAAAGGTTTGCTGTAATTTTCCAGAAACGCTTCCTTACCTGCCTGCCGAAAAAGCAGTGTTAACCGGTTCCCCCATCCGTCAGGAACTTCTCAAGGGAAATTCCTTAAGCGCACTGCGATTCACGGGCCTGTCCGCCAACAAGCCGGTGATACTGGTAATGGGCGGCAGCCTGGGAGCTGCTGCCGTTAATGACGCCGTGCGGAAGATTCTTCCGCAGCTTCTGCCGGATTTTCAGGTTATCCATCTCTGCGGCAAAGGCAAACTGGATGCTTCCCTGAATCACCTGACAGGTTATATCCAATATGAATATATTCAGAGCGAATTAAAAGATCTTTTCGCCCTTGCAGACATTGTAATTTCCAGGGCAGGCGCCAACGCCATCTGCGAGCTTCTGGCCCTGCGCAAGCCAAGCCTTCTGATTCCCCTCTCCGCCGCCGCCAGCCGCGGAGATCAAATCCTGAATGCCCGGTCTTTTGAAAAACAAGGGTTCAGCATGGTGCTGGAGGAAGAATCCGTCACGGAAGAATCTCTGCTTCAGGCCGTCCATAAGCTCTATGACAACCGCTCTTCGTTCTTCTCTGCCATGGAGCAGAGCAGTCAGACAGACTCCATTGAGACGATTATCGGGCTGATTGAACAAGCAGCCTCTCATACCTAAGCTTGGAAGGGAATGCCTTGTGCGTTCCCTTTTTTACAGTTCGTCATACTCCTTCTGATAATGTTCTTTCAGCCATTTCATACTTTTCTTCAAATAGGAGTCTACGGTACTGAGTGCAATTCCTCTCTGTTTGGCAATGACTTTTCTTGGCACATCCAGATATTCCACCAGGATAAATACCTCATACCAGTTGGGATTCTTTTTCCTCAGCCCTTCCAGCATACGATGCTTCAAATCCCGCCGGTCTAGTTGATCCAGATAGGCATCGATACAATTCACCTCTTCTCCGCTGTCCGCAATCTCTTGAAACTCATCAAGAACTTCTTTGCGCCTGCTGTTCTTTCGAAACCTGTCACGAATCAGATTGGCCGCAACTACCATCAGCCACGATTTCACGCGCGATTCATCCAGATCATTTTGATAGCCGTAAAGCTTCAAAAATGTTTCCTGGCAAATATCTTGAGCGATATGAAAATCACCGGTCATATCAAACGCGACTTTCATGACTAAATTCTTATACTTTTCATAAATTTCCTGAAACTTATCTTCTGTATTTAACATGCCTACTCCCAGGCGTCCTGAATCTTTACTCTTTAGTAAGCAGGTTCACCAGTTCCTCCCGTTCTTCGGGAGACACACTGCCCGGTTTCCATGTAATTCCTGCCTTATCATCCTTATATCTCGGAATCAAATGCAGGTGAAAATGAAATACCGTCTGCCCTGCCGCTTCTCCATTATTTTGCATCAAATTAAACCCGTCGCTGCCAAGAACCGCTTTCATTTTTACCGCCAGCCGTTTTGCCAGAACCATTGCTTTTTTACACAGTTCCTCATCCAGTTCAAACAGATCTGCATAATGCTCCTTGGGGACAATCAGCGCATGTCCGCGGGCCGCTGGATTCAGATCCAGAAAAACCCGGAAATCCTCGTCCTCGTAAATGGTAGAAGACGGAATTTCCCCATGGGCGATTTTGCAGAAAATACAATCGTCATGTTTCATTTCATTTACTCCTTTCTATCGGGATCCTGTCCCGTATTTGTCGAAATTTGCCGATTTGTTCTATATTGTCAAAACTTCCCTGTCATGCTACACTGGATGTCAGGAGTGATAGAGAATTATGGAAGACACAAATTTTACGATTGCCAAAATAACACACGAGATACGCAATCCGCTGACGTTAATTAACAGTTCTCTTCAGCTTATTGAGTCCATGCACCCGGAAGTAAAAGATTTTCAATTCTGGTCTCAAACGTTGGAAGACGTGGAATATTTAAATCAGCTTTTAGACGATCTGGCTTCCTACAGCGATAAGCGCCGCTTTTTTATGTGTGAAGTAGACTTAAAAGAAGTAGTGCTTTCTCTTCAGGAAAGCCTGCAGCCTTATATCCTGACTAACCGGAAACACTTCTCCCTTCACCTTCCGTCTCAGCTTCCTTCTGTATTCGGAAACCCGGTAAAGCTAAAACAGGCATTTTTGAATCTTCTCAAAAATGCCTTCGAATCTACGGGTGAAAATGGATGTGTGTCCATGTCCATAAGAAAATATCTGGACCAGATTATCATCCGGATTTCGGACGACGGCTGCGGTATGACTCCAGAAGCACTCGAAACGCTTTTTACACCTTTTTCTTCACATAAATCCAACGGTACCGGCTTAGGACTGGCAATTACACAGAAAATTATCAATGCCCATTATGGCAGAATAGAAGCCGCTTCCACTCTTGGACGAGGCACAGTTTTTACAATCACAATCCCTCATTTGTGATCTCTATTTTATTCTAATTCGATACATATTACAAGCACTTTTTACGGATCTGCTGCCTTTTGCACCGCCCGGTAAATTTCCCGGAAAGAGCGCCCTTGTTCCCGGCAGATCCGTTTTACACTCTCATACTCAGGATAGCACACTTCTTTCCCCTCAAGGCCGCATACTTTCACCAGCGCCGGCCCGTAGATCGTCTCAACCTCCCGGGCTCTGCGCTCCAGGACCTCCCTCTGTACCCGGCTGCGCCGGACACCGATGGTCGTAGTTTCCCGGAACAAAACAGCATCCATCTCCCTTATTTGTTCCTCCGCACACAGCACGGAAATCTGATACGCCGGCCGGTTCTTCTTCATAAACACAGGCGTAAAAAACACATCCTTTGCCCCGGCCTCCAACAGGCATTCCATGGCATAGCCCAGCACTTCTCCCGGGCAGTCGTCCACATTGGTCTCCAGCATCCAGAGATCCTCCGTCGGCTTTTCTTCAATCAGCATAGCCCGCAGAACATTCGCTCGGGGAAATTCCTTCTTTCCCGCTCCGATTCCCACCCGCTCTACCGTAAAGGCTTCCGGCCTCCTCCCCTCCGAGAGCGCTGCCACCGCAGCCCCTGTAGGCGTTACCATCTCTCCCTCCTGCTGCGCCTGCTTCAGGAAAAGCCCGTGGGCTGAAGCAATCTCCGTAACCGCCGGCACCGGCACCGGGAGAATCCCGTGCTGGCAGCGGACATGTCCTTTCCCCTCCCAAATCTCCGATACCAGAATCCTGCCGACCCGAAGCTCCTCCAGACAGGCAGCGGCAGCCACAATATCCACAATGGAATCTACGGCTCCCACCTCATGGAAATGTACTTCCTCAGCCGGATAACCGTGTACCCTGCCCTCAGCCTCGGCTACTATCCGAAACATCCGTTTCGACCATTCCAGGACCTCCGGTTTCAGCTCCGCCTGTTCCAGCAGCGCCTCAATATCCCTCCAGGTCCGGTGCTTGTGGGCATGGGCGTGGGAATGCGTATGCCCATGGGCCTGACGGCAGGCATCTTCCGCAAGAATCACATCAAAGTCACAGGCATCCAGGCCGCCTTTCATCACCCGGCCGACCCGGATCTCATAGCCGTCCACCGGAAGCCGCGCCAGAGTCCGGCGCAGATTCTCTTCCGTCGCCCCCAGATCCAGCAGGGCTGCCACCGTCATGTCGCCGCTGATCCCGGAATAGCATTCCAGGTATAACGTCTTTTTCTCTTCCACTTCTGTTTCCCGCCCTATCTCCTTGATTTTGTTCCGCCCACAGCCAGACGGTTGATCTGTGTGGCTACATATCCGGCGCCGTAGCCATTGTCAATGTTCACCACCGTGATTCCGTTTGCGCAGGAATTTACCATCGTCAGCAGGGCAGAAAGCCCCCCAAAGCTGGCGCCGTACCCCACCGAAGTAGGTACGGCAATGACCGGCACGTCCACAAGTCCGGCGGCCACACCGGCCAAAGCGCCTTCCATCCCTGCCACGGCAACCACGCAGTTCGCCTCTTCAAAGGCATCCATATTGGAAAGCAGGCGGTGAATGCCTGCCACGCCCACGTCAAACAGCCGCTTTACACGTGTTCCGAAAAATTCCGCCGTCTGGGCTGCCTCCTCCGCTGCCGGAATATCCGCTGTCCCGCCCGTGCAGACCACGATTTTCCCCACCGCTTCCTGTCTGTGCCGCTGCACCTTCAAAATCCCGGAAACCGGATCAAAAGCCGCATCCGGCAATTCCCTTTTCACCGCCCGGTACTGCTCTTCATCCGCCCTGGTTCCAAGTACATCGATGCCTTCCTCCGAAAGCGTCCGGTAAATCTCCACCAAATGTTCCAGGGCTTTGCCTCTGCAGTAGACCACCTCCTCAAAGCCCTGGCGTACCTTCCGATGGTGATCCAGCTTGGCAAATCCCAAATCTTCATAAGGAAGCTTTTTTAACTGCCGCTCCGCCTCCTCAATCTCCAGAGTTCCCTCTCGCACCTGCCGCAGCAGTTCTCTCACATCCATGGCTCCAAAACCTCGTTCATACTTCCCATCCGGTAGCCTTCCGCATCCAGGGTCACATAGGCAAAGCCCATCCGGCGGAAAGCCCCGGCAAGCGCTCTGCGGAACTGCAGTTCAGAAGCCCTGGAAAAATCCGCCTCCGTCACCTCTATCCGGGCCAGATTTCCGTGGACCCGCACCCGGAGCTGTCCAAAGCCCCGTTCCCGCAGCCAGTCTTCTGCCTTCTCCGCCATGTTGAGTTTCTCCCTGGTAATCGGCTCCCCGTAAGCAAACCGGGACGCCAGGCAGGCAGCCGACTGTTTTGCCCAGGTGGGAAGCCCCCACGCCCTGGACACCTCCCGGATCTCCGCCTTCGTCAGTCCCGCCTTCAGCAAAGGACTTTCTACCTCCTGTTCCCGCACTGCCCTGGCCCCCGGACGGTAATCACCCGCGTCGTCCGCATTGGATCCCTCTATCACCCGGTCCAGTCCTTCCCTTCCGGCTATTTCCCGCATCCGCCGCAAAATTTCACGTTTGCAGTAATAACAGCGGTCCGGCGGATTCTCTGCAAATCCTTCCACCTGCATTTCCGGAAACTCAAAAACAAGATGGCGGATTCCTCTTTCTTTTGTAAAGGACAAAGCTTCCTCCAGCTCCCGGCCGGGAAAGGCTGCCGACCGCGCCGTTACAGCCACCGCCTGTTCTCCCAGGACCCGGAAGGCAGCAGCCAGCAAAAAGGCCGAATCCGTTCCGCCGGAGAAAGCCACGGCAGCGCTTCCCAAGCTTTGCAGATGCTCCTCCAGCCGTTTCAGTTTCTTTTCTGTCTCTGTCATCTCCCAGTTTCTCAAACGATTCTCTCTACGTATACTTTGATCTTCGGCTCTGTCCCGGAAGGCCGGAGCACAATCTCCGAGCCGTTCTTCGTCCACAATTTCAGCACATCCGACTTGGGCAGCCCGTCAATCCCTTCCTGGTAATCCACATAGCGGACCACCCGGGAGCCCTGCATCTTCATGCCCGGCTTCTCTGACAGTCCCTTCCGGATCAGGTCCATACGTTTCCGGGCATCCGCCCCCTGGAATTCATAATTTTTTAAAGTAGTCTCATAGTGTCCGTAAGTCTCATACAGTTCTTCCAGCACATCCCACAGGGTCTTTCCCTGGGACTTGTAGACATCCGCCATCTCGCAGATAACCATGGCCGCCCCCACGGCGTCCTTATCACGCACATAGCTTCCAATGAGATAGCCGCAGCTCTCCTCAAATCCAAAGACAAAGCGGTCCGCCTCTTTGTTTTTTTCCAGCGCTCCCACCTGCTCGCCGATATACTTAAAGCCGGTCAGGGTGTCAATTACTTCCGCCCCGTAATGTTCTGCAATTCTATCAGCCATGGAGGTGGTCACTATGGTCTTAATCACTACCGGATTCTCCGGCAGGGTTCCCGCCTCCTGCCTGGATTTCAAAATGTAATCCAGCAGCAGAACACCCACCTGGTTGCCGCTCAGCTGTTCCAATACCCCGTTTTTCTTTGCCGCCACGCCCACCCGGTCGCAGTCCGGATCCGTGGCCAGCAGAAGATCCGCGTCCGTCTTCTTGCACCAGGCAAGTCCCAGCTCCAGGGCTTTGGGTTCCTCCGGGTTGGGATAGGGACAAGTGGGGAAATCCCCGTTCGGCCTGGCCTGCTCTTTTACAATCTGCAGATCCTGCAGCCCGATGTATTTTAAAATACTGCTCACACAGCTAAGCCCAGTCCCGTGAAGCGGCGTATAAACCACCCGCAGGCCGGAGACAAGCTTTTTCTGCGTTCTCTTTTTACTGACCGATGCCAAAAACATTTTCAGCACCTTGTCCTCAATATACGAAATCTGTCCGGATTCCTCAAAATATTCCAGGGGCAGGTTTTCCTCTGCCTCCCGCCTGTCCGCCCGCTCCATGCAGCTCTGAATGGCGTCCGCCGCTTCGCTCGTGACCTGGCAGCCGTCGGATCCGTAAACCTTGTAGCCGTTATATTCCTTTGGGTTATGGCTGGCCGTCACACAGATTCCCACGTCGCATTTCAGATACCGCACTGCAAAGGAGAGCGTGGGAGTCGGCATCATACGGGGATAGAGATAGACCCTGCACCCTTTCAGAGCCAGCACTCTTGCCGCCTCACGGGCAAACTCCTCCGAATGATTCCGGCTGTCATAGGCCACGGCCGCTGACGGTTCCTCTTTCAGGCTCTTTGCATAAGCCGCCACGCCGAGCGTCGCCTCCTGCACCGTTTTCAGGTTCAGCTTGTCCGGCCCCGGTCCCATGGCCGCCCGCAGTCCGCCTGTTCCAAATTTTAAATTCATATGTCACACCTCGCTTATGAGTATTTGCAGTCTTCCGGTAAGCGTATAGCTCCCCATTTCCTGCGGAAGAAAAAAGCTGTCTCCTTTGTTCACTTCAAAGCTTTCCGGTCCGCACCGCAGCGTCCCCTTCCCCTCCAGGATCAAGACAGACTGGAAGGCGCCTGAAAGCGTTCCCTCCATCTCTTCCTCCACTTCATATAATTGTACCACAAAATATGGACATTGCACCAATAAAGTTCTCGAATATCCATTTTTCTCAATGCGGGGTCCCATGGGATGCCTTCCCTGAAGGGGCGGCATCCAGCCGGCCACCTGCGCCGCTTTCCCGATATGAAGCGGCCGCTTTCTGTGGTCCGCGTCTTCCCTGTTGTAATCGTATACCCGGTAAGTAATATCAGAGCTCTGCTGGACCTCTATGACGGTAATCCCCTTCCCGATGGCGTGAAGAAGCCCGGCGGGAATATAAAATACATCCCCCTTTTTCACCGGAACCTTCCGGCACACTTCCAGCAGGGTCTGGTTCTGAATTCGCTTGTGGAATTCATTGGGAGAAATCCTGTGCTTCAGCCCGTAATACAGGTATGCTCCGGGCTCACAGTCCGTCACATACCACATTTCGGTCTTTCCCCTGGAGCGTTCCTGCTCCCAGGCAAAGCCGTCGCCCGGATGTACCTGGACCGAAAGGGGCTCCCTTGCCGTTATTTCTTTAATCAGCAAAGGGATCTCCTCAAATCCCGGATGCAGGTAAGACAGCAGCCAGTCCTCCGTTCCCCAGATATACGTTTTCCGTATGGGCCCAAGCTTCACAGGCTCTTTTTTGCTCATCGCTCCGCAAAATCTCCCGTCTCATATTTTTCGCAAAACCACTCGTAAGTCCTGCGTATTCCCGTTTCCAGATCAATCTTCGGCTCCCATCCCTCCGCCCGGATCCGGCTGATATCCGTCAGCTTCCGGGGCGTTCCGTCCGGTTTGGAGGGATCCAGGACAATTTCTCCTTCAAACCCGACCACTTTCTTCACCAGTTCGGCCAGTTCCAGAATCGTTACCTCTTTACCATAACCCACATTGAAGAAATCATCCCCCTCATAGTGATCCATCAGATACAGGCAGGCATCCGCCAGATCATCTACATTCAGAAATTCCCGCAGGGGCGTGCCGCTTCCCCATACCGTCACCGCAGCCTCCCCGTTTTGCTTGGCCTCATGGAATTTGCGGATAAGGGCCGGAAGGACGTGGGAATTTTCCCGGGCGAAATTGTCGTTGATGCCGTACAGATTACAGGGCATTACACTGATGTAGCTAGTCTTGTACTGCCGGTTAAAATAGGAGCACATTTTCAACCCGGCAATTTTCGCCAGGGCATAAGCCTCATTGGTCTTCTCCAGATATCCGCTCAGCAGATATTCTTCCCGGATGGGCTGCGGACATTCCCTGGGATAGATGCAGGAGCTTCCCAGAAAAAGAAGTTTTTCCACCCGGTTTTCATACGCCGACGCAATCACATTGCACTCAATCTGGAGGTTTTTCAGTATAAAATCTGCCGGATAGGTGTCGTTGGCATAAATCCCCCCTACCTTGGCCGCAGCCAGAATCACATAGTCCGGCTGCTCTTCCCGGAAAAATTCTTCCACCCGGGACTGTCTTGTCAGGTCCAGTTCCTCATGGGTTCTGGTAATAATGCGGGTAAATCCGTCCTGCTCCAGGCGGCGCACCAGGGCAGAGCCCACCAGCCCCCGGTGTCCGGCTACATAGATTTTCTTTTTTCTGTCCAGTCTCATATTACAAAACCCCCGCTTCCCCGGAATGTTTTACCAGCTCCATATCTGCCTTTGTCATCCGGCACACCAGTTCGTCAAAAGATGTCTTTCTGGGATTCCAGCCCAGGGTTTCCCTGGCCTTGGCGGGATCTCCCAGCAAAAGCTCCACCTCCGCCGGACGGAAAAACTCCGGCGATACCTCCACCAGCACCCGCCCGCTGGCCCGGTCGATTCCTTTCTCCTCCACGCCTTCTCCCTGCCAGTGAAGTTCCATCCCCGCACAGGCAAAAGCTTTCTCTGCAAACTCCCGCACGGTCCGTGTCTCTCCCGTGGCAATGACAAAATCCTCCGGCTCCGGGTGCTGCAGCATCATCCACATACATTCTACATAATCTTTTGCATAGCCCCAGTCCCGCCTTGCGTTCAGGTTCCCAAGATACAGTTTCTCCTGTTTTCCCGCCGCGATCCGGGCGGCTGCCAGGGTAATTTTTCTCGTCACAAAGGTCTCTCCCCGGCGCTCGGATTCATGATTGAACAAAATTCCGTTTACGGCATACATACCGTAGGCCTCCCGGTAATGTTTTGTAATCCAGTAGCCGTAGAGTTTCGCCACCGCATAGGGGGAGCGGGGGTGGAAAGGTGTGGTCTCCCTCTGGGGAATCTCTTCCACCTTGCCGAAAAGTTCCGAGGTAGATGCCTGGTAAATCCGGGTGGTTCCGGCCAGTCCGGCGATCCGCACGGCCTCCAGGATCCGCAGTACGCCCACACCGTCCGCATTGGCTGTGTACTCCGGCTCCTCAAAGGACACGGCCACATGGGACTGGGCTGCCAGATTGTAGACCTCGTCCGGACGGAGCTCCATCATCAGACGGACCAGGTTCATAGAATCCGTCATATCCCCGTAGACCAGCTTCAGCCGGGGCTCCTCCTGGGCCCTGCCTTCCAAAAGATGTGCGATGCGCTGGGCTGTATTGGTTGAGCCCCTGCGGAAAAGTCCCCATACTTCATACCCTTTCTCCAGCAGAAATTCCGCCAGATAAGAACCGTCTTGCCCTGTAACTCCTGTAATCAATGCTTTTTTCATTTCTGTCCTCCCATTCCAGTTCCGCATCCGCCCAGTCAGAACCTCTCTGGAGAAAGATTCCCGGCCGCTTGCGTCCGTCCATCTTTCTGGGTTCTTCCTGGGCTTCTGCTGTTTCTATAAGATATGGCTCAGTTCGATTTCGTCCCACTCGAAGGTGATCCGGTTGATGTCTTCGTTTCCCACGCTGGTTCCAACATGAATTTCGATGTATTCGAAATTCTTCAGGGCTTTCACTGCGTGGCGCTGGTTCTTGCGGATGCAGACGGCTTTTCCCGGCTCCAGCAGGATCTTGCTGCCCTCCAGGATCAATTCCCCGGTTCCGTTGAGCACAGTCCAGATTTCGTCCCGCTCCTTGTGGTAATGGTAGCTGGAAGTTTTTCCGTCATAAATGCGGATTTTCCGGGTGAGTGTGGATATCCCCGGCGTCTCTGTGTCGTCCAGGGTTTCTAAGGTCCCCCAGCGGCGTTCTTCGAACATGGCCCTGGCCGAAAGCCCGGCTGTCAGATCCCGCACCCGGTCCGCCTTCCCTTTCTCTGCCACCAGGATTCCGTCCTGGGCGGCGGCTACCACCAGATCCCTGCCTCCAATCACTGCCACCGGAATATTCAGTTCATTGATTACCTGAGTATTCTCGCAGGTCTCATCCAGAAGTACCTTTCCCACCGTATCCGTGTTCATTTGATCCGCCAGGGCGTCCCAGGTCCCCAGATCCCTCCAGAATCCCCGGAATTCTACGGCCGCCAGGCGCCGGGCCTTTTCCAGCACTTCATAGTCGAAACTAATCCTGGGAAGCTTTTCATAGGACCGGAACATGCCCTCATAGTCTTCCGGCACCCCATACTCTCCGGCCCGCTTCAGGATCTCCCCGATCTGTACGCAGAACACTCCGCAGTTCCAGAGGGCTCCGCCGGCTATCAGCTCTTTCGCCCGCTCCTCTTCCGGCTTCTCCTCAAAGCCCCGGATTTCCAGATAACCTTCTTTGCGCTCTCCCGGCACCATATAGCCGTATTTCACGGCTGGGTAGGAAGGCACTACTCCCATCAGCCCCACCTGGGCCCCGGATTTTTTCATTACCCCTTCCAGGCTTTTAACGGTCTCAAAGTAAGAACCCTCTGTATAGGGATCCACCGGCATCAGCACTGCATAATCGTCTGTCGAAGCTCCCATATAGCTGTGCAGATATGCGCAGGAGAGCAGAACTGCCGCAAACGTATCCCGCCGGGAAGGCTCTGCCGCAATCCGCGGCTCCCCGATCTGGCTCCGGATCAGCTCCTGCTGATCCTCCCCTGCGGTAATCACCGTGTAATCTTCCATTCCCGCTTCCCGCACCTGATCCCAGACGCGCTGGAGCATGGAACAGCGCTCCATGGAGTTGGCCTCTTTTGTTACAACCTTCATATATTGTTTCGGCCGGGCTTCATTGGACAAAGGCCAGAGCCTTTTTCCGGAGCCCCCTGAAAGCAGCACGTAATACATATTCTCATCCTCTCTCTGTAAATCGGTATTTTTTTGTTGACATTTCCCGTTGTTTTTGACAGTATAGACCTATAGAATACAGAAAACAAGTGAACATTTTGCTTAAAACAGGTATTATATTGCTATGAACGATTATTTTGACAAATTTCCGGATTCCTATGTGGAAAATTCCAGGCGCGTAATCCAGACCCCTAGTGCCTTCGCCAGATCCGCTTTCTTCTATGTGCAGGAGACGGGTTATCTGAAGCTGCGGGAAAGCCATGTGGCACGGCGTAAGAACCTGGACTCCTATCTCATTGTGCTGGTCCTGTCCGGCAGCGGCACGCTCATGTACAATGGACAGATGTATCCCCTCCGGGAGGGCTCCTGCTTTTTTATCAACTGTCTCATTCCCTATTATCATCAGAGCAGCGATTCCGATCCCTGGGAACTGATCTGGGTGCATTTCCACGGTGCTACTTCCCCGGAGTACTACCGCTATTTTTCCTTCCACAGCGCTCCTGCCTTTTCTCCTCATCCCTTTCAGGAGCTTCGCGGAAAGCTGGAAAGCCTGCTGGATGTAAATACCCACTCGGATCTGTCTGCGGAGATTGCCTCTTCCCGCCTGATTGTAGATATTCTTTCCATCCTGCTTCAGGATATTACCGGTTTCCGGGAGGAACAGCGCAGCAATCCGGGCAAAATGGACGAAATCCGCCGCTTTCTGGATGAACATTACACGGAGCGTTTTTCCCTGGACGAGCTGTCCGAGCGTTTCTTTCTCAGCAAATATCACCTCTCCAGGGAATTCCACAATGCTTACGGAATCACTCCCAGCCGCTACGTCATTGCCAGACGGATTACTTATGCCAAAAAACTGCTCCGCTTTTCCGGCTCCAGCCTGGAATCCATCGCCCGCAGCTGCGGTTTCTACGATGCCAGCTATCTGAACAAGCAATTTAAAAAGTCAGAAGGCATCAGCGCTTCTGACTTTCGTAAAAAGTGGATCAATTAAAACCAAATCTTAACCTTTGACTACGCCCTTTTGGAGCATTACATTGGCATATACGGCTTTCTCTCCGGTGGCAATGATGGCGTAAGCCTTCTTCGCCTCCTCATAGAATGCAAAGCGCTCGATATTGCCCACGCAGGAAGCCCCCCGCTCGTCGTGTTTTGCCACAATCTCCTTGTAAGTGTCCCAGATGGGCGTTTCCACCGTATCTCCCGGCATGACTTCCATCAGATTCACCGGATGCTCCACATAAGTGTCCAGAGGGAAGAGTTCCAGTATGGCGTCCAAGAGCTCCGGCACCCCATGACCGTCGCAGCGGACAACCACGGCATCCTTTCCCATGGATTCTGCCGGAAAGTTCCCGTCCGCCAGCACCAGGCAGTCGCTGTGTCCCATCTCGCACAGCACCTTCAAAAGCTCCGGTGATAAAATTTGTGGAATTCCTTTTAACATGATTTCTACCTCCTGTTATTTTAAAATAAATAGTTTCTTTTTCAGCCAAAGTATCGACTGTTCCGCCGCCTCTCTGGCCGCTCTCTCTTTTTCCGCCTGCTCAGCAAAGTGACGGGCTTCTTCCTGCAGCTCTTTTGCCGGATAACCTTCCTCCGCAACTGTCACCGTGTACTTCCGGCTTACGGCCTCTGTGACCAAAACCCGGATCTCCTCCCGCAGCCGGTTATCCTCTGTCTTCCAGCCTGTATAACGTATCCGCATCCGTTCTTCCGAAAGGTCCGGATTCTCCGCCTTGGCTGCGCACAGAGCCGCCCGGTAAAGGGCCGCATTGTGATGGCGCTCCCGGTTAAGCTCCGCTGCCTGCCTCATGACATCTCTCAGGGGATTTTCTTCTGCAGCCGCCAGATCGATCTGCTCCGCCAGCTCCTCGCCGCTGTAAGTTCCCAGTTCTGTGCCGTCCACAGCAACCGTATAAGATTTCTCCCGGGAAAGTCCCTCCACGCGAAACTCTTCCCAGACCAGGGCTCCGGCTGTGGGAAAGAGACTGCACAGGGTTTCCAGGCCTTCATCCTGCTCCATGGGAAGTGTCCGGGGGCTCCAGCTCCAGCACATGCCTTTCTCCCCTTGATAGAACCCGTCTTTCTCTTCCATGACATCGTTCCTGCTTAAGGCTCTCTGGGCCGTCAGAATCTCATACACCATCATCCAGTGGCCTTCCAAAGCCGGGTGGATGCAGTCCCCGACAGTCAGTGTATTCCTGTCATTCTCCTTCTGGATCTCTATAGAAAGATTCCTCATGGGCGTATGAAGATCCGCAAAAGCAACTCCCCACTCCGCCGTTTTATCCGGCAGCTTCTCCGTAAAATCCTGAAGCCCCGTGTCCGTGGTCTGGTAAGGAAACCCGTTCCTGTCATAGTTGATGCCGCAGGTCTGATCGTAGGGCGTGGGGGAGAGCACTAGAATATCCTCCCCGGAAAGCCCGTCCTCTTTGAGACGGTTTACCAGCTCTTCTAAGGCCGTCAAATATTCCTCCGTTGGAATCTTCTGCATGGCATCGTTCATGCCCAGAAGAATCACTGCCTTATTGATGCCCCGGAACGCCGGATCCGCATCGTAAATATCCAGGATATCCCGCACCGTATACCCGGCCATTCCCAGATTGCGGAATTCTATGTCCCGCTTGGGATAATGGCTCAGATAGTAATTGTCCAAAAGCTCCACGTAGCTGACAGGCAGATACTCCACGTGGGTAATGCTGTCGCCGATAAAGCCTACTACATCTCCGTCTTCATAGAGAAGGGCGGGCTCCTCCTCCCGGTCCCCGGCCCCAGTACAAAAGATCCAGATGCAGAGCGCCGTTAAGATTACGAGGGCTCTCCTTCTTTTTCCAGGCATATGCTGTCTCCTTTTTCCGTCTGCTTCTTTCTATCGGTACTTATACAGACAGTATATACGGAAAAGAGGCGCACCGCAAGGTGCGCCCCTCATTTTCGCCAAAATTAGCCGTTAAGACCGTAAAGGTTCTGAAGAATCTCGGGATCCTCAATGTTCTCAGCGGTGTACCACTGGCATCCGGTATCCGTATCGGATACAGTATTGCCCATAGCCGCATCGTACATGGTCTGTACCAGGATCTCGCCCATAGCTACGGGAGCCTGGGTAATAGCGCCGAGAAGCACGCCGTCCTTTACTGCCTGAATCTGAGCTGCGCCGGAGTCGAAACCAGCAGCAACGATCTGGCCTTCGCCGGTACCGCACTTGCTCAGGTTCTCGTTTGCAGTGATGATTGCGTTTGCAGAGTGCTCGTTGGAACCATAGATAGCAATGGTGTCAGCCTCGTTTAAAAGAGCGGTAGCATCTGCTGCAGACAGCTCGGAAGTAACGCTGGAGGGAACGCGAACGTCGATTACAACGTTAGCACCGTCGGTCTTCTCACACTTGGAATCAGAAATATACTTGTCGTTTCCGACAACGGTAGCAGTATGGCCGTCAGCCACTGCCAGCTCGGCAATCTTGTCGATGAAGCCAAGGCCGCGGTTTACAACGGACTCGGAAGTAGCATCCTGAGCCACTACGCCAATGCGTACGTTGCCGCTGATTCTGTCTTTGATAGCCTCGTAAACCTTCTCTGCTGCCATCTCGCCTGCCGCATAGTTGTTGGTGGAGCAGTTCGCCAGTACGGAGCCTTCGGGAGCATTGGGAACGCCGGAGTCAAAGCCGATAACCGGGATTCCTTTGTCCTTTGCAGACTGAAGCTGACTCGTTACGGACTCGGTAGACAGAGCTGCCAGACCGATAGCGGTGGGATTGCTGTTCAGAGCGTTGTCAACCATTTTTACCTGATCGTCAATGTCAGACTCGCTGGCCGGACCTACGAAGTTTACATCTACACCCAGCTCTGCGGCTTTCTGCTCTACACCCTTCTTCACTGCCACCCAGTACTCATGCTGCAGGCCCTTGGATACGATCTCGAAAGACATTTTGCCGTCTGCGGCCGGCTCTTCTGCGGGTGTTTCCGCCGGAGTCTCAGCCGGGGTTTCTGCGGGAGCCTCCGTGGGAGTCTCTTCCTTCTTGCCGCAGCCTGCCAGCAAGGTCGCTACCATTGCTGCAGAGAGCAATGCTGCTAAAACTTTCTTTTTCATTGTTTTAAATCCTCCTTTTTTCTTGTTTCCTTTATGGATTTTTATGTAAACTGTTTTCACAGTAAACACCTTATTAGGCTAATTTCTTATTCTTCAATACGTCGATGTAAACCGCCAGAATCAATACCAGGCCGATGATAATCTGCTGGTAGTTGGCCTTCAACCCGATCAAAGGAAGGCCAAGCTGGAGCACGGACATAATAAACACGCCCAGAATCGTACCGGAGATGGTTCCCGAGCCGCCGCTCATGGAGGTTCCCCCGATGATGGCCCCGCCGATGGCGTTCAGCTCCGTACCGCCGCCGCCGCCCGGCACCATGGACTGAAAAGCCGAGCTGTAAGCCAGGGCTGCAAGCCCGGTGCATATGCCGGATATCATATAAGCCAGGGTCTGATACTTCGCCACATTGATACCGGAAAGCCGGGTGGCCTCCTTATTGCTGCCGATAGCGATAATGTAGCGCCCGGGTCTGGTCTTATTTAAGAACGTCCCCAGAAACAGCGCCAGAAGCAGCACCCACAGAAATCCCAGGGGGAGCTTGGTGTCCCCTACCGTCAGTTTAAAGAGAGTACGGGTCCACCCGTTGGGTGCGCTGGCTGCGGGCCAGGTAATGCTGGAACCGCCCGTAAAGATAGCGCCCATACCCCGAACGATCATCATGGTGCACAGGGTCGCCAGGAAAGGCGCATGACCGCCCTTGGAGACAATCAGCCCGTTCACCGTTCCCATCACCAGGCCGCAGAGCAGCGTTACCAGAATCCCTACAATGACGGGAGCTCCCTTTTGGGTGATGAGATAACCGCCGATAAGCGCGTAGCAGAACATCCCTGTACCGATAGAGAGATCCACACCGCCGGTAATCAGGCAGAAGGTAACTCCTATCCCCAGAAACGCCAGGTAATAGGTATAGTCCATAATACTCAAAATCGTAGAATACTGCCGGAACGAAGGGCTCTTCGCGCTGAAAAAAATAATTAGGGCAATCAGCACCAGCACAACAACTACTTTCTGAACTCCGACGGCTTTCACAAGCGGATTGTTTGTAAAAGCATTTCCCTGTTTCTTGTCTGTCATGGTCTCATCCCCTCCTAATCCCGCAGCGTCGCAGCGTGCATAATGCGCTCCTGCGTCGCCTCTGCAATATCCAGCTCACCGGTTTTACGCCCCTCGCACATGACTACGATCCGATCGCTCATACGCAGGATTTCCGTCATTTCCGAAGAAATCATAATAATGGATTTCCCCTGAGCCACCAGCTCATTCATCAGGTGATAAATCTCACTCTTGGCGCCTACATCGATACCCCGGGTGGGCTCGTCGAAAATCAGGATGTCGCAGTTGCGCACCAGCCACTTGGCGATAACCACCTTCTGCTGGTTTCCTCCTGAGAGGTTCACCACCAGCTGATCCACGCCGGGCGTCTTGGTCTTCAAAAGATCCACGTACTGCTGGGCCGTCTCTTTCTCCTGTTTCTTATTGATAAAGAGGCCGCTCATATAATTTTCCAGTGTGGCCATGGTGGAATTTTCTGCCACCGTCTTCTGTACTACAATTCCGTAGCGCTTCCGGTCTTCGGAGAGATAGCCGATGCCACACTTTACCGCATCTTGAGGGGTCTTAATCTCTACCTTCTGGCCATTTACATAGATATCTCCGCCCTCCTTGGGGTCTGCTCCGAAGAGCGCCCGGGCCGTCTCCGTACGTCCCGCTCCCATAAGGCCGGAGAAGCCTAAAATCTCGCCTTTTCTCAGCTCAAAGCTCACATCCCGGACCATGCGGCCTGCATTCAGATGCTCCACCTTTAAGACCACCGGCGCATCTGCCGGAACGTTGCTCTGGCTCTTGGGATCCTCATAAATCACACGGCCTACCATCATGTTGATGATATCGTCCTTGGTGCTGTCCTTGGTGATCAGGGTCCCTACATAACCGCCGTCCCGCATGACCGTTACCCGGTCGGTGATCACCTTGATCTCATCCATCCGGTGAGAGATATACACAATACCCAGCTGCTTCTCCCGAAGCTCCCGGATAATTTTGAACAGCTCCTCAATCTCCGCTTCCGTAAGGGCGGCCGAGGGCTCGTCAAAAATAATAACCTTCGCATCGTGGGAAATAGCCTTGGCAATCTCGCACATCTGCTGCCTGCCCACCGTCAGGCGGCTCATGGTCTCCCTGGGGTCAATGTCAATGCCCAGCTGGTCAAAAAGCTTCTTCGCTTCCTCATTCATCTTCTTGTCATCGATGAGAGCGCCTTTCATAAACTCCCGTCCGATGAAGATGTTCTGGGCAACGGTCAGATGGCCCAGCATATTCAGCTCCTGGTGTACAATGACGATGCCTGCATCCTGGGCTTCCCTGGGGTTGGTAAACTCCACCTCCCTGCCCTCGTAAGTAATGCTGCCCTCGTCCTTGCTGTAAATGCCGGTCAGCACTTTCATCAGCGTAGATTTGCCGGCTCCGTTCTCTCCCATCAGGGCGTGTACTTCGCCCCTGCAGACCTCCAGATCCACATGGTCCAGCGCATGTACGCCGGGGAACGATTTGTCGATACCTTTCATGGTTAAAATAACTTCGCCCATTCCTTCACATCCCCCTTCCGCTTAATTGCGCCGTCTGCGGCTTCTCAAGTCTGCCCACACAACGATGAGCACGATAACGCCTGTAATCACATACTGGTAATGAATGGGGAAGCCCATCGTCATAATGCCTTCCTGGAGAAGGGCAATAATCAGCACGCCGATGAGGGTCCCTCCGATGGAAGCCACGCCGCCCGTCATGGAAGTCCCTCCCATAACGCAGCCTGCAATGGCCTCATTGTTAAAGGTATCTCCCAGTCCCGGCTGGACTGTAGTATTCTTCGCCACAAAGAAGATAGCGGCGATTCCCGCCATCATGCCGCAGATCACATAGGCCATGGTTTCCCATTTCTTTGTATTTACGCCGGAAAGACGGACTGCCTCCCGGTTGCTCCCGATACAGAGGATATAGCGTCCCAGCATGGTCTTATTTAAAATCACCGCACAAACAGCTGCTCCCAGAAAAAGAAGAATCAATCCTACCGGAAGCTCCACTCCGCCTGCCTTCACGCTGAGGAAGTTCCGGAACCAGCCGTTGGGATCGTCAAGCTGGGGCCAGTTCACAGACTGGGTATTGGTAAACACGGATCCCACGCCTTTGGCCAGCATCATACTGGCCATGGAAGTGATAAAGGACGGCAGCCCCGCATAAGTGACCAAAAGGCCATTGATAATACCAAAGCAAGCGCCTACCAGGATACACAGCAAAAGGCCGGCAGCCAAGGGCCATCCTCTGGCCGTAATCTGGTATCCGGCAACCAATGCCGCACAGAACATCACCGGGCCAATGGAAAAGTCGATTCCTCCTGTGGCAATCACAAAGGTTACGCCCAGGGATAAAAATCCCATAAAACAGGCGTATTTCATAATGCTTAAAATACGTGAGTAGCTTACAAAGTCTGCATTTGCCTTTTTCATAGGCGTAACCACTGCAAATAATATGTACAGAAGCAGCAGCACACATGTCAGTACCAAGCTGTTAAATCCAATCTTTTTGACGATTGCATTTTCCTTGATTTTCTCCACCTTATCCCCTCCAATGCTTTCATAGACAAGGCGGCAGCAACCCCTTGTCCATTTTTCGAATTTATGTCTATTATATGTCCGATTTATGAATAAATTAATAGAAAATCCTCCGAAAATAGGTAAAAATTTTCCTCTCCCCGGAATAAAAATAAAAAATTGCCGTTCCCCCTCCTTAGAAAGGAAACAGCAATTTCTGATTTTCTTCCGTGTATATGGTATCCTTCGTCACCAGCACGGAACCGGAATCCACATTGTCTTCCACCGGCTCCCCCCGGGCTGCCTTTACCGCACTCTCAATGCCCAAATATCCCATGTTAAAGGGTTTCTGGATTACGATTGCGTCAAAGACGCCCGCCTCCAGAAGCTGGATCTCCCGGATGGAGCTGTCAAACCCTACCATCCGTATGCTGCCGGCCCGGCCCATATCCACCACCGCCTCTGCCGCTCCCACGGCTGAATATTCGTTCAGGCCTGCTATCATATTAATTTCCGGATGCTCCTCCAGCATCTTTTTCGTCACCTCATAGGCAATCTCAAAGGAGGACTCGCAGAACACCACCTCCACAATCCGGTCCTGGTATTCCCCCAAGCCTTCCCGCACGCCCTGCTCCCGCTGCGTAGCGGTAGAAGAGCCTTTCACATGTCCTACAATGCCGATCACGGTATCTTCGTTTGCGTACTGCCTCATGTATTGCCCCATCTTGATGCCGCCTTCCACATTGTCCGTGGCTACAAGTCCGTCTCCCGCCGGCTCTGCCATCACCGAGTCAATCAGAATCAGAGGAATCCCCGCTTCCTCAATCATCCTGGCATAGGGCAGGGTCTCATCATAGCTGATAGGCGCTAAGGCTATGGCATCCGGCCGTGCTTCTATGGCATCCTCAATCAGCCGGTGGGCATCTTGCGTTTCCCGTTCCGAAGCCGGGCCCCAGATGGTCAGCTCCACGCCGTTTTCCCGGGCCGCAATCTCTGCCCCTTTACTTACAGACACCCAGAAGTCCGTCTCGTCAATGGCTTTCTGCACCAGTATTATCTGCAGAGGGCGCCGGATTCTTTGAAGGTACAGGGCATACCCGGCCGCTAAAGCGGCCGCCAAAAGCCCGGCAATCAAGCAGATACTTATGACCTTCCTGTATTTTCGCATCATTTCTCCTGCCCCTCCTTTTTGTAGGGCAGACGGATAACGGCCGTAGTCCCTTCTCCCGGGACACTCTCATAGGTAATACCGTACTCCGCCCCGTAATAAAGCTGGATACGTTCCTTAACGTTTTTCAGCCCCACGCCGTTGGAGCGTGTATCCCGCACATGCTTTTCAAAAATATGTTCCAGGGTCTCCCCATCCATACCGATTCCGTCGTCCTGCACCTGAAGAACGATGCAGTTTCCTTCCCGGTATCCCAGAATCTCTATCAGTCCTTTTCCTTCTTTATATTTAATCCCGTGATAGATGGAGTTTTCAACCAGCGGCTGCAGGATTAATTTGATAACTTCCTCCTGCAGGATCTCCTCGTCAATGGAAATCTCATACTCCAGCTTATCCTTGTAACGCATTTTCTGGATCCGGAGATAAGTCTCCGTATAGGCTGTCTCCTCCTCCACAGTCACCGTCTCCTGCTGGTTGCTGATGCTTCTTCTGAGAAGTTTCGCCAGGGAAGAGGTCATCTCCACAACCTCCTGGTTCTTCCCCCACTCTGCCATCCAGATAATCGAGTCCAGAGTATTGTAAAGGAAATGGGGATTGATCTGGTTCTGAAGCACCTTCAGCTCATTCTTCCGTTTGGCCTGCTGCTCCCTCTCGCTCTCTTCCATAAGCTTCTGAATCTCTTCTGTCATAATATTAAAGCTTCTGGTCAGGCGCCCAATTTCGTTTTCGTCTCCCACTTCCAGAGCTGCCCGGTCAAAATTTCCTTTTTTTACAGCCTCCATGGAATTTTCCAGCCTTTTCACAGGCTTGGTAATTTCATCCGACAGAAGTACCGCCAAGGCAAGAGCTACGAGGAAGAGCGCAAGAGCCATGAAAAGGTACATACCCTGGGCCTCCCTGGAGTTTTCCAAAAGCTCCGGCACATAGGCCACCCCTACAATGGTCCATCCCGTATAATCCGATCTGGAAATCGTGTACAGGTATGCGTCTTCTGTCACAAAGGACGTCTCCTCCGTCTCCATGACTTCCCGTAAGCGTTCCGTTTTCAGACCGCTGTAGAGAAGCTGCTGCTGGGGATGGTAGATGACGCTTCCCTCCCGATCCAGAATAAATACGTAGCCCCGTTCACCCAGGTTGATGTTTTCACAGAGGGTATTGATGGAGTTATAGTTCAAATCCACAAAAAATACACCCTCGGAAGCCGCCTCCCGTGCGCTGCGGATCCGCCTGCTCAAAGTCACCACCCAGTCGTAACTGTCATAGACCGCATTCTGCACATGGGAGGAAGAAAGGACATTGGAGCCGTCCGCCTGGAGCGCCGCCTGATACCAGGGCAGCTCCCGCACATCCACATAAGGATTCAGTGTATCGCCGCCCCGGTTCAGCACATATTCCCCCTTGTCCGTGACAATGCCGATATTGGAAATATCCTGCCGGGTATCCTTCAGTGTCCGAAACACCACCGCCACCTGCTCTGCCTGTTCGTTCTTTTTCTCTGTCTCAGCCAGGAAGTCGTACACAGCCTGATTGCTGGCCACCACAAAGGAAATGTTTTCCATATAGCTTATGTACGAGTCGATATCTGCATTTACCTGGCCGATAAGCTGAGACGTATACGCTGTGGAATTTTCCAGTATGGTATTTTCCGTATAGCGCAGTGAAATTACGAGAAAAGTAAACAAAGAAAATATAATCAGCGCGGCAAACGAGACAATGATCGATGTGCGGATGCTGCGGAACCTCAGTATCACATTTTTTTTCTTCATGAGTTTCGTTTCTCCCTGGCGTATTCCGTAGGCGTTTTCCCCGCGAACTTTTTAAAAGCAATGCTGAAATAGTGGGGGTCTCCATATCCCACTTCCGCCGCCACCTCATACGCTTTCATGGAAGTGTGCTCCAGAAGCTCCTTTGCTTTCTCCATTCGTTTCTTTGTCAGGGCTTCAATAAATGTCTCCCCTGTATGCCCTTTAAACAGGGTGCTGAAATAACTGGTGCTCATAGCCAGGTAGCTGCACACGGAATTGAGGTTTACATCGGAATTGCTATAGTTTTGCTCAATATATTCCATAGCCAGCAGCGCCTGTTTCTTTCCGTAGCTGTCCCTCTGTTCGCTTAAGAGCCCGGAAATACTGCTGAAAATATCAATCACTTCCTGGGCCATATCCGTCAGGTGTTCATAAGAATCTATCCGGTTCATCAGATTGCGCTCTTCTTCCACAATCTGATTTTCTTTCTCCTCGGTCAAGTTTGTCATGCCGATCACCGTCAGCAGCAAGTTCTGTACATACAGAATCGAACGGTTCCGGTTGATATGGGAATCCCGTATTTCCTGGGCAAAGGCTTTTACATTCTGTTCAATCTCCGCCTCATTCCCGGTCTTGATAGCCAGAACCGCCCTGGAAGCCCACAACGGCACTTCGATGGAAAAGGGACCTTTGGACTCCCCCACAGCGGCAGCATGAAGAATCTGATTGCCCCCCTGGAAAAATTTCAGCTCCATGGCTTCCTTCGCCTTCTCAAAAGATTGATAGAGCCTTTGGATATTCGTGACCCACTCTCCCACTCCCGCGGTACTCTCAATGGAAAGCAGCCGGAAAATGGTCCGCCGGACTTCCTCCAGGGCAGTTTCCGTTTCCTGCCGCAATGACTCCTCCCCGCCGGAACCGCAGAAAATGATCACGGTCCGTCCGTCCATATCCTGAAAGACGCTCCCCAGCCCCCGCTGCTCAATCAGCTCCTGGGTAATGTTATAGATGGAGAAAAGCGCCAGCTCATCCCGCACATCCGCATACTGGTTCAAAAACGGCGACAGATCATCCCCCTCCACAATGGCCGTATTGTATAAATCTCCGCACAGGGAAATTTCCAGCTCCTCCATTTTTTCTTCCAGATTTTCCGGACGCTCGTTTCCGCGCAGCAGACTGTTGAGGAAACGTCCCCGCAGGAAGGGGCGGTTGCTCACGTAAGCGCCCCTAAGCTTTTTCAGTGTCCTGCTGCGCATGCTGCGTTCATCCAGGCTGGCCTTGGCCCTGGCCAGCATTTCATTCAGCTCCGAAGGCGTAACCGGCTTGAGGATATACTCCATCACCTGATAGCGGACCGCTTGTTTGGCATATTCGAACTCGTCGTAGCCGCTGATAATCACGGTCCGGGTATCGGGATAATTTTCCCGGACATAACGGGCCAGCTCCAGCCCGTCCACATAGGGCATATTGATGTCCGTCAAAAGCAGATCCGGAGGCGTCTGCTGGATACGCTCCATGGCCTCCTTTCCGTTTTCACAGCTTCCCAGAAAGGAAAACCCCATTTCTTCCCAGCGGATATTCTCGCTGATGGCCTCGCGGATCAAAGCCTCATCATCCACCAGCAGTACTTTATACATGGCCCTCCCCCTGACTCCTTCCGGCTTTCTTAAGCTTTTCTTCCAGCCAGCGCTCCAGATCTTCATACACCGTCTGCCGGTCCGTCTCATTTAAGATCTCATGCCTGTCCCTGTCGTAAATCTTCCAGCTTACATCCGAAAGCCCGGCCGCCTGAAAACGCTTCCGCACCTGCTCCACGCCTTTTCCGAAATTTCCCACCGGGTCGTCCCCTCCGGCAACAAAAAATACCGGAAGCTCCTTGGGCATCCGTTCCAGGTTTTCCTTTCTGGAAGCCTCCGCAATGCTGGTAAAGAGGTTGTAGTAACCGTTAACCGTAAACCGGAAGGTACACCGCTCATCCGCCAGATAGCGGTCCACCACTGCTTCCTCCTTGGTCAGCCAGTCCTTATCTGTCCGGGCCGGTTCAAACTTCCGGTTATAGCCTCCGAAAGCCATACGGTCCACCAGGGCGCTCCGGTAATGCCAGCCGCCGAACGCTGCCATCACACGGCAGACTCCCCGGCCTGCCCAAAGCACTGCCCTAGGCTGGGTTCCGGTTCCCATGACAATGGCCCCACAAAGCCCCTGTCCGTTCATACACAGGTACTGGCGCAGAAGGAAGGAACCCATGCTGTGCCCCAGCATAAAATAGGGCACCCCCGGACAGCGCTTCTCCGTCATCCGCCTAAGCCGGTGTATGTCTTTCAAAACCGCCCGGTTCCCGTTCTTTTCCGCAAAAAAGCCGTAATCCTCTTTGGAGGCAACAGATGCCCCGTGTCCCAGGTGATCGTTGCCCGTTACCAGAAAGCCTTTCCCCGTCAAAAACTCTGCAAATTCTTCATATCGCCCCACAAACTCTACCATGCCGTGAACAATCTGCACAACACCCCGGATCTCCCCTTTCTCCGGCCTCCACTCGATCCCGTGTATTTTGGTCCTTCCATCACTGGAATCATAGGTAAACTCCCGCTTCCGTGCCATAGTCTTTGTCCTTTCTTTCCAAATATTGATAGCTTCTGTACCTAGTATACCCCATCATGGACAATCTTGTCCATTTGTGTTACGCTAGGAAAATACAGAATGCTGCACGAAGGAGGAAATGCCATGAAAAAAAAGCACCGTCACCCCGTTCTGCCCGGCTGGGCCCTGGGTCTTCTGGGAATCCTGCCGGCGGCGGCCGCTTTCTGGTTTCTGGCCCTTCCGGGCGCCTGTCCCTCAGACGGGACAAGTTCCGTTATACAATCGGCCGGCAGCGCCGCTGAAGAGCTTCTCTTCGGCATCCTTCCTTTTCCCGCAGAGCCGGAACCTCCGGCGCCGGACTTGGCGGAGGCGCAGCCCCCAAAGGAGGCCCCGGTTCCGGAAAGCACCCTGCGCGCCCGGGCGCTCCTGGAAGAAATGTCCCCGGAAGATAAGGTGGGACAGATGTTCATTGCACGGTATCCGGCAGAAAATGCTGCCGGGAAAGCCTCCACTTACCGTCTGGGAGGGTACATACTCTTTGCCCGGGACTTTGAGAACCGCTCTCCCAAGCAGGCTGCCGCCCAAATCCAGGCCTGTCAGGACGCGGCCGGAATTCCTATGCTGATAGCCGTAGACGAAGAAGGCGGAAAGGTCAACCGGGTAAGCCGCTATCCTGCCTTCCGGCAGGCTCCTTTTCCCTCCTCCCAGGTCCTCTACGAAAACGGCGGCTTTGACGCTGTCCGTCTGGATACCTTAGAAAAATCCCGGCTTTTGAAATCTCTGGGCATCAACGTGAACTTTGCTCCCGTCTGCGATATCTCCCAAGATCCCGCAGATTTCATCTACGACCGGAGCTTCGGAAAAGATGCCTCACTGACCTCCGCTTATGTAGAAACGGCGGTGCAGGCCATGAAGGAGGAGCAAATGGGCTGCGTGCTGAAGCACTTTCCCGGTTACGGGAACAATGCGGATACCCACACGGGAATCTCTTACGACCGCCGCCCTTACGAAACCTTTACCAGCTCCGACTTCCTCCCGTTTCAGGCCGGAATCGAAAGCGGTGCAGACATGGTGCTTGTCTCCCACAATATCGTGGACTGCATGGATGCTCAGTTCCCCGCCTCCCTGTCCCCGGAGGTTCACCGGATTCTCCGGGAGGAGCTTGGCTTTTCCGGCGTCATTGTCACGGATGATCTGGCTATGGACGGTATCCGCACGTTTACAGGGGATACCCAGGCGGCAGTCCAGGCTGTTTTGGCCGGAAACGATCTCCTGTGCTGCACGGACTTTGAGACGCAGATTCCGGCAGTCCTGCAGGCTGTGGAAACAGGCGAAATTTCCATGGAGCAAATCGATGCCTCCGTGCTGCGCATTCTGGAGCTGAAGATTTCCCTGGGAATCCTTTTTTAGGAACCTTTACCTGCTTATTTTCTTAGAAACAGACAAGGCTGCATCCATGGTTTTTCTCCACAGATGCAGCCTCTTTCATCTCTTTTCTTTTGCCCGCCGGACTACACCAGCTTCCTTCCCAGCATATCTTCCGCAAAATGCTGAATGGCAACCGCCGCCTGCTCAAACGTCATATCCGTTGTATTGATGCACAGATCGTAATTGCGCATACTTTCCCATTCATGTCCGGTAAAATACCGGTAATAATCCCGGCGGTACCGATCCGTCTTGGTAATAAACTTGTCGGCCTTTTTCCAGTCGATCTTCTGGCGGTTCATCTCTTTTTGGATACACTTCTCCCGGGACGCGTAGATAAACACCCGTACCAGGCCGGGCTTATCGTTCAGCACATAGTCCGCTGCCCTGCCGATTACCACATAGGAAGATACATCGGCCAGCTCCCGGAGTACTTTCGCCTGATAGTTAAACAGGTTGTTATTGGAAGTAAAGTCCTCTTTCTCCGGGGGAATCAGCTCTCCATTGTACACTTTCTGGGATGCCCGGAACAAAAGGCTCCTTTTCTGATCCTCGTCGGCCTTGGCAAACAGCTCCTGGCTGATACCGCTGTCGTCCGAAGCCAGCCGCAGCAGATTGCGGTCATACAGCTCAACGCCCAGATTTTTCGCAAGTATTTTTCCAATGGATGTAGCGCCGCTTCCACAGGTTCTGGTAATTGAAATCACAAAATTTTCCATAAGGAAAACCCCCTTTCCTTTCCTGCCTTCTCTCTTTTCATAATAAAAGTTTCCTTCCGGTTTGTCAACCGGATCACCGGAATCAGGCTAACATTGACACGCATTTCCCGCAATGCTATTATCAATTCAGATACCCGATGCCATCAGTCAAAAAGGATAACCGTCTATGAAAACCATAAAACAAATACTACAGCATCTAAAACAAGCAAATGCAGTCGTGCTTTTGCTTTGTGCTCTTTTCTTGGCCCTCTTTCTGGAGCTCTTCTTTTTTAATGCCCGCTTTTTCTTCCGGCTTCCCGGCGGTTACGAGCGGACCGAACTGGATCTTTCCTCCCTGGACGGCTACAACGGGGAAGCCCTTCCCCTGCTGCCGGAGAATCCTTCCGTATCTTTCGATCAGCTTTCTCTGCCTGTGCGCAGTGTTACCGTGCACACGGCAGGCCCCAGACAGCTTGTCTCCGGGACCGTCGGCATCTGCGATGAGGCAAACGCCTGGCGCACGGCGGCCGCCGGCCGCTTCCAGGCCAACCCCGGCGGCCGGGAGGCTTCTTTTACTGTGCGGCTGCAAAGCCGCGGGGCTTTAAGCCGGCTGCGGATCACCCTGGACGAAGCACCCAAAGAGCCTGTCTTTCTGCTCTCGGTGGTTCTCAACGAAATCCCGGCCCTGGCCCTTCATCCCCTTCGCCTGATGGGAATGGCTGTACTGTTCTTCTGCCTGTTCTGTATCCTGCGCTACCGCCTGTATGCACAGGATTACCGGCCGGAACAAAAAAGCCACCGGCTGATGAATCTGGGCGTCCTGGCCTTCTGCCTTCTGGTTTCTTGCGGCATTTTATACGGGGGAAGCCCGGATCACACCCTTCTGAAGCCCTATCCTTCCCTGGAGGAAGTCCGCTCCCCGGAAATGGTGGTGGACGCTTACATGCAGCAGCTGGATGCCTTTGAGAAAGGGCAGATTGCCTTAGATCTGGATGTTAATCCGGCGCTGGACGGACTGGACAACCCTTATGACAAAGGCGAGCGGGATAAAAAGGAAATCTCCTATCACTGGGATCGGGCCTATTACCGCGGAAACTATTACTCCTATTTCGGACTGGCTCCCTTATTTACCGTCTACTATCCTGTTTATTGGCTGACGGGAATGCTGCCTACGGAGCTTCTGGCCGGATCCCTGCTGGCCCTTTTCGCCGTCCTGGCCGTCTTTATGGCTGTCCGGGGACTTCTTTTGCTGTTCCGGCCCCGGGCCAATTTGCTTTTGCTTCTGGCCGGAGAAGCGGCCGTTATCTGCG
>CAJUNN010000039.1:1983-31594 GCA_910587955.1 uncultured Lachnospiraceae bacterium | reverse complement strand
GGCCTGACGAACTCACCTACTATGAGGCAGACAAAAAAAATCCCTGGACCTACACCTGGATAGGTTTTCAGGGAGTAAAAATCAAAAGTTACCTAGAACGGACTTCTCTTTTGTCCTCTCCGGTTTTTCACTACGAAAAGGACGACCGCATCCGCCTCTGTCATGAAAAAATGTTTGAAGCCAGCCATCTTCCCTCCAACCGGGATCTGATCATGAACAGCATCCTCTATGAATACTTATTTCTGCTTGCAAGCAAATTTCCCAGGGAGCAGCTCTCTCCCCGGGAAAAACAAATCAGCTATGTGGAAGAAGTCCTGAAATATATGGAGTCCAATTACGCCCAAAGCATCTCCATCCAGTCTTTGGCCGACTCCCTGGGGCTGAACCGCTCCTACCTGCACCGGCTCTTCAAGTCCGCCACCGGGTCCTCCCTCCTGGAATACCTGCTGGAGCTGCGGATCCAGAAAGCCTGCACCCTGCTCCAGGAAACGGATCTGGCCGTGTCCATTATCTCACTTTCCGTAGGATATGAAAATACCCTGTATTTTTCCCGGCTGTTCTGGAAAAAGAAGGGCGTAAGCCCTTCCCTTTACCGTGAGAACCACGGGAACCGCAGGCCGGAGGGCAAATAGGCAGACCCTATTCCTCATCTTTCTTCCGGACTTTGGCATAATAGGCACTGCCGAACACGCCTGCGAAAAGCCCTGCGCCCAGCAGGCACCATACACCTATCAGCCAGGGATTCACGGAAGGCCCGCTGTCCTTGGAATCTGCTCCAGTCTCTTCTGACGGCTCCCTCTTGTCCGGGTTTTCTTCCTTTTCTCCCCCGGCCGGCGGCCGGTTATCCGGGATATCCCAGGTAGCCTCCCCGTCCTTAGAGGTGTCCGGTTTGGAGTCAGCGCCGCTCTGATCTTTGTCCTCCGGCCGGTTATCCGGCTCCTCTTTCCCTGCATCCATCGCCACCGTGAAGGTCAGCTCAAAGGCACGGAAACTATCCGAATCTGTTACCGGAAGGGTGATTACCGCAGTTTTCCCCTTTTTGCTCCCATCCCCGGATAGCCTGCAGGACAATGCCGTGTCGGAAAGCCAGGGGGAGCCGTCCAGAATCTTATCTTCATCCGCCACACGGATATCTCCCAGCTGGTATCCCGCCGGAAGCATAGAGGAAAGCTCAAACACTGCCGTTCCGCCCGCCTTCTCCGCTGCATAACCGGTCTTAATTCCTTTGTAGTCCCCTTTTTGAATGGTAAACTCGGTCTCTACTGCCGGGCTCCAGGTATAATTGCCGCCGCTTCTGGGCCGCACGGACACATTGGCAGTCCCCACCTCCTTGTTCTTGCTCAGCACCATCTGATAATCCGAAGACGCCAGCACATCCGAGCCGTCTGTCACAGACAGGGATGGGGCAATGGCATAACCCGTATAGCTGTAGCTGCCTGATATTTTCACCGCCGGTGTAATGGTCTTGGGCTTAATCTCACAGGGAACCTCCACCGTATCACTGTCAAGCTCATAATTGCCCGCTGCCGCTCCGCTCAGGGAAATCTTTACCGTCATTTCCTTCGGTCCGCTGACATTCGGGCTGGTATATCCTTCCGGCACTGCCGTGACACTCAGCCTATCCGCATCCTCTTTCAAAACGTTGTTCAGAGACAGCTTTCCGCTGACGGTTCCCCCCGTTCTGGTCTTATCGTAAGTTTTGCTCACCTGGTAGCTGCCTGCCGACACGGTGACCGCACGCCTTTTCACATCCACCGTACCCGTGCAGACAATCTCATCTGCATACGTCACGCCGTCTATGGTCCCGCTGTAGAGCACCTGGAAGCTCTGTGCCTTTCCTACCCCCGGCATCCCCTTCTCCCGCAGCTTGAAATGCTGGGGATCGCTGTCGCTTCCCGTTCCCGACTTCGCCGTAATGGAACCGATTTTTACAATATCTGTCCAGGAATCCCCATAGGCTGCGTTACTTTTTACCGTCACTGCATTGGAAACCGACGCCTTTGCATTTCCCACAGAAAATTCCAGGGTTTTGATGAAAAACCCAATGCTGCCGTTCCCGGAACCATAGTTTTTTTCCGGTACAAAAGTATAAGCTAGGGTCCCCTTTGCATTGACCGGCAGCTTTGCAAGCTCCGCCTTTAAGGCCTCATAAGTCAGATCTGTCCGGCCGTTGTAACTATACGTTAATGTTCCCTTAAGCGTCTCTCCCTTTACCCCGGTAAAAACAGGCTGTTCAAACTCTCCCGTTCCGGGCCATATCCCTTGATTTCCTTTCACCTGCTCCCGATACGCAGCCGGGCTGATTTCCAGCTCGTTCTCCGTAAAGGCAATCGAATAATTGGGATTCTTTTTTTCGTCCAGATCCCCCTGGGAAATGTTATATGTCCCCGCATCCTCACCGGCCGCACGTGTCAGGCTGCCGGCCAAAGGATATCCTTCTATCACATTTGTAAAAACATAGGTCAGCTCCGGATCCGGTTCTCCGTAAACCTTTGTCTTTGCCTCCGCCTCAACCGTAACCGGTCTTTTGTTTACTGTCACGGCAACCGGAATCTCCTCCACCGGTTCATACTGGGAATTGTCCGGCGTAAAGACAGCCTCCAGGGTATTTGTACCTGCATTTCCGTAAAAATCCACATCTCCGGCCCAAGTAAAAGTGCCTGCAACCTGGCGCCCCTTGCTATCCTCCGCAGAGCCCCCCTTAAGAATTCCGGAATCCACCGGTTCCCCAAAGACTACTTCCTCCGCCTGCGGAGCCGTGATCCGGAGTTTCAGGGTAGCCGGATCCAGATACGAATAGGAAGACAGGCGCAAAATACTGCCCAGAAGTCCTTCCTGGTCCGTATTGTACTGGTAGGTCATACTGTCCCCTTCCTCATTCAGGAAAACGGTATATCCGTACCTCACAGAGCCCTCTCCCCCGGCCAGAAAAAGCCTGTCCGGGGCACCCGGCATTCCGGTGTCGCAGTTGGCTGCATCCACCAGATAATGATTTCCGTCCAGGGAAACAAGATTCCATAAGTGGCCGTCCGCACCGATTCCGCCGGAAGCGACCCCTTCTGCCGTATAGCAGGCGGCATTTTCAAAGACAGACAGATCACAGAGATATTGAAATGCCTTCGCATACCCTTCGGCTCCGGGATTCGTCTGTGCATCCCCGTCAAACACCCAAATCAAAGGCCAGGGATCCGCGTCCGAAAGGGAAGTTTCGCCGCTGTCTTCGTTCTCCGGTGAAATCAATCTGCAAATCTCTGTCAAATAAGCCTTTAGCTTCCTGTAGTCCGTCTGGTTCCGGCTTCTGCTCACAATGGACCAGGCCCGGTCCATAGCCGGCTTCGCCGCCGCAGTAATATCCGTATCTGCCGTATACGGATCAAACCCCTGATACTCCGGCCGGACAGCCATAGAGATGGTCATGGTCAGAACCTTCCCGCTGTCTGCATAGGTCCAGCTGGAGTAGCTTCCGGCCTCCGCATCATACCAGTAGAAATCGGCGGCTGCATCCTTCAAAAGCTTCCCAATAATCCGGTCCATCATTTCACTGATATCCTTCTGGGAATTCCAAAGGGACGAAAAACCGCTCACAGCAACTTTTGCGGATGACTTTTTCCCGGACGCTATGCGGGCAGCGGCAGACTTCAGCCCGTTGTAAATCTTTTGTTCATCCTCTGTAAGGACAACCTCTTCCGTATCCCGGCCGTTTCTGCCGGAACCGGATATTCCCCGGGCCAGCACCGGAAATGCCGCAGCCTTCCCGGCTCCGGCAGCCAGCACAAGCGCCAGCGCCAGCAAAACCATTCCTCTATATCTGTATTTCCACCTTTTCTTCATGCCTGATTCTCCGTATCCTTATTCCACTGTCACAGATTTTGCCAGATTCCGCGGCTTATCCACATCCAGACCCTTAGCGCAGCTCACATAATATCCCATCAGCTGCAAAGGGATAATCGCCAGGCTGGTGGTAAAATGGGGATCCGTCTTAGGCACATAGACCGTAAAGTCCACCGTATCCTCAATGGCATAATTGCCGTAATTGGTAAGGCCCATGAGATAAGCTCCCCGGCTCTTCACCTCCACCAGGTTCGACACCATCTTCTCAAACAGAGGCGCCTGGGTTAACACTCCCACCACCAGGGTTCCGTCCTCCACCAGGGAAATTGTGCCGTGTTTCAGCTCTCCCGCCGCATAGGCCTCTGAGTGGACATAACTGATCTCCTTCATTTTCAGGCTGCCTTCCAGGCTGATGGCATAGTCCAGTCCCCGGCCGATAAAGAAAATATCCCGGACATTGGCAAATTTGCTGGAAAACCACTGGATGCGCTCCTTATCCTCCAATACCCTGCGTATTTTCTCCGGCAGGGTCATCAGCTCTTGTACCATCCTGGTGTAACCCTCTTCTTCCAGCTTCCCCCTTACGTAAGCGAACCGGATAGCCAGCAAATAGGAAGCAATCAGCTGGGTGCTGTAAGCTTTGGTAGTAGCCACGGCGATCTCCGGCCCTGCCATGGTATAGAAGACATTATCCGCCTCCCGGGGAATACTGGAACCCACCACATTAACCACCGCCAGAGTGCGCACGCCACGGCTCTTTGCCTCCCGCAGGGCCGCCAGGCTGTCCGCCGTCTCTCCGGACTGGCTGATAATCACCACCAAGGAATCTTTCTCCAGAATGGGATTCCGGTAACGGAACTCCGAAGCCAGATCTACCTCCACGGGAATCCCCGCCAGATCTTCAAAAATGTATTTGGCCGCCATTCCCACATGATAGGCGCTGCCGCAGGCAACCATGTAAAGCCGGGAAATTTTGCGGATGTCCTCGTCGGTGAGGCCCACGCTTCCCAGATCAATCCCTCCATCCTTTACATAGGAATGAATGGTATCGTGAACCGCCCTGGGCTGCTCCTGGATCTCCTTCATCATGAAATGCTCGTAGCCGCCTTTCTCCGCCGCCTCGGCATCCCATTTAATCTCTACCGGATCTTTTTTCAGTTCTTCCTTGTCAATATTATAGAAACGGATTTCCCCGCCATCCAGCCGTGCAATTTCCAGGTTATCGATATAGTACACGCTGCGGGTGTATTTTAGAAGAGCCGGAACATCGGAAGCAATAAAGCTGCCCTCCCCGCTTTGGCCCACAATCAGCGGACTGTCTTTGCGGACGGAATAAATCACTCCCGGCTCCTCTTTCAGCATAATCCCCAGGGCATAGGACCCCCGCACCCGGAGCATAACCTTTACGATAGCGTCCAGGGTATTCCCCTGGCATTTCTGATAATAGTAATCCAGAAGCTTGGTGACAACCTCTGTATCCGTCTGGGAGTAGAAGGTGTAACCGCCCTTCAGCAGCTTCTCTTTCAATTCCAGATAATTTTCAATGATCCCATTATGCACCAAGATCACGCTCTGCCCCTCACTGAAATGGGGATGGGCATTCTGCATGGAAGGTTCCCCGTGGGTGGCCCACCTGGTATGGCCGATGCCGCAGCACCCGGACACTGCCCGGCCGCCGTCCGTCTTTTCCGCCAGCTGCTTTAAGCGTCCTTTCACCTTCACAATTTCCACCTTATCCGAATCGTCTCTCTTCACTGCGATTCCGGCTGAATCGTATCCCCGGTATTCCAACCGCTCCAAACCGTCCAAGAGAATCGGCGCCGCCTGGGCATTTCCCGTAAAACCAACAATTCCGCACATAAAATAAACTCCTTTTCCTTCTGTCTCAAATTTCCGTCTGTACTTTCTTTACTATTTATTTTAGAAGGGATGGATGGGAATGTCAATGCTGCGGGGGAAATCTTAAAAAAGCTCTAATAAATGGGAGCATAAAATTTGCTTCTTGGACAGGAAGTCCGGATTCTCTATGTCCTGCCCAACGATTCCACACGCATTGCCGATGAAAGCACACTGCTGATTACCGATATTGTGGTCGAACTGGAGGACTCCACCCTGGCAAACCTGGAGGTCCAAAAAATCGGCTATCTCTTTACCGGACAGCGGAGCGCCTGCTACTCCTCTGACATGCTCCTGCGCCAGTACAAGAGAGTCCGCAGTCAGAAGAAAAAGAAGTTCAGCTACAAGGACATCAAAAGCGTCTATACCATCATTCTCTACGAAAAAAGCCCTAAACAATTTCATGAATTTCCTCACACCTATCTCCACTATTTTCAGCAGGAATCCGATACGGGCCTGGATCTGGAGCTTCTGCAAAAATATCTCTTTATCCCACTTGACATCTTCCGGAAAATCCAGCACAATAAAACCATAAACACCCGGCTGGAGGCTTGGCTTACCTTTTTCAGCACGGACGATCCAGACCGGATCGTCCAGTTGATTGAAACCTGGCCGGATTTCAGACAGATGTACCAGGAGGCATACCAGTTATGCCGGAAAACGGAGGCTGTTATGGGATTTTTTTCGGAAGAACTGCAGGAGCTGGACCGGAATACGGTGCAGTTGATGATTGATGAGATGCAGACAGAATTAGAACGGCTGAGAGAAGAACAAAAAGAAGTAACATTAGAGATACAACAATATCAGGAAGAAAGACAGCAATACCAGGAAGAAAGACAATTATATCAAAAACGAGAACAGCAGTACCAGAAAGCCCTCCAGCGCATAGCCGAACTGGAACAGGAGCTCTCTTCTTCCTCCCATTAATCCACAGTAATAGCTGAAAACAAAAAAGAAGGTGCCGCTCCATCATCTGATTTGATGGTTTTGCGACACCTTCTTTTCTCCCTTTATCGTTTTGACAAATGGTTATTTCTCTTTTCTTTTTGCCCTAGCCATGCAGATGATGAAAATCAGAAGCAGAAGGGCTGCAAGCGCCGATATAGAATAGAAGAAAATCGGTGCATTGTCTCCGGTATTCACACCGGACGTCTTGGTTGTGGAACCGTTCTTGTTGGTGGTAGTATTTGCGTTATTATTGTTCTTGTCAGTGGAATTATTATTTTTGTCTGTACTATTTGTTCCACTGTTGGTTCCATTGTTATTCCCGCTGTTGGTTCCATTATTGTTACCGCCGTTGGTTCCATTATTGTTACCGCCGTTGGTTCCATTATTGTTACCGCCGTTGGGGTTATCAGGGTTATTCGGATTGTCAGGGTTGTCGGGGTTATTGGGATCGTCCGGATTGCTGCTGGTGGGTGCCCAGGCAACCGCAACCGGCGACAGTCCCGTCACCTTAATGACAAGTCCTTCATCCGTCTTCTCAATCTTATAAAACTCTTCCCCGTTGGGTTCCTTTCCCCCGCTGCCTGAATACTTCTCCAGGCTAGTCGGCTTGGGCGCACCGGCAATCTCCGAAGAAATCATATGGAGCGCCACGAAATTATGGGTACTCTTTGAGGTTCCCTCCGGATAGGGGATGGTCACCATCAGCCCGCCCTTCTGGAAAATATTCTCAACGCTTTCCCCGCTGTCCGTCACTACCTTCACATCGTAAAGCTTATATTCGCCGTCCGACTTATAGCCGAGCTTGTTGTTCCGAAGCGTCTTAACCTCCGACGTCATCCGGGTGGTAATTCCGGCCACCGTCTGATTCGCCTTTTTCAGTGCTTCGGAAAGGTAGGTAATGCTGCCTTCCGACACGCTCAGCCTGTAAATGGTTTCATCAATGGGAATCGTATTGCTCCTGGGCGGATTGTAGTTGGAGGCATATTTGGCCTCTTCATTTCCATAGATATCAATTACCTTCGGATTGGTCACCTCCAGGGATTTCCCGTCTTCGCTGATCACGAGGTTATCATAGGTGACACCTACATAACCGTTATCTTTGTCTTCCAACCCCCGCAGCGTCAGGCCGCCGTATACCTTATACCGGTTATCCTGTTCTGCAACAATGAGGTTCTGGGTATTCCAGTTCAGATCCTTGGGAACAATCTGGAACTGGTAATTAGGGCTTGCAAGCACAATCTCATAATTCTTATTTAAGTTTGTATTGATGGTGCCGGTATTGATAAGATAGGATCCGACCTTATCGTACTTATCCTCTCCCTGGTTTCCGGCAGAATCTACATTTTCCCTGTCTCTGGCACGGCCAAGCTGTCCGTTCAGGACATCATCGCCTACAAGGCCCTCTGCTTCATATTCAATGGGTTCATCCGGGCTCCCGTATACCTTGGAGGGACCGGGATCCATGCTGATTCTTAAGGTTGCCAGTTTGGTGTTTACATGGATTCTCTGGTAAATCTCGCCCGGGGCCGAATACGTACTGTATTTGCTGTCGTCATAGTCATCCCCAAGCATCACCCGCAAAACGTAATCCCCGGCCACTACGCCTTCATAATCCCCGTTATTTTCCAGCCACTCCTTGGTGGGGAATTCCGTTCCTACGAAATGCTCCGCTTTCTTGGTTTTAAGGGCTAGAGCTCCATCCTTATCACCACTACCCCAAAGCGTCCGTACCTCTTCTTTAATGGCGTCGTTCTCTTTCTTTACCTGATCCAGATCGTCCGTCTTATACCACTCGCACTCCAAAGGCGCATTTCCGTAATAATTTCGGATAATTGCGGTTACTGCATCAATATCCGGATTCTGGATCTCGTCGCCGTAGGTATAATCCTTGGAGTACCTGCTGATGTCAATCTCGGGAAAGGTTCTGAGAACATAGAGTTCATTTGCATCCGCGGGATGCAGGATTGTTGATACTTCTGTTTTCACAGCAGAACTTACTTCAAATTCCTCACTGTCAACCTTTATCTTATCTACACTGTCCAAGGCCGGTTCATCATATTGAATCACTACTTCATATACGCCTGCCTTAATAGGAGCACCATTAAAAAGCGTGGAAATCTTGATGGTTTCCGTAGAAATCCCCAGATTGTCAAAGGATAAGGTATACGCCGCGTTATCTAATTGTTTCCTCCCTGTATCTGTCAAAAACTTGCTGGGATCGTCTTTTTCTCTCACCGTAACCTTCAAAGAGTCTCCCTGAGTGCCCTGCATGCCGATTCTCGTCTCAATGGCAAGATTGACCCGGATTTCCATGTTTTCACCAAGGGAATATCCCTTTCTTACTTCTTCCTCCTCCGGATCCCACTGAAAGACGGTCTGATAATCCGGATGATCTTTGGGAATCTCCTTTCCTGTCCCGTTTACATCAACCGTCAGCGTAGCCGGATACATATGGAAGCTCTGGTATGCAGGCTCCTTTCTCCGGTTTATATTTTTGTAAACCACATAATAGTTTCCGTTGGCATCGCCTTTACTGGAAAAGCGAATGGACTTATTGACAGAATCTTCGCCCCGGGAATTGTTGTAAAGATCCACACCCCATCCCTGCGCCGGCGTCACCTGGAAGGTAATGCCTTCATATTCCGGCAGATCCCATGTAGCACTGGGATCCTCGGGATCCGGCTCCTCGTTGTACAATTTCTTATAAGCGCACTTCTGGAACAAAGCATTATACTGATTTTCTCCGTTGTAGGCAATGTCATCCATAGGAAGCACCATTCCGGAGGTGATATCCGTCAGATAAAATTCTCCGCTTTCCTCCCCGGTTGTTGCATCCGCCCCTTTCTGCAGCTTAATATTGCCGCCCAGACAGCTGGGAACAGAGCCCACCGCTTCCACACTGGCAAGGCTTAGCTCTCCTGTATTAATCAGTTTACAGCCGGACATTGTGGATGTCAGAAGTCCGCCTTCTCCAATCTCAATTCTTCCGTTGTTCCTTACTTCCGGACTTCCCGCTTTTCCAACCAACAATGTGCCGCCGTCTGCCGCCGTAGGCTGTATTACCCCGGAAACCGGCAGCGTCCAGTTAGAAACCACTACTTTCCCAGCATTGGTAAAGTTGCCGGCTACCTCCACATTGCCCTGCTTGTCGATCCTCATATCCTGACTGTTATTGGTCATGGAACCGCTCACAATCAGGTTTCCTTTTCCCGGATCCAAGGTTCCGCCGGGAACATCCGAATCGGCGCCGATTCTTAATTTTCCGTTATTTTCGAAATCCCCTCCGCCGACCGTTTCCACGCGGACACTTCTGGGAACATTCATATCACCTTCATTGGTAAAAGCGCCTGTTTTCAGGGTACTCTTTTCTCCCAGCTCTAACTTGGCGTTTCCGAAATTCACAAAGGTTCCGCTTCCGTCCAGCAGTCCTTCCTCCTCCAGAATCAGCTCTCCTTCATTGGTAATGCTTCCCAGCGCTTTCATCTTTTCTTTGGAGGCAACAACAAAGCTGCCCTTATTTTCGATTTTTCCTTTGACCTCCAAGTCAGCCGCCATCCCCTGAACTGTAAGGGTTCCCTGGTTGCGTATATTTCCGTCAAGTTCAAATGACTTGCCGCTCCCGCCCCGGATCCGCACGGTTGAACCTTTGGGCACATCCACGGCCGGCACTTCTTTGCTGCAGGTAAATACCGTGTTCTCGGCGACTACCAGCTCTACTTCGCAGAAACCCGTCACCTTGATAACAGGCTTATTTATGAGACCGAACTTTTTCGCCGGGGTAATCAGAACGCCGTTCGGATCACCGAAATAAACGGTAAACTTTGGAAGATTACTGGGATCGCTGGGCGCCTTCGTGGCTCCCACGATGGTAATCATCGGATCCGAATTGGGGGCAATCTCATTCCCGTTCTTGTCTGTTGCCTCTTCCCATTGTCCCAGAACCGTAAAGCTGCCGCCGTTTTTAAGTTTAAAGCAGCTTCTTACTCTCAAAAACTCTACATTGTCATCCATTTTATCCTGGGTTTCCGTAGCGATCGTCAGTCCGTGGGCCTCTGCCGACTCCACCACCGTCGGCGGCTGATCCGGATTTGTGCCTGCATCCGGATCAGCCGGATCTGCCAGAGGCACCGCACCCTCGCCCACCAGCACGGTAATATAGGGCAGATCTGACTGGCTCCAATGCAGAGCATTCCCGTCTCTGTCTTTATCAGAGAGTACCGGGGTATAGAAATATACATTGCCGTCCTTGGAGGAATTGAAGTTAGAACCGGTACATCCCTCTATGGAGGTATCAATCTTCCACCGCAGTACATCTACCGTAATGTCCCGCAGTTCCGTAGAAGTATAAGTCTGGGTTAGATCGGATACAATCCGCAGCACCGTAACACCAGTGGAGTCTGCCGGCACCCCCTGTTCCACCACTGCCTTTACCTGCAACTCGGTGGGAAAATTAATATCCGACTCCGGGGCATTAACCGCAACCTGCTGATAACTCCAGTCTCCCTGCGTGTCCAGACCCCGGACTGTGGTTTTTCCTGTCCCGCTGTCTTCCTTCTGCGTATCCGGCGTCTGTCCCTGGGACGACGCCTGTACGGACATCCCCGCAGAACTTCCCAGCAGGATCACGCTCAGCATAGCGACTGCCGTTCGTTTTACGCTTCTCTCCCAATGTCTCATGATGCTCTTTCACTCCTTCTTTACGCTGTGCTTCTATCTGCCAATTTTCCGCATACAGAACCATCCACAGGACTCTGCCGCAGCCTGCATAAATACAATTTATGTAAACCAGGCAAAATAATCCTCTATTATATTCTTCGTCTGTTTTTCATAGAAACTAAGTTTATTTTATCAAAAATTCAGGGAAATGTGAAGTCCTGAAAAGGGGATTTCTTTTTCCAGATCAAAAAATGCAGCCGGAACCTTTCCCGGCTGCATTTTTTCCTTTTTCTGTATATTTTTTACATATCCAGGGGATATTTATCCGTCAGACACTTTACCAGTGCTTTGGCTTTCTCCGTAGCCGCCCCGCCCTCTTGAATCATCATGGCTACCGCTTCAGCCACCGTCTCCATATCTGCTTCTTTCAATCCTCTGGCTGTCACGGCAGGTGTTCCAATCCGCACACCGCTGGTCACAAAGGCAGACTTCGGATCGTTGGGGATGGTGTTTTTGTTCGCTGTAATATTGGCCGCGTCCAGAAGATGTTCCACTTCTTTTCCGGTCAGATCATAAGGCGTCAGATCCACCAGCATCAAATGGTTGTCCGTTCCGCCGGACACAATCTTGATTTTCCGATCCATCAGGTTTTTGCAGAGCGCCTGGGCGTTCTTGACAATCTGCTCCTGGTATGCCTGATATTCCGGCGTCAGGGCTTCCGCAAAGCAGACGGCCTTTGCCGCGATTACGTGCATAAGGGGGCCTCCCTGAATACCGGGAAATACCGCTTTGTTAAAGTTAAACTTTTTGGCCGTCTCCGCATCCGACATAATCATGCCGCCCCGGGGGCCCCGCAGAGTCTTGTGGGTAGTCGTAGTGGTCACGTGGGCGTAGGGAATGGGACTGGGGTGCAGCCCGGCAGCCACCAGGCCCGCAATATGGGCGATATCCACCATCAGATAAGCTCCTGCTTCATCCGCAATCTCCCGGAACTGCTTAAAATCTATGGTTCTTGCATAAGCGCTGGCTCCCGCAATGATCAGCTTCGGCCTGCACGCAAGAGCCAGCCGGCGGATCTCGTCATAATCCAGCACGCCGTCGTCGTTGACACCGTAGGGAACCACCTTAAAATATTTTCCGGAGAAATTGGCGGGGCTCCCGTGGGTCAGATGGCCGCCGTGGGCCAGGTTCTGTCCCATAATGGTATCTCCCGGCTCCAGCATGGCAAATTCCACCGCCATATTGGCCTGGGCCCCCGAATGGGGCTGTACATTCACATACTCGCAGCCAAAGATTTTCTTCGCCCGGGCAATGGCAATATCTTCCACCATGTCCACGCACTCACAGCCGCCGTAATAACGCTTTCCCGAATATCCTTCTGCGTATTTATTGGTCAAAGGGCTGCCCATGGCCGCCATTACCGCCTTGGATACCCAGTTTTCCGATGCAATCAGTTCAATATGGCTGTTCTGCCGCTCCATCTCCGCCTGGATGGCGGCAGCTACCTCACTGTCAACTGCCTTCACTTCTTCCATTGAATACATAGTATGCTCCTCCTCTTCCGGTTCTGCAAGTTTGCTGAATCCGGCTGCTTTACACGCCCTCTTCTCTCCATTTGTCTTTTCACGGCGCACATATGTCTTTTTAACACATGCTCCATTATATGTGAATCATGGCAAAAATGCAAGTACTTTTTTAAATTTCTCCCTTTTCCTTGGCCTCTCTCTTAACTGGTGCTATAATCCTTATATGCCCTTGCCAAGAAAGGGCAAGACCACTTGGGAGGTATTTTCCATGAATGGAGACACACTTATGATTTCCTATCTAACCTTCATCAATCTTCTGGCTTTCCTGCTTATGGGCCTGGACAAGCAGAAAGCCCGGCAGCACAAGTGGCGGATTTCCGAGCGGACCCTCTTCCTCTCTGCCGTTTTGGGCGGCAGCCCCGGATCCGTCCTGGGAATGCAGGTATTCCGTCACAAAACAAAGCACCCCTCCTTCGTTGTAGGGATGCCTTGTATTTTAGTCCTGCAGATCCTGCTGGTTCTCTTTCTCTTCCAAAAGGGGATACTTCCCCGTTAGTCCTGCCCTGCGGCAAAAGTCCTCCGCGGATTCCGCCTTTGCGGCCAGCTTCAGCCATCTGCTCAGCTGTACGGAATCCTTGGTTTTCAAAATCGTTTCTTTCAAAAAATCAGGAACACCGCCCAAATCCTGAAGCAGTTCCAGAACGCTTTCGGCTTTTCCTTCTGCTTTTCCTTCTGCTTTCCCTTCTTCCTTGCTGATTCTCCGCGTCTCCTGTACATCGTATGCCTCAAAGCTGTCAAACAACATATCAAACTCCCTCCGTTCTATCCGATCGGTAAAGTGTTCCACCTCTTCCCTCGGCACATTCAGGCGGTAAAGAAATACCGCAATAATTTTTCCAATCAATTTCAGCAGATATTCCGGTGCATTTCTCTCCAAATTTTCCAAATACTCTGCCGGTATCTGTTTTAATTCCTTAAATTCGGAAGAATTTCTAAGCTTATTAATCAGCATAACCAAAGAAAGTTCATCGTTCTTCTCCATCAGCTCTTGATTGGAATATGCTGTCAGGGGAACCACAATATATTCAAAATCCGGAATATACTTTCCCAGTATGTCTCCCAAGTGAACCCGCTTCCGAAAATTTTGAACTGCCGTCCATGTCTTGGTTCCTTCATAATAAATTATGGGAAGAACCGGCGGGTATCGAAAATCTTTCGTCTTTGTAATCCCGGGCGCTAATTGCTCCTGTTCCTTCTCATAGTCCGTCAGCACCATTACCATATACCGAAGGATTTTAAAAGGCATGTCATACGAAACATTAGACTGATGTTCAATGATTGCAATCAAAAACAAAGGTGCCTCTTTTAACCGGATTTTTTTCACAGAATCCGAATCCCGCCCCTCCTGCCACATGGGGAGAAACCGTTCTGAAATATCTTCGATGTCCTCTGGCTGTACATTTTTCAAAAGCTCGATATCTGTGTAACCACGCAAAAACTGCGCGCACAAAATAGGATCTTCAAAAATAAGCTTTGCTCCGTTATCCCGCGCCCTCCTGTTCCGTACCGCCTCTGCCGGACGGCTGCCTGCCTGTTCTTTTTCCTTTCTGCTCATACGCTCCTCCTGTTCCGTATGCCGTGATAAACACGCTTTTCGAAATATGAGCGCAAAGCTTCTCTTGGCCCTTATTATAACAATCCGCCGTCAAAAACACAATGTAAACTTCACCTGCTTCAGGCAAAGTTTTCTGTCACTCATATTCCAGATACTGTTTGCTGGGAATTTTCTGATTTCCGAACGAAATCCAGATACTTACTCTCATTTCAGATATTTCTATATTACAGGATTTTCTTTGTAAAGTCACCCTGTTTATTTTTTCTTATAGAATTTCAGCATTGTGCACAAAGTCCCGGCTCAGAACAAAACCGTTCCGGGCCGGGACCATAATCTCTTTATTTTTCTCCAAAAGCCGCACCCTGTACTTCACGGACCGGCTTTACTCTTCTTTCGGCAGCTCCAGAGCAATATGAACATCCTTAAGCTGCTGTTCTTCCACCGCCGAGGGTGCGCCCATCATCAAATCCTGGGCCGTCTTGTTCATGGGGAAGGGAATGATTTCCCGGATGCTCTCCTCCCCGGCAATGAGCATCACCATACGGTCCACGCCGGGGGCAATGCCTGCATGGGGCGGCGCACCGTAACAGAACGCATTGTACATGGCCGGGAACTTAGCCTTTACATCTTCCTCCCCCAGGCCTGCCAGTTCAAAGGCTTTTACCATAATCTCCGGATCGTGGTTGCGGACTGCGCCGGAGGACAGCTCTACCCCGTTGCAGACCAGATCGTACTGGTAGGCATAAATCTCTAAGGGTTCCTTCTCCAGCAGATCCTTCATGCCGCCCTGGGGCATGGAGAAGGGATTGTGGCAGAACTCCAGCTTTCCGGACTCTTCGCCTATCTCATACATGGGGAAGTCCACAATCCAGCAGAACTCATAGCACTCTTTCTTCATATGTCCCTCTACCGTATTCCCCAGCACTTTGCGGAATACGCCTGCCGTCTTCTGGGCCGTCAGCTTCTTTCCGGCTGCCAGTCCCACGAAATCTCCCGGTTTCAGGGAGAGTGCCTGCGTAACCTCGTCTTTGCGATCCGCCAGAAACTTAGAGATACCGCCCACCAGTTCCCCTTTCTCATCCAAGCGGAACCAATATGCCTTATTTCCGGTCTGCACCTCCACCTCGGCGCACATCTTGTCTATCACCTTCCGGGTAGCTTGAAATCCGGAGAACACCACTGCCTCTACAGTCTGCCCCTCAAAGGGACCGAAACCGCAGCCTTCCATACAAGCCGTAGCCTCCTGAAGAGTCAAATCAATCCGCAGGTCTGGCTTGTCCGAACCATAGCGCTCCATGGCGTCATGGAAGGAAATCCTGGTAAAAGGTGCCTGGGACGCCGTATGATAAGTACCATACTTTGCAAAAACAGGAGGCAGCACCTTCTCCAGAACGGCAAACACATCCTCCTGAGTGGCAAAGGCCATCTCCATGTCAAGCTGATAGAATTCTCCCGGGGAGCGGTCTGCCCGGGCATCCTCGTCCCGGAAGCAGGGCGCAATCTGGAAATACCGGTCAAAACCGGAAGTCATCAAAAGCTGTTTAAACTGCTGGGGTGCCTGGGGCAGGGCATAAAACTTGCCCGGATGGTTCCTGGAGGGAACCAGGTAGTCCCTCGCCCCTTCCGGGGAAGAACAGGTAAGAATGGGGGTTGTAATTTCCAGAAATCCCTCCTCCGTCATGCTTTTGCGAAGCTCCGCCACCACATTGCAGCGCAGGATAATCCGTTCCTTTACCGCCGGATTGCGCAGATCGAGATACCGGTAGCGCAGACGGGTATTCTCGTCTGCCTCTTTGGAGCGGTTGATCTCAAAGGGCAGCTCGCTGTAGCGGCATCTGCCCAGAATCTCTATGGACTCCGGCACCACTTCGACCTCGCCCGTAGGAAGGGACGGGTTCTTGCTGGAGCGCTCCCGGACGGTTCCCGTCACGGACAAAGTGGATTCCGTATTTACCCCGGAAAGCTTTTCCATCATTTCTTCGGTCTCAATGACCAGCTGGGTAGTTCCGTAGAAATCCCGCAGGATAAGAAAACCCAGATTTTTGCTGACTCTGCGCAGGTTCTCGTACCATCCGGTAAGAGTTACGGTCTGGCCTGCGTGCTCAATGCGAAGCTCATTGCAATTATGCGTTCTCGATTGAAACATGATAAACCTCCATTCCAGTTCCGCATCCGCCCTTCCAGCGCTCTTTCCTTAGAAACATTTCCAGCCACGGAACGTGTCTGTAATTGTTTCTGGCGCTTCCTGGGCTTCTGCTGTTTTATTTCCAGTTCCGCATCCGCCCCTACAGCGCAGATGCTGTTTTTATTGAAATAATTCCGGCAGCTCCGATAATTTCACTTCCGTCTGCTCTCCCGTAGCCATGTCCTTTACATTGGCCGATCCCTTCTCCAGCTCGTCCCCTCCGATGATTACAACCTTCTTTGCCCCGATTTTGTTGGCGTACTTCATCTGGGCCTTTACGCTGCGGTCCAGGAAATCCGTCTCCACAATCAGCCCGCGGCCCCGGATCTCGTTGACCAGGCCATAGGCTTTTGCCCTGGCCTCCCGGCCCAGAATTCCCACATAGAGGTCCGGCGTGTCCATAGCGGGAAGCTCTACGCCTTCCTTCTCCAGGAAATACAGGATCCGCTCAATTCCCATGCCGAATCCCACCGACGGGATGTCCTGCTTTTCGTCAATCTCATGGATAAGCCCGTCATAGCGGCCGCCTCCGCAGAGGGTAAAGCCGTCGGAGTTCACAAACTCAAAAACCGTCTTTGTATAGTAATCCAGCCCCCGGACTATCCCTGTATCCACCTCGAATGGGATGGAAAGCTCCGTGAGCAGGCTTTTTAACTCCTCGAAGTGTTCCCGGCACTCTGCATCCAGATATTCCACCGTCCGGGGCGCGTCTTTCACAATCTCTTTGCACTCCGGGTTTTTGCAGTCGATCACCCGCAGGGGATTTTTCTGCATCCGCTCCCGGCAGGTATCGCAAAGATGCTCCTCATGCTTTCTCAAATAGGAAAGAAGGGCATCGTTGTAATCCTTTTTGCAGTGGGGACAGCCGATGCTGTTAATATGAAGCTTCGCATCCTTTAAGCCAAGCTTTCCGATAAGGGCCGTCACCAGGGAAATCAGCTCCACCTCTGCCAGAGGACTTTTCGCTCCCACAAACTCCACTCCGAACTGGTGGTGCTGGCGCAGCCTGCCGCTCTGGGGCTTCTCATAGCGGAACGCCTGGGAGACATAATACAGCTTGGCCGGAGCCGGATTTGCATACAGATTGTGCTCCAGGTAAGCCCGCATCACTCCCGCTGTCCCCTCCGGCTTCAGGGTAATGCTCCGATCCCCCTTATCCGTAAAGGTGTACATCTCTTTTTGCACCACGTCTGTCGTCTCTCCTACCCCCCGCTGAAAGAGTACCGTATGCTCAAACATGGGGGTGATAATCTCCGTCATGCCGTAGGTGCGGGCCAGCTCCCTGGCGATCCCTTCCACATAGGCCCGCCTGTGCATCCGTTCCCCGTACCAGTCCTCCACACCTCTAGGCGCCTGTGTAATCATATTTTTCCTCCTCTGCAATTCCGACTTTTATATGCTGCTCCGCCCACTTTTCTAAAAAATCTTCCTCGTGGATCACCCGCTGAAAAGCCAGAAACACTTTCATATCAAAATTTTTCACTTCATCGATCATCAGCTCCAGGGCCGTATCCTGATCAAAGGCCTGCCGGTAAGGCCGTTCCGATGTGAGGGCTGCATACACGTCGCAAACCCGTAGAATCCTTCCCCCTATGGGAATGGAATCACCGGCCAGATTCTCAGGGTATCCGGAACCGTCGTAATTCTCATGGTGGTACAAAATGCTCTCTACAATAAAGTCCGAGAAATCATAGCGTATGAGGATCTCATATCCCAGCCTTGGGTGCATGCGCACATATTTCATCTCTTCGATGTTCAGCGTGTCCGCATCCCTGCCGTACAGATAACCGGATACCCGCAGCTTTCCGATGTCATGCACCATCCCCGCCACCGCCAGTTCCCGGCACTGATCCTCGTAGAGTCCCAGCTCCTTGGCCACATAATAGGCCAGGTTGCTGACACAGATTCCGTGATTGACTTCTCCGGTTACGTCTTCCTCAAACATTGCCCAGGCGTCTGTCTCTCTCATTTTGCTCCCCTTACCTGCTACCATAAGTCGCTGGCCTTCAGAAAACTTCTCTTTCGCTCCATCATCTCGTCAATCCGGGCCATATACTGGGCCACGTCCTTGACGTTCTCCACACGCTCTATGCGATCCGGGCGCAGGACAAATTTGGAAGCACCCCCTGCTCCCGCTGCCAGGATGGTCTGCTTTTCCTCCATAATCAGTATATTGTAAATTCCCGCTTTGTCAACCTTTGCGTAGCCTACATTTTCAAAATTTCCCGCTATGTTTTTCTGGCGGTAGAGATAATAGGGGTACACCTGCTGCTCTGCACAATACCGGTAAGTCAGATCCATAATCTCCTGGCTGTTGTGAAGCCCCATCTTCTGGTACTTCTCTTGGAACAGCTTCAGCCTGGCCGCCCGCTTGATGGCCAGGGAATGGACCGTGATGCTGTCCGGATCCAGAACCCGCAGCTCCTCCATGGTGCGGCGTACCTCCTCCAGATCTTCCCCCGGGAGACCCACAATCAAATCCATATTGATGTTGTCAAATCCGGCTTCCCGGGCCATCCAGTAAGCTTCCCGTGTCTGTTCCACCGTATGCTGCCGTCCGATGAGATCCAGCGTTTTCTGATTCATCGTCTGAGGATTGACGGACACCCGGGTCACTCCATGGCGCTTAAGCACCCGGAATTTCTCCGACGTCACGCTGTCCGGTCGCCCTGCCTCCACCGTCAGCTCCTTTAAATAGCTGTAGTCAAAGTGCTTCTCCAGGCAGTCCAGGAGCCGGTTGAGCTGCTCTGCCGTCAAGGTAGTAGGTGTGCCGCCCCCCACATAAATGGTATTCAGCTTCCGGCCCTGAAAGACCTCCCCCAGGAACTTAAGCTCCCGAAAAAGCGTGTTTAAATACTCCTCCATCCGCTTTTCCCAGCGGTTTACGGGAGAAGATGAAAAGGAGCAGTAGAGACAGATACTGGGACAGAAGGGAATCCCCACATAGAGACTGTAGCCCTCCCGGTAATCAATCTCCTTCAAAACTTCCCGTTCCCGGTTGGCAATGGAAACAGCCAGAGCCGTCTTGGCATCGCTGCAGAGGTAGGTTTTCCGCATAAAATCCGCAATTTCCACATTGGACTTCCCCTCTTCCAGAAGAGCCATGGGAATCTTAACAGGCCGGATGCCTGTCAGGGTCCCCCAGGGAAGGGTTTTCCCGGTATATTCGGAAAGCACCTGATAGATCAGCCGCTTTAACTGGTTTTTCACCAGGCGCCGATCCGGATCCTCCACATAAACATGGCCCTTCTTCTGAAAGGCCCTCTCCTCAAAAAGCTGAAATTGAATCTCTTTGTCCCCCACCGTCGCATCCATCTGAAGGGGCGCATCCTCCGTAAACTCCTCTTTCTCCCGGACCACGACCTCCTCCCCCGGATAAAACGCCTTCACCAGGGAATGAATATCATACTCAAAATTTCCCCCGTTTACTTTTACCTCTATCATCTTACGCTTCCCTCCGCCGTCTTACATGCACATATACGGATTGTACTTCTTCTCATAGCCGATGCTTGTGCTCTCCCCATGTCCCGGATAAACGGTCACATCCTCCGGCAGGACCAGAAGCTTTTCCCGGATAGAGCGCAGCAGCTCCCGGCTGCTTCCCCCCGGAAAATCCGTTCTCCCCACAGAGGCGCAAAAGAGGGTATCCCCGCTGAACAAAATCTTCTCTTCCTCACTGTAATAGCAGCAGCTCCCAGGCGTATGCCCCGGCGTAAGAAGCATCCGCAGGGAAATCCCGGCCGCCTCAAATGTTTCCCCGTCCCGCAAAAGCACATCGGGGCCCACCGTCACCGGACAGCCGAAAAGAGACGCAGAGAGGTTCCGGTCCGGATCCCGAAGAAGGCTCTCCTCGTCCGCCGCCGCATACACGGGAATCCCAAAGGTCTTCTTCAGATCGTTCACTGCCAGAATGTGATCCCCGTGGCCGTGGGTCAGAAGGACAGCCTTTAACCTAAGCCCTTCGTCCAGGGCCTTGCGCCCAATCACGTCTGCCCGGTCTGCCGGATCGATCACAAGGGTCTCCCCCGTGGCCTCCTGAATCAGGAAATAACAGTTGGTTGCCACAGATCCCAGGGTAACGCTCCTTATCTTCATCCGCTCTTCTCTCCTTCTCCCCTTCTCAGCCGGTGGCCCGCTCCACATCCAGCACGCTCTCCACCTGATAGAGTTTTTCCGCAATCCGCTGAAGCTCCTCTTTCCCTCCGATTTCAAAGGTAACGGAAATGGTGGCTGTCCCCTGCTTGCTGGTCCGCACATGGATGCTGGTCATATTGATCTGGCGCTCCGTAAAAATTTTCGAAATATCCACCAGAAGACCCGTCCGGTCATTGGCATAAATCTTGATTTCCGTGGCGTATTTCTCACCGGAAACGGCATGGCCCATATCCTGCCATTCCGCATCAATCAGGCGCATCCGCTCCAGCTCCTGAAGATTGATGATATTGATACAGTCTGTACGATGGACGGAAACCCCCCGGCCTCTAGTGACAAAGCCCACAATCTCATCTCCCGGCACAGGGCTGCAGCACTTGGAAAAACGCACGGACACGTCCGTCAGCCCTTTCACCACAATGCCGCTCTTGGACTTGGCCAGCCGGATCTTATTGTCTTTATTCTCCGTAACCGCCTCCAGCACCTTCTCGTCGGTGATTGCTTTGCGGTTCTGCTTCTCGTACTCCTCTGTCATCTTATTGATGACCTGGCCTTCTTTGAGGCCTCCGTGCCCGATGGCCGCCAGCACGCTCTCCCAGTCCCGGAACCCGTATTTGCGCATGACCACGCTTTGGAATTCCGGCTTCATAATATCGGACAGGACGATGCCCTTCACCTTACAGTACTGGGCCAGCATCTCCTTGCCTTTTAAAATATTCTCTTCTTTAAATTCATTCTTAAACCACTGGTTAATCTTGTTCTTGGCCTGGGTGCTCTTCACCAGATTCAGCCAGTCCCGGCTGGGTCCCCTGGAATTCTGAGAAGTCAGCACCTCGATCCGGTCCCCGTTCTGGATCTGGTAATCAATGGTCACAAGCTTTCCGTTTACCCTGGCGCCGATCATCTTGTTTCCCACGGCGCTGTGAACGCTGTATGCGAAATCGATGGGCGTAGAGCCGCTGGGAAGAGTCTTCACGTCCCCGGAAGGGGTAAAGCAGTAGACGCTCTCGGAAAAGAGATCCAGATCGCTTTTCAGGAGATTCATAAATTCCTTGTTATCCGACATATCCCGCTGCCACTCCAGGATTTGCCTGAGCCAGCTCATTTTCTCCGCCTCTTTTTGATCCGGGGGTTTCTTCCCGTCCCCGCTCTCCTTGTATTTCCAATGGGCGGCAATGCCGTACTCCGCAGTCTTGTGCATTTCGTAAGTGCGGATCTGGATCTCAAACGGCTGTCCGTTGGGTCCGATAAGGGTCGTATGGAGGGACTGGTACATATTGGGCTTGGGCATGGCAATGTAATCCTTGAACCGGCCCGGGATGGGGGTATACATCTCGTGAATCACGCCCAGGGCCCCATAGCAGTCCTTCAGGGTGTCCACCAGAATCCGCACGGCAAAGAGATCGTAAATTTGATCCAGGGTCTTATTCTGGTTCACCATTTTCTTATAAATGCTGAAGAAATGCTTGACACGGCCGTCCACATGCGCCTGGATGCCTGCGTGATCCATGTGATGCTTGACTTCCGCCACAATGCTCTGCACGTAAGCTTCCCTGGCGCTCTTCTTGTCGGAGATCTGATCCTTCAGCTCATAGTAGACCTCCGGCTCCAGATATTTCAGGCAGAGATCGTCCAGCTCGTTTTTCACTTTGGAAATACCGAGCCTCTGGGCAATGGGAGCATAGATATCCATGGTCTCCCGTGCCTTCTCTTTTTGCTTCTCCGGCTTCATATACTGGAGGGTGCGCATATTGTGCAGGCGGTCCGCCAGCTTGATTAAGATCACCCGGATGTCCTTGGCCATAGCCAGAAACATCTTCCTAAGGTTCTCCGCCTGGATCTCAATCTTATCCTTGGAATAAGAGAGCTGGCCCAGCTTGGTGACGCCGTCCACCAGAAGAGCTACCTCCGAGCTGAATTCCTTTACAATCTCCTCCGTGGTCATAACCGTATCTTCTACTGCGTCATGGAGAAGCCCCGCCACGATGGTCTCCTTATCCAGCTCCAGATCCGCCAGAATGATGGCAACACAAAGAGGGTGAATGATATAAGGTTCACCCGACTTGCGGAGCTGGCCCTGATGGGCAGATGCCGCAATCTTATATGCTTTTTCAATCATGGAAATATCCGTAGAAGGATGATACTTCAGGACACTTTTGATCAGCTCCTGATACAGCACTTCCGGACCGGTAAAATCCTGCATGGACTTTACGTTTTCGTCCGCCCGGGCCAGTTCTCCTTCCCGGTCTTTTACACCAATCTTCAACTCTGCCATCCAATCACCCGTTTCAGCTTTTCCGTTTCCTACTTTCCGTCGTAGCGGATCACAGAAGCCACGTCATATTTTTCCAGGCGCTCCCGCCCCTTAAGACCTGCCAGTTCCATGAGGAAAACAATCTTCACCACTTGGCCTCCCAGGGATTCTATAAGCTCCGCGGCCGCTTCGATGGTACCGCCGGTGGCAATGAGATCGTCCACCAGAACCACTTTTTGTCCCGGCTTGATAGAATCTTTGTGCATCTCAATCACAGCACTGCCATACTCCAGATCGTACTCCTTGGAAATGGTCTCGCAGGGAAGCTTTCCTTTCTTCCGGACCAGCACAAAGGGTTTATGGAGGTTGTAGGCAATGGGGGTTCCGAACACAAAGCCCCGGGATTCCGCTCCCACAACCACGTCAAAATCCACATCCTTCAAAAGCTCCTGCATGGAATCAATGGCAAGCTTTAAGCCGTCCGCATCCTGGAGAACCGAGGTTACGTCGCGGAAAATAATTCCCTCCTCTGGAAAATCAGGAATACTTCTAACATATTCTTCCAACTTTTTCATAGTTATATGCTCCTTTAGCATAAAATAGAACTATCGGCAACGAATGGTAATTATTATAGCACGCTTTCTGGTATTTGACAAGTTTCGCCTTGCCACTATGTAAAGCGCCACTAGCGGATCCCCTGAATCACAAGCTGCACGGACCGCCTCCCCTGGTACTCGTTCCACTCCGGATAATAGAGAACGGAAATCTCCTCCCGGCTCTCCAGGTAAGAAAGCTCCGCCTTAACATCCCCGAAGGAGACGGCGTCCATCCGGAGCCCCTCTTTAGTCTCCAGGACCAGTTTGAGCACGTTGGCGTTTTTTCCGATGATCCGGGCACTTGACGCCTTAAGTCCTGCGGCCGCAAATACCGGTTTCTCGTTTCCCTTGCCGAAAGGCTCCAGAAGCTCCAGCTCCGAGAGAAGCTGTTCCCCCGCGTAGGAGAGGGGAAGCACGGCGTCGTAGGAAAGTTTCGGCGTCAGCTCTTCTTCCGTCAGGGTGCAGACCCGGTTGATGGCCCGGGCAAACTCCTCCTGCCGCCCCCGCTCCATGGAAAGCCCTGCCGCCATGGGATGCCCGCCGTAGCGGGTGAAGCACTCCCGCACCTTTGTCATCTCGTCAAACATATGATAACCGGGAATGGAACGGCCGCTTCCTTTAATCCCTTCCTCCCCGTCCGTCAGCACAAAGCAGGGACGGTAATACCGTTCCCGGATGCGCCCGGCAATGATCCCGGCCAGGCTCTCGTGGCAGTCCGGCAGGTAAACCACCAGTACCCGGTCCTTATGAAGAGGTGTCTCCTCAATCTTCCGGATGGCTTCCTGGGTCCCTTTCACAGTCAGGCCCTTGCGGCTGTCGTTTAAAGCCTTCAGATCCCCGGCCAGCTTCTCCGCCCGGGCCCTGTCCGTCTCCTCCAGAAGATTTAAGGCCCGCTTCGCCGTATCCAGCCGCCCGCTGGCATTGATGCAGGGACCGATGATAAAGCCGATATGATAAGCGCTAAGATGTTTTCCCTCCAGGCCATTCACCCCAAGAAGGGCCCGGTATCCCGGATTCTTTGTCTGCTCCAGCCTCTTAAGCCCGTATTTTACCAGAGCCCTGTTCTCCCCAGTGAGCTCCATAATATCACCGATGGTAGCCACGGCCGCAAACTCTGCCAGGTCAAGAAATTCTTCCCTGGAAATCCCGTTTCCCCGGTAAAGGACCTCTGCCAGCCGCCAGGCCACGGCTGCCCCGCAAAGCTTCTTAAAAGGGTAGGGGCAGTCCTCCTGTTTGGGATTCACAATTATGTCCGCTGGAGGCAGTACCGGCCTGCGGCTTCCGTCTTCCGCTTCCTCATAGGGAATCTCGTGGTGATCCGTTACCACCACCGTCATTCCCAGGCTTTTGGCGTATGTAATCTCTTTCAGGGCCGCAATTCCGTTGTCGCAAGTGACAATGGTATCCACGCCGGCCTCCTTGGCGGCCTTGATGAGATTTTCGTTGATTCCGTAGCCGTCCTTCATCCGATCGGGAATCACCGTATCTGCCTTAGCCCCAATGCGCCTCAAAGCCGTGAGAAGAATATGGGTGGCATTGACCCCGTCAATATCATAATCCCCGATGATCCGCATGGCCAGGCCCGCCGCCGCTTTCTCCCCCAGAAGGGCGGCGGCCTCTTTCATTCCCTTCATCTGCCCGGCGTCTCCAAGGCTGTCCAGATCTCCCCAGAGATAAGTCCGGACCGCCTCCTCGCTCTCTCCCGCCCGGTTCCGGATAAGGCGCACCGTCAGGGGGCTTATCCCAAATTTTCCAGCCAGACTTTTGTTTCCCTCCATCCGGGGGGCTTCTATCCACTGTTCTCTCATAATTTTACTCCTGTATCTAGTTCCAAAGATTTTCTGGCAGGGTGTTCTATCCAGAAAGATTTTAATTTAACAATTCCGTAAACTGGAATTGACCGAGCTGAATAATTGAGTTGAACCGGACGCGGTTAAGAAACATGATCCCATCCTGAACGCGCTCTCGCTCCATTCAAACGCAGTGGACGCTAAGTTCATGCTGCGCCTATGGCTTGCATTCACTAAGCGCCAGCGTTTTCATAGGGTTCCGGCTAAGATCATGTTTCTTAACCGCTGGCAGCTTCCAGCTATAAATTCCCCTTTTAGCTGCTTTACTTTTTCTGAACAGAACAGTCCCTGCCCCCGTTTGGAGAGGGCTCGTTGCTGTCAGCTGACGGGATATCAAATTTGTAGCGCAGTAAGCCAGATGGTATTGGCCCCCCTGAGGCAGTACTCGATAAAATGGGGAAGACTCTCGCCAAACGGACATGCAAACATGTTCGCTTGGCTTGTTGCCCGCGGAAATAAACTGCTTCCACAGACAGCATTTCAGGAACCTTATCTTAGCCGGAACCCTATGAAAACGCCAGCACTTGGCGAATGCGAGCCGCAGGCGAAGTATGAGCCTAGTACTGTTGCGTTTGAATGGAGCGGGAGCGCGTTCCGGATGGGATAAGGCTCCTGAAAGGCGTCCGCTTTCTGCCAAGCAGTTTAAGTGCTTTTTCATGGTTAGCTTTCCGCTTTGCCACAGGCGGTATCTTAAACGCGTCCGCTCTCAGCCACAACTTCCAATTTATTTCTTCTTTTTGCTCATAAGGGAACAACTGATTGCTACAAATAAACCAATTAAAATCCACGGAAATGCCGCTCCAAGAAAATCACTAATCATATTTCATTCCTCCTGCAAAAGTTTAATGCTGTGTTGTTCTTCCCGACAAATGGGAAGTTTGCTATTTCATTTTTGCTTGGCACTCGCTACATTCTTTGTCATGAATAGAAATAATACCACCGCATTTAGGACAAATATATTTGGCCTTCTGCTGTTCCATGAAATGTTTTAAACCGTGTGCTTGAACAAAACAGCTATTTTCTATAAGACTTGCTTGATACCGTTTGTTGTAGCTTTTTTCAAAATTTTTTATTAAACTGCATGGATATTTAGCACATTCAAAACAATAGGACAGAGATTTTTCTCTGATACAGTCCTTTATTTTGCATTTATGACAATGCTCTGGTTTTCCCTTATCGCTATTCAGGCAGCCAGCACAAGGTTTTTTATGGTAACAGTGTTTATAGCAAATCTTGCAATTCATTCCGCATGGAGCAAACATACTTATATCTATTTTTTCTTTTGGCATTTTCATAGCTGCTCGCCCCTTTCTGCAACTTCTGAATTTTTTGTTGTGTCACTCTCCAAAAAATCTGAATTTATCCTATTGCCTTTTTCATCCAGACATCTAAAAAGGCGAGTTGTTCATCTGTATGAAACCAATGTTCCCCATTTTCCATTACAGTAAGATGTGCTTTGTGATTACTAAGAAATTCATTCACTGTTTTACGGGATACGAGGTTATCATTTCCTGCATACAATATTTCTGTGGGGATATTCCATATTATAGGATTTTCCCTGACAAAACATAGATATTTCCATGATAATGTTTCCCCAAAGTCCGTAGGAATCTCTACTTTTTCATGTAAATCTGTTTCTGATACATTCGCCCAACTCATCATATCCAATATAAGTCTTTCCATATCAAGTACAGGTGAAATAAATAAAGCCTTTTCAATATTACAAGCCTGTAATGTGTGCATTGCAAAGTAAGCACCAATACTATTTGCAATCACATAAATATGATCATATCTTTTATGTGCGTTTTGATAAGCCGCTTGAATTTGATTTTGTACAATCCATGGAAGATAGTCATTGTAATCTATTCCAATTATATCAAAACCCGAACAATTTTTCTTGTATTGTTCAGCTTCCAAATGACTTCCTCCTTTTCCATGAATATATAAAATCACTTTTTTCACAATATCTCCTCCGCAACTTCCAGCCAAACTGGAATTTATTTATCTTCTAAATCTAATCCGAGCTTTTTTAGCTCTTTTTCAGTTTCGATATCTTCAACAGTTTTCTTTCCAGTAATATCCTTATACGCTTCTTTTACACCATTTTTTACTGCCCACTTCACGATAAAATACAATGCAATCAAAATAATGATTGCAGTTCCTCCGCTTATGCCCAATTCTTCCCACATGATTTATTCCTCCAATTTCATAAATTCCGATTTTTCGCTCTGTTTATCTGCCCGATAAATGAAAATTTCACATTAGATTAGTAACTACTGTAAAGCTGACACTTCCTTTCGCTTTTTTACCAGTTACTGAAACTGTATACGTTCCACTTTCTTCAATATCAACATCAAATTCATCAGAAAAGGAAACATCTTCACCTTTATAGACAGGTTCTTCATCATCTTTCTGAATCTCAAATGATAAGCTGCCACCCTCAACAACAATTTCTACATGGATAGTATCTCCTTTTTTAACAATTAGGTCCTGAGAGTCCGTTTTATTAAATATTTTATAATCCATCACAAACTCATCGTGATTTCCTGTTCGGCCACCATCAAAATCTGCTCCACACGCTGTTAATGATAAAACCAATATTACAGAATACAAGATACCCCATTTTTTCATAATCTTTCCTCTCTCAAACTCCGATTTTCCAGTTCTATAAACTGCTTTTAAACCTCACATTTTACCAATGTCAGCTGGCAGGAAGGTGCTGGGCTGCTATGCTCAGGAAAAAGTAAAGCAGCTGCAAGATGAATTTTTAGCTGGAGACTGCCAGCGGTTCAGGAACAACTTCCAATTTTTCTCTTTCCATCAAATATCATTTTTTCGGCCAGACCAGTCAAGTTTATTTGCTTTTGCCGCACTTATCTTTTCGCAAGGAAAATAGCTTTATTTTTCATATCAACTTCAAACTCCGTTTCCGATATACGAATAAATTCTGTTCCTACCGGAGCAGTCAAATATTTATAAACATCCCTGTCCAGTTCATGACACACTTTGCCCAGCGGCATCAACACAATGTTTTTCACATCCGAATTATACTGTTCGTCTTCATTTCCCGCCAAAAATATCCATCCGCTGTCTGCCGGATTGTTTGGCTCACATCTGTACATAAAGCCGACTTTCCAGCCCTCCTCTACAATTCTCCTGGAAACAAGTGCACCTTGATTCATGAGTGTGCGTATTTTTTTGATTTCATCATACCGACTTTCATGATTCAAAAAACGATTCCTCATTTCGTCGCTGACAAGTGTATCCGTGCAGAGACTTTCAATATTTGCGTCCCATTTGCTGCTGTCCTCTGCCTGATGCCTCAAAAGCACAGCCAAATCCAATACTTCTTTCTCTCCGCACTCAATACGAGTGCGCACTTCTTTGCACATATTCTTTCCGGCATTGTCATAAACAAACACCTGCACCGCTCCATCTCGATAAAGCAGGAGTTTTACGGCTCCCATTTTGGCATCATCATCATAAAACATCATAAAAGGCGGCAGCTTACCATTGACGTACCATTCAAATTCGGTTCCATCCTTGCTATTCATAAAATAGACCGCCCCGTTTTCTTCCAAATCGCCGGATTTAACCTGCGGCAAATGTTGTTCCTTGTTCTGTTCCATAATGCTTTTAATTTCATCTAAAATCACATTCATAATATATACCTCTTTTTCACATTGTCCATTGTAATTTATTTAATCCACAACTTCCGGACAAACTGAAAGTTGTGGCTGAAGCGGACGCGGTTAAGGAACATGATCCCATCCGGAACGCGCTCCCGCTCCATTCAAACGCAGCGGTACTAAGCTCACACTTCGCCTGTGGCTCGTGTTCGCTAAGAACCGGCGTTTTCATAGGGTTCCGGCTAAGATCATGTTCCTTAACCGCTGGTAGTCTCCAGCTACAAATTTCCCTTCCAGTTGCTTTACCTTTACATGAAAATAACAGCTCCTGCCTCGTTTGGAGGAGGTGGCTCTTTCCTGCCAGCTGATAGGATATCTAACTTGTAGCGCGGCAAGTTGCAGGGTATTTGCGCCTTGCGGCAGTACTCGATAAAATGGGGAAGACTCTCGCCAAACGGACATGCAAACATGTT
>CAJUNN010000039.1:0-1883 GCA_910587955.1 uncultured Lachnospiraceae bacterium | reverse complement strand
AGCCTAGTACTGTTGCGTTTGAATGGAGCGGGAGCGCGTTCCGGATGGGATAAGGTTCCTGAAATGCGTCCGGTTTCTGCCAAGCAATTTTTTGCGTTTCATACACCTTCTTGCCCTTCGGACAAGAAGTATCCCTCGCTTTGCTCGGTCAATTCCGATTTTACGCTTTCCACAACTTCCGGACAAACTGGAAGCTATTGTTCTGTTGAACGCCTGTTTGAGACAAGCAAAAAGGTTAACCCAATCAAAACCAGTGTGATGACTGCCGCTATGGTGAAGCTTACACTCATAACGGGGAATTGCTCATATTTGAGCATATAGGTAACAAGAGCGTTCGGCAGATTTACAAAGAAAGACACGATCAGGTTATTATCAGAAATCCTGTATGCAGCAGCAAATCCAATACCCACCACAAACAGCAGAAGCAAATCCCTCCAGGTACGAAAACCGGGATAACCCAGATGATATAGGGAGAACATCGCTCCAGAAATCAAAATTGCGGGCACACAGCCAAATTGCCGCTCTGCTCTGCACAAAGCCTCGGAATAAAAACTCTTCAAAAAATGTAGTCATGATAAGCGGCAAAATCCCCAGCGGCAACAAATGCCACGGTATTTGTTCTCCCATAGCCATTTTGGGAATCAGCTGTCCGCCGGCCGAAGCCAATGTCGCTTTTTCTTTCCGCAAACAGTACAACGGAACCAAAAAGCTGAATACCAGCCCATACAAGAGATTATAGAAAATAAAATATAGAGTCGGCGCTGGATTGAGATTCGCCAATGCAATATAAGGCTCTCCTAATTCAAATAAATCCCGATTTATTCCGTTCTATAAACTGGATTTTAATCCCACCAGCAATAATAAACAAAAGAATCATCATCGAACAGCTTTGTGCTTGGAACTAATTCACCATTATCACCAATAAGAAAAGTTGGTTGTGTAAAGTCTGTTTCCTCTCCAATATCAGATGGAAAAATATCCTGTGGCTCATTAAAATCTTCTTCCATTCCAGATGTCTGCACAAAAATTTTAGCAGTTCTATCTATGCTAAGCAAACATTCAATCAGCGCAATATACCCTTGTTTCCCATCAAGACGTTCACATGAGAAATTTTACGCTTTCCAAAGCTTCCGGGCAAATTGAAAGTTGTGGCTAAGAGCGGACGGATTTTGTTTCCCAGACCTTTTCATCAAGCGGCGTTCTACATCCCAGCGATGCCGCCACCTTCTGAAGCATCTTTTTTGCAATGGTTTTGTGTATCAATCCAATCATCAAGCGCATAGGAAGCGAAAAATATTCCGGGCCGGTAAATTTTTTTGCTTCCTCACGGAAAAAGCCGTCTCCCTCTGCAAACAGTTCGCCCATTGCCTGGTACGGTTTTGTGAGCTGAGCCTGTTTATCTTCATCCAAAAATCGGATTGCGAAATTATCTCCTTTCACCAGACAGCCGCCGTACCGAACCCCCAAATACTCCGGCAATTTTGCCAGAAACGCCTCGCCGCAGCGGAGCTGGCACCCCTCCGCAAAGCCGCTCTGCAAAAGAAAGGAAAGCCTTGTATGCTTATCCTTTTTGGGAAGAGTTTCCAAAAACTCCAGAAGAAGTCCGGGTACGCATTCTACATATAAGGGCAGCGCAATGAGGATTTCATCGTTTTTTATATAAGCATCACGAATGGTGTCCCATGTCTTTCGGTGGGAAACCGCATATGTTTCAAAAGTGGCTTCTTTTTTTGACAGCCCTTTTACAAAGGCAGCAATGATTTTCTCCGTGTTGCTGTATTTCTGTACCCGTGGACTTCCATTGATAATTACAACATGCATAAAACCGCCTCCTAGTATAATAATGGTGTAGTCAATAAGACAGACTACCTGGTTAATAAGTT
>CAJUNN010000038.1 GCA_910587955.1 uncultured Lachnospiraceae bacterium | reverse complement strand
CTGGCTCCGAAAAGCCTTGATATTACAGTGTTCCTATTAAAACTCATTCATATGGATGTTGGCCTCCACTGTCTTAGCCGACTGCCGGGCCATGGGCTGGAGACTATCCAGCAATATGTTGTTGGCAAGTGACTGCAGGGAAACAGCCATAATCATACAGCAGACAGCCACTAAAATTAAGATATTAAATGTAGTGTTTTGCAATATCCGCCTATTCAGGCTCCGTTTTACCTTTCTCCCGGCCAGGGAGTCCGCTTGCTTTCCTGTCACGTTCCTGTCGCTCCTTTTCTGGATAATTTTTGTCAATAGACAGAATCAAAGCCGATCCATATACCCCTCGGAAATTGGGGGAACCCCTAGACCAGCCATGATAGATTGCGTGGTTAGTATAGCACAAATTACCAGTTAAGAAAAGGAGTTTTTCAGTCACTTACGTTTTCGGATACTGCGCAAGAAGCGACTGAACCTCCGCCTCAATCTCCTTTTGGCTCGCGCTTAGAAGTTTCTGGGAGGAACGCTCCACATACGGTGTCTGTCCGTCTTTTTGCAGGCCGCGGATTTCACAGTCGTAGGACACAAGAATCCCGAATTCATTTAAGGTATAATGTTCCGTCGCCTGCTTTGGCCTTCTTCCGTCTTCGGATCCGGTACCCCAAAAGGAAATGCCGCAGTCTTCTTTATATCGAACGGTATAGAAGGTATCCGTTCCCCGGAACTCTCTGGCAATATCCGCTATCAACATAGGATCCTGCCCCATAGTTCCAGGAGGGCCATTCCACAGGAACGCCTCTGTGTTTTCTTTTGCGTTAAGGTAATCCCGTTCCGTCATCCAGGTATCTTCTGCGGCCACATAAGCTTCTTCCCCATCCCAGTACATTTCCCAAAGGCTCTGTCCGGAATCTTCCGGTCCGAGAAGCCGTTCATAGGAAATACCGCCGGACGTGTACCAGTGGAGCGCCCGGGCAGTTACCCGGCCGTCCGGAAAATCATATATTTCCGGCCCTTCTTTTAGGTCTGTAAAATAGGCAGATTCTGTTTTTCTATTGTCCAATTCGCCAAATCGCTGCCGGCCTTTCTCGATCTCCTCCCAGAGTTCCCGGGTTTCCTTTGCCGCCGTATTCTTTTCTTCGCCCCAAAAAACGCCGTTTCCTGCATAGTAACCGGCGCCCTGTATGCCCAGCACCAGCGGCACTGCCACATAGAGAACCAATCCCAGCCCGCAAATAAGCGCGGTTTTGCCTGCTCTGCCCTTTAAGGGTTCCTCCCGCTCACTCACCAGTGCATAGTGAAAATAGGCCAGATGGCAGAGCAGCCAATAAAAGAAGCAGCCTGCGGCAGAAGCAATCCAGGGAAGGGGATGCTTCCAGCCAAATAGAAACCCCAGATTCAATGTTCCCCAAACTCCTGCAGTTATTCCCGCGCTGAAAAACGTTACTTTTCCCCGGCCGTTTTTTTTCAGGCGGGGATCCGAAAATTCCTGAATCCCGTGGTAACAGCTGTAAAGAAAACGGCCGTTTTCTACCAGAATCAATGTACCGAAAAGTAAAATCAGGGAAAAAAAACTGCGCATCGCATCAGATTCCATCCACACGTGGCACTGTCCGATCAGGAGAGCGCTTACGTAAACCAGAAAAAGCAAAGCGTGGTATCCCCAATAATATCCTTTAAATTCCAACTGCTCCATTCGCTCGTCTGCCGTAATCTGTTCCGGGCTGCAAAGGGCCTTCCATAAAATCCGTTCCTCTTTCATATTACTGATTCCTCCTGCCAGAAAATCTCATCCAGCGTCCGGCCAAGCACATGGCAGATACTAAGGCAGAGATTTAATGTGGGATTGTAATCTCCACGCTCAATCATATTGATGGTCTGCCGGGAGACGCCTACCTTTCGGGCCAGTTCTTCCTGGGATAAATCAAGGCCTGCCCGGGCGGCTTTTAGTTTCAGGTTTTTTGCCATGTACGGTTCCCCTTTTTTCTTGTTCCTGAGGGTGCTTTTCTTATATTCATCATACTATGCGCCTGACATTTTGTCAAATATATTTGACTTTAAAGGCAGGAATCTTTTGTTTTCAAAAAGGACAGAATATTCCAGCCATACAGAAACTTTTATTTAACGGGTAAAAAACGAAAATTCAGACAGCCGGCTGCACAGGCAGCCAGCCCAAGACTTTCCACGGTTCTTGAATGAAAAACGAATTATATGCCGTATTTCACATACATTTGTTCCAGTAATCCTTCCTCTTCTCCCAATTTTGCAAGGAGCTCCCTATCTCCTTCTTTCAGCATACAGGAAATCAATTTCCGCATACGTGTCTGCTCTTCTGCCATCGTTTTTTGGGATACTTGTTCTGTCACTTTTTGGGTAACTTCTTCTGTCACTTTTTGGGTAACTTCTTCTGTCACTTTTTGAGTTACTTCTTCTGTGACCTTTTGGGTAACTTCTTCCGTCACTTTTTGAGTTATTTCCTCCGTTATCCTTAGAGTCATTTCTTCTGTAAGTTTTTCTGTCAGCTCCTGCATTTTTTCCTGCAAGATTTCCTGGACTTCTTCATTTACAGAATCTTGAATGTATTCCCCCAGTGTCATATAGCGTCCCTCCCATCTTCTGCTCTTCTTCAGGGCGCTGATTTTTTCGTGCAGATATTCCAGCCGCTCATCACCTGCATCTTTGATACAGGCATCGGTAGAGTTTTCTACATAATGCAGAAAGCGTACCAATTCTTCCGGTACTTCTTTCTGGTTCTTTCCCTTGGTATTGAGAAAAATTTTGCAGGTCTCATCCCCCAAAGGGAAATCCTGCTCCAGACAGCGCTCTTCAAACGTGTAACGGTACAATCCCTGTCCAAAGGGATCAAAGGTACAGATAAAGATTACAAATCCAGGCTTCAAATCCGAAAAATCCTCGCCCTGTTTCAGCGAAGTTAAATCCATTTCTGCCTGATGAAAACGGCTGCGTTTGGGCAGACTTCCGACCCTTGCATTCTGCATCTCCAGATTGTAGCCTACCTGGACTTCATCAGAAGCATAAACATCCAGGCGAAGGCTTCGAAAATCCGAACGGTACAGCAGGGTATGTTCCGTATGAACTTTAATACGGGGAAACGGCCGTCCCAAAATCAGTTCCAGGACTATCCGGCAGGTTTCCGGATCCTCCAAAGCCGCCGCAAATAAAAAAGCATTTTTCAAATCCAGTTCTTCAAATTTCTTCTGTGCCATACTTCCATCCTCCTTTTTGTATGGCATAGAATACTTTCTGTCCGGTTTTATTATATCCTGTTTTTTCCAAAACCGCAACTTAAATTTACATAACATTCCAAAACCGGTGTTCTCTTATTTCCGCTTCATAGCCCGGATCTGTATCTTCGTTTCCCCGTCCACCCGGTAGGACTCTGTGATTTTCTGCAGAGCCTTGTTGTAGGTCCAGTCATCCAGCCGGTTTTTCTTAAGATAAGCAAAGGTTTCTTCCTGGAATTTCACAAAATACACAGAGACGGCCCAGGCAAGCGCCATGCGCACATAATAAGCCTCATGCCGGATGGAATCAAAGACGGCAAAGGAGCGATCCAGGTAAGACTGCTCTGTAAAATAGCCCAGCATCATCACAAGAGCAAAACGGATCTCATACTCCCGGCCGGAACTTAGACAGGGTTTCAGAAATTCCCACATTTCCTCCCGGTGTTTTGCCGTATCTTTCAGGGAACTGCAGAAAACATCGCAGACTGCCCAGTTGTTAATCCTGGGAATAAATTCCCGGATCCGCGCAAGCCGTTTTTCATAATCCATTGGCGCGCAGCCGATGACCAGTCCCTGGAGCATATCCTTCTCATACCATTCCCGGTCGTTTTCCAGAAGAAATGCCTCCCAATCGCCCCGGACAATCTCCTTTGCCAGCTTCCGCAGGGCCGGCACCCGCACACCCAGAATGTTATCCGTTCCGGGGAGCAGTTTGCCGTGAAACTCCCGGTATCCCGGATCCGCCAGTTCCAAAAGACGGGCCCGTATTTCTTCCTGTGTCAGTGCGCTGTTCTCTTTTGTCACCTTGCACCCTCCAGTTTCAGCAAATATTCCTTGATCGCAAGCGCCTTATTGGCGCCCGCATAACCCGTCAGGCTTCCGTCTGCTCCGATCACCCGGTGGCAGGGGACAACAATGGGGAGGGGATTGCGGCGGTTTGCCATGCCCACGGCCCGGAAGCCCCGGGGACATCCCACAGCTTCGGCAATGTCTTTATAGCTGCGGGTTTCTCCGTAAGGGATTTCCAGCAGGGCGTTCCAGTCCCGCAGCTGGAAATCCGTTCCCCGGAGAGACAGGGGGAGCTCAAATACCTTTCGTTGTCCTGCAAAATACTCCGAAAGCTGCTCTATTGCTTTGCGCAAAACGGGAATCTCCTCCTCGCAGATATCCGAGGCCTTTGCTGTCTTCCCAAAAGAAATGCGGCACAGGCCGTTCGTGTCTGCCACAAGCTCCAGTTCTCCCACCGGAGTATGCAGGTACATTTTTCTCTTATTCAAAATAGTTTGTGCTTCTCGCTTCGTCATAGTAAATCACATTCTCCTGCCGGATAGAAATGTTTCCTTCCTCCACATCTAAAATGGTAACGCCGCAGTTTTTATGTACGCCTCCGTTCCAGAAATCATTGAGATCCGAGATGGTAAGACTGCTCAAAAGCCCCTTCACCACCGCTCCGTGTCCGGAAAGGAGGATGGTCTTCTCCCGGTAATCGGGATTTTCGGCCAGCTCCGTCAGAAACTCCGTAGTGCGCGCGCAAAGCTTAGCAATGGTCTCCCCTCCTTGGGGCGGTACATAATCTCCCGGTTTTTCAAAAAATTTAAGGAAATCCGGGTCCGGAATATTGTAGCCCTCCCGGCTGCAGCAATAGCCCTCATAAGGCCCGAAAGAAATTTCTTTCAGCCTCTCTTCCTCAATAACAGGAATTTTGCGTTCCCTTCGCAGAATCTCGGCCGTCTGCCTGGCGCGCTTGAGAGGACTTGTAAAAATCATGTCAAAGGGAACATCCTGAAGTCCCTCTGAGGTCAGTTCTGCCACCTCAATGCCGTTTTGGTTCAGAGGAATGTCTGTGGTCCCCTGCAAAAGCCGTTTTGTATTCCAGTCTGTCTCTCCGTGACGGATGATATAGATCACCATTGTCCTTGCGCTCCTTATGTTATGGTTTTTCCCGCCGTCTCTCGGCAGGTTTATTTTAACATGCTTTTCGGGAAATGTCATCCGTGAATATCCCGCTGTTTTTCCAAAGGAAAACCGCCGACGTTATCATGGTAAACAATTCCGCCAGCGGAACGGAAAGCCAAGCGGAAAACGTTCCGGCTCTCCGGCAGAACATATCTTGTGCTCTTATACCAAATCGTCTTTTTCCGCCCTGTAAACGGAAAGAAAAGCAAAAACCAAGGAGACCAGGGTTAATACCAGAGGAAAAACGGCGTTGCCCGACAAGGTAAAGCCGCCGATATTTCCCTGGGTAAAAAGGATCAGCAGGAACGAGGAAAGAATTGCCGCTTTGGAGGACTTCATTGCCATCCCCGCAAAGAGGGCCATAAAGCCCATGGTAACCGTTACGGCAGATTTGGCAGCCAGCTGTACGTAAAATCCGGGAACACCCATATCAAAATCAATGGGAAAGGAGGACTTCATAAAGGGGGTGGCCGCCGCGATGGAGCCGTAAATAAACAGCTTTGTCAAAACCAAAGCTATAAAATTAAAGATCCAGACTGCAAGCATCTGGGACACCAGGATTTTCTGGCGTTTGATGGGATAAGAAAACATGACGTTCATAGTCTTATTCTTGTAAGCGCTTATAATAAAAGCTGACAGCATTACACCGGTAAAGATTAGAAATGACATGCTGGTGAACAGCTCAATAGGAGCAGATATGGTCCCGTTTCCCGCCGCCGCGTCAGGCAGGCCTGTGTCCGGGTCATTGGCTATCCCCAGATAAGCAAGGGCAAATACAAACAGACAGAGAAGGCCCGCCAGGATCACCGCATTCCGCATGTATGTTCCGGTTCTGTTTTTCTTCCATTCCAATTTAATTAGTTTCAGCATCGGCCTTTACCTCCCCTGTAATTTTTAAAAAATAATCTTCCAGAGTTTCCGCCTTTTTCCCAAGGGCACTGACCGGAACATCATGGAGGGCCAGTTCCTTAGAAAGCGCCTGAAGCGAAACCTGGTTTTCATATATGCGAATCTGCCCGCCTTCCCCGATCTTAAAGTTTGTAAGTCCCAATTTATCGGAAAGTACGTAGGCCGCCTTGCGGGTGTCCTGTACGGTCAGTTCCACATAAGCCAGGTTCATCTCTTCTATCTCCTCCAGGCTGATTTCTTTCTGCATCCGTCCCCGGCGGATAATGCCCACAGTATCTGCAATGCTTTCAATTTCCGAAAGAATATGGCTGGAAACCAGAATTGTAATTCCATATTCCGCAGACAGGGTCTTTAAGAGCTCCCGGACTTGCTTCATGCCTGCCGGATCAAGCCCGTTGGCAGGCTCATCCAGAATAAGAAGCTCCGGCCGGGTAAGAATGGCCCGGGCAATTCCCAGCCGTTCTTTCATTCCCAAGGAATAATTCTTTACCGGCTTTTTTGCCGCATCCGTCAAATCCAGCAGTTCCAGGGTATTTTCTATGCTTCCGCGCAGATAGTATCCCATGTACTCGGCGTGAAGCTTTAGATTTTCATACCCCGTCAGATGTTCGTAGAAGGTGGGAAACTCAATCATGCTCCCCATCCGTTTCAGTACCTGGTAAGATTCCGGGGTAAGTGTGTTTCCGAAAAGCTCAATGCTTCCTTCTGTAGGCTTCCAAAGATTTGCGAGCAGTTTCATAACCGTAGTTTTGCCTGCTCCGTTGGGTCCCAGGAACCCGTAAATTTCGCCTTTTTTCACGTGCATCGTCACATCGCTCACAAGATTCTTTCCGCCTATGGTCTTTGTCAGGTGATTTGTCTGTACTATATATGGCATTTGTTCTGCCTCCTTTCAAATTCCATTGTAGCGGCTTTCATTTGCAAAACTCTTTACGAAATCTTACGAATCTCTTTCTTTGGATGAAAAGACATGCCGCGGGATTTAAAACTCCATTTTTTTCAGCCGGAGGGTAAACACGGTTTTTTCATGGGGAATGCTCTCCAGTGTAAGATCCCCTCCCATCTGCAGGGCCAGATTTTTGGCAATGGTCAGTCCCAGGCCGTTTCCCTGGACGCTGCGGCTGCGGGAATCCTCCATGGTGAAAAGGCGGTCAAAGACATGCTCCGAAAAAGGCTTTCCGATTCCTTTTCCTTTGTCAGTTACATCCACATACACCCATTGGGAATCCATTCTCAAAGATACGCCCAGATATTTCCCGGCTGCTCCGTAGCGGATAACGTTGGAAATCAGATTGGACAAAATACGATCAAACGCCTCCCGGCTGCCCTTTACATAAACCGCTTGTCCGGGCAATGTGATTTCCACCTGGAAATCTGCCTGGGACAGCAGCTCATAAAAATCCAGAATGCTTTCCCGGCAGGTTTCACATACATCCATCCGGGAAAGTTCCAGATCCATATCCCCAGCTTCCAGTTTGGCCAGGGTGAAAAACTCGTTGATCATACCGATCAGCTGCTTTGCCTTTTCTTCTGTCTTTCTCAGCATCTCATCGTCTGCATGTTCCAGGCGCATAATCTCCAGATATCCCAGGATAACGGTTAGGGGCGTTTTGATATCGTGGGAAATGTTGGACAGCATTTTCTTAGAGGAAAGCTGCTCCCTTCGAAAATCTGCTTTTATTTTCTGCCGGTCGGTGAGCAGCCGGTTAATCTGCGCGCCCAATTCCATGAGAACCGGGTTGTCTGTAAATATCATGACCTTTTCGTCGCTGCCAGTCTCTGAAATTTCCTCCAGCTTCTCATTGATCTCCCGGATCTTTCCTTCCATTCCCCTGTGCAGTCGGAATCTCTCACTCATCTTTCATATCCCCCAGTTTGTATCCGATCCCCCAGACAGTAACCACATATTGGGGCGTCCGGGGATTGTCTTCTACCTTATTCCGCAGTCTGCTTATGTGTACGTTCACTGCATTTTCATCTCCGAAATACGGTTCCTTCCACACCAGAGAATAAATTTGTTCTTTGGTATAGACTTTCTTGGGGTTTTGAAGCAGCAGCTTTAAAATTTCAAACTCTTTTGCCGTGAGCTCCAAAGGAACGCCGTTTTTTGCGGCGGTGTAATCCTCCGGGTTCATCACAAGACAGCCTGCCTTAAGCACCTGCGGCTGTTCCTGGACAGCAGAAGTATACTGGGTACTCCTTCTGATATTTGCTTTGATCCGGGCCAGCACTTCCGTCACCGAAAAGGGTTTCGTAATATAATCATCTGCGCCCAGCCCTAAGCCCAGGGTTTTATCGGAATCCGTATCCTTTGCTGTGATAATGATAATGGGAACGGTACTGCTCTCCCGGATTCTGGCCATCACCCGGATGCCGTTCATTTTGGGAATCATCAAATCCAGCAGCACCAGGCTGAACCGATCCGCGAAAAACTCTCTGCATGCACTCTCGCCGTCCGGGACCGCGAGTACCTCAAAGTTTTCCGTTTCCAAAAAAGTTTGCAGCATGGTGCTGATTTCCGGATCATCCTCCACCAGTAAAATTTTATTCATCCCCAATCCCCCATCTCTTTCCTTTTGGATTGCAAAAGCCTGCCGCTTATCCCGCAGCAGACTTTTGCTTCCTAATTTTCTTTTCCGGTTTGCCTGCCTCCGGGGCAAAGCCTGTAAACTGTTTTCAGTATACCTTTCCTATTATTTTTTTGTCAATCTCTTTCCGTATGAACTGCCGGACGGGCCGGCTTTTCCAACATGCTGCCCCCGCCCTGGCCAAAGCCTGAAGACCCAGGGAGGAAACCCATGTTTCTATCCTTTCACCACGCCCACAGTCCGCAGGCGTTTCACAGGAATTACCAAATCCTTCTGATTAGCCATCACTTCATCAATATCCTTGTATGCAAAGCGGCTCTCTTCCGCCACGTCGTCTTTTCGTTTCTTTCCCAGCACCACGCCCCGGGTTTTTAAGTCCGTCATAACCTCTTCGCAGGTGAAAGCGGCCATAGCCCCTTTCCTGGAGTAGGCGCGGCCTGCACCGTGGGAGGAGGAGCAAAAGCTCTCCGGATTCCCCAGCCCCATTACCACATAACTATAGGAACCCATGGCCCCGGGAATTACCGTCAGCTCCCCGGAGCGTGCCCGTACGGCACCTTTTCGGTGGACCCAGACATTCTTTCCGTAGTGATGCTCCAGGGCTGCGTAATTGTGGTGGCAGTTGATCTCATCCTGGTATTCCAGCGGAAGCTTCGTATACTTTCCGATCCATTTCTCCAGGATGGCTTTCACGGCCAGCATCATTTTCTCCCGGTTTTCCCTGGCAAACTCCAGGGACAGATTCATCCACCGGAGATACTGCCGCCCCTGGGCTGTATCCACAGGAAGAAACGCCAGCCGGTACTCATCCGGCACCTGGCTGTACCAGCGCCGGTTCATTTCCCGCGCCATGGCATGAAAATAGTCGCAGACAGACTTTCCGAAATGGCGGCTCCCGGAGTGAAGCATTACGGAGAGATATCCGTTTTCATCTTCCTGAAGCTCAATAAAATGATTTCCGCCCCCCAGAGTCCCAATCTGGAAATAACCGGCCTCCAGCTGGCCCAGAAGTTCTGCGTCTTCCTCATAGAGAGACAGTTCCTCCATAGCCCGGTCCATTGTATAGCAGGGCATAGGCATCTTGTGATGGGCGAAGCCCGCCGGAATATTCCGCAGAATATCTCCCACCATCCCCTGTATCAGATTTCCGTTTCCTGTCATGGTTTCCTTCAAAACCTGCACCGGAATATTGGTTCCTATGTAGGCCATACCGCACCCGATGTCCACGCCCACTGCATTGGGAATCACCGTATCCATAGCGGCAATCACGCCGCCGATAGGCATCCCCATACCTGCATGGGTATCCGGCATCAGGCACACCCATTGATGGAGAAAGGGAAGCTCCATCAGATGCTGCGCCTGTTCTATGCAGGTCTTCTCCAGATCCGTCTCTTTCCCAAGCCAGACTTTTAAGGGATAATTTCCGTTTTCCGTTTCTTTTATAAACATACCATCACCTGTCTTTCTCGTTCACTGTGTCCGGCACCTGTCCGGGTTTTAGAAGTGCCGTTTTTGGTTCCTTTTGACACTCTCATTATATGGAAAAAGAATCCAAGGATCATGTAAAAAAAGTTGCGAACTTCTTCCGAATCCATTAAAATTGCTATAAAACGGACACCGTTCATACAGGGAGGAAACCATGGCAGACTTTCAGGAACTGATCAAAAATTTCGAGCGTATCCGCAACTATATGCGCCAGTTCTTTCTCTACGGCTTTAAGGTCCGGGGGGAATACGGGGAAAAGAGCGGGCGCACCTACGACAATGAGCGGCGCCGGATTGAAAACTATCTCTGTGGCTATATCCGCGCGGATTATACCTCCCGGGGAAAGCAGGTCTTTGTCCATATGGACAGCAAGAAGCTTTCGGCCAATCCTCTCTATGCGGCCTGGAAAGCCAAAAGTTTTACAGACAACGATCTTTTGCTTCACTTCTTCCTTCTGGCTTTGCTCTTTGACGGGCAGTTCCGTTCCGTGGCGGAGCTCTGCGACGGAATGGCTGAGCGGTTCAAATCCCTGCCTGATTCCCAGACTGTGCGGAACAAATGCCGGGAATATGAGCGCCTGGGCGTCTTTCAGGCGGAAAAGTTTGGAAAAACCCTCCGCTACCGCCTGACGCCTCCCCTTTGTCTGGAGCAGTCCCCTTGCTATCAGGACTTGCTGAAAGCTGTAAAATTCTGTTCCGAAGCCTTTCCCTTCGGCTTCGCCGGAAATACCATCCTGGATCGGGAATTTCAGGAGAACGATCTGTTCTGCTGGAAACATTACTTTCTGGTACACACTTTGGAAGATCAGGTGCTGCTCTCCGTCTTGCCGGCCATCCGGGAAGGCCGGCAGATCCGCTTTGAAAACCACAGCAGCCGTTCCGGCAGCCGCTCTCAGGTGACAGGAATTCCCCTGCGGATTTTCGTCAGTACCCAAACAGGACGCCGCTACCTTTGCCTCTATCAGGAACCTCGCCGCCGTTTCCAAAATCTTCGCCTGGACAGCATTTCCAAAGTGGAAGTCCTGGAGAACTTCCCCGGCTATGATGCGGTGCAGAAGAAGCTGACGCAAAACCTTCCCTTCTGCTGGGGTGTCTCGTTTGGCGGGCGCAGCCGCATGGAAACCCTGTGCATGAAACTTTTTATTGACGAAAAGAGGGAGGACTATGTGCTAAACCGCCTGAACCGGGAGGGACGAGGCGGGGAAATCTTAAGAATCCGGGAAAACACATTTCTCTACACAGGAAATTTTTTTGACGTCAACGAGATGCTCTCCTGGGTAAAAACCTTCACCGGACGCATTCTGGATCTCCAGTGCTCCAATGAAACCGCCCTGAAAAAGATCACGGCAGACTGGGAACGCATGTACCGTATGTATGGAGGGGATACTCATGGAATGGTTTGAAGAAATTTACGGCTCCTATTTCCAGGCAGTCCGAAAAATCCTGCTGGAAGCCGGAAAGGCTCCCATAACGATAAAAGAAATGGAAGAAATCTGCCGCCGGTACGCCTCTCCCGAAAGCGCTCTGGCTATTGTGCCGAAGCTGACAAAAGGGACCTGGTCTCCTCTTTTGGAGGAGCAGGAGAAGCATCTGTTTTCTTCGGCCCTTCGAAGGCCGGAAAACCTTTCAGCAGACGGATTTTTAAAAGTACCCCTGACAAAAATGCAGAAATCCTGGCTGAAAGCCCTTCTTCCCGATCCCCGTTTCCGCCTCTTTTTCCGGGAAAAGGACTTTGATGCTCTAAAAGAGGAGCTTTCGGAGCAGGAGCCTTTGTTTCATAAAGATGATTTTTACTACTTCGACCGCTTTGCAGACGGGGATCCTTACGAAGCTCCCTGGTACATCACAAATTTTCAGACGGTTCTTAAGGCAATGATCTGCAAATGCCCCGTTTTTTTGACCTATCAAAGCGGAAAGGGAACGGAACGCACTCTGGAGCTTCTGCCCTGCCGCCTGCAGTACTCTCCAAAGGATGACAAATTCCGCCTGCTGGGTGTATCCCAGTCTAAAGGGAAGCTTTGCGCCCCCTATATCCTGAACCTGGCCCGGATCCGCGCCTGCTGCCTCTCCCGGAATCCGGTTCCTGCCGGGTTTGACTGGGATTTCGCCAAATTTCAGAAAGAGGCGGCGGAGCCGGTGCGCATCCGCATTTCCCGGGAGCGCAATGCCCTGGAACGGTGTATGCTCCATTTTGCCAATTATGAAAAACAGACGGTCTACGAGCCGGAGACGGATACCTGGCTCTGCTCCATCTACTGCGATCCCGCAGACGAGACGGAGCTTCTCATTGAGCTTCTTTCCTTCGGCCCGGTGATAAGGATTCTGGGACCGGATGCTTTCCTCTCCCAGGTGCGGGAGCGGGTGCGCCGCCAGCATGCCCTCTTTTACGATCCGGAGACGCCTTAGTAGACGGTAGTTTTTCCGGCGGGATCCGAGATGCGGAGCAGCTGTCCCTGTTCGTCAAAGAGCATCCAGGTACAAGTTTCATACTCGGACCCATGATTTCCCTCGTAGGACATAGCCAGGGAGCCGCCATTCTTTTTCCTGCAGATATTTCTTTTTTTACTGTCGTCGTAGGAAAAGGTCAGACGGAGATCTTCGCCCGGCAGCCAGAGGGACTCTGCTTTCGCCCGGCCGGTCATGTTGCTGTATTCCCCGTAGAGGGCTTCCATCCTTAAATCCCCTGCTCCGTCCCAGACCTTGGAAAGCTGTCCCTTCCCGTCGTACTCGTAGCGGACATGGGCACCGCTTTCTGAGACGCTTTCCGCCACATTCCCGCTCTCCCCCTGATAAAAGAACGTTATCTTTGCCCCCAAATCGCTGGTTACTTTGACCAGACGCTCTTTGTCGTAGGTAAAAAACAGGCGATCCGTGTCCGAAGAAACCTGGATCAGGCGGTCCGGCGCATAGGAAAGACGGAGTTCGCTTCCGTCCGCCTGACGGATCCGGACTGCCCGGCCGTTTTCATGAAAGGAAATCTCTTCTCCCTCCGGTGTTTTCAGTACAAAGCCGTTCTCCGCCTCTTCCAGAAAATAGGGTTCGGAACCGAAACACTGCCACCCTTTCCGGTACACCTTTTGAAAATTTAATATTTTCCCTTCCGGAAGATAAATCATGATATCCATGCGGTAGATATCCGCAAAATAGGAATAGCTGTGGGTCCACAAATCTCCAAGTCCCGCAATATTCAAGCCCTTATCGTTGTAATACTGCCCTGCATGATGGAATCTTTCAAAAGGAAGTTCTCCTTCCCCGCCGGCCGGGATATCCGGTTCCCGCCATATAAGCTCTCCGCTTCCCAGATCCACCCGGCAGTTGGGATGTTCCGTGAGAATATCCAGAACGTGCATATGCTCCAGGGGGAAAGACTGTTCCTCCCGTTCCAGAACCGTCTGTACATCTTCCTGGGTCAGCCGCTCTCCTTCCCCGCTTCCGCTGACAGTCAGGGGAATTCTTACCGCCAGAGAGCCAAATCCGGGATCCAGGGGCGTGATCCGGAGTTCATAATTGCCCGGTTTTACATATCTTGGGTAAGCTTCGCGGACAGGCACATACTGTCCTTTCCAAATGAGATAATTGGTCATGGACTCCCCGGAGGAGTCCTCCGTCCGGGCGCCCATTCCCCAAATCCGTTCTGCCTTTTCATAAGCACCTCGGACAGAAAGGGTTTTTAGTTCCGAGCGGAGTTCTTCTTCCTCCATCCTTCGTTTCCATTCATAATCCGGCAGTCCCCGGCTTCCCCGGTTTTTCAAATGTTCTCCATAAAAAACGGCATAAAGACAGCCCAGGGAATCCTCCGATTTGGGCAGGCAAAGCTCCACCTTCACGTCCAGATCCTGGGGAAGGGTAAATTCCAGGCAGGCAAACTGCCCGAACTTCATTGCTGAAATGGATTCGCCAAAAACCGTACACAGACGCGCCTGTATGGCTTCGGGATTTTCTGTTCCGGCCTGTACACGCTGGAAAGGCAGGGAAAAAAGCACCACTGAAACTGCTAAAATGATAGAAAAAACCCGTTTTTTTATATTCTTTTTCAAATGTTTTCCTCCCTGCACATGTGTTTCTAAAAATACATCTATAGTATAGCCGTTTTTTCTTCTTCCGTAAAGATTTTGTCAAAAATTATCAGATCAGCAAGCAACTGCCAGTGTATTCACCCGGATTTCTCACATACTAATCACGTAACAAACAACAACAGACGCAGATTGCAAACAGTTGCAGAACAATCTGCAGTAAGGAGGCGTTTATTATGTCTAGTAAATCTTCTAACACCGCAGCAGTACCGGAGGCAAAGGGTGCCCTTGACAAGTTCAAGTATGAGGTTGCCAGCGAGCTGGGCGTGCCCCTGACAGACGGTTACAACGGAAACCTGACTTCCAAGCAGAACGGTTCCGTAGGCGGCTATATGGTTAAGAAAATGATCGAGGCCCAGGAAAGACAGATGGCCGGCAAATAATCGGTTTTCTGGCTGAACAAACAAATAAGGTATGAGAAACGGCTGTTCCCGCATAAATCTGTGCAGGAACGGCCGTTTTCTAGAATGCGGCTCCCACTGCCGCTGCCAGCAAAAGCATGGCTGCCGGCACCATGTATTTTCTGGGATGATGCCACAGATCGCTTTCGGTGTTCCAGTTCCGGATGGGATAAAACCATTCCAGGAAGACGGAACCGATGGCGCTTTGCAGGGCAAAGAAGACAGCGGCCGCAAGCATCCAGACGGCAACGCCGCCTTTTTGGAATTGCAGGCTGCCAAGAAAGATCCCGTCCGCCGTCAGATTGCATAGAAATATAAACAGGCAGTAAGGTACGCAGAAGGCTTTTCTTTGATTGGGCAGAAAGCGGACCGCCTGCTCCAGATCCGGGTCGCAGGAAAGCAGGATTCCCAGGGGCGTATTCAGAGATAAAAGGGCGAAGCCAATCAAAACGGCAAATTGGTTTTCTATATCTTTGAACAAAAGCGGCAGTATACCGGCTGCACACCACATAACGGCTGTATTGAGCAGATAATTTTTATGGCATTTTAAATACCGGAAGAGATATCTTCCCACGGAACCGCTTTGATATCTCCTGCGCACACGGATGTTTCTCTCCTTTTGGAGATAAAAGGAATATGCGTCTGCATGCAGCAGCAAAAGAAAGGAAAAAACCATGTTTGCAGCCGTCAGCGGCGCAAACCAGGAAGTGTTTCCCAAAAGCAAAACAATGCCAAGTACTGACAGGATAAAGATTCCTACGGCTGGCCAGTGCTTCCGCAGGGAAAAAACGGCGGCAGCCATAAGGACTGCATGGACTCCGCATAGAAGGCCGGTAAAAATTTCTCCAGGACTCCATTCCTTCACAGCCGCCAAAACCGCCATAAGCAGGGCCGTCTTGGTAAAAAGCGCATAGGCTCCCAGAGAGGCTACATAGGAAAGCGTGAATTTCCGGCTGTCAAAGGGGAGCATCACCATATTCTGCATAGCAGCGGCGTTGTCCTTCGAAACAAGGGCTTCCCACACGATGCCAGCGGTAAAGGTATTTATCATCAGATAGAAAATGAAGGGGGCTATCTGCATTTGACAGCCGCTGATATGCAGCCCCCAGTACACAAGCAGGCAGACCGGAAATGCCCGAAGCAGCCTCTCATATTTCGCACCGAAAAACCTTTTGGCAAAAGCCTTACACATCATTTTCATAACACAGGGCCTCCCGTATATCTGCTGCGTTTATCCGTCCGCCTTCAAATGTCTGCCGGATTTGTCCCTTTTCCAGGACAAACACCCGGTCGGAGGTCAGGGTGATGCTCTCCAGAATGTGGGAAGAAAATAGGACGGTTCCATACGCTTTGTAACCGGCAATCTGCCCATATAGATACTCCGTACTCTCAAAGTCCAGCCCATTCACCGGTTCGTCAAGGAAAAGCAGCTCCGGCTTTAATGCAAAAGCAGTAATCAAAAATGCTTTTTTGCGGCTTCCGGTTGAGAGATCCTTCAGCAGAGTATCCGTATTGTTCTCAAAATGAAATCCCCGAATAAGTTCGGACACGTCTGGCTGCTTCTTTTTGTAGGCAGAGAAGACGTAGGACAAGTATTCCCAAAAGGTGAAATATCCAAAGGAACCATCTTCGGCGAATACCGTATAGCGGCAAAGCTTAAAGCTTTGGTCCCGCAATTTCGCCGGACGCCCGAAAAACTTGATTTCCTTAAGGGTGTAGGATGGGAGAAGGCCGGATAAGACCTTTAGAAATGTAGTTTTTCCGGCCCCGTTCAGTCCAATCAGTCCTACAACCTCATGCTCTTCCAATTCCAGGGAGAACTCCGATAATACCCGTTTCTCCCTGCCGTACCAGGCACTTAAATTTTGAATGGCCAGCAGCGGTGTACTCATTTTATCTGCCTCCGTTCCTGTCTTTTTCTTTCTTCCAAACACCATAAGCAGAATACAGAAATAACGCTCCCAGAATGGCATAAAAGCCTGCTGTTTCCAAACTGCCGGATAAACCGCTTACAAGAGCTGTTCCAAACCAGACAACACTCATAACTCCTCGAACATAAATATGACGCATACATTTTCCCTCCCGGTATGATTTTTTGTTTGCTGTATCTACATCATAACCGGAAAAGGGCTTCCGTGCTGAAATGTCCGCAAACGGCAGGTTTTTGACCGCGAAAAAAGCTGCAAAGCATGTTTTATGCCTTGCAGCTCAAAAATCCGCCGCTACTGTGCAGATACCCCCTGATAGGACAAGGTGGCTACGGCTGTGAACGCAGTCTCTGTGTATGAGGTCCTGACTATGCCGTCGTATTTTCCAGCGGCGGCCCGTGCGCTTTTTAATCCCCAGCCATGCAGCCCCTCCCTGTTTTTTGATGTCTCTAGCACACCGTCCTTTTCCGTGGGGACAGAGGCAAAGCTGTTCTCAACCTTTACGATCACCATCTGGTTGATACGGCGGATGGTAAGACGGACAAACCGCCTTTGGGATTCCTGCACCTGGCAGGCGGCTTCCAGGGCATTATCCAGAAGATTTCCCAATATGGCGCACAGATCTGCGCTCTGCAGGTTGGTATGGCGGGGAAATTCTACCTCCGCTTCATACAGAATCCCCTTTTCCCTGGCCGCCGCGGCTTTGCTGTTGATCAGATAGTCCAGGGTCTCATCCCCGGTCCACACAGTATCGGTCATTTCCTGTACAGGTGCCTGCAGCTCGTCCAGATACCTTACGGCCTCTTCCGTTTTTTGGTGAGAAAGCATCCGGCGCAGCACACCAATATGATTGTGGAAATCATGGAACAGCTTTGCATTGACTGCGTAGGAGCGGTTCAAAGCAAGATAATCCCGCTCCAGCAATTCCGACTGCTGGGATTTCAGCCTGGCCAGCTCCCTCTCATATTCATATTGCCGGTTCATATGGAACACCAGGACAGCCATCATCAGGATAACAGACAGAATAGTCCACATATCCAGTGTATCATCCGCGATCACAAGCGTTGTCTGTTGGGATAAAGTCACCACTGCAAGGAAACCCGCTATCCCAATCATAGACACGGGACGGAAGGAATGCTTCAAAAAGTACCAAGCCAGGACAGCCAGCAGAAAATGAAGAAGCCATAGGGCTGCCTGCCCCTCTCCTGTCCGGCAGTCGAGAAAGGCCGGTGCGCGGAATGTGACGCCCAGCCACGCCGCAATAAGAAACTGCCAGAGGGCGGCTGCAATCTCATAAAAGCATCCCAGAAAGAGGCTCATCCGGGTATCCGTTCCCAGGAAACGGACTGCGCAGATGGTAAGAAAGACCGTTTCCGACAGTATGCGGTAAAAGTCCGGAAGTCCCGCCAGGGCAGACGCAACAGAAAGCGCAGCCGTTCCGGCCAGCAGGAAATAGAAGCCTTTTTTCCAGGGCCTCCCGGAAGAAAGAAGCCCTGCGATGAAGAAAAAACCGGCCGCTCCCCGCACACTTCCGGCTGCCGTGCAGGAGCATAAGAAAAACAGCTCTGTCATATGTGTGTCCCCCAGTAACGATTCATCTGCTCCTTTACCTCTTGTAAATGAGCACGGCTGATAGGGAGAGCCGTTTCATTTTTTAAAACAGCCGTTCCGTTTTTAATCTGCATAACGTGAATCAGATTGACAATGCAGCCGCGGTCAATGTAAATAAACTCTTCCGCATCCAGCTCTTCAAACACCTGCTGCAGGCTTTTCCGCACCTTTGATATCCCACCGGAGGCGGTAATACTGGCATTTTTCCCGTCGCGTTCAATATAGTAAATATCCCGGTAAGGAATTTTTTCAAGCCGGCTGTTCGTCTGGATGGTATAAGCCTTTCCCTCCTCCAGTTCAATGAGCTTCACTGCATCCCGGATGGCAGCCGGGAGCCGTTTATCCAGCTCTCCTTTGGGTACATACCGGAAAACAGACAGTTCGAAAGCGTCCACAGCGTATTCTATATGGGAAGTAATAAAGATAATCTTCACCTCGGGAAGATAGGGCTTTATTTTTTCAGCAATTTCCATGCCGGTGCTTCCCGGCATTTCAATATCCAATAGGATCAGGTCAAAGAAAAACTCATCTTCCGCAATGTCGTAAAGCAGGTTGCCGCTGTCCGTATAGACGGCAATCTCCCCCGCACTTTTGTTTTGCGTCAGACAGTTTTGCGCAATCTGTTTGTGTGCAACGACTGCATGTTTGTCATCATCGCAGATGGCTATGTGTATCATCCCGTCACCCCTTTTATCAGGCTTTTTCAATCTGTCCTGCTAACCCTCCGCTACAGGCTCATCTTGGCAAGACCTTCCCGCTGATACTGCCGAAGCCTTGCTTTCAGCATCTGGTGCTCCTCCAGTTCCAAATCCGGATCCCGCTCCAGCAGCTTGGCGGCTTCCCCGCTGGCAGCTTTTAAAATACCCGCGTCCGTAAAGACATCTCCGATTTTAAATTCCAGAAGACCGCTCTGGCGGATGCCGAAGAGGTCGCCGGGGCCCCGCAGTTTCAAGTCCTCACTGGCAATGTAGAAGCCGTCATTGGAGCGGTTCAGAATCTCCAGGCGTTTCCGTGTCTCTTTGTTGTCCGTACCGCTCACAAAGATACAGTAAGACTGGTGCTTTCCTCTTCCCACCCGTCCCCGCAGCTGGTGAAGCTGGGCCAGTCCGAAACGCTCGGCATTTTCCACCATCATTACGGAGGCGTTCGGCACATTGACTCCCACCTCAATCACCGTAGTCGACACCAGGATCCGGATTTTCCCGCTTACAAACTGCTGCATAATCTCATTTTTTTCGGCTGCTTTCATTTTTCCGTGAAGATAGGCGACTGAAACCGGATCCGGAAACCATTCCCGCAGCTTCTCCGTGTAATCCACCACATTTTCCAGCTCCAGCTCCGGGTTATCCTCTACCATGGGACAGACAATGTAAATCTGCCGGCCGGCCGCAATCTCTTTTCCGATGAACCGGTAGGCCGTTTCCCGGTAGCTTTCGTCCACCACGCAGTTTTTGATGGGAAGGCGGCTGGCCGGAAGCTCATCAATGACGGAGATATCCAGATCCCCGTAGAGAATGATGGCAAGGGTCCGGGGAATGGGCGTGGCGCTCATAACCAGCACATGGGGAAAAAGCCCTTTATCTGCGAATGTCTCCCGCTGACGGACACCGAACCGGTGCTGTTCGTCCGTCACCACCAGTCCCAGGCGGTGAAAGCTTACCGAATCCTGGATCAGAGCATGGGTCCCTACCACAAGATCCGCCTGGCCGTTTTCAATTCTTGCATAAGCTTCCCGCTTTTCCTTGGCTGTCATGGAGCCGGTGAGAAGTTCTACGGAAAAAGAAAGGCCGCTTTGTTCCATAAGCTCCCGCAGGGAAGCTTCGTGCTGCCTGGCCAGAACCTCCGTGGGCGCCATCATGGCTCCCTGGAATCCCTGTGCAGCCGCAGATACCAAGGCCAGGGCCGCTATCACCGTTTTTCCGGATCCCACATCTCCCTGGATCAGCCGGTTCATGGTCCGGGGGCCGGACAGATCCTCCTGGATTTCCTTCCAGACCTTTTTCTGGGCTCCCGTCAGCTCATAGGGGAGAGAGCCCAAAAGCTTGGATGCTTCTTCCGTTCTTTCAATGGGACATTCGTTTTTCTGCACCTCCGCCTGCTCTTTCAGGCGCCGCAGAGAGAGGATAAACAGAAAAAATTCATCAAACACCAGCCTTTTCCGGGCCAGAATCAGATCCTCCTGTTTGACGGGATAGTGAATGGTGCGCAGGGCAAAATTGTATTCCGCCAGCTCCTGATCCATCCGCACGTGTTCCGGCAGATATTCGGGATTCAGATTCAGGTCCGCAAGCGCCCGCCCGACGGCCTTGGATACGGTCTTGTTGGACAGCCCGGCCGTCAGGCCGTAAATGGGCTGCATGGTGTGAAGAAGCTCCTGGTAAGCCGTAGGCGTATGGATTTCCGGCTGCTCCATCACCCATTTTCCTTTTTTCTTCTGCACCCTTCCCCGGATAATAAACGTACTTCCCGGCGCCAGCGTGTTTTTCAAAAAAGGCATGTTAAACCAAGTCAGGTGCAGATACGCACCGAACTCCTCCAGAGTCAGCGTAGTAACCGTAAGATTTTTCAGCTTCTTCGCCTCCGGCCGCTTCCTTATAAAGCCCGTGACCGCCTGCACCCGCTCTGCCTGAAGATTGGCAAAGGTAACGGGAGCTTCATAGGTGTCGTAAGCTCTCGGATAATATGATAACAGCTCTCCCACCGTATGGATTCCCATACGGTGAAAGAGCGTCGCTGTTTTCTCTCCAATTCCTTTTATCTCTGTCATTGGCGAATCGTGATTCATTTTCATTCTGCCTCCAGGAAAAGATTACTCTACGGAAGCTACATAATAATAGATAGGCTGTCCGCCGAAGTGGACCTCGATCTCGCAGTCGGGATACTCCTCCCCCAGTTTTTCTCCCAGTTCCTGTGCATCCTCCTCTTTCACATCTTTTCCGTAGTAGATGCTGATGAGCTCGGATTCCTCATCGATAAGGGCCCGGAACATTTCCATGGCGGTCCCGGCCAAGTCCTTACCCACCGCCAGGATGGCATGATCCCCGATCCCCATCATATCGCCTTCCCGGATTTCTTTATCGTCAATGTGGGTATCCCGCACGGCATAAGTCACCTGCCCCGTCTTCACATGGCTGCTCTCTTCTGTCATCCGCTGGGCATTTTCCTGGGCAGACATATCGGGAATATAGTTGATCATAGCCGTAATGCCCTGGGGAACGGTCTTGGTGGGAATTACGATAATGTCCTTGTCCTTGCACAGCTCTTTCGCCTGATTGGCTGCCAGGATGATGTTTTTGTTGTTGGGAAGAATAAAGATATGATCTGCATTCACCTGTTCAATGGCATTGAGCATATCCTCCGTACTGGGATTCATGGTCTGGCCGCCCTCGATCAGATGGTCCACTCCCAGTCCCCGGAAGATCTCCCCGATCCCCTCTCCGATGGATACGGAGATAAAGCCCATCTCTTTTCTGGGCTGGACCGCTTTCTTGGACGCCTCAGCCTGGGCCTGATCGGCTGCAATCCGGGAAGCGTCCTTGATCAGCTTTTCTTCATGCTCTTCACGCATATTATCAATCTTCAGCCTGGAGAGGGAACCGTAAGTAAGCGCCTTCTCAATGGCCTGGCCGGGATGATTGGTATGTACGTGAACCTTTACCAAATCCTCGTCCGCCACACATACGATGGAATCCCCGATGGATTCCAGAAATCCCTTAAAGTTCTGCTCTGTCTCCTGGTCAAAAGCCCCATTCAGCATAATGATGAATTCCGTACAGTAGCCGAACTTGATCTCCGCCTCCGTCTCGGCACTGATCTTAACCGGCGCGCTTTTGGGCGCCTCAAAGGTGTAATCCACTTCTTTTCCCAGGAACGCGTCGTAAGCGCCCTTTAAGACTTCCACAAGTCCCTGTCCGCCGGAGTCTACCACGCCGGCTTCCTTGAGAACCGGAAGCAGTTCCGGGGTTCTTTGAAGAACCGCCTCGGCCTCCTCAATAATGCCCATAAAAAATACATCCAGATCGTCTTCTGTCTGGGCAAGCTCCGCTGCTTTATCCGCCGCTCCCCGGGCCACTGTCAGGATAGTTCCCTCTTTGGGCTTCATAACCGCCTTGTAGGCAGTTTCCACCGCCTTCTGGAATGCGTTTGCAAAAATTACGGCGTCCAGGGTATCATACTCTCGAATTCCTTTGGTAAATCCCCGCAGAAGCTGGGAGAGAATCACGCCGGAATTTCCCCGGGCCCCCCTTAAAGATCCGGAGGAGATGGCTTTTGCCACAGATTCCATGGTGCGTTTTGGCAAATTGTTTACCTCGGAAGCAGCCGACATAATGGTAAGGGTCATATTAGTTCCCGTGTCGCCGTCCGGTACCGGGAATACATTGAGTTCGTTGATCCATTCTTTCTTTGCTTCCAGGTTCTTGGCTCCGGCCAAAAACATCTTTGTCAGTATTTCTACGTCTATGGTTTTCATAACTCCGATAAACTCCTCCTGCTATTAGTCTATTACCCTCACACCTTCTACAAAGATGTTGATTTTCTCAATGGTCATGCCTGTAAAGGCCTCTACCTTGTACTTTACATTGCTGATCAAATTGTCGGAAACCGCCGAAATGCTGACGCCGTAAGCCACGATCACGTGGAAGGACAGCGTGATTTTATTGTCATTTATCTGTACGTTTACACCTCTGGTCAGATTGTCTCCCCGAAGCAGCTTCACAATGCCGTCTTTCATGTTTACCATGGCCATGCCTACAATTCCAAAACACTCCACGGCCACAGAGCCGGCATATCTTGCAATAACTTCCGGATCAATCATAATTGCACCCAACTGTGTATTCATAAGTCCCTTCATATGATTACCTCCGCTCCTCTTTTTATTTATGTAGATTATAACCTGATTCCATAGAAAATCAAAGTTCTTTTTCTTATTTTACCCGGTTTCTCAAAAAAATGCAATAATTTCAAATTACTACTTGCAAAATATAGTACTTTCTGCTAGAATAATTTGTGTTGCGAGCCGGAAAATGGCTCATGAAAGAGCTGAAGGAGGTGCTAGGATGGCTAAATGTGCAATTTGTGAAAGAGGCGCTCATTTTGGAAACGCTGTAAGTCATTCACATAGACGTTCCAATAAAATGTGGAGAACCAATGTCAAGTCTGTAAGGGTTAAGGTAAACGGCGGAACCAAGAAGATGTATGTGTGTACGTCCTGTCTGAAGTCCGGCAAAGTTGAGAGAGCGTAAAAATGAAAACCGGAAGAAGCCGTTGATGTTCAACGGCTCCTTTTTTTTCTTCTCCTTCTATCCCATCAGCACCGTCCCGATAAACCAGAGCATGTACACATGGGCGGGATAAAAAATATAATAGAAATATTTAAAACTCCGGTCCTTTTTCCCGTTGCAGCACAAGAGCAGAGGCAGGGCCGCGATCATCATCCACTGGAAATCATTGTTCAGCATATGGCTGACATCAAACAACGGACGGAAAGAGGCTCCCCAGAGAACCAGCCCGGTGAGAATCTCCATAATAGCTACCAGGATATCGCTGCCCAGCAGCATAAAGATCCGTCCCCAGAGTCCGAAGGCTGAATTGACAAAAAAGATCAGGCAGATAGCCAGGTAGGCAATACTCAGCTTCTTTTTGTCCTCCTTGGTATAATAAAAAGCCACTCCCATTAGCACGTACATAAAGGCTCCCTCACAGGTCAGGGCGCTTCCTACAGCAGCGGAAGCCAGATTTAAAAAGGCATAGGGAACACCGGCCAGTTCATAGAGAACGGCCCAGAGGCCGGCAAAAGCCAGCTGCCAGAACAGGAAGCTTCGAAGCATCCGTTTCCCTCTCTTGGGATATCTCTTCGCATACTCCAGAAATTCGATAAACAGAGCTCCTGCAAACAGGGAGGCAAACATATTGGTCGTTACGGCCGTAACCAGTCCCGTTTTCTCCACAATAACGGAGAGAATCAGGTTGAATGCGGCCATTCCCACACTGCAGAAATACAGGCGCTTAAAATACAGGCGTTTGTCACCGGTCTTGTCCAGACTCCAGGCCATACAGTAAAAAAACAGAGGAGCGGACAGACGCCCAATCCACTGGAGCCACAGGGGTGCTCCCGGAAGGAAAGCACCTATATAATGGCACACCATGGCTGCAAGGGCAATCCGCTTAAGGTTTGTAACAGACATACAAGAAATCTCCCTTATCTGCTGTTTATTTTCCGCATTTTCCACCGGAGGAAAAAAGGTTATATCCGATCAGAATCAAAGAGAACGCCGCCAAAGCCCGCACGAACCATCCCTGTACAGGCATAAAAAAGGTGGTCAGTATCCCTACTCCAATCCAGAACATCACGAATCCAAGTAACTGTTTCATAACGGCTCCCGGCAAAATATTCTCTCTTTATATATATGCAGGGGACCGGCCGTCAGATACTTTCCCTATTCATCCTGTTCGATGACATCCACCGCATCCTGAATGGCGTCAGCCACCGGACTCTTCTCTTCCTTTTTCCCGGCCGTGAATTTATTCACAAAATCAGGAACCATATCCAGAATCTTTGTAACCGTATCCTGGTTCTTCACATTAACCAGCTTCGTCACGCCGCCGGAAATCACCAGAATGGCGCTGGGAGAAATTTTGGCGCCCATACCGCCGCCGGCATTCTGCTTCTTGTCTCCGGCAAAAGCGCCCGCTCCCACTCCGAAGGATACATCCACCAGAGGAAGGATAATGGTATCGCCCACGGTAACGGCATCTCCCACCACTGTCTTTGTGCTGATAAAACTATCCATTCCCTTAAAGAGGGATTCCACCGTAGTGTCAAAATTGTTATTCATAAAAGGGTCCTCCTATAACTTCCGGTATACGTACCGGACATTCTTATCCATCCAGAGCCTTATGGCAATCCCCAGGACCGTTACAAGCCGGATCCTGCCTTTTATCAAAAGCTCACCTTCCAAAACAGGCGCTTCAAAATCCGGGAATACCTTAACATTATCCATAAAAACCGGATAGAATATACCGATTCCGCCCAGAATTTCTCCGGTCAGCGCCGGATCTTCCGTTCCAAAATGCACTTCCCCGCGGATTTTGCGGGGCAGAAGGGCTTTTAAGAGAAGCAGAACCTCCCGCAGGGCCGCCCGAAAAGCAGCGTGCGTCCGCTCATCCGTTAGGAAAGCTTTTGTTTCCCGCACCTTCCGGATTCCTCGTTTCATTTTAACACAGAACCTTCGAATTGTATATTTAAGATTTCTTATTTTTTTGGAAAGCCCCTTAAGAAACTGCGCCGCAGAACGGAGCTTCTGTAAAAATTTCGCGAAAATATTTTTTTTCCGGGTCCTGGAAGGCTCCTTCTCCTCCTGCTTTGATTCCTGCTTCTCTGCCGGTCCCTTTCGCAAAACATCCGTTTCCGTCTGCGGCAGGACAGCCGGGATCTCTTCCCCGCCTGTACGCTCTGCTTCCCCAAAAACCTCCTCATAGGCCAGATCTTCTGCCTCCTCCTGCACATCCCGGAAGAAACGCACCTCTTTCCCTTCCAGCTCCTCCTCGTCCTCCGTAAAATTCTTTACGGTCAGGCCGAAAACTTTCAGCTTTGCAGTAAATACTCCCTTTTCAAACACGAAGGGGAAGCTTACGATCCGCAGAAGCCATGTAACCTTTCCCCGGACCAGCCATTCCCCCTTCCTGCCTGCGTAAACCCGGTAACGGAAGGGGACAAAGAGAAGGATGAGCAGCAGGAACAGCAAAATTCCCAGAAGCCATGCCAAAATAAGACCCAAGATTTTCAGAATGAGTAACAATATTTGCAACATCTAGCTCTCCTGTCTGCGCTCTCCAAAATACTCCCGTACTAAAAAGCCCGAAGTCTCCCGGTAAATGTCTTCCACCATCTGCTTAAGAAGCTCCAGCGCCTCCTCATAGCCGGAAGCAATCCCCACTACAAAGGGATCTCTCCGGTAAAAAGCGGGCTGCTTCAAATAGGCCCCGTGGAATATCTCAAACAAATTCTTTTCATTGGCTGCCAGGACAATAAAATAAATGCTGACCATACCGATGCCTCTGTTTGCCTTCCTTATAATCTTGTCCTTTTTTTTCGCTGTTTTTTCACTTAGATAAAGATTTTCTGCCCATCTCATCGGTTTTCCTTCTCCTTACAAGAGGAAGGACTGACGCAAAACAAACCCTCCGGCTTCCTTTGCCACAGTCCCTAAAAGTATTTTTTATTTCCCCAGAGATTGCTTTTTTTCAAATCCAGATATTCGTTGTATGCCCGTTCCAAAATCTGTTTCTCGTTGGAAAATTTTAACAAGTGATACGCCTCGTGAAATTTGTAATAGCCCGAATCTATAAAATATTCCTCGCGCTGCGGTTTGCTGTAGTAATTATCGGCCATCATCAGATACCAGTGGACATCCTTCTCCACCGTATCTTCAGGCACTGTAAAAGAATACTGGCTTTTCCCGATATATTTGATAATGGAAGCCTCCACGCCTGTCTCCTCCCGGACCTCCCTCACCGCAGTATCCTTGTACTCTTCCCCCTGTTCCACGGTTCCTTTGGGCAGAACCCAGCCCTCGTACCGGTTCTTGTAATTCTTGTAAAGGAGAAGAATTTTCCCGCGAAATATTACCACACCGCCGCAACTGGTAGCCTCAATCATTGCCAAACCTCCCCGTTCTGGTGTGTTTCTATACCCTTCGGGCATCCCGTATGACAAGTCCTTCGAACTGTCCGTTAAGGTATACTTTTCGATAGTATAACTCTTTTTTCGGAGTTTGACAAGCCCCTACCGGCCGCTGTTCCATGCAGCAAAGATCTTCCTGGCAATGGGAACCGAATACTCGCTGCTGGATCCCATCTCTTCCACTACCACGCAGACGGCGATATCGTCCTCTGACCCGGTATCGGAGAAGCCGGCAAACCAGGCATGGCTTTTGGTTTTATCGCTGGAGTACTCCGCCGTACCCGTTTTTCCCGCAACCGGAAAGCCCAGATCGTTTAAGCCCCGGCCTGTACCTAAGACCACTACCTCCCGCATGTATTCTTTCAAGATTTCGGCTTCTTCCTCCGACATGAGGCTTTTGTATGCAGACGGACGGTAAGTTTTGACCCGGCCTCCCGTATAGGTTTCCACGGAATCCAGGAAATACGGCCGCATCAGCATTCCCTGATTTCCGATACTGCTCACAATCATAGCCATGTGAAGGGGAGAAACTACCGTCTTTCCCTGGCCGATGGCCGTCATCATCTGCTCCGGCTCCCCGGCGCCGCTTCCCATGGCAAAAGAGCTCTTGGAATAGGGAATAGCTACGGGAAGCTCCGAGTTAAACAACAGTCCCTCACAGGTGGATGTAAAGGCCCCCTTGTCCAAAGAAAGACCGATGGAGGCGAAAGCTCCGTTGCAGGATTTAGCAAAGGCCTCCTGTAAATCTTCTTCCCCGTGGACGGTCTTATTGTAACAGCTGATGGTATAATCTCCCCGGGTCAGACCTCCCGTACAGTCAAAGGTAAAAGCCTCATAGTTTTTCTTTTCCCGCATATACTCCAGCAGGGTAATGATTTTAAAGGTGGAGCCCGGTGCATAGAGTCCCTGGGATGCCCGGTTATAGAGAACGCTCTCGCTCTCATCCTCCCTCGTCAGAAGCTCCCAGTCCTCTTCCATGCGGTTGGGATCGTAATCCGGCTTGGAAACCATGGCAAGCACCCGCCCCGTCTTCACCTCCAGCACCACCACTGCCCCTTTCTGGTTTCCCAGGGCATCATAGGCCGTCTGCTGCAGGTTCAAATCCAGGGTGGTCACTACACTGTCACCCATATTTTTTTCTTCCTGCAGTTCCCTGGAAATGCGTTCCCCAATAAAAGCATTGGAGGTAAGGAGGCTGAAATTGGCCAGAGACTCAATGCCGGTCCGTCCCATCGTGGAATATCCCACCACGTGGGCGAACAGGTTCCCGTAGGGATACTCCCGGGTCTCGGTCCCGTCCTCCGCCACGTTGGTCCGGGCCAGAACCGTTCCGTCCGAGGCGAGAATATTCCCCCGCACCACCCGCTCTGCAAAGGTTTCCTGTCTGGAATTGTAAGGGTTGTTGATCACATCCGGGCGGAGCACCGCCTCAAAGTAGACAAAATACCCGCTCATAAGCACAAACAATCCCACAAAAAGATACGTAATCACTGCCAGCTCATGGTTTTTCTTCTGTTTTGAGAGATTTTGTCTTGGCTTTTGCCGTTTGCTTGCGTTTTTTTCCAATCTTTGAATCCTCATCTTCCTTTAAAAGATACATGCCCTGGATAATAGCAAATACAGCGATGGTGGAAACCACAGAACTCCCCCCGTAACTGATAAGAGGCAGGGTCACTCCGGTGGAGGGAATAAACTTGATGGCTCCGCCAATGGTAAGAAATACCTGGAATCCGTAAAAAGTTCCCAGTCCAAGAGCCGTATATTTATAAAAATTGTTTTTGATCTGCATAGCAATATTCACGAACATCACAAAGCAGCTCATGCAAATGAGAATCAGGCAGAGGGCAAAGATGCCGCCGAATTCTTCCGCAAGGGCCGAAAATATAAAATCCTGATCCACAATGGGAATCTTGCCCGGTGTTCCCCTGCAAAGCCCCATACCGAACCAGCCGCCCGTACCGATGGCGAAGAGGGACTGGGTAATCTGGTAGCCCTCGTTGTCAATGACCCGGAAGGGATCGCTCCAGGCCAGCACGCGGACACGCACATGGGCAAACAGACGGTAGCCTGCAAACGCTGCCGCACATCCGGCCCCCAGGCCGCTCAGAAGATAAAAAGGCTTTTTGGAAGCTGCATAGAGCATCACCAGATACGTGATAAAAAACAAAAGAGCCCCGCCCAGGTCCCTGGAGTACACCAGTATCAGAACATGGAGGGCTGCCATGGCCGTGGTCAGCACCAGATCCCGGAACTTCACACTTTCGGACAGACGGGCGGCCGTAAAAAATACAAAAGAAATCTTTACAAATTCCGAAGGCTGCAGGCCGAACCCCGCAATCTCGATGGACAGCTTGGCGCCGTTGCTGGTATCTCCGAAAAAGGCTACCATCACCAGCAGAAGAAGACCGATGCCTCCGTAAACCCAAGGGAGCTTCTGAAGAAAACCGCACTTTCGTATCAAAACCGGAATTACCAGGAAAATTACCAGGGAAACCGCTACCATCTGGAACTGCCGGACTGCACGGTCGTAGGAAAGGCGGGTAAGGATAATAAACCCCAAAGACAGCATCAGGCACATATTGTTTAACACCAGCCGGTTTATCTTGGGATAAATCACCTGGCACACAACCCGGACCGTCTGCAGGGCAAAGACCTGAAGAAGATAAAAAACCAGCACCTTCACCTGCTCCGTCTGCAGGTAAATCACCACATAAGCCAGCAGGTGGATGAGAAACATCAGAAAGGTCTGCACCCCGAAGCCGTAACGGATCTCCCCTTCCTGCTTTTTCTTTAAAACCGAAAAACACAGATACGTATAGAGGGCCATTAATATAATAAAAGCATATTTGGATAATTCTACAATTAAATTCGTCATATCCCGGTTATTCTACTCCCCGCTTGAAATGTCCTCTGGTAAACGCTTCCCCCGTAGGCTTTGCCGCCTTCCCCTGGCAATAAACCTCCACAAACCGGCTTAAAACCTGCAGAACCTGGGATCTTTCCTCCAAAGTAAAGCACAAACGCAGGCTTTTGGGTGCAAGCCGCTCCACTTCTGCCCGGTTTCCCAGAAGGGAAAGAGGTTCGCAGTTATATATTACATTATAACAAAACCGGCAGTAATTCAAGACCGGAAACTCCTTTTGATACCGGTCTGACAGATGCCACACTTCTGTCCTCTGCCTGCAGTGATTCATGGTTTTGTGCAGGCACCCTGCCGTAACCATCAAAGGCAGGTAGCCGTATACAAGCAGTTCGCTGTCCTGACAGCCCCGGAGGGCAAGCTCCTGCCTGTTCAGCTCCAAAGGCAGGGTATCGTAGAGAATCCCCTGCTTTTTCCAGAAGGAAAGACTCTCCCGGTTAAAAGTATACAGTCTGTGATCCAAAATAACGGGAATCTCTGCTAAGTGATCCTTAAGAAATTGCACCTCGTCCAGATTTTCCGCCGCAATTCCGTCAAGTTCCGCTTCCCTTAAAAGATTCAGCCGCTTTTGGAAAAACTGCTGCTCCCTTTGGCGGAAGACGGGCGGAAGCACCAGAATACACTTCTTTCCGGCCCTATGGCAGGCTCCGGCTGCACGGGAAAGCCCTTCCGGCTCCGAACATTCGCCGGACAGGTAGACGGCAGATACCTGGGGAACAGCCAGAATCTCCGGAAGCAATGCAGGATCCTCTATCTGCACATGGAGATCAAACTCCCACGTGCCGGAAGCGCTTTCTCTTTTGGGAGCTGTCTCTTTTTTCAAAATCCCTGTCTTTGGTGCCGGGCGGCTCCCTTTCCCGGAGAGCCGCTCCTCCAAAGCCTCCAGGGCACTTCTGCGCATCTGGTTCAGCTGCCCTACCGGAAAAAAGACTTCCTCTTCCGAACGGAGCTCCAGTTTTTCGAATACAAAAGGCGTATCCCCGGTTTTGGAAAGCCTCCGCTCCATCTCTTCTTTTGCGAGAGGGCGGCTTTTAGGCGGCTGGGCCGATTCTCCCTGGATTTTTACCTGTTCCTCCCTGCATTGTACCACAAATTCCGTGGGAAATTTCGTAGAAACTTTGAAGATTCCCTGAATTTTTTCCTTCTTTTCTGCATTTACGTAAGTCTCGTTCAGCTGCGACAGAAGGTTCTCATAAGCCTGCTTTTCTTTCAGCGCTTTCTTCCCCTTCTTTTCAAAATGGTTGGGGCGGCTCAAAGATATGAGATTCCGGCCGTTATGCTGCCGGTAATACCCCTGGGAAAAACCGCCCCGGTTATACAGCGCGCCAAGTTCCTTGAGGTCCTCCTCTGCCGCCCGATACCCTGCGTCTCCATGTTCCAAAAGGTAATCCAGATATTTCCGGTAGATACGGACCACCCCTGCCGTATACTCCGGCCGCTTCATCCGGCCTTCTATCTTCAGGGAGCAGACGCCGGCTTCCAGGATCTTCGGCAGCAATTCCAGGGTACACATATCCTTAGGACTTAAAAGATAGGACTCTGCCTGGCCGTTTCTCACCGGCCCTCCCGTTTCCAGCCCATAGGGAAGACGGCAGGGCTGGGCGCAGCGCCCGCGGTTTCCGCTCCGCCCTCCCAGCATACTGCTAAACAGGCACTGGCCGGAATAGCAGTAGCACAGGGCTCCATGGACAAAGCTCTCGATCTCAATGTCCACAGTCTCATGAATCAGCCGCAGTTCTTCCAGGGAAAGCTCCCGGGCCGTCACCACCCGGGCCGCACCCAGATCCTTTAAGAAGGCTGCGCCTCCGGCTCCGAGAACTGTCATCTGTGTGCTGGCATGGATAGGCAGATCCGGAAACTGCTCCCGGATGTAGGAAAACACGCCCAGATCCTGCACAATCACCGCATCCAGTCCGCATTCGTAAT
>CAJUNN010000037.1:31438-31973 GCA_910587955.1 uncultured Lachnospiraceae bacterium | reverse complement strand
CCGCATCCCCTGGCTGCTGCTTCTGATGTTTACGTCTCTTCTCACAGGGGCAATCCTGGTGAGCTATGAGAATGCCCTCCAGGTGGTGCCCCTGCTGGTGAGTTTTGTGCCGATGCTGATGGACACCAGCGGCAACTGCGGCAACCAGAGCAGCACCATGATTATCCGCGGTATGGCAGTGGGCGACATCGAACTGCGGGATGTGCCGCGCGTCGTGTGGAAGGAATTCCGGGTGGGAATCCTCTGCGGCATTGTGCTGGCGGCGGCCAATTTCGTCCGCCTGATGATTCAGTATCCGGGCCAGATTATGATGAGCCTTGTGGTGGTGCTCTCCCTGGTGATGACCGTGATTCTGGCCAAGACCATCGGCTGCACCCTGCCTATGCTGGCCAAAAAGCTCAATCTGGATCCGGCCATTATGGCAGCTCCGCTGATTACAACCATTGTGGACGCCTGTAGTCTGCTGATCTATTTCCGGATTGCATGCGCGTTCTTAAAAATCTAAAAACAGCAGCGCCCCGAACAAGGCCCGGAA
>CAJUNN010000037.1:0-31338 GCA_910587955.1 uncultured Lachnospiraceae bacterium | reverse complement strand
GGATTTACAGACGCTTCGCGTCGGGAAATGCTTCTCCGGAAAGGCATTGGCAGGGAAGCTGCGGAACTGGAATAAAAAAACAGCAGCGCCCCGAACAAGGCCCGGAAGGATTTACAGACGCTTCGCGTCGGGAAATGCTTCTCCGGAAAGGCATTGGCAGGGGGCTGCGGAACTGGAATAGGAGGACAAAGTTATGTTAGGGGATAAAAAAGTCCTGTACAGCGGAATGCAGGCCACAGGCAATTTAACTCTGGGAAATTATCTGGGCGCCTTGAAAAACTGGGTGGCCTTGAGCGATCAGTATGAATGCTTCTACGGCGTGGTGGATCTCCACTCCATTACCGTGCGCCAGGATCCGGCGGAGCTTCGTAAGAGAGCGCGGGCGCTTCTGACCTTGTATATTGCAGCCGGGCTTGACCCGGAGAAAAACTGCATTTATTACCAGTCCCACGTGTCGGGACATGCGGAGCTGGCGTGGATTCTCAACTGCTTTACGTATATGGGCGAGCTGAACCGCATGACACAGTTTAAGGATAAGGCGGCCAAGCATGCGGACAACATCAATGCGGGGCTTTTCACCTATCCGGTGCTGATGGCGGCGGATATCCTTCTCTATCAGGCGGACGTAGTGCCGGTTGGGGTGGATCAGATGCAGCATCTGGAGATTACCCGGGACATTGCCCAGCGCTTCAACGGGATTTACGGGGATGTATTTACCGTTCCCGAAGCTTATTTCGGCAAGGTGGGGGCGAAGATTATGAGCCTTCAGGATCCGTCCAGAAAGATGTCCAAATCCGATGAAAATCCCAACGCCAGTATTTATCTCATGGATGATCCCGATACGATTATGCGGAAATTCAAGCGTGCGGTAACAGATTCGGAAAGCCAGATTCTTTATCGGGAGGAGCAGCCGGGAATTAAGAACCTGATTGATATCTACTGCGCATGCACCGGAAAGACAGCAGAGGAAACCGTGCGTGAGTTTGACCAAAAAGGCTACGGGGAGTTTAAATCCGCAGTGGGCGAGGCTGTAGTATCTGTACTGAAGCCTTTGCAGGACCGGGTGGCAGAGCTTACGAAGGATAAGGCTTATATAGACTCCGTGATTAAAAAGAATGGGGAGAAAGCGCAGTATTTTGCCAATAAAACCCTGCGCAAGGTACAGAAAAAAGTGGGATTTCCGGAGCGGATTCGGTAAAACGGATTTGTCCGGGAGCAAAATAAGGAATGTGAAAAGCGCCGGGTGAATCCGGCGCTTTGGTTTTGGAGTGAGGGAAAGCGATCATGATTTTTGTGACCATACGGACGGAAAAAGGGAGTTGCAGGACAAAAGGGACAGAGAAGGAAACTTTACCGGAGATTCTCGGAAAACAAGGGATTTTTCTGCGGGCGGATTGCGGCGGAAACGGGAGCTGCGGCAGGTGCAGGGTCCGTTTCCTGCGAGGTGCATCCTATCCGGACCGGCAGGAACAGGAAATTTTTACCCGCGAAGAGCTGGAAGCCGGCTGGCGGCTGGCCTGCAGGACCCGGCTGAAAGAAGATTGTGAAATCCTGATAGAGGGCGGAGAACTGGAAGCTGCGGACGGGACAGCCCGGGAAGAGGATTTAGAGAAGGATATTCCCGCCCGGCCGCACGGAATTGCCGTTGATTTGGGAACCACCAACATAGTGATGCAGTTGGTGGATCTGGGAGACGGCAGCGTCCGAGAGACTTACCGGGCGGCAAACCGGCAGGGGATCTACGGTGCGGACGTGATCAGCCGGATCAAGGCATCCGGGGAAGGGAAAAAGGAGGAGCTTAAGCGCATTGCAAAGGCAGGGCTTCTGGAGGGAATCCGTGTCCTGACCAAAGGGCACGCGCGGAAAGTCAGCCGGATTTCCATAGGGGCCAATACGGCCATGGTACATCTTCTCATGGGCTATTCCTGCCGTACGCTGGGAGTGCATCCTTTCCGGCCGTTGAATCTGGGGCCGGTTCGTATGGGTTACCAGGAGCTTTTCGGGGATAACAGGCAAAATGCAGAGGTGTGGATTTTTCCGGGGATTTCCGCTTTCCTGGGAGGCGATCTGGTGGCGGGCCTCTATGCCCTGGAATTTGAGAAAAAGGAAGGGCCGGTGATGCTGGCGGATTTGGGAACTAACGGGGAACTGGCCTTAAGTTTCCGCGGAAAAATCCTTGCGGCTTCTGCGGCGGCCGGCCCGGCGTTCGCAGGCGGGGGTATAGAGCAGGGAAGCGAAGCCCTTGATCTAATCTGGAATCTGAGGAAACAGGGAAGGATGGACGAGACGGGCCGCCTGAAAGAGCCCTATTTTTCCGAAGGGATTTTGCTGCCCTTTGGAAGGCGGTACGGTCAAAGAGATATCCGGAATCTGCAGCTGGCAAAAGCGGCGATCCGGGCAGGAATGGAAACGCTTGTTTTGGAAGCAGGAATCCGTGCCGGGGATCTGGAGGAGGTTTACCTGGCCGGAGCTTTTGGCTGCGGAACGGACGTGCAGAAGGCGGCAGAGATTGGCCTTCTGCCTGCGGTGTGTGCCGATCGGATCCGGATCGCGGGAAACAGCTGCCTTTCGGGAGCCGTAAAATATTTGCTGGATCCCCAGGCGGCGATGACGGCGGAGGCGGTTGTCAGGGCTTCCAGGGAAATTCCTTTGTGCGCCAGCCGGAAGTTTTCGGATCTATATATGGAACATATGGGATTTGAATCCTAAAATTATTTTTTTTCTTGTGACATTTTTGCGTCCTGAAAAGTATGATAGGTACAGGCCTGTAAGGAGCTGCGGCAGAGATGCCGCAGAGCGTCAAGGAGGAGTGTATGAAACGGGACACGGAACGAAAGCAGATAGAAGCTCTGATTTTAAAATACGAAAAAACGGTATATAAGCTGGCGTATTCTTATATGAAGAATAAGCAGGATACCGACGACATTTATCAGGAAGTCTTCCTGCGGTTTTTCCGGAAGAAACCGGAGTTTGAAAGCGAGGAACATGAAAAAGCCTGGTTTATCCGGACCACCATCAACTGCTGCAAGAGCTATTATTTATCCGGCTGGGTGAAGCGGACCATGGCCTTTGAGGAGGGGACTCATGGACGGGAAGACAGCTATGAGATGGGCGGACAAAGCGATCTGTTTTACGCGGTGATGGAGCTTCCGGTGAAATACAGGACGGTAATACACCTTTTCTATTATGAGGGATATACGGTGCGGGAGATTGCCGGGCTCACGGGGGAGAAGGTGACAACGATTACCACCCGCTTAAGCCGGGCCAGGGAGCAGCTGCGGGATGTCCTGGAACCCTCGGGGGCCTATGGCACCCATAGGGGGAATGGCCGTCTGGCGGCAGCAGGAACCAGTGAAAAGTGTATGAGATTTTAAAGAAGGAGGAGTGCGGGCATGAGTATCAAAGAATATAAGAGGTCATTTTCCGGAATAAAACCTTCCAAGGAGCTGCACGACTCTCTGGTTGATGCAGTTTTAAAGGAGGAGCAGGGGATGAGAAAAGTAAATCAAAGGAAATTTTTTGTTCCAAGGCTGGCGGCCGCCTGTACGGCAGTGATGATTTTGGGCGGTTCCATGACGGTAGCCGCCGCAGCCTTGGACATCAACGGCATATTCCAGGATTTTTTCCAAAAAGAGGTGCCGGGAGACGGGGAGTCTCCTTCCGGCGTGCCTCTGGAGGCGGACGATGATTTTTTGACCAGTGCGGGGAATGTAATCCATGAAGAGACAGCCGGGAACGGGCTTAAGCTGACGGTCCGGGGAACCGTGGGAGACGGAAATGTCCTCTATGCAGCCATTGATGTGGAGACGGAGGACGGGAGCCCCTTTACCACGGAACAGGAGAAAAGCGTTCATTCCTATCGGTTTGAAGAAGTGATGCTGGAAGGGGAAGGCGTCGGGGGAGAAGGCCTTGACAGGCGTTATTGCGGACTGGAGCGCATTGACGACGGAAGTGTCCCCGGAAAGGCAACGTTCCTGCTTTCGGAGTTGTTTGAGGAAGATTTAAAGGGCAAAAATATAAAGATGAGTCTTAAAAATCTTATGATGGAATCCAACGAGGTTGTAGATCTGGGGATGGATAAGAGTATCTGGGATTTGATGCAGGAATTCGAGCCCTTGAACATCCGGGATACAGAAGGAAAAGAAGTTCCATTCATAACGTTCTCCAGCTCGGAGGAGGATGCAGAAGGAAATGCAACTTATCATGAGAGTTTTACGGTGGAAAAGACCGACAAGCGGATTGCTTTTTCTTCCGTCTACCCGGAAGCCAGTATTTCCAATATGGGAATCTGGAAAGGGCAGTACGAGGACAATCTGATTGTAAATCTGGAGTTTGGCGGTGCCCTTGACTGGGATCTGGTAGATCAGAAACCCTTGATCGTTATAGACAGGAGAAACGGCCAGGTAATTTCCGGAAGCGGAGGAGCTCTGGCTATCGGAAACGGCGCGGAAGAAGACTATTTCCCGGGCATGGAAAATCAGGCGGATATTGTGGGAGACAACTATATTTCCTGCCGTTACTGCTTTGACGGTATCGGGGAGAGCCAGACGAAAAATGCAGTCTTTGCCCTGGGCGGAGACGGATCCTTTGAAGAGCTCTTTGCAGGGGAGTGGACGCTGGATTTCACGGTGGATTATGAGGATACCATGAAGACCTGGGCTCTGAAGGAGGAAGCCGCGGCAGGCTGCCTGTCGATCAAAGAAATTTCTATCTCGCCGGTGTCAGGAATTGTGAAATTCGACACTTTGTCGGACGAGAAAGTGGAATTTGACCAGATTATTTTGAACCGGAAGGACGGTACATCGGTGAAAGCCAATGCTATGAGCTGGGATTCAGATGCACAGCAGGCAAAAGAAGTACGGGTTCTCTGGGAAAGCGTGGTAGATTTGGAGGATATGGAGAGCATTACCGTCAACGGTACCACCATTTCTCTGTAAAAATTACAAATGAAATGGTTTGTGAAAACAATGTCAAACATCCGACAGTTTGTATGATTGTCGGATGTTTTTCTATGGAATATAATGGAGACAAGGTAAAAAACAATTTCTCCAGGAGATTGTTAAATTATCTACAAATGCGCGGAATGCGTAAACAAAGAAACACCTAAGGGTGTACCGGATGTCCAAAAAGCATGGACATAAATAAAGAAAGGGGTAGAGTTCGAAATGGGATTTAAAACAGACATCGAGATCGCACAGGAGACAGTGATGGAGCCGATCACTGCCATCGCAGAGAAGGCAGGGATTGACGACAAATATCTGGAGCAGTACGGAAAGTACAAAGCGAAGATTGACTACAATCTGCTGAAAGAAACCAACGCAGAAGACGGAAAGCTGATTCTGGTAACGGCTATCAACCCGACTCCGGCAGGAGAGGGTAAGACCACCACTACCGTAGGCCTGGCAGACGGTATGCAGAAATTGGGCAAAAAGGTTATGGTAGCTCTGCGTGAGCCGTCTTTGGGACCCGTATTTGGCGTAAAGGGCGGAGCGGCAGGCGGCGGATACGCCCAGGTAGTTCCCATGGAGGATATCAACCTTCACTTTACCGGCGACTTCCATGCAATCGGCGCAGCCAACAACCTGCTGGCAGCCATGATTGACAACCATATTTTCCAGGGAAATGCCCTGAACATTGACCCCAGAAAGATTACCTGGAGAAGATGTGTGGATATGAACGACCGCCAGCTGCGCAACGTGGTAGACGGACTTGGCGGAAAGACCAACGGAATGCCCAGAGAGGACGGCTATGACATTACGGTTGCGTCTGAGATTATGGCAGTTCTTTGTCTGGCCAATGACATTACGGATCTGAAGGAGAGACTGGCCAGAATTATCATCGGCTACACCTACGGAAAGGCTTCTGAGCAGAAACCGGTAACGGCAGGCGATCTGAACGCCCAGGGTGCTATGGCAGCTCTTTTGAAGGATGCCCTGAAGCCGAACCTGGTACAGACTCTGGAGCATGTGCCGGCCATCGTGCACGGCGGCCCCTTCGCCAATATCGCACACGGCTGCAACTCCGTAACGGCGACTAAGATGGCAATGAAGCTGGCGGACTACACCATCACCGAGGCAGGCTTCGGTGCAGACCTGGGTGCAGAGAAGTTCCTGGATATCAAGTGCCGCATGGCAGGCCTTAAACCCAACGCAGTGGTTATCGTAGCCACCGTAAGGGCTCTTAAGTACAACGGCGGCGTACCTAAGGCAGATTTGAACAATGAGAACCTGGAGGCTCTGGAGAAGGGACTTCCCAACCTCTTAAAGCATGTAAGCAATATCAAAGATGTATACAAGCTGCCCTGTGTGGTTGCCATCAACGCATTCCCTACAGATACTAAGGCAGAGCTTGATCTGGTAGAGAGCAAATGTAAAGAGCTGGGCGTAAATGTAGCTCTGTCCGAAGTATGGGCCAAGGGCGGCGAAGGCGGCGTGAAGCTGGCCGAGGAAGTGATCCGTCTGGTGGAAGAGCCCAACAGCTTCACCTTCTCCTATGAACTGGAGGGCACCAGCATTGAGGATAAGCTGAACGCCATTGTTCAGAAGATCTATGGCGGCTCCCGCGCAGTTCTGACTGCAAATGCCCAGAAGCAGGCCAAGGAGCTGGAAGCCCTGGGATTTGGCAGCTGCCCCATCTGTGTGGCAAAGACACAGTACAGCCTGACCGACGACCAGACGAAGCTTGGCGCGCCCAAGGATTTCGAGGTAACGGTCCGCAATCTGAAGATTTCTGCTGGTGCAGGCTTTATCGTAGCCCTGACCGGCGAGATTATGACCATGCCCGGCCTTCCCAAGGTACCGGCTGCAGAGCGTATCGATGTAGATGAGACCGGAAAGATATCCGGATTGTTCTAAACCGCGGGGAAGATGTCAGTAAAATAATGTAAAGAATACCGAAGGGGTACTGCAGGCAGCGGGCAAAAGCCGCGCCTGCGGCAGCCCTTTCGGCGGGTAAAGGAGAAGAAAAGCAATGGGATTTTCAACCAGCAAATGTGACGAATTTGTAGAAGTTCTGGCATCCAAGGCTCCCGTTCCGGGGGGCGGCGGTGCATCTGCCCTGGTGGCTGCCGTAGGTACGGCTCTCGGCAATATGGTAGGCAGCCTGACTGTGGGAAAGAAGAAATATGCGGATGTGGAGGAAGAGATGTACGCTCTGAAAGAAAAGGCATCGGCCCTCCAGGCAGATTTCCTGCGTCTCATTGACCGGGACGCGGAAGTTTTTGAGCCCTTGTCCAAGGCCTATGGAATGCCCAGGGAGACGGAAGAAGAGAAGGCGGAGAAGGCCCGGGTGATGGCCATTGTTTTAAAGGATGCCTGTTCCGTTCCCATGGAGATTATGGAAAAGTGCTGTGAGGCCATTGATCTGATTGTAGAGTTTGCGGCCAAAGGTTCCGCTCTGGCTATCAGCGATGCAGGCGTAGGCGTAGCATTCTGCAAGGCAGCCCTTCTGGGAGCATCCTTAAACGTTTTTATCAATACAAAATCCATGGCGGACAAGGAGTACGCGGCGGAATTGAACGCCAAAGCGGACGCTATGATCGAAAAATATACGAAGATCGCAGACGAAGTATTTGCCGGCGTAAACGGACGGCTGAGATAATAAAAAACAGCAGATTTGGGAGCAGGCCCAGAAGGAATTGCGGACGCATGTTTTAAGCGTTCGGAAATCCTTCTAAAGAGGGGGCCTGGGAGAAAATCTGCGGAACTGGAATAAAAAAACAGCAGAAGCCCGTACAGCGTGCAGAAAGAATTACGGACGCAGTATTTAAGCGGCCGGAAGTCTTTCTAAGGGAAGTGCGCAGGGAGGGCGGATGCGGAACTGGAATAAAAAACAGCAGATTTGGGAGCAGGCCCAGAAGGAATTGCGGACGCATGTTTTAAGCGGCCGGAAATCCTTCTAAAGAGGGGCCTGGGAGAAAATCTGCGGAACTGGAATAAGGAGATAACAATGGCAAAACAATTATTAGGGAAAGAAGTAACCGCTGCCTTAAACGAGCGGATCAAAACAGACGTGGAGGCGCTGAAGGCAAAGGGGGTAAACCCGACCCTTGGCATTATCCGTGTGGGAGAGAGACCGGACGATCTTTCGTATGAGAGAGGCGCAACCAAGCGCTGTGAGACTCTGGGCGTAGAGTATAAGAAATATCTGCTTCCGGCGGAAGTGACCCAGGAAGAGCTTTTGAAAGTCATTGAGGAAGTAAACCAGGATGACAATATTCACGGTGTGCTGATGTTCCGTCCCCTGCCCAAGCATATTGACCAGGCCCTGGTAGAAAACGCATTGTCTGCAGAGAAGGATGTGGACTGCCAGACAGACGCGTCCCTGACAGGCGTATTTACCGGCAAGCAGATTGGCTTCCCGCCCTGTACACCCCAGGCCTGCATGGAGATCCTGGATCACTACGGAATCGACTGCACGGGCAAGAAGGCTGTTGTTATCGGAAGAAGCCTGGTAGTGGGAAAACCGGCAGCCATGATGCTGATCAAGAAGAATGCTACCGTGACTGTATGCCACACCCGCACGAAGGATATGCCAAGTGTAACCCGCGAGGCGGAGATCCTCATTGTGGCAGCAGGCCGTGCAGGCGTGGTGGGTGCAGAGTATGTGTCCCCGGGCCAGACGGTTATTGATGTGGGAATCAACGTAAACGAAGAGGGCAAGCTCTGCGGCGATGTGGCTTATGCGGAGGTAGAGCCCATTGTAGAGGCAATTACCCCTGTGCCGGGCGGTGTGGGCAGTGTGACCACCTCCGTTTTGGTAGGCCATGTGGTGGAGGCTGCGAAGAGGAAATTTGCGTAAGACTTTGATATGAGAAAACAGCTCCTTTTCGGTAAGAAAGCAGTGAAGCGGTTCTTATGGAAAAGGAGCTGTTTTTTAACTTTTGTGCAGCTGCATTCCGGCTTCAAATTCTTCAAAAGACTTTGATTTAGCCGCAAGTTTCAGCCATTTTTTGAGAACGGCAGGATCTGTTTCATCCAAAAGCCGTTGCTTTAAGGAAGCAGGGGGTTCCCCGGAATCTTCCAGGAGTTCCAGAATATGATTAATTTGGCATTCGCGGACTACACGCAGCTCGGTTTCCCGGGCTACTTGCTCTGTCACCTGTGCAGTAACCTGTTCCGTCACCTGTGCAGTAACCTGTTCTGTCACCTGTGCAGTAACCTGTTCTGTCACCTGTGCAGTAACCTGTTCTGTCACTTGTGCAGTAACCTGTTCCGTCACTTGAGAGGTCACCTGTTCCGCCATTTCTTTTTCAAGTTCTTTGCGTATTTGATCTACTTCAACATGAATCCTTTCCCAAAGATACTGTTCTAAGTGCATAAATTCGTCTTTCACCTCCGGTAAAATCTTCACATGGCTGACATATTGATGAATTTTCTGAAGTACCTCACCGTCTGCTTTCTCTGCCCGGCTGTCCTGAAAATAGTCCAGCATAGCCCGGATGGCAGGAGTTCCGCCTTTTCTCCCTTTGGTATAAAAATAGAAATGGCGGATGCCGTCCTCATAAGGCATGTCCGGCAGTTCTTCGCATTGATTCCGGATACGGTATACCATATGATCGTATCCGAAAGGATCGTAAGGCGTAATGGTAATCATATAGAGATTGGGCATTTTTGAAAAATCCCGTTCTCCGCTTCTTAGATACCGGCCGTCGATGCGTGCTTGATAGAAGCGATTGTGCCGGGGCAGGTGTACATCGCAATAAATATGCGGTTCCAAATCGTAAATGTTCCAGACCGATGCAGGTGATTCTTCGGCATGGACCGATTCTTCCAATACCTCTACATCCATACGGATTCCGCGGAGACCGGGAGACAATGGAGGAATCGTTCTCTGTACGGTTACCCGGACGCTTCCAATTTCCCGTTCCAAAAGGGTAGACAGTATCAGCCTGCAGAATTCCTCACCGTTTTCGCCGTCGGATGCCACTGCATTCATCAGAAAATCATCCATAATATTCAGTTCCTCCAGGTTTTTTCTTGTGTAACTCATGTACGTTCCTTTCCGTCAGGCACCGGTTACAGGGAGAAATCCCAGAGGGCATTCCAAGTTAATGGAAAATCCGTTCCGGCACCCGCCCTTTTCTGTGGTTGTAATTTGTTTTTGTGAAATTATCAGCGATGTGCCAGGAATACGGTCTGCTGGAGCAGTGCTCCGAAAATGCAGACAGTAAGACTTTCACCTGTATTTATTATAGCAAAGTGCCGGAAAAGGTGTCAACGGGAAATGATTTAAAATTTAGTAAAATATTTTTAAATCTTTTCTGCGGCTTTTTCCGTTATAGTAGATGTAAAATATTTTACATCGCAGATAAGGGGGGGCTTGGAACTGAAGGACAGTGAACTTATCGGCAGAATCCAACAGGGTGAGACGGAACTTCTGGATATTCTGATTGAGCAGTATTATGACGGCATCTACCGGTTCTGTTATTACAAAACGGGGGATCGGGAGGCGGCTTATGACTGTACCCAGGAGACCTTTCTTCATTTGCTCCGCTACATCGGCACTTATGTGGAACAGAAAAAATTCAAAGCCTATCTCTATCGGATTGCGGGCAACGTTTGTACGGATTTTTTCCGGAAACAGGCGGTCTCTATGGTGGGGCCGGAGATATTGGAGACCCTAGCAGAGGAAGATCCAGATCTTGCAAGAGCTGAGAACTCTGATCAGGTAGTGGAGGCGCTGAATATGCTGAATCCGGCCCAGCGGGAGGTGATTATCCTGCATTTCTTTTACGATTTTAAACTTCGGGAGATTGCACAGATAGCAGATATTCCCATGTCAACGGCGAAGTCCCGCCTGAAACAGGGAATGGATAAGCTGAAGCGCTGTATGAAAGAATTTTAGGAATGGCGGAACTGGAAACAGCAGAAGCCCAATCCAGGGCCAGAAGTATTTACAGACGCAGAGCGTCTATAAATACTTCTTGTGGGGAGCGCTGGAAGGGCGGATGCGGAATTGGAATAAGGAGGCGTACATTGAAGTTGAAAGGATGTTGTAAAAAAAATTTGTCCGAAAAAGAAATCCGTTGTTTTCTTACGGGGGGGCCTCCGTTGATTCCGGAGGAAGAGCGGAAGCGGAAATCCCTGGAGCTTCTGTATCTGGAGCGGAAGAGCCTGCGCCTGGTGCCTAAGCAGTGTTACGGGAAACGAGTGCTGAATCAGGCAGCGTATATTTCTCCTCTGGCTTGGATTCTCCAGGGATGCGTGGTCCTGTTGCTGGGCAGCTTTTTAAATCCGGGATTTGGGGAGAACGCCGGTATCCTGTCTTTGCTGGCAGTCTGCGGGCCGCTTGTGGGAATCATCGGAATTACAGAGATTCTGCGGAGTTACCGGGATAATGTCTGGGAACTGGAACAGGCCTGCCGTTACAATCTGCGCCAGCTTATGGGAATGCGGCTTTTGATTTTCGGGGCGGTGGATGCTATGATAGCCATTCTGGTCCTTTTGGGCGGTATCTGGGCGGGGATCTCTCCGGAGCAGGTTTTGCTCTTCTTTCTGCTTCCCCAGCTCGTGTCTGACTGCATTTACCTGTATCTTATGACGCTGTTCCGGAGGAGATTCCAGGGAACTGTTTTGATTGGAGCGGCCGTAGCGGTGACGCTTATCTGGATGCAGATTGTGGAAATGATTGTTGAAATTCCTGGAATTTTACAAATTATATCCGGGTCTAAATGGATATATGCCGCCAGTCTTGCAAGTGCCGGGCTTTTAGGCCTGTGCGCTGTGAAATTTTTGCGCGGAATCGATGGGAAGGAGGATGAAAGATGGAACTTCGGCTGGACCGCCTGACGAAACAGTACAAACAAAAACTGGCGGTAGATCGGGTGGATATGGAATTAAAATGCGGGGTGTACGGACTGCTGGGTGCCAACGGGGCCGGAAAAACTACGCTGATGCGTATGATTTGTGATATCCAAACACCTACCTCCGGGGAAATTTTTTACAATGGACAGAATATAAAGAAAATGGGAGAAGAATACCGGAATGTTCTCGGCTACCTGCCTCAGAACTTTGGCTATTACCCGGAGTTTACGGCTTACAAATTTCTCCTCTATATTGCTTCCCTGAAAGGATTGGGGAAAAAGCAGGCCCGTCTGCGGGCTTTGGAACTTCTGGATATGGTGGGGCTTTGCAATGAGAGGGAGCGGAAGATCAAAACCCTTTCCGGCGGTATGAAGCAGCGGCTGGGGATTGCCCAGGCTATGCTAAACGAGCCGGAGCTTCTGATTCTGGATGAGCCTACGGCGGGACTTGATCCCAAGGAGCGGGTGCGGTTCCGCAATCTGATAAGCTCCTTCTCCCGGAATAAGATTGTCCTTTTGTCTACCCACATTGTGCCGGATGTGGAGTATATTGCGGATGAAATCCTGGTGATGAAAGACGGGAAATTTCTGCACCGGGGAGCCCCGGAGGTAATTACCCGGGAGGCCCGGGGGCTGGTGTGGGAGTGCAGGGTAGATTCCAAAGATGCAGTCAGATATGTGGAGAAATACAACGTAGGAAATCTTAAAAATGCAGGAAAAGAGACAGTTCTCCGCATTATCTCTGATACCAGACCCATGGAAGGAGCGGCGGAGGCAGAGCCTACTCTGGAGGACCTGTATCTTTATTATTTCAGCGAGGAGGGAACAGAACAATGATGCAGATGATCGGATATGAATTCGGTAAAATATTCCGCAAAAAAATGGTGTATGCGGCCCTTCTCTTCGTAGGGTTTATGAGCCTGTCCATGTATATAGCCCGGGGAATTGGCCAGGAAGTGGTGCTGGGGCCGGACGGAAAGTACATTTTGGGGAAGGAGGCAGTCCGTCTGGACAAAGAGATAGCTGCCCGCTACAAAGGTCCCCTGACGGAGGAGAAAGTAGAGGAAATTCTCGGAGTGTATGCGCCTGCCGCTCCGGATGCGGCTTTTTGGAAAGTGAATGCTACCTACGACGTCGTTTCTACATTCTGGGCGGAGAATGACGGGAGCCGGAACGGCCTTAGCATCCGGGAGGCGTTTCCCGGCTATGAAGATGAACGGGAATTGGTTTGGGATTACAATAGAGGATGGATAAATTTTATAGAAATGGGAATGTATATGATGGTATTTATAGGCTGTCTTTTGGTAATTGCCCTGTCTCCGGTATTTTCCGAGGAATATACCAGGGGAACGGACGCATTGATCCTGGCCTCCCGGCACGGGAAGGGCAGATGTGCCCGGGCAAAGCTTTTGGCCTCTTATTTGTTTACCCTGCTTTCTACAGGAGCGCTTCTAATTCCTATGTCCCTGGGCTTTTTCTTGGACTACGGACCGGCAGGAGGCGGGTGCAGCATTCAGCTGAATAACCACTGGATTTTGTTGGGGACGCCTTATTTTCTCTCCTGTATGGAAGCTGCGGGTCTCTGCCTGCTTCTCTGGGTGAGCGGTTCCCTGATTTTAACGGCGGTCACTTTGACGATTTCCGCCCTGTGCAAAACTTCCTTTTTGGCGGTGATTGTGTCTCTCTGTGTTTACGGGCTTCCCAGCCTCTTCGCTCAGATGGGGATGCCGCCAAAGCTTTTCAGCCTGAATCCCATCTGGTGTTTTCTGGCGGAGCAGCCCATCATGATTCCGAAGATATGGACAGAAAGCGGGGCAGGCCTTTCTTATGTGTGGGTGATTGTGGTTTTTGCCCTGCTTATGACGGGATTGTCTTTCCGGCTGGGACGCCGGATTTTTGCCGGGCATCAGGTGGTATAAAAACCGGATGTCTTCTTTCCCGTATCTTGAGGTATCCGGAGGCTTGTGTTACAATAAAAAGCAGCAGTTCAGGAATTGAAGCAACCAGAAAGGCGGGAATCTATAACATGAAGGAAGCGAAAATAGTAAAAGTGACAGAGCCGATTCTCCGGCTTGCAGATGTACATTCCATAGGCGTCATCGGGGATCCGGGATGCGAGGGGCTCGGCACGTATCATATGAAAGTGTATGCGGGCGCCCTGGAAGAGAGCAGCCGGGACGATATTACACTGGTGGTGGGGGATTTGGTTCCGGCAGGGACCAGGCATCACTATCAGCTGATTGAAAACATGACGGAGGCTCTGGCCGGAAATCCGGTGTATGCTCTTCGGGGAAATCACGATACGGGTGCTTACACGGAGCACTTCGGGCTGAAAAATTATGCTCTTTTAACGGAACACTTTGCCGTGGTGGTGCTGGACAACGCGCTGCGTACTTTTGAAGAAGAGGGATTGGAACTGTTGTCCAGGGTTCTTTCTATGGATGAGGTACAGCAGGTCCTTGTGGCCTTTCACATTCCGATTCCCAATCATTTTATTTTAAACTGCGTTTCGGAGGAAGAATTTGCCCGTCTGCGCAGGGCTTACAGCCCCTGGAAGGAAAAAGTGAAATACCTGCTCTGCGGACACGTGCATTCCCGGTTTGCAGACTGTGTGGACGGAATCCCCCTGATCTGTACCGGAGGGGGCGGAGCCAGGATAGAGGATGTGTCAAAAGAAATCCGGGCCAGTGATGTGGAACACCATATGATTCATTTTTATGAAGAGAAGGGTGAGCTGAAATACCGGATTTCCGATCTTTCCGAGGACTGTTACGGGCGTGAGAGGAAGGATGTCCTTCTGGAAAAGCAGCTTAAGGAAACCGTTCAGAGTGAGCTTTTGGCCCATTTTCAATATCTGATGTTTGCGGATCGGGCCGGACGCAGGGGAATGAAAGGAATTGCAGGCCTTTTTGAGGCTTTGGCTGCCTCCGAGTATTATCATGCCCGGAATTTTTACTCGGTTTTGGAATGCCCGGCGCCTTTTGCGGAGACTGTGAAGAGTTTTCTTCCGGGCGAAGAATTTGAATATCAGCATCTGTACCAGATGCTTGCAGAGTATGCAGGGGAACATAAGAGTCCTCTGGCGGAGCAGGCCTATACAAGCGCAGCCGCAGCGGAAAAAGAACATGCGTCACTTTTGAGGCAGGCGGCAGACCTGGAACATTTCGCAGCGGAACCCGTCTATGTCTGTCCCATCTGCGGCTATGTGATGAGCGGGGAGAAGGTGCCGGAGCGCTGCCCGGTGTGCGGAGGCCCCAGTCATCAGTATGAGAGTTACAATGGAACAGGGGATTCGGTACGATGAAACTCAGCACCTCCATTCTGGCACATAAGTTAAAATCCAAGTTCACCCTTCAGAATAAGAAGGCACTGTCCAACGAGCTGCATCTGGAGCGGGTCCTTTTCTACTGCGACGGGGACGAGATGCAGAACCATAAAATATATATCTGTGTCCAGGGGCAGGTGTCCGGGCAGGATCTGATTGTCCCGGAAGAGGCAGTGCTGTTCTGCATCGGGAAGATCCGCACGCGGAATACCGGGAAGAACGGGCAGGTCTTCCAGCTGGTAGACGATACCTCTCCCTTTCTGCTCTTCAATGAGATTCAGCGGCTGTTCGACTATTACGGCCAGTGGGACGAAAGACTCTATGAACTGGCCCACCAGGAGGGCAGCATCCAGGAAATGCTGGACGAGAGCTTCCGGGTATTCCACAATCCGGTGATCGTAAATTCGGCGGATTATTTTGTCATTGCATATTCCAGCGTCATTGACACCCGTGCGGAATTGTCCGGCCTGGTGGATCCGGATGCCATTTTTGAGTACAGCAGCGAGTACCAAAACAGCAGGCAGCAGAGCCTCATGAAAAAAAAGGGTACGTACTTTTTTCCCGATTATATCACCGGGGCCAGGAGCCTGTGCGTGAATATTTTTGAACATGACCGCTTTGCCTACCGGGTGACAATGCCGGAGAGCTTGAGTCGCTTTGAAGCTTACGACGGGGCCCTTCTGGAGCATCTGACGGACTATATTAAAATGGCGCTGTCCAAACAGCTGACCCTGCAGACGGATATGGGATACCGTCTGGACCGGATTCTTTCAGATATTCTTCTGAATCCGGAGCAGGACCGGGCCGTGACGGAGCAGTGGTTTTCCGAGTTCGGCTGGCTTCCGGAACACCGGTATTTCTGCATCAATCTGAAAGTGGCGGCGCTGGATTTGGAAAATCTGACCGTACGTTTTATCTGCAGCCATATTGAAAATATGCTGGGCCATTCCTGTGCTTTCCAGTATGAGAACAACATTACCATCTTTGTGAACCTGACCCGGTTCGGGGGCGGGATCGAGGATGCCATGGACAAGATTGTCTATTTCCTGCGGGACAGTTTCCTTAAAGCCGGTATCAGCAATGCGTTTACGGGGTTTGCGGGGATCCACTGCTACTACCGGCAGGCAGCCGTTGCCCTGGAGGTGGGGAACCGGCGCGCTCCTTTCCGCTGGATTCACCGTTTTGACGAGATTGCCCTGGATTATCTCCTGGAACAGAGCCGGGGAGAGCTGCCGGGAGAACTGGTATGTTCCCGGAAGATTCTGGAGCTTTTGCATTTTGACAAGATCCATCACACAGATTATTACCATACCCTGAAGCTTTACGTGCGGAATCACCTGAACGCCGTGCAGACGGCGAAGCAGCTCTACATACATCGGAGTACCTTTCTCTATCGGATGGAAAAGATCAAAGAGCTGATTGACCTAAACCTGGACGACTACGATACCCTGCTCTATGTGATGATAACCTTCCGCATGATGGAATTGGAGGGGACAGGCGGTATAAAAGAAAAACCTCAGGCATAAGATAAACCAGCAGAAGTCCAGAGGGCGGATGCGGAACTGGAATAGGAGGTACTTTATGCCCAATCGTTTTATCAATCATCTGCCGCTTACAGAAGCAGGGGCAGGGCTGGAACTGACAGAAGAGGAAAAGGCCGTGTGCCAGGTTGTGTACCAGGTTTCTGAAGAAAATCCCCGAATATATCAGTTTCACAGTCTCTGGGACGCCCGGAAACAGTATTCGGATGAGTATGTCATTCTTCCCTTCCAGTCCGTTTACAAAGGCTTAAGTGAGAAATATGCCAAAGGAACGGTATTTGCAAATGTGGAGGGAAGCAGCGGCGATCATTCCAGAGATGGAAGAACCTGGCGGCAGGTTATGAAAGCGGCTCTGGAGGGAAAATACATATGGAATACCTGCTGTGCAGAGCTAAATACGGTTTACCGTTCAGATAACCACCGTATTGAGGCCGGATTTGCATGTACCAACGGAGGAAAGGAACTGCCGAAATATCCCGATTTTGAGAACGGAATCTGGATGCAGGGGGCTCATGTGCTGATGCGCAGCACGGCCTCGGGAACTGTGAGAAAAGGAGACGATGTGTGTCTTCTGCCTCTCTGCGAGAATCACAATATTTATGCCGGTATTACCGGACACTACGGGACCGGTTACTACATGAAGCTGAACCGGCCAATGAAGGCAGTCATTTTAAGCGGATATCTTAACGAAAGGTTCTTTTCTAAGGAAGACGAGTGCTCTTAAGAAAAGCTTCATACAAACCTGCCCCTTCACATATACTGTAACAGCATATATGGAAGGGGTATTTTTATGGACAAAAGTTCCGAATATAACCTGTACCGGGACATTCAGACCCGGACAGGGGGCGAGATTTACCTGGGGGTGGTAGGGCCGGTGCGCACCGGGAAATCCACCTTTATCAAACGTTTTATGGATCTCTGCGTGCTGCCGGGAATTGAGGATGAAAATGCCAGGGTGCGGGCCAGGGATGAGCTGCCTCAGTCTGCGGCGGGAAAGACCATTATGACCACGGAGCCCAAATTTATTCCCAAGGAGGCAGTGGAGGTCCGCATTTCCGACGATGTGGCGGTGAAGGTGCGGATGATTGACTGTGTGGGCTTTATGGTTCCCGGGTCCGAAGGACATATGGAGGACGATGCAGAGCGCATGGTAAAGACGCCCTGGTTTGACTACGAAGTTCCCTTTACCCAGGCGGCGGAGCTGGGGACAAAAAAAGTGATCACCGATCATTCTACCATCGGCATCGTTGTCACCTGCGACGGATCCTTTGGAGACATTCCCAGGGATAATTACATAGAACCGGAGGAGCGGACCATTGGGGAGCTGAAAAAGCTGGGGAAACCTTTCGTTGTCCTCTTAAACTCCGAGAAGCCTTACAGTGAAGCCGTGACTGGGATGGCGGAAAAAATGGAAGAGAAGTACGGCGTTTCCGTGCTTCCGGTAAACTGCGAACAGCTGAGAAAAGAAGACATCACCCGGATTCTGGAGCAGATTCTCTATGAATTCCCGCTGGCAAAGCTGGAGTTTTATGTGCCCAAATGGGTGGAGATGCTGCCCATGGATCACCGGATTAAGGAAGAAATCATTACACACATCCGGGAACTGTCCAAGGACTTAAATACCATCCGGGACATCCGCCCGGAAAATATCCGCGTGGAGAGCGAATTCATCGATCGCATGAAGCTGGATCAGATTCAGACGGACAGCGGTACGGCAAAGATTGATGTGGAAATCGACGATCGCTATTACTATGAGCTGTTAAGCGAACTGACGGGAAGCGAGATTCTGGGAGAATACGAGCTGATGACCCTGATCCGGGAGCTGTCCAAGATGAAGAAAGAATATGAGAAGGTGGAGACAGCCATTACTTCCGTGCGCCAGAAGGGATACGGCGTGGTGATGCCGGATCAGTCCGAGATTACCCTGGAGGAGCCGGAGCTGATTCACCAGGGGAACAAGTTCGGCGTCAAAATCCGATCCGTAGCGCCCAGCATCCACCTGATAAGGGCCAATATCGAGACGGAGATTGCGCCCATTGTGGGAAGTGAGGCCCAGGCCAAGGATCTGATTTCTTACTTAAAAGACAGCGGGGGAGAAAACGAGAGCATTTGGAGTACCAATATTTTCGGAAAATCCGTGGAAGAACTGGTAGAAGACGGAATCCGCGGAAAAATCTACCAGATTGGAGACGAGAGCCAGGTAAAACTCCAGGAAACCATGCAGAAAATCGTAAACGACAGCAACGGCGGCTTAGTTTGCATTATTATCTAGCTAAGAGCCGGGCAGAAGGAGAAAAGGAAAAGCTGAATGGGGTGCTGGCACACCAGGCAGCTTTTCCTTTTCTTCTTCTATGCGGCGACAGCCGCAAAGGGAGGAAAATTTTTTTATGAAAATCAACAACTTTTCCAAGCTTCCTTAAAAAATTCTGCTAAACTGCCGATGTAATAACAAAGTATGCCAAAAGGAATTTATATTTAGGGAGGATTTCGTTATGTCAATGACTGTAGGTTATAAGCCTTACACAGGTGCAATTAACACAAACAGCGCACGATATAAACGTGCTAAAGCAATGTATGACGAAGGACATACCAACGGAGAAGAAACCAAGTCTGCTGCAGAAGCAAAGGCGGAACAAGATTTGCAAAACCTGAAAATGTTAAAGCAAATGCTTGGGCAAAAATATGAGGACCTTGATTTTAAATTTAAAAATCCATTTGAAGCAGATGAAGAAACATTTATTCGTAATTATATGGGACTTTTTGACGAGGATGGTGATTTCGTAAATCCCTATGGTGTAGCGGGAATGGACATTACAGGGAAAGACCCGTCTGAGTTCCATAAAATAATAGATGTTTCCGAAACTGCCCGGCAAGATATGTTTGACGAAACAATGCGCCATTTCATACAAGAAAAAGGAGTCGCCAATGGCGATACAACAAAACGTACGGAAGTTTTTACGCGCTATCAATTAAGCGTCAATAAATCAGATAGATTAAGCGGCACATGGACACTTGGACAGTATGAGCGAATGTATACAAAAGCATTTTACGAAGCTGTAAAAGAAGCAAACCCCAACTGGCAGCTTGGACAGCCGTTTGATACAAGCATTGTACGCAGCATAACTCGCGAAGATGTAGAAAACCGCATTGTGAAAGGCAGCAGCGAATTTGCGTTAATGCCGAGGCCGTCTTTGGACATTAAGGTATAATCTATAAAGCAGATAACCGTCAAGTCCGCTAAGGGGCAGCCAGCAGAGTGTTATTCGCCAGTTTGTCTGAACCAAAATCCTCCGTTTTTTCGAATAAAATAAGGTATGGGATATTTTAATCGGATGTGTCTTCCGTCAGATTATTTATCTCCATACCTTTTATGTTTTCGTGGTTACCGCTATTGTATGATAGGAGCCTTTTTTGAAAAGGTTCTCCACAGGATGCCTTTTGAAGACGCAAAGGTGTTTTGCAGCAGTTAAATGATTTCTACACCGCAGTATGGATGAAAATCATGGGGCAGTAATCCGGCCGACAGCCGATAATAGAAAATTCTGAACAAGTATGTCGGCTCTGCGTCTGTGCGTCGGGCTCTCTGATAACTATATATTTAGTTCTTTTGTTGGGTGATTTTTGACAACTGCCACATTTCCCCATTTCAGATTGATAACTGTTTCCTGTTTGCATTTCAGGCAAAACAATGGAAAATTTTCAAGTACCGTTCGGGGCGCACCTTAATTCGTGTCTTATTTCCGCATACGGGGCATATACCCATTTACCGCTATTCAAATGGGCCACCTTCGTTCCTCACTTCGGATGTCCTTCCCCGTATATTTTACTTATAGTTGTTTTAGGCAAATATAACGGGGTAATCCCTTGCTGTGTTTTCCGTATTCAATTGCTTCTTTCGGACATTTGCAGATACAAGCCATACAGTGCGTACAGTTATCGCCCCATTTGGGTTTTCCGTTTTCAATACTAACATTTTTAAGAGGGCATACATTAACACATTTACCGCAGGAAATGCAGTTTTCAGTGACATAGAATTTTTTTGCGTGAACGAACACTGGATAAAAAAGGTTGTTTATAATTCCGCTGTTCACTTTATCACCAAAAGAAATATCTCGTTTTGGCAGCTTATCTCCATTTTTGATATGAAGTGCTGTACGGTCTATGATACTTTCGGATTGATTAATAATCTGTAATGCCTTATCTTTGGTCGGTGTGGAGAATAATGCAATATAGTTTTCCGGCATAACAATCTCTGCACAACCGCAATAATTCATATTCTTTTTCGCACAAAGCGTTTCAAGATATTTACCTGCGTTTCCAATACTTCCGCCGCAGGTCATAACAAAATAAATCTCCTTGTTTCCGGAAAAATTTGTTTTTTCCAGCCAATCGCTGACTATATGCGGTATTCTCCAAGCATAGGTCGGAACAACGATTATCCACGGGCGTTCCGATTTCATGTCTGAATAGTCTAGAATTCTGATTTTATCAAAAAGATTTATTACCTCATCATCAATCTCTTTACCAATTCGCTGGGCGGTGTATTCGCTGTTTCCTGTTCCTGAAAAATATAAAATCATAACTTATCCTCTCCTTGTGATTGTGAACTGATATGTCGTACACTGTTATAAACCCGATTAACTAACTCGGCAATATCCTTCCACTGTGTTTCATCAGTGCTTACATAGTAATAGTTTTTCGTTCCTTCACGGCGCATTGCAACAATGCCAGCTTCTTTTAATATTTGAAGATGATGAGAAACCGAAGGTCGTGTAAGATGCGTCTTTTCTGCAATTTCTCCAACTCGAATACCTGACAAATCACTTTCAAGCAATACCAACAGTAGTAATTGCCTTGTTTCATCTCCGATTGCAGTAAACGCATTTCTGCATTTCCGAAATCCGTTTGCAATATATTTTAGGTTCTGCTTACATTCTTTTTCCATTTCACCCCCCCTACATATATCTGACATTCAATTCTTTATGGGGTGTTGAACGCAAAAATTTTACATTAGGATAGCCAAGCACCAAAGTCATAGCAACCTTTTTTCCGCTTGGAATGCTGATTGCTTTTTTAATTTTCCTGGAAACATTCGCCGCCATCGTGAAAAAGCCGCTGTATAGTACGCCCAAACCGTTTGCTTCTGCCACATACTCCATATTTTGAGCCGCAAGAATACCATTTGTTTTATCCTTTGCTAATATAACAATTACAAGGGGGGCATTGAAAAAGAAGAAGCTGTCGTTGATTTTATTGTTCCTGGCCAATGGACTGAATAAATCCGCAATCGGTTTAACCGTGCCGAACACTTTAACAGCCATTTTTTCGATACGCTTTTTCTCTTTATTAAGCACAACAAAAGAAACATCCTGCATATTCTTTGCCGTATGGGTAAGTCTGCCCGCTTCTAAAATTTGCTCAATAATATTCTGTGAAATCTCCGTTTCTTTAAAATTTCGGATACTTCTTCTAAACCGAATTGTATTCAATACATCATTTGGATCAAGGCGAAATTCTTCTGTTTTTTCCACTTGGCCGCTGCCGCAGCCAACCATCAAAATTGCTTTTTGGGGGCAGATTGCTGAGCATTGTCCGCACAATATGCAGCTATCCATAATCGCAACTGCTTTTCTATTCTTTATTTTGAGGTTATGTGCCGCACAAATTTTACCGCATATACCACATCCAATACATTTTTCAGTATCTATCAGTACCTGCTTCTGTTTTATATTCTCAAATCCTTTCGTTAATATTCTTTAACCATCATACCAAACATACACTTGAAAAACAACATCGGTAAAGAAATTCGTAACCATATAGAAATATCACTATGAGAAAGCCCATGAAATCGGAAAGCAGCTTGCCGACGCGGTAACAAAGGGGCAGCATAAATATGTTGTGACGACGCACATTGACAAGGGGCATATTCATAACTGGAGTCCTTCGGACCGTCTGTTAAGATAAACAAATCCCAAAAGCCTGGCCAGTTTGATTTGTTTGTCATCATTTCAGATTTTATGGGCAGGTCAAGGTGGCAAAAGAACGCTTTGCAATCCCGGTTTTTTGCCGATATAATAAAAATGTCATCCTATAGAGCACAAATGGAAAGGCAAATTGCTGGAAAAACAACAGTATTTTCGATAGGATTTTTCCGAAAGGAGGACCAGAAAATTGGAAATTGGGAAGAAACTGCACCAATTAAGGAAACTGGCGGGAATGACACAGGAACAGCTGGCAGAGAAATTGAACGTCTCCAGGCAGACCGTGTCCAAATGGGAGGGAGGTACTACACTTCCGGATCTGGAGAGCATGGTCCGCATAGGCAGAATGTTTCAGGTGTCCCTGGATGATTTACTTTTGGAGGAGGAATCCCGGATGACGGAAAAAGAAGATAAGGTAACCCTGGAAGACTTGATGAAGATCAACCTTCACAACCGCAATATGACTCTGCTGCTGGTAAGCGGGCTGATCTTTATGACGGTCGGTGCTTTGGGAGTCATTGTAGTGTCTGCGATTAGCTCTGCTACCACCAGCATCGAATATATGCTTTACCGGTATATTGCGGTGGGAGGGTATACTTATGTGCCGGTAAACCATGAGAAGCTTTTTATACCGGCCGCAGGGGCGGGGATGATAGGAGTTTTGTTGTGCCTGTGTTATTTGGGGGCAGTTATCAAAGGGAGAACGAAGGGAAAGAGAGGATGAAAAAGATGGAAAGAAAGACGGGTATCTCTGTGAAAAAAATAATTTGCCGGGCAGCGGCCATAGCTGCGGTCCTGTGCCTGACGGCCTGCGGGAAAAAGAAGGAAAGCAATGTGTACGGCCCAACCATCGCCGGCTTGGAGGATGAGGAGCTGTTTGCCCTTGTGGAGATCGGGGCGGATTCTCCTGTTCTGCTGGTGACGGACCAGTACTACGACGACGGGGTAAATCAAGCATCTATTTTCTGTAATGTCTATTATGCCGGGGACGGGGAAGTCCGGAAGCTGGGGACGATAGAAAGCCTGGGGACTGCTTATCCCGTTTCCTACGACGATTCCGGTCTCTATGCAGGATCAGGCCATGGTATGCAGCGCTTTGTGATTGACGACGAGACGGATACCCTGGTTTTGGAAGAAGAACTGGCGGAAACTTTTGATTCCGATGGAAATGCGTCCTACACCAGAACCTTAAGGGGAGAGACAAAGATGATTACGGAGGAGGAGTATCTGGCGGAAATGGAGAAATACGCAGATACGGTCACGGTGCATTTCGTGTATGGAGCTACGGGGACTTAAATTTAAAAAATATTGTAACGAATCCCTTCCTTTTGACACAAATGGGATAGAAGGAGGTAAAAAACAGATGGATCCCATGGAGAAAATCTATCAGGAACATTCCCGGACCGTATACGCTTTTTTGCTCTCCCGGACCCATAACGCGGATTTGGCGGAGGAACTGACCCAGGAAACCTTTTTTCAGGCCGTGGGCAGGATTGAGACTTTTCAGGGGGACAGCAGTATTGTCACCTGGCTTTGCGGAATCGCCAAGAATCTTTGGCGGAGCTACCTAAAGAAGAAGGTCAAAGAACCGGAGAGGCTTAAAGAGGAATTGCCCTCCGGGGAAGAGGTGGAGGAGGACTTTTTCCTAAAGTGGGACAGCCTGCAGGTACTCAAGCTCCTCCATGGGCTTAAAGAACCCATGCGGGAGGTGGTGTACCTGCGCCTGATAGGAAATCTCACCTTCCGCCAGATCGGTGAAATCATGGGAGAGAGCGAAAACTGGGCGCGGGTAAATTTTTACCGGGGAAAAGAAAAAATTGTGAAGGAGGCAGGGAAACTATGAAATACGAAATACCATGCGCAGTTATCCGGGATGTGGCTCCGCTGTATGCAGAAGGACTGGTCTGCGGGGAGACAAAAGAGCTGGTGAAAGGGCATCTGGAGGAATGCGAAAGCTGCCGGGAGCAGTATGAGGCGCTCACCCGGGAGCTTGCAGAGAAAGAGGAGACGGGAAATAAGCAGGCGGAGGCAGAGATTGACTATATGAAGCGCATCCGGCGCTATGAGAGAAGCAGTCTTTTCCTGGGGGCCGCTGCAAGTTTTCTTGCGGGAGCCTTTCTTCCGCTGGTGCTCATAGGAATTTCTGTTTTTTTAAAGGGCGGAATCGAAGACTATCAGCTGGCCCGTCTGCAGGCGGCATGGCACATTCTCTTTCTGAAAATGTTTCTCTGGGGGCTGGCCGTCTGCGGAATCTATTTTATAGTAAACCGGTTTTTCCTTTTCCGGGCGGCTTGCAAAAGAAGATAAGGTCCGCTATACTGAAATCCAGAAAAAACGGATGGAGGGGCTGACATGAGAAAAATCGCAATCGTGGAGGATGACGAAAAGCTCTGCCGGGAACTGGTTACGTTTCTGGCCAACAACGGTTATGAGGCAGTGGGCTGTCAGGAGACGGAATACCAGGTGCAGGGGATTCTTAGTAAAGAAGCGGATCTGCTGCTTCTGGATCTGGGCCTTCCGGGAACGGACGGCCTGTACCTGTGCCGGGAACTTAGGAAGGTCTCGGATCTTCCTGTCATTGTCATTACCAGCCAGGACACTCAGATGGCGGAGCTTATGAGCATGAGCCAGGGTGCGGATGATTTTGTCACGAAGCCCTTCCATCCCCAGATTCTTCTGGCGCATATAGAGGCTGTCTTAAAACGATCCTGCCGGGAAAACCTAAGGCCCCAGAAACGCAGATTGGGAGATTTCGTTCTGGACTTGTCCCGGGGGACCGTAAGCTCTGGAGGAAAAAGCGTAGAGCTGACGAAAAACGAGCTGCGGATTCTGGACTGCCTGGGGGAGAACCGGGACCAGATTGTGTCCAGGGAACAGCTCATGGCTTATTTGTGGGACAGCGAGCTGTTTGTGGATGATAATACCCTGACGGTGAATGTCACCAGGCTTCGGGGGAAGCTTTCATCCATTGGGGCGGAACATGTCATACAGACCAAGAGAGGAATGGGGTACATGCTGGTATGCGATACACAGTCTATTTAAAGGAACGGTACGGGCAGCTTCTGCTTTTGGGCGGAGCTGTGGCTACGGTGGAAATTTTTCTGCTGATTCTGCAGGCAGCAGGAGCTTTGCAGATCTATACGGCCTTTTGCGCCTTCGGAGTTTACTTTTTGATTTCTTACGGTGAATTTTGCAGGAAAAAGCGCTATTTTTCCAGGATTGAGGAGAGTCTTTCCGGTCTTGACAAAAAATATCTTCTGCCGGAAATGCTGGATCCTCCCGGTTGCCAGGAAGAGCGGCTGATGCGGGAGGTACTCCGGGATCTGGAGCATTCCATGGCAGATCATGTGAATTATTACAAAAATGCGGAAAAAGAATACAAAGAATATATTGAACTGTGGATCCACGAGGTGAAGACGCCCATTGCAGCAGGCAAGCTGATGGTGGAAAATCACCGGGATGTCCTGTCCGGGGAGCTGGAAGAAGAGCTGGGAAAAATTGAAGCCTATACGGAGCAGGCTCTTTTTTATGCCCGCAGCGCCCATGTAGAGAAGGATTATCTCATACGGCCCGTTTCCCTAGAGAGTCTGGTCACCCAGGCGGTGAAACGCAATAAGAAGGCATTGATTGCCAGAAAAACAGGGATTCATATGGAAGGCCTTGACCTGACGGTGTACAGCGACGAGCGGTGGCTGGCCTTTATCCTCAACCAGATTTTATTAAACAGCATCAAGTACTGCGATAAGGAGACTCTGCGGCTGGACTTTACGGGATCCGGCGGGAAAGAGCGCATCTGCCTGTCCGTCCGGGACAATGGCAGGGGCATACCGGAGGAAGACCTGGAGCGGATCTTTGAGAAAGGCTTCACGGGAAGCAAGGGACGGATACAGACTCAGGCCACAGGCCTTGGCCTTTATCTCTGCCGGAAGCTCTGCGGCAGGCTGGGCCACGGCATCGAGGCCCTCTCCCAGGAGGGAGAGGGATGCGAGATCCGGATATACTTTCCAAAGGGGAGCTATGTGGAGTTGCGGTAGGCTGCCCCAGAAGAAATCTTACAAAAATGAAAGGAAGCAGCAAGGAAATTCGATGGTACGAAGACGGCGGTTCCGGTAAAATACAAACAGAACGAAACAAACAGCAGAAGCCCGGATCTTCAGGAGGGGGCCTGGCAGGGCGGATGCGGAACTAAAATTAGGAGGTCCAACATGCGTACCATCTTAGACGTAGCAAATATGGAAAAATATTACGGAAGCAGAGGAAATATGACGAAAGCCCTCGACGGCATCAGCTTCCAGGTGCTGGAGGGAGAGTTTGTGGGGATTATGGGGGCCAGCGGGAGCGGAAAGACCACCCTTTTAAATTGTGTTTCCACCATAGACCGCATTACCAGCGGACAGATTGAGGTAGGCGGACAGGATATCACGAAGCTTAAAGGAAATGCCCTGAACCGGTTCCGCCGGGAGGAGCTTGGCTTTATTTTTCAGGATTTCCATCTGCTGGATACTCTGACAGTCTACGAAAATATTGCCCTGGCTTTATCCATCCGGCATGTTTCGCCGGGAGAGATTGAGAAACGGGTGAAGGAAGCGGCGGGAAAGCTGGGGATTTCCGGGATTCTTTCCAAATATCCTTATCAGATCTCCGGCGGGGAGAAACAGAGGACGGCTTCGGCCCGTGCCATTGTGGGGGGACCAAAACTGATTCTGGCGGATGAGCCTACCGGCGCCCTGGATTCCAAGGCTTCCCGGATGCTGCTGGACTGCTTTGTGCGCATGAATGAGGAAAGCGGATCTACCATTTTGATGGTGACCCACGATGCTTTTACAGCCAGCTATGCTTCCCGCATTCTTTTTATTAAGGACGGTCGGATTTTCAGCGAGATCCGCCGGGGCAAAGGAGACAAAAAGAGCTTTTTCAATCAGATCATAGATGTAATGGCCCTGCTGGGAGGTGATTTGAATGATGCTGTTTAAATTGTCCCTGCGGAATCTGAAAAAGAGCTTTCAGGATTACACGGTTTATTTTCTTACGCTGGTATTGGGGGTGGCGGTTTTCTATGTGTTTAACGCCTTGGATTCCCAGAATGTGATGCAGGCAGTTTCTGCGTCCACCAGGGAGATTATCCAGCTGATGCTTGCCATGCTGGCCGGCGTTTCCGTATTTGTCTCTATAAATCTTGGTTTTTTGATAGTATATGCCAACAATTTTCTCATAAGGCGGCGGAAAAAAGAGTTTGGAGTGTATATGACCCTGGGCATGAGCCGGGGCGGCATCTCCCGGATTCTTTTTGGGGAGACGGTGGTGATCGGGCTGATCTCCTTAGGGATCGGACTGGTGGCCGGCGTCTTTGCCTCCCAGCTCATGTCTGTTCTGGTGGCCCGGATGTTTGAGGCCGACATGACTAGCTATACCTTTGTCTTTTCCGGAAAGGCTGCGGTGAAAACGGTAATTTATTTCGGCATTATGTATGTTCTGGTGATTCTCTTTAATGCGGTGACAGTTTCCAGATACAAGCTTCTGGATCTCCTTACGGCGGAGCGGAAAAACGAGAAGGTGCGGATGAAAAATCCCATTCTGGCAGGAGCGGTCTTTCTGGTTTCTCTGGGACTTCTGGCATATTGCTACCTTTCGGTGCTGGGAGTTCTGGGAACCGTGGACCGGAATCAAACACTGCTGCTTATCGGGCTTGGAAGCCTGGCGACTTTTCTCTTTTTCTGGTCTTTGTCCGGGCTTTTGCTGCGGATGGTCCAGGGGAGAAAGCGCTTTTACCTGAAAGACTTAAATCTTTTTGTATTCCGGCAGATGAACAGCCGGATCAACACTATGGTCAGCACCATGACAGTCATCTGCCTGATGCTGTTTCTCACCATCGGTGTACTTTCCTGCGGAGTCAGCATGAACCAGTCCCTGACGGCGGAGCTTGAGGAGCTGACTCCCAGGGATGTGTGCATGACCAAGTCTATGGAAGCGGGAGAAGGGCAGACGCCGGAGGATGCGGAGAAAAGCATTGGGGAGTATCTTGAAGATGCGGGGTTCATGGTTTCCGGGGAGCTGGCAGACGGCTATGTGGAGATTACCAGCTATGTGCTGCCGGAACTGACCTGGGAGTCCACCCTGGGGGACAGCCGGGAGCAGGTGATGGAGCAGTTTCCCCAGCTGGATTGGAGCCATAGGGAAGAATTGGTTCCCCTTTCCGCCTACAACCGGATTGCAGAATTTTACGGGGCTCCGGTCTATGAGCTTGCGGAAGACGAATACCTGCTGCTGTGTACCTTTGATTCTGTGAAGCCCATCCGTGATATGAGCCTGAAGGCGGAAGCAGCTTTGGCTGTGGGAGGAAAACAATACCGGCCCAGATATAGGGAATGCCAGGAGGGCTACTTAAGCATGAGCAGTTCCCGGACAGTTCTGGGGATCTTCGTTCTGCCGGACAGTGCTTTCGAGGAAAGCGGAGCGCTGCCGTACTGTAACTACCTGGCGGCGGATTACCGGGGAAAGACGGAGGCGGAAAAACTTGCCGTAGAAGAGCGGATTGACCAGGTGACAGAGCACGGTTCCGTTTATGCAGTTTCTAAGATAAGCCTGCGGGAGAGCAGCGTAGGCATAGCCGCCATTGTAACCTTTATCGCCCTGTATTTAGGAATTATTTTCCTCATTTCCAGTGCGGCCATGCTGGCTTTAAAGGAATTATCCGACAGCTCGGACAACCGGAGCCGCTATGGGATCCTGCGGGAGCTGGGGGCAGATACGGAAATGATCCGGAAAGCTTTGTTCCGGCAGATTGGAATCTTTTTCTTCCTGCCCCTTAGTCTGGCCTTTGTACATTCCCTGTTCGGAGTACAGTTTGTGAACCGGATGCTGCTGGTGATGCAGCAGGAATCCCAGGAGAAATCCATTTTGTTTACAGCCCTCTTTATTCTCCTGATCTACGGCGGGTATTTTCTAGCCACCTATCTTGGCAGCAGGCGGATCATAGAAGAGGCAGATTAATCCGGGGGCCAAAAGAGGGGAAGCCCGGGAGGACGGAAGGTAAAGAGCAGAAAAAGAAGCAGGAGAACAAGATACAGTCCCATACTTACCGGAAGGGGCAGGGAGAGCTTTGGACAGCGCAATTCAAAGAAGCGGGAGAGAGCAAAGGACAGAACGGCGCTGAGGATAAAAATCAGGATATCTATAGCCAGAGACTCCATGCCGGTGATCCCGATGTAGGTGTAGTAGGATGCTAGGAGAAAGAGCAGCCCCAGAAGGATTCCGGCCAGCCGGGCGGTGAGAAAATTGCGGGAGCGCCGGGACAGGATTCGGATTTCAAAAAGTGTATAGAGAAGAGCCGGGAAAAAGAGCAGCTTGCAATGCTCGAAAACCGACTCGTTTACCGGGGAGAACAGCGCCGCAAGGGGGTTCTCCCCGGTCCATTCGTAGACGAAGTGGAGCAGGGAGCCCAGGACGGAAGTAAATAGAATGCCGCATATAAGATTGGTGCGCGGAGCAAGTTTCATAGGATGTCTCCTGTCTGAGGAATTGTTTCAAATCTATTACATATACTATAGTATGTGTAACAAATTTGAAATTATCAGGAAATACTGGCTTGGATTTTTTTTAAAAATATCCCGTTTAAAGCGTTGTATTTTTGGGCACAATCACAGGTATTCCATAAGATATGGATAATTAAGGAATTTCCTTCCAAAAATAGTAACAAACTTGTAACGGACAGGTTGACGGAAAGGTAAAAGATTTTTATAATAGGAGACTATGAACAAGTTAAGAGGTTATGCGGCTGTTTTGGGATTGGCAGGTATGCTTTTGATGGTAGCTGCCGATACGAAGGATGTAGAGGCAACAGGAAAAATCTCTTACGAAAGTGAAAGCGGTACGGAAAGTGAAAGAGGTGTAAAGCCTGCGGCCGGCCGGATTGCAGATTGTTCGAATCTGGAAATTGTGATTCAGGAATGGAAGAAAGAGACAGCGAGGCAGCAGGAACAGGTGATTCTTGCAGCCCGGTCTTTGGAAAGAGCGGAAGAAATCCGGGAGGAGGCACAGCGCGCCCGGGAGATTCCGCCGTATGTGGTGGAACTGTCGGAGGCAGACTATGAGGCGCTGCTGCGCATTGTAGAGGCAGAAGCCTCCGGGGAAGATATTCTGGGACGGATGCTGGTTGCCAATGTGGTTATAAACCGTGTGAAAAGCCCGGTTTTTCCGGACAGCGTGGAGGAGGTGGTCTACCAGTGCAAGAACGGGAAGGCCCAGTTCTCTCCGGTTGCTACAGGGAAGATCAGCCGGGTCCGTGTTTCCCAGGAGACGGTGGAAGCCGTAGAGCGGGCCCTGCGGGGAGAGGATGAATCCAGAGGAGCCCTGTATTTCGTGTCCAGAACCTATGCGGCTCCCGAGAGCATCGCCTGGTTTGACCAGAGCTTAACCTGGCTCTTTTCCTATCACGGCCATGAATTTTATGCTTGACAGGATTTTGTTTTTTTGCTATTCTTAGAAACAGCATATAGCAAAATGCAGAGACGAGGAGTAGTACAGTTCTCTTGGACTTCAGAGAGCTGCCGGGCGGTGCGAGGCAGCGGAAGAGCGGATTGGAACTGACCTCAGAGCGGCTGTCCCAAATTTCCGGCAGTTCCGGGGAGAGTAGGCGCAGACGGATCCCGACCGTTACAGCGGGGATGATATAAGGTCATAGACCCGTAT
>CAJUNN010000036.1:838-32223 GCA_910587955.1 uncultured Lachnospiraceae bacterium | reverse complement strand
ACAAGAAAACAGCTCCACTTTTTGTGCATTATGGAGAACCGGAAAAAATCAAAAAATCTTTCGCATTTAATGTTGACATTTTCAGTCTATCACTGCAACGTAAAAAAGCACTTCCTTTTCCCAACAATTTGTGATATATTGATTACAGGGCCTATTGTCCGACAGTTACGCATAGTACAATTCCTAACTGTCGGTTCAAGCGGCTTTTGTCTTGTTTATGAATAAAAATTATCAGGAAAAGGAGTGACAGGAATGTGACAAAGATGCGGGCGGTTCTTTATCGGATATAACGATGAAAACAACGACGCGGCGGATGATGTGGCTGCCGACGAAACGGAACGAACGGAATTCAGAAAAATAAATTGGGAGTGAAAGATATGTCACCTATGGTACATAGCGGAAATGATAAACAGAAGATGAAGCGCATTGGCCGCAAAGTTGGAAACCTGGTTGCGGTTATGCTGGGCGTGAGTATCACTCTGGTTGTGATACTGTGCGTACTGATGTTCTACCGGCTCACCATGTCTATGATGCAAAACGAATGTGTCAGCGGCACGAATGTGCTGGCCTATGAGCTGTCGTCCTATTCCGGTGATGAGGATAAGACGGAACTTTTGGATGCACTTAAGCAGGAAATGGGGTGTGAGTTCACAATTTTTCAGGGAGATGAGCGGGCGTATACTACCATTCAGCAGAATGGGCAGAGGGCTGTAGGCACCCGTCTCTCCGCCGATATTGCCAAGATAGTGCTGGAACAGGGGAAAAGCTATGTGGGCCAGGCCACTATTTTGGGGGAGAAGCATCTTTGCTCATATGTCCCGACCTACGATGCCAGCGGCCAAATCAATGGCCTGATTTTTGCCGGAATCTCCATGTCTTCTGCTGTGAGGCAAATCGGCCTGACAGTAGCACTGTCCTTTTTAGCAGGCGTTGTGCTGATTAGCATCGGAATTTTGATCATTGGAGCCTATATCAAACGGACGGTTTCCAATCCGCTTTCCCAGCTGACTGCGTTGGCGCAGACATTGGAGCAGGGAGATTTGGGACTGAACCGGGACCAGACTGTGATAACGGAAATGGATTCCAACGATGAAATTGGAATTTTGTCCAAAAGTTTTCACAATACCATTGGCCGGCTGAGAAATTATATCGGAGAGATTTCCGACATGCTGGAAGCCATTGCCGGCGGTGATTTGACAGCACAGATCACCCAGGAATATGTGGGCGACTTTGCGGCTATCCGTACGTCTTTAAACGATATTCTCCAAAAACTTAATACCACGGTGGGACAGATTGTTTCCAGCGCGGAGCATGTATCCGGCGGAGCGGAGCAGATGTCTACCGCCTCTCAGGCGCTCAGCCAGGGGTCCATGGAGCAGACCGGTGCCGTAGAGGTACTGGAGGAAACTATCCATTCTGTTGCGGACAGCGTCAAGCAGACGGCAGAAAGCGTCCGGAATGCCAGGGATCAGGTAGGCGGTATGGGCAGCCAGCTTGCAGAAGGAAATCAAAGGATGCAGGAAATGATCACTGCTATGGGGGAGATCACCGATAGCTCCAATGAGATTGAAAAAATCATCAAAACCATTGAAGATATTGCGTTCCAGACCAATATCCTTGCGCTGAATGCAGCTGTTGAGGCCGCCCGCGCCGGTATGGCCGGCAAAGGCTTTGCCGTAGTTGCGGATGAAGTCCGCAACCTGGCAGCCAAGAGCGCGGAAGCATCTCAATCGACATCCACGTTGATTGGACGTTCCATTGCCGCAGTGAATCAGGGGACGCAGATTGCGGATGCAACTGCGAAGCAGCTGGAGAGTGTAGTGGCAGGTGCACATGAAATTATTGAGACGATCAATGGGATTGCGGCCGATGCGCAAACCCAGACGGAAGCGGTGGAACAAATTCAGGAGCAGATTGGGCAGATTTCGGGTGTTGTACAGACAAATTCTTCTACAGCGGAGGAGAGTGTGGCTACCAGCCAGGAACTCAGCGCCCAGGCCAGTGTATTGCGGCAGTTGGTTCAAACTTTTCGTCTTCGTCCAATGTAATGGATAGAGTATCATTTGTCCGAGAAAGAAAAAGAAAGCATCATAAAAACGGCAGGTTTATTGACTTGCCTCCCGTCTCCTATTATAATTGAGAAAAAAGCCGCCGGAAAAATCCGGCCGGTCCTGGGAGAAAGGGGAGGAGACCGCCATGCAGAAGAGAAGCAGTGACAGAAGCAGAAAAAGATTTCCCTATCTTTTTCTGCTTCTGTTTTTCGTTCCAATCCTTCCCGCCCGGGCATCCGGGAAAGACCTTCTATCGGCCTACCGGGAATACCAGGACCGTTTTTCCGCCGTAGAGCATGTAGAAGATCTGGAAAGGAATGGCTTTACGGTCCTGGAAGACCAGGTATTTTCTCCGTCCCTGGAGTCTTTTGGGGAGGAGGACTTAACCCTGATTCCGGCGATGGACACGGCCTGGCGCCGTCTGGCCCTCTTTCTGGCGGACAGGGAAGGGCAGATCTTATGGAAATGTGAGGATCTGGAGACCAATCACCGGATTCGGGGAGAACTTATGCAGACCACCCGGGACATTGCGGTCGTCTCCTTTTCCGATGTCAACGGGGACGGGCTTGCGGATATTCTGCTCATTACCCGGTGCGAGAATCCCTCAGGAGACTATGCGGGGATTCCCTATAAGGTGGGGGATATACTGTTTCAGGGGGAAGGAAGCTTTTACCGGGACTGGCGGATTTCAGATAAGCTGAACCGCTTCGGCATGAATAAGAGCGCGGATTCCATTCTGGCTTTCGTGCGGGACGGGGAGAGCACGGAGTTTCTCTACACGGCGGATACCCTGGAAGAGCTTTTGGAAAACGGTTTTCAGGTAGAAGAGAACCAGTGCTATACCAGGGATTTTGAGAAGCTGGGGAAGCTTACGGTAGTGCCGGGAACAGCAAGTGTTTCAACCTACCACACTTTTCTGATTTATTTGGTGAACGAACAGGGGGATATTGTGTGGAGCCTTCAGCCCATGGGCGACAGCGACAGTCTTTATTCCCTCCAGGGAATCAACGGCAGGGATGTGGACGGGGACGGGCTCAAAGATCTGGTGGTGCTGGCCCGGTATGAGACGGAAGGGGAGGAAGGAGAGGCACAGGTAGAAACCAGATGCTCCATCTACTACCAGCGGACAGCGGGCTTTGAGGCAGACACGGAATTTGCAGACACATACCAGTGTACGGAAGAGGATACCATGGAAGACATGATTTGGAAAATACGGGAATACTGGGGGTGGCAGATAGAATCATGATTCGGATACTTGTTGTGGACGACGAAAAACCAATTTGCGACCTGATCGATATCAATCTGTCGGCTGCAGGCTATGACTGCAAAACCGTGCAGGACGGGCTGGCGGCTATTGAGCTCATTGAGCGGGAAGATTTTGACTTGATACTGCTGGACATTATGCTGCCGGGCGCGGACGGCTTTGACATTATGGAATATATCCGTCCTCTGAAGGTGCCGGTGATCTTTATTACGGCCAAGAACAATGTCCGGGACAAGATCAAGGGACTGAAGCTGGGGGCGGAGGACTATCTGGTAAAGCCCTTCGATGTGCTGGAGCTTATGGCCCGGGTGGAGGTGGTGCTGCGCAGATACCATAAGACGGAGCAGTTCCTGAAAGCAGGGGATGTGATGGTGGATCTGGAGGCCCGGAAGGTGAGCCGGGGAGGGAAGCCGGTGGTACTCACCAACAAGGAGTACGGGCTTTTGGTTCTCTTTATCCGGAATAAAAATGTGGCGCTGTTTAAAGAGACGCTGTATGAGAAGGTGTGGAAGGACGAATACATAGCAGACAGCCGTACCCTGGAGCTGCATGTGCAGAGGCTCCGCCGCAAGATGGGCTGGGAGAAAAATCTGGTAGCCGTGTACAAGGTGGGATACCGGCTGGAAATTTGATGGGGGACATATGAAATTATCCATAAAGATATGGCTGTGCAGCATAGCTGTCATGGCTGTGGCCTTTGGAATCGGCGGATATTTTTTTGTAAACGATGTATTTGAAGCGTCCATGGAGCGGGAAATCAAACAAGCCATGGACGAGAGCAGTATTCTGCGGTTTGCCTTTGAGACGGCGGCGCTGAATGCTCCCTCCAAGTACGGCATGCTTTCGGATTCTGCCGTGGAAAAAATCGGGGCCAATCTGGAAAAAAGCGGGCAGGATACTTTAAGGCGCCTGCGCCTGTCGGACGAAGAAGGGCAAGTGCTCTATGCCGGCGGAGAGTTTGGGGCGGATGCGGACCTTCTGCTCCGCGTGGGAGAGGATAACCGGGCTTACCGGGTAATTAAACTGGGGGGCCGGTATTTTGTCCAGACAGGGATTATGGTTCCCGCCTTGGACCGGCTCTTGTATCTGGAAACCCTGCGGGATGTGACGGAGGTTTACCAGGAGCGGGCCCGGGGGTTTTCCGTTTACCGGAGTTTGATGCTGCTTATTCTGGTGATCAGTTCGGTTTTCCTCTTTTTTATCTCCGCTTGGCTTACAAAGCCTATTCGGCTTTTAACCCAGGCGGCCAAAAAGATGACGGATGGAGATTACAGCTGCCGGGCAAAGCAGGTAAGCCTGGACGAAATGGGGCAGCTTACCCAGGATTTCAACCGGATGGCCGGTGTGCTGGAAGAGACCATTCACAACCTGGAGGAAGAGGTGCGGGCCAGGGAAGATTTTATTGCCGCCTTTTCTCATGAACTAAAAACGCCGCTGACGGCGGTGATTGGTTATGCGGATCTTTTACGCTCCCGGAAGCTGGATGAGGAGAAACATTTCCTGTCGGCCAACTATATTTATACAGAGGGAAAACGGCTGGAGGCCATGTCCCTGCGGCTTTTGGATATTATTGTCACGAAGCGGTACGCCCTGGAGCCCCAGGAGACGGATGTGGAGGTCCTGTTTTCTTATTTAAGGGACATGTACGGAGGAAACGTGGAGAACCCCTTTGTGTTCCGGTATGAACCGGGCCATATCCGGGGAGAGGTCAATCTTCTGAAATCCGTGCTTCTCAATCTGGCGGATAATGCCTGCAAGGCTTCCTCTTTGGGAGACCGGGTGGAGGTTTTGGGGGAATGCCGGGAGAAGGGATATTGGTTTGCGGTCCGGGATCAGGGCGTGGGAATTGCGCGGGAAGAAGTGCGGAAGATTACGGAGGCTTTTTATATGGTGGATAAATCCCGCTCCAGAAGCCGGAACGGCGCAGGGCTTGGACTGGCTCTCTGCGTGGAGGTTTTAAAACTTCATGGGAGCCGTCTGGAGATTGAAAGTACACTTGGGGAGGGGAGCTGTTTTAGCTTTCTGCTTCCCAGAGAATGGGCAGTTCCCGGTGAGGAGGTGAAGGCAGAGTGAAAGAGAAGAGATGGTTCCGGGTGCTGGTTTTGGTGTCTGCGGCCTTTCTGGTCATTTTGGCAGTTCTGGGGCCGGAGCTTCTGTCCCGTTACCGGGACCGCTTTTTCCTGAACCGGATTACCCTGGAGGAATCGCCGGATTCCGGTACCGGCTACCGGTATACCATGAGCAGCAATGAAAAGTTGTATCTTCTGGCGGAATGTTTAAGCCATCAGGTACTTCCGGAGAGCGAATTAAGCGCTTTGACCAGGGCGGAGGACGCAGCTTACAAAGACCTGGTGGGTTCCTATGCCTTCGTGGTGAACCGCCAGGGGCCTTCCGGAGAGGAGATTACGGAGGAGGAGATCTTTGCCGTCTGCAGCCGGGAGCTTAAGACCTTGCAGGAGCTGGGCATTCTGCCGGGGACGGTGCAGGAGGTGCAAAGGGAGGCTTACAGCGCCGTGCTGTATTCGGCCATCGATGTGCTGGAGCCCCAGAATAACCTGGCTGTCTGGAAGGTGAGCCTTTCCACCAGCCAGCAGAATGCGGACAAGGCCAACCGGCTGATTGACGCCTATATTGATGCGGATTCAGGTAAGATTTACAGCTTTTACGCCCGCACGGAGAAAACCTGGGCGGAAGCGGATCCGGAAGCCGTCTGCGAAGCCTGGAGCAGTTATCTGGGCTTAAGCGGGCGGGAAGCCTATGAGACGGAAAATCCTCTTTTGGAGACGGCTTCCTATTTTGTAAAATACCGTTTTCCGGGGATGGAAAAGGGGGACACCATCGTCACCCTGGGTTTTTATGAGGGAATCAATGAGTGGTTTCTTAAATTAACGTAAAAATAAAAAATGATGCAAAAATGATGCCAAAATTATGAAGTTCTGATGAGCCCTTCACATATGCTGTAGATAGAACAAGAGGAAGGTCGGCGGCTCCGGGAAATTTGAGGAGCCGTATGTGTGAAGGAGCAGTACGTATGAGAAGGTCTGGTCTCTATCTGCAGGGCGCGTATGCAGGGTATGCCGGAAAAGCAGAGGAAAGTAAGGTCTGGAAGGAAACAAGGAGCTTCATGGCGAAAAGGGGAATCGCAGGATTTCTGTTGGTGATTCTGACGGTCCATGCGGTGATGCAAAGGGCTGCTGACGCAGCCGGCCGGCATTTGGGGGAATCCTGGGCTCAGGCCGGGGGCCAGGCATCGGAAGGGATTGCGGACGGCATATATCTGCACGTTCTGGAATCCGCAGAGGAAAGTAAAGAAGAGGAGTTTTCCAAAGAAAAAGAAACGAAGCACGTCTGGGGAGCGGAAAAGGATCCGGCAGATACCCTGATTGTCCTGGATCCGGGACACGGAGGGAAGGACGAGGGAGGCGCCGCAAACGGTGTCCGGGAGAAGGACATCAATCTGAAAGTGGCCTTTGCGCTGCGGAATCATCTTCAGGAGATGGGATACCAGGTGGTCCTGACCAGGACCGCAGATGAGGAGCTGAGCCTTTTGGAGCGGGCAAAGAGGGCCAATGACGCAGGGGCGGATCTCTGTGTGAGCATTCACCAGAACACCAGTGAGGAGAGCGGCGCACAAGGCATTGAGGTCTGGTACAGCGGCGCACATGCGGGGGAGGAGAGCGGCCGGCTTTCCAGCGTGATTGAAAAATTTGCGGTGGAGAATACGGGCGCGCAGGAGCGGGAAATCCGCAGGGAAGAGGAGCTTTACGTGATCCGGGAATGCCATATGCCTTCCTGCCTGGTGGAGACGGGCTTTCTCACCAATCCGGCGGAGTGCAAAAAGCTTGCAGACCCGGAATATCAAGACAAAATTGCACAGGGAATTGCCGCAGGCATCGACCTGTATTTACATCCCAGGACCATGTACCTGACCTTTGACGACGGGCCTTCGGAGGAAAATACGAACGCGGTTCTGGATATTTTGAAAGAACGGAATATAAAGGCCACCTTTTTTCTGGTGGGGGAGAATGTGGAGAAACACCCGGAGGTAGCCTGGCGGATCGCCGCAGAGGGTCACACCATCGGGATTCACTGCTACAGCCATGATTACGGAATGCTTTACGAGAGTGTGGACAGCTATACGGCAGATTTTGAAAAAGCCCGGGCTGTGGTGCAGAAGATTACGGGAGTGGATGCGAAGCTGTTCCGGTTTCCCGGCGGCAGCATCAATTCTTTTAACAAAGGGGTCTATGAGGACATTGCCAGGGAGATGACGGAGCGGGGCTATATTTATTATGACTGGAATGCCAGCCTGGAAGATGCCGTCGCCCATGCGGATCCCCAGGTGCTTTTGGAAAACGCGCTTTCCAGCACTCTGGGCCGGAAGAAGGTGGTAATGCTGGCCCATGACGTGGTATACCAGACGACCTTGTGTCTGGAAGAGCTTCTGGACCGCCTGCCGGAATACCGGATGGAACCGCTGACGGAGGAGGTGGAGCCGGTCCAGTTCTGAGTTTGGGCCGGGGCTTTTAGGAGTAAAGCAAAAGATTTGAAAGCGGGGCTGCCGCAGAATAGGGCCAGGGAAATTTTCATGGCTCTATTTTGCAGCAGCCCTGCAACTTTTTGGATTCCTGAAATGTCTATTATACAGAAAATAAAAAATAGTACTACTTTATACGGAGGAAGGAGATATGGAACAGGATTATTTTGAAGAGATTGCAGCGTATGTTCTGGAGAACCAAAAGAAATTCTACCGGCTGGTCTATGCCAGCCTGAGAAATGAGCAGGACGCCATGGACGTGGTGCAGGACGCGATCTGCAAGGCACTGGAGCACTCCATGGACCTGCGCAATATCCAAGCCTTGAAGACCTGGTTTTACCGGATTCTGATGAACGAGAGCATGCGTTTCCTTAAGAAAAACAAAAGAGAAGTGATGCTGGAAGAGACCATAGAGAAGGGCGGATTTGACTGGGATGCGGAAGAGTGGACGAGAACAGCGCTTCGTCCGAAGAAGAGCCCTCTCAGGACAGGGAGGTACAGGACGAAAGACTGGACAATTTCGATGCGACGGGAAGGAAGTTCTGGCTTTTGCCGAGGCCGTGAAGGAGGCTGTGGCCGGAAAGGATTTGGAGAAGCTGGCAGATTTGACCGGGTTTCCGGTTTACGTGGGATTGGATGGCGCCGGAATTGTGGAGACGAGAGAAGATTTTCTGGCGTTGGATCCGGAACTGGTATTTTCCAAGGCAATGACGGATTCCATAGAGAAAGCGAATCCGGCAGACCTGTCACCCAGTATGGCGGGGTTTACGCTGATGGATTATGAAACCGGGGGTAGTCCGGCTGTTACTTTTGGGCTGGTAAATGGGAAATTGCAGATTACGGGGATCAATTATTAGAAACTTTTGTATGGAGAAAATGGAATAGGCTTGAAAAACAAAGAGATTGTGATAAAATGGGGGCAGATTCATCTGTTCAAAAGCCGGGAGGAGGAGAAGATGGAAAGAGGCGTATATGAGATTATGCACAAGGATCGGAGGGTGGCCAGCGTGGGACTATCCGGCCGCTGCAGGATCTATTACAAATCCTTTCTGCCCTATAACCTTTATCTGGAGGAAGACCGTGATCTGGATACCCTGGTGAATAACCTTACGAATTTTTATTACTGGTGTGCTACCCGGGTTCTGACCCTGGACCGGGTCTACGCAAAAGAGATTCTGAACAGCATGGGAATGCAGCAGGCGGTTACGGATCGGGACCGGGCGAAGATAGCACTGTCTTACCGCTGTGCGTCTCTGACAGATGTTTTTTGGGTGCGGATGCGGGGAGAAAAGATTGGTTTTGATGAAATGAATCTCTATGAGAACCATTTGGACAACACGTTTCTGGATATTGCGTTAAAGGGAAGACAGTATACGGCGGAAAACCAGTCTCTGTCCAGGGATGCGGCCACCAGCGGCTGCTTTCCCAAAGCGTGGCAGAGAACGGGAAAGGGATTCCGGTTATTAAAGGACGGCGGAGATCAGGCGGTGGAGCGGGAACTATTAGCAAGCCAGATCTGCCGCAGCTTTGATGTGAACCAGGTTCTCTATGAGGAGGGCAGCTTTGAGGGGGAAAAGGTTTCGGTCAGTGAAAACATGACTTCCTGGGAGTATTCCATTGCCTCTATGGAGGCTTTCGCCATTTATGTGCAGAATCACGGCCGGGATGTGAAAACGTCTGTCTTAAAGCTGGATCGGCACAATTATTATATGATGAATGTAGTAGATTATCTGGTGGGGAATACAGACAGGCACTGGGGCAACTGGGGCGTCCTGGTGGACAATTTCAACAACCGCCCGGTTTGTCTCCACAAGCTGATGGACTTTAACCAGCCCTTTCACGCTTACGATCAGATGGAAGGGGCCAACTGCCAGACTGCTTTCGGGGAGCATATGACCCAGCGGGAAGCGGCGTGCCGGGCAGTGCGGGAAGTTGGCCTCAACCAGAAGGAAGAGATAAAGAAAGAAATTTTTTCAGCGCTGCCGGAATATTATGGGATGTTCCGGGCTCGGCTTGGGCTTTTGGAAGAGGAGGCCTCTGCGTCGCAATAAATACTCCCGTTTGGAAAGTCGTAAAGGGCGGTGGCCGGAATCCGGCTGTCCGCTTTTTTGGCAGCCAGGATCTTTCCGGCAATTTCCCTTTTATGGCTGCCGTTGATCATAAGGACTGTACGCTTGGCGGCCCGGAAATCCCGGATTCCCAGGGTGATTCCCCGTTCCAGGACGGGTGCTGTCTCAAAATATTTCTGCCCCACATGCTTGGTGGTGTCGTCCAGCTCATGGACATGGGCTCCAAGATGAAAATCCGCTCCGGGCTCGTTCAGGGCCAGATGGCCGTTCATGCCGGATCCCAGGACCAGATAATCCATGGTTTTCGTCTCCCCGCAGCGGATAAAGTTCTCTACAGAACGGCACTCCGCTTCCAAATCCGCAGCCTTGCCGTTCCAGAGGCGGACCTGTTCTCTGGGATAGTTCACATGCTTCAGGAAATATTTAACCAGGAAGTTTCCGCAGCTTCCCGGCGTGGTTTCATCCATGCCTACCCACTCGTCCATAGCCACAAAGGAGGCTTTTGAAAAATCAATTTCTTTTTCCCGGTACATGCGGATCAGCTCTTTGAAAACGCCCAGGGAGGTATTGCCTGCGGCGATACAGAGCAGCTGACGGGGACGGTCCTTTAAATCCGCCCGTATTTCCACTGCAATTTCCCGGCACATGGCTTCGTAGGACTCAAAAATCCGTATCTTTTCATTTTCCATGGTATAATCCTTTCTTTGGTTTCACAGGGGTTCTTTTCCTAAGCATACCACAAATTAGATCAGAAAAACAGAAGAATTCACAGAATACATATGGAAAATTCACATATTTGTGATACTTTTTACAAACGTGCGCAAAGAGATATATTTACAGGAAAGGAACCTTTCTATTCGGAAAAAAGTGTGTTAATATGTAAAAGAATATGTTCAGATTAGCTGGGAAAATCCGGCGTCTCAAAACCAGAAGGGCCGGATGGCAAGCTTGGAGGAGATATGATGTTGGAAATGAAGAAGAAATATAAGATTCTCGTAGTGGATGATTCACGATTCAATCGTGCGGTTATGACGAGTATGCTTGGAAAGGATTATTTTCTGGAAGAAGCGTGCGATGGCAAAGAGGCTATGCTGATCTTGGAGGATCATGCGGAGGAGTTTTCTCTTGTGCTGCTGGATATTGTGATGCCTCATATGGACGGATTTGAGTTTCTGAGAGCCATGAAGGAGTGCGGTTGGCTGGACTCTCTTCCTGTTATCATGATTTCCTCGGAATACACCGCTGAAAATATTGAAACGGCTTATCGTCTGGGTGCCAGTGAACTGATACAGCGCCCATATAACGATAGGGTGGTCTGTCACCGCATCGCCAATACCATTGCCCTTTCAAGTAAACAAAGAGAGCTGTCCAACGCTTTGGTAGATGAAGTCATTCAGGAAAATGAAACAAGCGGGGCGATGGTTTCCATTCTCTCGCATATTGTCGAGACCCGCAACGGAGAGAGCGGGAGCCATGTGCAGAACATCCGTAATATTACCGGGATGCTGCTGGAAGAGCTGATGAAGGTAACGGATCGGTATTCTTTCTCGAAAAAAGAGATGCTTCTGATCTGTACGGCGTCATCTCTGCATGATATCGGAAAAATGACGGTTCCGGAAGAAATCCTGAATAAGCCGGGCAGGCTCACCGATGAGGAGTTCCAGGTTATAAAGGGACACTCTATGGCGGGGGCCGATATGGTGGAAACTCTGCGCCAGAAAGAGAATGTGAATCCTTTGATACAGCTGGTCTATGAGATCTGTCGCTGGCATCACGAGCGATATGACGGCCGGGGATATCCCGACGGACTGAAGGGAGAGGAGATTCCCATCTCGGCCCAGGTAGTGTCTGTAGCTGACGTATACGATGCGCTGACCAGTGAGCGGTGCTATAAGCCGTCCCATTCGCCGGAGCAGGCACTGCAAATGATTTTGGACGGACAGTGCGGGGCCTTTAACCCTCTGCTGCTGGATTGCCTTTCCAGAATATTCGGCAAGCTTAAGGGCGCATCGGCTGTTTCGGATTCGGAAAACCTGACTGAGGACGGCATGGCTTCCAGCCAGGAATGGATTGAGGATGTTGTTACGCATCTGCATGAAAACGGACTGGCTTTCTCCGAGAAGATCATGCAGACATTGACGCGTGAGCGTTTGCGCTTGAAGTTCTTTTTTAACGAGACAACGCCGGCCTTTTACTATACGGTGCTGCCGCCTGTACTTCATTACAACAAAGCCGGAAGGGAGCTTTTGGGGGTAAAGGAGTCTATTGTTAAGTTGAGTGAAGAGCCGGCTCCTCATGAAAAATTCGACCGCCATGCAGCAGAGCGCCTGAGGCGCAAGCTCACGGCGGCAACAAACGAGCATCCGCTGGTGAAAGAAGAAGTTCTGTTGACGCTGCCAGGGGATGCGCCCCGGCGTTACCAATGCGTGATGCAGACTATCTGGGATTCGGCGGATGCCCGGCATTATGCGGAAGTGGTGGGGAGACTGATTCCCTTGGACTGTGAAACCGCCCAAGTTTTTGATATGGACGAAAGGGGAAAACTGCCGGTGATCGGCGGTGAGATGACAGGCAAGGATGCGTTTTATTTGATTAGCGCCCTTAAATTTATGGTTTACAATGCCCGTCTGGTTGATCCCTCCAGCAGCAGTATTGTGGAAATCGACAGCAGCGGCAGACTTTTCAAAAGTGAACAAGCCTGCTATCGTATTTGGAAACAGGAACAAAGGTGTGCGAACTGCACCTCTATGAAGTGCCTGACGTTTCAAAAGGAATTTTCAAAAATTGTGTTTCTCGACGATGAGGCTTTCCATGTGCTCTCCCAGTATGTGGAAGTGGACGGCACCCCTCTGGTGCTGGAAATGCTGACCCGAATAACAGATGACGCCCTGCTTGGAGGAGGCGGAGAAAAGCTGCCGAGCACCTCCATTTCCGACATGCGCAGCAAATTGTATCTGGATCCCATCACTGGCGCATATAATCGGCGCTATTATAATACGAAAGCTCAGGGACAGGGAAAAATCTGCGCCTTGGCAATCCTCAATGTGGATCGTTTCAAAGACGTGAACAATACATATGGACGCATAGTTGGGGACCATGTTCTGCTGTGCATTGCAAAAGCAATCCGCGAAGAGCTTCGGAAACCGGACGCGCTGGTGCGGTATGACGGAGATGAATTTGTGATGATGTTCGCATCCATTGCTCCGGATGTATTTGAAGAAAAGCTGAAAAAGATATGCAGCCGTATCCTTAGTCTTTCCATAGACGGCATCGGGGAGGACCAGCATATCTCAGCCAGCATCGGCGGCGTAATCGGGCCGGATATTCCGGAGGAGCTTTTGAAAAAAGCAGATGAAATGCTGTCCATGGCCAAGAAAAACCGGGGAACGGTTGAGATTTGGAATTGAAAAATGAAATACTCCCATTTGGGAATCATAAAAGGCGGTGGCCGGAATCCGGTTATCCGCCTTTTTTGCGGCTCGGATTTCCAAAAGGCTCAGAGAGGTATTTCTTTTGCATTTACATAAGTGCAGTTTTCTGCGTTCCCTGGGGAATATTTTTCTATTAGAATGAGAAAAACAGCAGCCTTGGCGCGTCAGGAGAATCTGTGAAATTTTATCAGGAGGACATAATATGTATCAGAGAGTATTTGAAAAGGGCCTGGAAGTGGCGGAAAAAATCCGGGACACACAAAAGGAATCCATAGAGCAGGGGGCCCGGATGATTGCGTCCGCCTTTGTAGAGGGAAAGAAATTCTTCGTCACAGGAAGCGGGCACTCCCATACGCTGACGGAGGAATTTTACGGAAGGGCCGGAGGTCTGGCTTTCGTAGTTCCGATTCTCACAAGCGAGCTGACCATCACGGACCATCCCACCAAAAGCTCTTACATAGAGCGCCTGGGGGGCTATGCCGGGATTCTGGGAGAGCTTTACCGCATCGGCTTCGGGGATGTGGTGCTGATTGCCAGCAACTCCGGGCGCAATGCTTATCCGGTGGAACTGGCGCTGTACGCCAAGGAGCAGGGGGCTTCGGTGATTGCCGTGACAAACCTGGAACACAGCAGAAATTCCCGGTCCCGGGCTGCCTGCGGGAAGAAGCTTATGGATCTGGCAGATGTGGTGATTGACAACTGCGGAGTTCTGGGAGATGCCTGTCTGGAAGTGGAGGGCGTGGCAGCTGCCATGATGCCTACCTCCTCGATCTCCAACGCTTTTATTGCCCAGGCTTTAAGCGTGCAAAGCGCAGTGTATATCCGCGAGGCAGGTGCGGAGGTTCCGGTCTTTGAGAGCTTGAATGCGGATGCCAGGATCAACAGGAATGATGAATATTTTGAGAAATATGCAAGGATGTATTGATCGTAACAATTTCCTGCACGAAAGAAGGTGCAAATGGTTTCCTTGCAGGGAGAGAAATTCTTTTTTAGAATAGAGACAGAAAAAGTCAAAGTCATAACAGTCTCACAGGGAAGGTGATTTTCGTGATTACAATTATGCGCATAGATGATCGGTTGCTTCATGGACAGGTTGCCCAGAGCTGGGCTTCCTGCTATCACCTGGACCGGATTTACATTATCAATGACGAGGTTATGAACGATGAGTTTTCTAAAGTAACACTGCGTCTGGCAAAGCCGCGGCAGGTAGAGGTGCTGTTCTCGGAGGTCCAAAGTGCCGGCCGGATCCTTTCGGAAGAACTGGCATCGGACAGGCGTGTCATGGTGATTGTCGAAAATTTTCAGGATGCAAAGCAGGTATACGGCTACATTCCGCAGATTCGCCGGATCAACATCGGCGGCCAGCGGAAACGTCCGGATCAGAATACGATGAAAGTCAACAACTATGTAGTTTTGAGCAGACGGGACGTGGAAATCTGCCGGTATCTGAACAGCCGGGGAGTAAAGCTGGAGATTCGCCAGATTCCGGCAGAAAAAGAGCTCGTGCTGGATGTAAACCGGAAGGAGGAGCCATGAATCAGGCAGCCGTTCAGATCATTTTAGCGGTCCACGGAAATCTGGGCCAGGCCTTGAAAGAGAGCTGTTATTATTTTACCGGAGATTCGGAGCATGTAAAGGTCTGTTCCCTTAATGAGGGCGAAGAAATCCATGAGTGGGAGCGGAAACTCCTTTCCTGGGTGGATAGCTGTCCTCAGACGCTCATCCTGACGGATATGCTCAAGGCCTCCACAACGGTCCACGCAAGCCAGGCTCTGCGCGGCAGGCCTGACGTAGAGCTTGTCACAGGGGTAAACTTAGCGATGATGGTAAAGGCAGTCCAGATGGTTTCCGTCTGGGACGTACATCGGCTGGCCCGGAGCATCCAGGAGACAGGAAAAGAGGATATCCTCTATCTGCGGGATAAACTGGGAGACGCAGTGGAACCAGAATAAAACAGCGGAATCCCGGAAGAGCCCGGCACGGATTACAGACGCAGAATGCGGCTGGAAGCCGTGCCAGTAAGGGGGCTATGCAGGGATGGAGCGGAACTGAAATCATAAAACAGCGAAATCCCGGAAGAGCCCGAAAGCAAGAGGCTCTGTAGGGATAGAGCGGAACTGGAATAAAAGCGGAACTAAAAATAGGAGGAATAAGTTTGTATGATATTTTGATTCTCTCACACGGTCATCTAGCGGAAGGCTTCTACCGGACCATGGAGATGATTTTTGGTGAAGAGCCAAAGATACGGTGGGCTTCGCTGATGGAGGGGGAGTCGCCGGAGGAATTTGGGAAAAAATTAGAAGAACGTGTAGACTGGGAAAGCACTTGCGGGCTGCTGGTGCTCTGCGACCTGTTCGGAGGTTCCCCCTGCATGGGGGCCGTGTCCCGGCTTATGGACTGCGGAAAAAAATGGCGCATGGTGGCGGGCATCAATCTTCCCATGATAATGGAAGCCTATTCCAGGCGGGGAGAAGATTTGGATATAAGCGCAGATGCCCTTTTGAGGGAAGGGTGCAGCAATATCGTAGATGTAAACGCCCGCCTGGCCCAGGGAAATTATGATGTAGATGAAGATGAGTAGAAAGGGGAATATAAGATGGAATTGCGTGTAATACAGATTATACTGCTGTCACTTTATGCCTTTGTAGCTATCAACGATCAAATCCATTCGGATTTTGGCTTGAACAGGCCTTTGCTTGCAGGCTGCTTTGCAGGCATTGTTATGGGAGATCTGGCCTTTGGCCTTACGGTGGGAGCCACCCTGCAGCTGATGGTTCTGGGTGTGAGCAATTTCGGCGGTTCTTCCATCCCGGACTTTATGTCTGCGGCCCTGATTGGAACGGCCCTGGGGGTGATTTCCGGCCAGGGAGAGGAGTTCGGCATCGGCCTTGCGGTGCCGGCAGGAATGCTGTTGGTGCAGATTGACGTTCTGGCCCGCTTTGCAAATACCTTTTTCCAGCATCAGGCGGACAAGTATGCGGAGGAGGTCAATTTAAAAAAGATTGAGATGATGAATATCCTGGGCGTGCTCATGTGGGGGTTAAGCCGTGCCGTTCCCGTATTTATCTGCCTGATTCTTGGATCCAAGGTGGTTACTTCTTTTGTAAGTTATTTCCCGGTATGGTTAAGCTCCGGGCTGAAGGTAGCAGGAGGGCTTCTCCCGGCAGTAGGTATTGCAATTCTGCTCCGCTACCTGCCTACGAAAAAATACATTCCCTATCTGCTGATGGGGTTTGTGCTGGCAGCGTATCTGGGAGTTCCCATGCTTGGAGTGGCAATCTGCGGTTTGGCGCTGGCGCTTTTGTTCTATCGCCAGGGCGGTTTCAACGAGGCAAAAGCTGAGACGGGAGGTATGGATGATGACGAATAACACATTGACGAAAAACGATTTGAAAAAAGTGCGCTGGAGATGGTATTTCCTGGGGGAGGCTGCCTGGAACTATGAGAAAATGCAGGGGCTTGGATACTGCTATTCCATGATGCCGGTTCTGAAAAAGCTTTACCCCGAGAAAGAAGACATGAAAAAAGCTTTGCAGACACAGCTTCAGTTTTTTAACACGCATCAGGAGTTTGCAGAGCTTATCCTGGGAATTGACTGCGCATTGGAGGAACAGGACGGCGTAAATGCCCTGTCTACGGTGAGCTCAATTAAAACGGCGCTGATGGGTCCCCTGGCCAGCATTGGCGATACCTTGTTCGGCGTGATTGCAAATACCATTTTCTTTTCCATCGGAGCTTATATGGCTCTGGAGGGCAATCCCATCGGCATTGTGCTCTATCTGATTTGGGGAGCTGTCCGCACCTTTCTGCGGGGGCGGTTTATGATGCTGGGCTACCGGGAAGGAACCAGGATTATAACAACCATGGGTGAGAAAATGAACCGTCTGACTGCGGCTGCCGGGGTTTTGGGAATTACGGTGGTGGGAGCGCTGATTCCCAGCGTGATCAATGCCAGGGTGCCCTTTGTATTCTCTTCCGGCGAGGTATCTTTGGAACTGCAAAGTGTTTTAAACCAGATCATGCCTTCCCTGGTTCCCGTGGCTTTGGTAGCCCTGATCTACTGGCTGCTGGGGAAGAAGGGCATGAGTTCTTTCAAGGCAATTCTGTTTGTTATGGCCCTGGGTATCGTGTTAAGCGTGCTGGGAATACTGGGATAGGAGGAAAAAAGATGGCTTCAAAGGGACTTGTGCATGTCCGGATTGACGACAGGCTGATTCACGGGCAGGTGGCGGTATACTGGTGCAATGCAGTGGGAGCTACCAGGATTATGCTGGCCAACGATGCTATGTATGACAATGAGGTCCAGAAAGCGGCTCTGAGGCTTGCCGTGCCGGCCGGGCTGAAATCTTCCTTTTTGGATGTGAAAACGGCGGCTTCCAATCTGGCGGCCGGAAAATATGCCGGGCAGAGGGTGATTCTGGTAGTCCGCCGTCCCTCGGATGTTCTGCGGCTGATCGACGCGGGAGTGGAGATCGACGCAGTCAACGTGGGGAATGTGCCGGCCCGGGAGGGAACGGTGAGCTTATATAAAACCATCAACCTGCTGCCGGAGGAAATTGAAGAGTTAAAGGAGTTGAACAACCGGGGCGTGAAGCTGACGGGAAAAATGGTTCCGGACAATTCCGACGAAGATTTGATGATAACACTGAATAAATTTTAAGAGCGGAGGCAGTTGCCAAAGGAAGGGATAAAATGCTATCATTTGATCAGATATGTGACAGAAGGAATACGGACAGCACCAAATGGGATCGGTATGAGAGCCGGTACGGTCTTCGGGACGTGGTGCCCCTGTGGGTGGCAGACATGGATTTTCCCTGTATGGAGGAGGTGCAAAATGCAGTGATCCGGCGTGCGGGACATCCCGTCTATGGCTACACGGACGTGGGAAAAGATCTGGTCCGGGCAGTCATTGACTGGGAGAGCCGGCAGCACCATATCGAAGTGAGTGAGGAAGAGATTGTCTGGAATACCGGGGTGGTCTATGGCTTTTACACATTGATAGAATGGCTGGTGCGGCCGGAGGAGAAGGTGATTGTGCAGCCTCCGGTTTACCCTCCCTTCTTCCGAACACCGGAAAGCCTGGGACGCCGGGTGGTGTACAGTCCCCTGAGAAGAAACGGGGATGTCTGGGAGATGGATCTGGAAGATTTTGAGGCGAAGCTGAAAGCGGATCCCTCCATCCGCATGTTCCTCCTGTGCAATCCCCACAATCCGGTGGGACGCTGCTGGAGCAGAGATGAGCTGGAAAAGCTTTTGGATCTGTGCGGGCGCTACGGCCTCTATGTGGTGTCGGATGAGATTCATGCGGATATTGTCTTTCCGGGAACGAAGCATGTGTCCGTACTGGCCTGCGACGGGTGCCGGAATGACCGGGTGATTCTTCTGGGATCGGCCACGAAGACATTTAATCTGGCAGGGCTTAAGATATCCTATGCCATTGTAAAGAATCCGGCCCTGGGAAGGAAATTTGCCGCCATTGCCAAGGCCTGCGGGCTTTCCAGCGTCAATCTGTTTGCGATGGAGGCTATGAAGGCGGCATACCGGCACGGGGACACCTGGAAAGACGCCTGTGTTTCCTATATTTATAAAAATTTCCGGTTTATGGAGAACTATCTGAAAGAAAAAGCCCCGGAAATAGATTTTTCTATTCCCCAGGCCACATACCTGGGCTGGATGGACATGGGAGCTCTTCCTATGCCGGAGAATTTCTGCGAACGTCTGAAAAGAGAAGGACATGTAGAATTTCAGGCAGGGGAGGGCTTTGGAGATGCGTATGCGGATTTTCTCAGGGTGAACCTGGCTTGTCCCCGCAGGACCCTTGAGGAGGGGCTTTGCCGCATGACTGCGTGGCTGAAAGAAAACGGCTGTCTTACCTGAAAAGGATGTGAGATCATGGGTCAGCTTCAACAAAGAGAAATGAAGGTTCTTGCTTTTTTACAGTCACAGGAGGATTATGTGACCAGTGAAATGCTGGCGAAAGAGCTTCGGGTAAGTGTGCGGACCATGAAGACGATTTTAAAAGAGCTTCGGAAGGATTTGCCTTCGTTTGGATGTGAACTCCTTGTAAAGCGGGGCAGCGGATACCGCCTGCAGGTAAAAGAGGAATCCCGGTTTCAGTCTCTTCAAAAAACTTTTCATAGACAGCAGATGGATCGGCTGCCTATGACTCAGAAAGAGCGGGAGGAGTACATAATCCGCAAGCTGCTCTCGGTAGATTATCCCATCCGTATTGGAGATCTGGCGGATGAGCTATTTGTAAGCCGGAATACGGTTTCTCATGATGTGCGGAAGGTGCGGAGCTTCCTGAAAAGCTATGATATGTCTATGCTCCAGGGGAATGAGGGAATTCACCTGGAGGGAAGCGAGATGCAAAAGCGCAAGTGTATCCGGGTGGCCTTTTTCCAGGATACGGAAGACGTGTTTTACGCCCACGAGAACACCATGTTTTTAAGCGAATACAACCAAAATCAGATACGCTATATCCGGGAGGCGCTTCTGCACGTTCTGAACCGGAACGGAATCCGGTTTTCCGATCTGTCCGTCCAGAATATGGTGATCCACATAATGATTGGGATCCGGCGGATCCGGTTCTACCAGTATGTGGAGATTGATGAAAAGATCCGCCGGGAAGTTACGGCGTCCCGGGAATACCGGGCAGCCCTGGAGCTGAAGGAGAAACTGGAAGAACAGCTGCATGTGATCTATCCGCCGGATGAGGTGATTTATCTGGCCATGCACATGATTGCCAAGGCTATTGCGGACAGCAGCGGGGTTTTTTCTGTCTGCAGCCGGGTGGACGACCGGGTGATGTCTGACCTCTGCCGTGAGGTTGAAGCCAGGTTTCCTATAAATATCCGGGAGGACGGAGATCTCTACAGCTTTTTAAACCTTCATATCCAGGCTATGGTGAAGCGGCTGTATTTGAACATGTCTATCCGGAATCCTCAGTATATGCAGTATATCTGCCATTATCCCTACGCGGTGGAAATTAGCCTTCTGGTGGGAGATATTTTGAAGGAACATTTCCGGATCCGGCTGGATGAAAATGAACTGGCCTATTTAGTGGTCTATTTTAACCTGGCGCTGAGCCGCCGGCTGCATCGGCGGAAGAAGAGGCTGATTCTGGTCAGCGGCTACGGCAGGCCGGAAATGATTGTGACCCTGAACCGGCTGAATGAGGATTTTAAAGGCTTTATGGAGGAGGTTGTGACCTGCGACGCCTTTGAACTGGAGCATTTCCCTTTTGAAGCGGATGATATTGTGGTGACAACGGTGCCCATCAATGAGCCCATAGAAGTCCCTCTGGTGTACGTGAAGGATCAGGTGGAGGCTTACCATAGTCAAATATTAAAGCTTCTTCAGAGCAGCCACCGGAGCGGCTTAAGGCCGGAGAAGTATCTGCACCGGGAATTTTTTATAAGCGGTGTTTCCTGCCGTTCCAGAGAGGATGCAAAAGAATGCTTCCGGCTGATGCTTCAGGCCCGGTTTTCCTGTCCGGTGGCGGAAAAGCTCTGCGGCCGCATCTACGATCTGGGGAACGAGACGGGGAACGGTACGGCATGTCTTCATTCCCGGGTGGACGCGCCTCAGCCTTTTGTGGCGTTTATTTGTCTCAAGCATGAAGTTTTGTGGGAGAAGACGAATGTAAAATACATTTTCCTTCTGAATATGAACCGGGAGAAGGATAAGGAGATTGTAACCCAGATTTACGAAATGGCAGCAGCCTGGTGCGAAGATAAGTCTAAGATACAAAAGTTTGAACGCAGCCGGTCCTATGAGACGCTGCTGGAGACCCTTAAGGAAGGGTAGAGAGGAGCATGGGAATGAGAGCATGGAAGTCTTATTTTAAAGTGATGGAGGAAATTGTAGAAAAAATCGAAACAACTCAGCAGGAGGCCATTGGACGGGCGGCTGCGCTTCTGGCGGATACTACCCAGAAAGGGGGTATCATTTACGGTTTTGGAACAGGGCATTCCCATCTGGTGACGGACGACGCTTTCTGGAGGGCGGCTACACCGGCCAATTACTGCGCCCTGCTGGAGCAGAGTGCTACAGGCAGCTTTGAGATCACCAAGAGTTATGAGATAGAGAATATCTACGGAATCGGGAAAAAGATAGTGGATTATCACCGCATTACGCCCAAGGACTGCATGATCATTATTTCCAATTCGGGAAATAACATTGCGCCGGTGGATGCCGCCCTGCGGGCAAAGGAAAAGGGAATTCCCGTCATCGGCATTACGGCGGTAGAATACAGCGGCTATTTAAAAACCAAACACCGGGACGGGGTGAAGCTTAAAGACGTGGCAGATGTGGTTCTGGACAACTGTTCTTTAATCGGAGACGCGGCTGTGGAGATAGAGGGTTTTCCCATGAAAGTAGGTTCAACCAGCACCATTCCCAACGTGTATCTGCAGAATGCAGTCCTGGTAGAGATGGTGGACATTTTGGTGAAACGCGGGTTCCGGCCGGATGTCTATTACAACGGGCATATGGCCTTTATGGACGAGAACTGTGCCAATCACAATCAGGAGCTGGTGGATAAGTATTTTTACCGGATCCGTAATCTCTGATTTTTCCGGTTGACAAACAAAAATGCTTCCGCTATAATAAATACAAATCAAGCGTATTACGATTCAATTCGGTACAACCTTGCACTGTGGTGTGATGTTGTGCCGTTTTTTATGCCCTTTTTTACAGGAACAGACCTTGTAAGGAGAAACGTTTGATGAAGATTATAAAGCCATTGGGAAATAACGCCATATTGATGGAGAACGAAAACGGCATAGAGCAGGTCGCCATAGGAAACGGCATCGGATTCCGGAAAAGAGAAGGGGATGAGGTAGATCTGGATAAAATCCAGAAGGTCTATGTGGTGAGGGACGAGACCATGCAGAACGCGGATCTGGAGCGGGCGGTCCAGATAATCCAGCCGGATAATCTTGTACTGGCCAGCAGGATTATCGAGGAGGGGGAGAAAGAGCTGGGCTACAAATGCAGCGATTCCATTCTGCTCGCCATGGCGGATCATCTGGATTTTGTGGTAACACGTGCAAAAAACAATACTTTTTTCAGCACGCCCCTGGAGTGGGATATCCGGGTAATTTATCCGAAGGAATATGCCTTTGCTTTAAAAGCGGTCCGGCTGATAGAGGATTTTTATAAGGTCCGGATCCCGGACGAGGAGGCTCCTTTTCTGGCTCTACACTTTATCAATTCCCAGGCAGAGGAATCCGGAAGCCAACGGGATATGACAGAGACAATTCTGTATACAGGCATTATCCAGAACATTCTGGACATTACAAAGTATCACTATGGATTCAAAATCGATCAGAGATCTTTTGCATATTCCAGGTTTGTGGTCCATGTGCGCTATTTTGTCAGAAGGCAGTTGAAAGGGATTGATGTGGCAAGCAATGAGGAGCTTTTGGAAATCGTGGCAGAAAAATGTCCCTTTGATTATGCCTGTGCGAAAAAAATAGAAAAGTTTCTGGCAGGTGTCTACAAGTGGGAGATTGATGCCGGCGAGATCCTATATCTGACGCTGCATCTGAACAGGGTTTCCGCCTTTGCGGAAGGAAAGGAAGACAAACATGAGTGTGATTGACGAGAGCAGGGAGCTGATCCGGCTTCTTGGAGGAGAAAAAAATATTATGTCTTTGGTCCACTGTGCCACCAGGCTCAGGTTCCGGCTGGCAGACGACGGCAGAGCGGACACGGCGGCTATCGAGAAAATGAAGTTTGTGCTGTCTGTAGTAAACAAAGGAGGACAGTACCAGATCGTCATCGGGCCTTCCGTGGCGAGATATTTCAATGCCGTCCAGGATCAGATCGAGCTGAAACAGAGCAAAGAAGCACATAAAAAAATCAAGCAGGGCGGGATTGCCGATTTCGTGATCCGCTGTATTTCCGGTTCCGTCACGCCGCTTTTGCCCGCCATCTGCGGAAGCGCGCTGATCCGCGCTATTCTCTCGGCGCTGGTGAATTTCGGCGTGCTGGGGGAGGCGGATCCCACCAGCCTGGTGCTGACTGCGGCGGCCAATGCAGTGTTCTATTTCCTGCCGGTTCTCATAGGATTTACCCTTTCCCAGCAGCTGAATGTGAATCAGTATGTGGGAGCAGTGCTAGGAGCGGCTCTTCTCGATCCCAACTTCCAGAGCCTTATCGGATCGGCAGATACAAGCTTCTTAGGCATTCCCCTAAAGGCGATAGATTACGGCACTTCCATTTTGCCGATATTTATTATCATTCTGCTCTACGCCTCTCTCGATAAATTCCTGCGCAAAAAAGTGCCGGATGGAATTGCTTTTTTCCTGGTGCCATTTCTGGAACTGGGCCTGCTGGTACCTTTGGGAACTCTGGTCTTCGGACCTTTCGGAACCATTATTTCCGACGGAATTGCAGGTGCGGTTTCCTATCTGTTCCACTTAAATACTATGATTGCAGGCGCGGTCCTGGGCATGTTTTATCAGATTATGGTTATCTTCGGGATACATTGGGGGCTTGCTCCTATCTGCTTTGACGCTCTTTCGAGAACCGGGCTGGACCCCTATGAGGGGACCGGCGGCGTTGCCTCCAACTACGGAACGGCCGGGATTGCCTTTGGGGCGTATCTGAAAGCAGAGAAGCATTCCAAAATGAGGGCTGTGGCGGCCTCCTGCCTTTCTTCCCAGCTGCTGGCCGGCGTGGGAGAACCCACGTTATATGGGGTCGTGCTAAAGCACAAGCGTCTGATTCCCACAGCTATGATTGCCGGCTGCATAGGCGGAGGAATTGCGGGGCTGTTTCAAACGGCAGAGAATGCCTATGTGCTGCACAATGTATTTTCCCTGGCATTTATGTCCTACGTTCCCCTCCACGGGATCCTGATCGCCGTGGCTGCGGCTTTTGCAATCGGGACTCTGCTCACTTATTTCTGGGCCATACCGGAGAGCGAGATGGAAGATTACCGGGCGGTTTCCGGTGAAGAAAAGGACGGAGGAGACATCCTTTCAGTGCGGGAACTGGATGTGTGTGCTCCCCTGGATGGGAAAGTAATGGAGCTTGCCGAGATTGGGGATGAGGTCTTTTCTAAGGGCATCGTAGGGCTGGGCTGCGCCATCGTTCCCGAAAACCAGACGGTTGCCGCACCCTGTGAAGGGATTGTGTCGGTCTTGCTTCCGTCAAAACATGCCGTTGGAATCAAGGCGGCAAACGGAGCGGAGATTTTGATTCATATCGGGCTGAATACGGTAATGAATGAGGGGAACGGTTTCCGGGAATTCGTAAAGGTGGGAGACAGGGTTCGTATAGGTGATAAACTGATTGCATTTGACAAGGAGGAGCTGGAGGCACAGGGCTATAACCTGGTTACTCCTGTGATTGTCACAAATGAGGAAATCTGCAGGGATATTTCGCTGGCTGCTCATGGAAGGGTAAAAACCGGCAGTGTCATTTTTCATATGGAATAAAGGAGCTTAAAAAATGAGAAAATTTTCCGAACATTTCCTGTGGGGCGGGGCCGTTTCCGCCAACCAGTGCGAGGGTGCTTTCCGGGAGGACGGCAAGGGACTGAGTACGGCAGATCTTTTGTGCCGGGAGACTTACGGAAAGGATGAGCTGGAGCTTTCATTAAACCCGGATTATTACTATCCCTGCCATACGGCCATTGATTTTTACCATACCTGGCGGGCGGATCTCTGTCTGTTTGCGGAAATGGGATTTAAATGTTTCCGCCTGTCCGTTCCCTGGAGCCGGATTTTCCCGAATGGGGACGACGAAGAACCAAATGAGAAAGCTCTCCGGCATTACGATGAGTTGTTTGACGAGTGCCGCAGGCTCGGCATAGAGCCGCTGGTAACCTTATCTCACTGCGAGATGCCGGTAGCGCTTCTTAGGAAATACGGGGGCTGGAAAAACAGGACGCTTATTGATCTTTTTGCGCGCTATGCAGAAACCATGTTTACCAGATACCGGGAAAAGGTGAAGTACTGGATTACCTTCAATGAGATCAATTTCATTTTTATGAAAGGCTTTCTCTACCAAAACGGCGGGGTACTGCTCCGTCCCGGCGATTCTTTGAAAGAGCTGCAGTACCAGGTGGCCCACAATCAGTTTGTGGCCAATGCAAAATGCGTAAAGCTTTGCCACGAGATCATTCCCGGATCCTATATTAGCGCTATGATGGAGGCGGCTATAGCCTATCCCCCCACCTGCAGCCCGGAAGATGTGCTTTTGGCCCAGAAATCCAATCAGGAGTACACCTATGCTTATCTGGACGTGCTGCTAAAAGGGGAGTACCCTTATTACTGGCGGAAGCGGATCCGCGAAGAACAGCTTTCGGTGGATATGCGGGAGGAGGATTTCCGGATCCTGAAGGAGGGAACCGGAGATTACATTCCCTTCAGCTACTATATGAGCCGGATGCCGGTGGACCTTTGCAAGGTGGATCTCTCGAACAACAGCGGGAGGGCCGTGTTTGAAAATCCCTATTTGAAGACCAGCCAGTGGGGATGGTCCATTGACCCGGCGGGCCTGCGCATTGTGGCGAATGATTTCTATACCCGCTATGCAAAGCCGCTGTTTGTGGTGGAAAACGGCTTGGGAGCCAGAGATATTCTCACGGAGGATGAAAAGGTCCATGACGATTACCGGATCAGCTATTTGAGAGAGCATATCCGGCAGCTTCGCCTGGCAGTTGACGACGGGGTAGAGATTCTGGGCTACACTACCTGGGGCTGCATCGATCTGGTCTCCCAGTCCACGGGGGAGATGAGCAAGCGGTACGGATTTATCTATGTGGATTTGAATGACGACGGCACAGGTACCCAAAAGCGTTACAAGAAAGACAGCTTTTACTGGTATCAGAGGGTGATTGGGTCAAACGGGGAAGATCTGGGGGAGGCCCTTTAAACAGCGGAATCCCGAACAATACCCAGAAGGATTTGCAGATGCGAAAGCGGCTGAAAACTCTTCTGGTAAGGGGGAATTGGCAGGGATATAGCGGAACTTTTTATAGAAGGAAAATACCGGTCTCTTTTTTTCGGGAGGCCGGTATTTTTAACGGGTATTTTGGCAGAAGATGTGTTATAGTAGAACCAGACACAAGAGACGGAGAAAAAACAAATGATAAAACTGATTTCTATAGATTTAGACGGAACCCTTCTCAATCAGGAAAACAAAGTGGAGCCGGACATGAAGGAGACCATTGCCGAAATCCAGGATCGGGGCATCCGGATTGTAGTCAACACAGGCCGGGATTACAGGAGCGCCAGCCGCATAGCCGGGGAGGCCGGGATCCGGGGCGGCATTATCTGCTGCAACGGCTCTGAGATTTACGACGGGGAAGGGAAGCAGGTTGCCAGCCATCCTCTGCCTGCAGATTTGGTGAGACGGGTGGAGGCCCTGCTGGAGGAGGAGGGATTTATCCTGTCCTATTTTACCCACAGCGGCCAGTATATGCTGCTGAGTCTTCAGGAGTACCGGCGCTACTCCCGGGAGGTGCTGCTTCCGCTGATATTAAGCCACGGACACAGTGCCGAAAAAGCGGCTGCGGAGCTGGAAACCTGGCGGAAGGAACTGCGGTTTTGCAAAAGGCAGGAGCTGGAGCGGAAACAGATCTATAAACTGAATGCGGTCTGCTACCGGATGGAGGAAGCGGCGAAGCGGGTGACGGGGAAGCTTGTGTCCGCAGAAGGCGTTACGGCCGTCTGCACCAACATGGGAGATATGGAGATCACCATGCCCCGGATTAACAAGGGAAGCGGCCTTCTGGAATACATCCAAGATCTGGATATTACACTGGGTGAGATTCTTGTAATGGGGGACAGTGAAAATGATTTGCCGGCCATGCTGCTGCCGGGGATCTGCTCTGTGGCAATGGGGAATGCAAAGGAGACTATACAGAGCCGCTGCAAATACTGCACCGCCGGAAATGGGGAGGGCGGAGTGAAAAAAGTGCTCAAAGGGCTTTTGGAGTATAGGCAGTAGATTTTGGAGGCGGAGGAGAGCCGGGGCCTGTTTTAGATGTTGACGTGTCCATGGAAATCCCATATAATGTTAATGTTGCCCGTAGTGTTTCATTCTTGGTTCAGGCGGGCGCATCCATAGATTTCGTTTATTGATTGATTCAAAATATGGAAGAAAAGAGGAACGGCAAAATGAGACAGTTTTATGGAAAGAGCCAGTATGGAAATCTGGCGGAAGCAGTCCGCGGGCTTAGCAATCCGCAGTTTATTATGCTGTTTTCCAACGGTGATCAGTTTGAAACCCATGTGAGAGAACTGGAGAAGTTATATCCGGGTGTTCCAAGCATCGGGTGTGTGGGTATGTGTTATGATACCAAAGTAGTGGAAAAGGGAGTAGGCGTAATTGCGTTCCTGGACGGGGTCCATGCGGCGGTGAACGTTCTGGAGGAGGCTTCTGTGATGCCGGTTAAGTACATTGACCGTTTGATTGAGGACGTGAAAACGGTAAACGGCTCTATGGAAAACACCATTTGTATTGACTTCTGTGCCGGAAATGACGCCTGTGTGCTGACGACCATTTATTCAGTGCTCAAACAAAGAGGAATTTCCCTGATAGGGGGAACGGGAGACGCCAATAAGGTATCCGCTAACGGCAGGGTGTACCAGGATGCGGTTGCCTACGGAATCATCAAGAATTTGAACGGCAGGGTAAAAGCCTATAAGGAAAATATTTACCATCAGATGAAAGACTACCGCTTTATTGCTTCCCAGACAGATAAATCCCGCTACCTGATCGGAGCTTTAAACGGCCAGCCTGCCCGGCAGGTGTATCAGAATATTTTACATATTTCGGAGCAGGAGATTGAGACCCGTACGTTTCAGAATCCGTTCGGAAAGCTGAACGGGGACGATATCTGCATCGTATCCATCAAAGAGGTGGTTGGGGATGCCCTGACCTGTTACCGGCAGGTAAATGACTCGGACGTTCTCGTGCTTCTGCAGCTGGGTGATTACAAAGCCATCGTAAAAAATACGGTTCAAAAAATTCAGCAGGATTTTCCCAGGGTTTCGGCAGTATTTTCCATCAACTGCCTGTTCCGTTATCTGCTGTTCAGCCAGAATCACTATATGCAGGAATATTTAAGCGAGATGGGCGTACTTGGAAATCACGCAGGCCTGGTAGGATTGGGAGAGCATTATAATAACCGCTTTATCAACCAGTCTATGTCCTGTGCAGTATTTGAGTAAAGGGGGAGAACCATATTGTTTGGGAAAAAGAACAGACAGCAGGCGGCAGGCCTTCCGGCAAGGGAGAAGACACTGAATCCGGTGCTGCATGTAATGAAGACGCTGAAGGATTATCACACAGAGCTTGTGCAGAAAGAAGTGAATTCCCTGGAAGAGCTTCGGAAGATTCGCGGATCTTTTGGGAAGGTGATTGCGGAAGCAGAACATTTTGAGGGAAGGCTGCAGGATTTCGGACAGAATTTTACCAGTATTGAGGAGGCGTCCGGGGAATTTGTGACCGTTAAGGACACCATTGCCCAGTCTGTGGCCGGGGCCCAGAATGAGGTGGAGGAGCTGAAAACCAGCTCCAGGCAGGTGGAAACTTATTTCAGTGAGATGGAAAGTACCTTTGAGGATCTGCAGCAGGCAGTGGCTAAGATCAAACAGTGTACTTCCAGGATTGTGTCTATTGCCGAGCAGACCAACCTTCTTGCCATCAATGCTTCCATTGAGGCAGCCAGAGCAGGGCAGCAGGGAAAAGGTTTTGCGGTGGTAGCTGTGGAAGTGAAGAAGCTTGCGGATGAGATCAAGGGGCTTACGGGAGAGGTTGATTCCGGTATTCATGAGGTAGAACGGGGAACGGATCAGCTCAGCAGCAGCATCGCTACCTCTCAGCAGGCCTTGGATGCCAGCTTTGAAAAGGTCAATCAGACCTATGAAAGGTTTGACGAGATTACCAAGTCTGCGGAAAGCGCCACAACAGTTCATGCGGAGATCTCCGACGTAATTGGAAATTCCAAGTCGGCTCTGGATCAGCTGTGCGGGTTTTTTGTCCAGCTCAAGGATCAGTACCAGGAGGTTGTGAAGCATATCAACCAGGCCAGCAAGCTGGGAACAACCAAGAGTACGATGTTTGAGGATATTGACAATATGATGGCCCAGATTCCGCCTATTATCAATGAGTATACCTCGAAATAAGGATTTCTATGTCAGAATTTAAAACCTTTTATTACAATCTCAAAACAGGAAAGCTCCCCAAAGATTTTGGGGGGCTGACTTTTGTGCTTCTGGCAGATCTGCATAACCGGACTTACGGGCCGGGGAACGAAAGACTGCTGGCTGCCATTGACAGGGAACGGCCGGATGCAGTGCTGGTGGCAGGCGATATGCTGATTTCACACACGGAAAGTTCTTTTGCCCCGGCCCTGGAGCTGTTTCAAAATCTCCGGAAGCGCCGGTATCCCGTCTTTTACGGCAACGGCAATCACGAATACCGGATGCGGATCTATCCCCAAGTTTACGGGGATATGTACCGGGAGTATGCAGGCGCCTTAAGGGAGTGTGGCGTGTGCCTTCTGGAGAACGAAAAGACCGTCTTTGAGAAAGAGGGAGTGCGGCTTAACATTTACGGGTTTGAACTGGATCGGAAATATTATAAAAAGCTTCACCGGGAGCAGTTCCGAAGGGAAGAGCTGACAGAGGCCTTGGGAGAGCCGGATCCGGATAGGTACAATGTGCTTCTGGCCCACAATCCCGTCTATTTTGACGAGTATGCCGGATGGGGAGCGGATCTGACGGTTTCCGGCCATCTTCACGGCGGGATCATCCGGATCCCGGGGATCGGCGGGGTTATCACGCCCCAAGCCAGGCTTTTTCCCAGATACGATGCGGGACATTTCCAAAAGAACGGACGGGATTTGGTTGTAAGCCGGGGGCTTGGGACCCACACGGTGAACCTCCGGGTTTTCAATCCGGCCGAACTCTCGGTCATTCGTCTTAAGGAAGGAACGGCAGAAAGGGGAAGAAAATTATGGGAATCCCGGTAAAGCTGCCTGTTTTTGAGGGACCGCTGGATCTCCTCCTGCATTTGATTGAGAGCAATAAAATTGATATTTACGACATTCCCATCGTGACCATTACCGATCAGTATATGGAATACATCCGTGCCATGGAATCCAGGGATTTAAATGTGATGAGCGAATTTCTGGTGATGGCTGCTACCCTGCTGGAGATCAAGGCCAAGATGCTGCTCCCGGCGGAGGTGGACGAGGAAGGGGAAGAGATTGATCCCAGGGCGGAGCTGGTGGAACGTCTTCTGGAATATAAGATGTACAAATATATGGCCTGCGAGCTCCGGGACCGGGCAGGCCTGGCAGGGAAAGTTCTCTACAAAGAGGCAACCATTCCTGCAGAGGTGGCATCCTATGTGGAGCCTGTGGATCTCACGGAGCTGGTGGGGGATCTGACTTTGCAGAAGCTCCACGAGGTATTCCGCTCCATCCTTAAAAAGCAGGAAAACAAGATCGATCCGGTGCGCAGCAAGTTCGGCACCATTGAGAAGGAAGAAGTCAGCCTGGAGGACAAGATGTCCTATGTGGAAGCATGTCTTGCGGGAAAGCCCAGATGCAGTTTCCGCACCCTGCTGGAGGGAGAGGCCAAGAAAAGCAAGATGCACGTGATTGTCACGTTTTTGGCTGTTTTAGAGCTGATGAAGACCGGAAGGCTTATGGTGCGGCAGGAGGAGACCTTCGGGGAGATTGTAATTGAGGCCCGGGAAGCAGATTTTGCGGGACTGGAATAAAAACAGCAGAAGCCCGTACAAAGCCGAGAAGGAATTACGGGCACATGAATTTGTGACCGGAAATCCTTCTAAAGGAGGGGATTTGGAAGGGCGGATGCGGGACTGGAATAAAAACAGCAGAAGCCCGTACAAAGCCAAGAAGGAATTACGGGCACATGAATTTGTGACCGGAAATCCTTCTAAAGGAGGAGATTTGGAAGGGCGGATGCGGGACTGGAATAAATCAGCAGAAGCCCGTACAAAGCCGAGAAGGAATTACGGGCACATGAATTTGTGACC
>CAJUNN010000036.1:0-738 GCA_910587955.1 uncultured Lachnospiraceae bacterium | reverse complement strand
GGAAATCCTTCTAAAGGAGGGGATTTGGAAGGGCGGATGCGGGACTGGAATAGGAGTAAGAACCGTGAAGCAGCAGAAGACAGAAGCAATTATAGAAGCGATATTGTTCGCCATGGGAAATTCCGTGGAAGTTTCCGTTCTGGCGAAAGCCCTGGAACTGGAGAAAGAGGAAGTGAGCCGGATTGTCCGGCAGATGATGGAACGCTATGAAGAAGAGAACCGGGGGATCCGGATTCTGGAACTGGAGAATGCCTTCCAGCTCTGTACCAAGACGGAATACTATGAGTACCTTATCCGGGTGGCGCGGCAGCCGAAGAAATATGTGCTGACGGAGGTGCTTTTGGAAACCTTGTCCATCGTAGCTTATAAGCAGCCTGTGACCAGGCTGGAGATCGAGAAAATCCGCGGTGTCAAATGCGACCACGCGGTGAATAAGCTGGTGGAATACGGGCTCATTGAGGAGGTAGGCCGTCTGGAGGCCCCCGGCCGCCCGCTGCTTTTTGGGACCACGGAAGATTTTCTCCGAAGCTTCGGTGTGGCCTCCGCCGCAGAGCTTCCCCGGATTTCCCCGGAGCAGCTGGAAGACTTCAAGGAAGAGGCAGAGGAAGAGGTTATGCAGCGGCTGCCCCAGGGGTAGGTGCCCAAGAAGGTATAATAATCCGAACGCCAAAAGGAAAGATCTTCCCCTCCAAACGGAGGCAGAGGTTCCGGGAAGCTAATCCCTAAGACGCACTAAAA
>CAJUNN010000035.1 GCA_910587955.1 uncultured Lachnospiraceae bacterium | reverse complement strand
TTAAGCTTTCAAGTTATCTATTCACCTACAATAATCAGGAATTATCCTCCATTCATTTTATTATATCCTTCTTTTCCCCATATTTCAACCAATATTCACCAAATTAGTACAAAAACCCCCTATCTCACCTTTATTCACAAAACAAAATACTCTTCTCTGTCCCACTTTTTCAATATCAAATCTAACAGATAGGTTTCTGTTAAATTAAGCTAATCTACCTAAAATAAACCAGCGCCTCTCTAATGCAGCACCGAAAAATACTGCACCAAAATCTCCTTAATATGGTTGTACCTCCTGGCATAGGCATTTTCTACCCGGATAATCTGCATTTCATGGGCTTTGCAGATGGCGTTCTTTTTGCGATCCCGCTCTTTTACAATCTCGTCCTCAAAATGTTCTTTTCCGTCCAGTTCGATGGCCAGCACCGGAAGCTCCCGGTTGCCCTGACGCTCATAAACTACAAAATCAAAACGGCCGGAATAGAATAGATCCTCATGGCTTAGGTTGTCCATAAACACCTGGGATATGGCTACTTCCCTGCGTATGGTGTAACGGCTCTGGGAAAGCCAGATGTTCTCCAGGGCATGGGTCAGATTGGCTAGAAAGGCTTCTTCCATGGCCGTGCTGAAGGGTTTGATCCCAAGGGCTCTGGAATGGGCCTTTTTACTGCTCACCTTAGACATACCGTTGGCCTGCACATACTGGATCAGCTCATAGAGATCATCGCTGCCTTCTTTCTGGTGAAGGCGGTTTAAATTTCCAGAATCCGACAGAACAATCAGCTGATCTTTGGGGCGGGAAACGGCCACATTGATCAGCTCTTTGTTGTTTTTCAGCCATTCATAGGTACCTGCCTGGGTGCTGTCCGAGATAGCTGTAGAAAAAAGTATCACGTCCTTTTCGTCTCCCTGGAAAGCGTGCACGGTTCCGCAGGCCACATGAGTAAGCCCTTCCTTCTGCAATGCCTCCTCGATCATCTTTCGCTGGTTTACAAAAGGCGTAATCACACCGATGCGTTTGTCACGGCGGTCGGCTGCAAATGCAGTAATTTCCCGGACCTCCGCAGGCGCCGTGTTCTTTATATCGCAAGCCTCGTTTTTCACGTCTATATAGATAAGCGGACGGGGCTCTTTGCTGTCGGAACGGATATTCAGCTTGGAATTGTAATATTTCTTATTGTTAAATTCTATGATTTTCCTATGACAGCGGTAATGGTTGTGAAGTAGTACCTCATCGCTGACAGAATCGCAGGATAGAAAAGTCTTGTAAATGGAATTTTCCCTATAGTCATACTCGTCGGACACGTTATATTTCTTGCGCAGGCGCTGATTTACCAGAGGGTCCAGCAGAATCACCGGATTCAGCTGCTGGGGATCTCCCACCATCATCAGCTGTTCTCCCCTGATAATAGGCACCAGAGATACCGCCGTGTTGCACTGGCTGGCTTCATCCATAATTACCATGTCAAACAGGGGCTCCGGCTTTCCAAGCTTGTGGGCAGAGATACAGGTGGTAATGATCACCGGAAATACCCGCTGCAGTTTTTTCACATGCTCCGATTTGCTCAGATATTTAGAAAAAGCCTTAAGCTGCTTTTCCCCTTCCCCATCAAACAAAATTTTCCGCAAGTCCTCATATTTGGGTTCCCCCAGCCTTTGAATGTATTTTGCGGAGATATAATACAGATATTTGTAAAGCTCCTCCTCATTGTCCTCCAAAAGTTCCAGGGCCTCCTGATCCGTAATCTGCCCCTTTTCGCTGATTTTCCTGCTCACCCGTTCTAACTGCCTTCCCTGCAGATCTGCCTGGAAGGGAAGGAGACTGATAGCTCCCTTTAGCTGGCTCTGATATTCCGCCATCCGGCAGAGGGTCTCCCGGCGCTCCTTCAGATCCAGTACTTCTTCATAACGGGCGAGAAGGCTTGAGAGCTCCTTTGCCCTTTGGATGCGATCGTCCTTCCGCTTGTCCAGAGTGGACTCAAATACGGTAATATCCTTAGTCCGAAGATACAGCTCTTTTAAATAATCCATGGCTTCCCGGAGCTTGTCCACATTCCCCAGGCGCAGAACCGGAAAGGGGATTCTGCGGCCGTGGTATTTGAGCGAAGAAAGCTTTTCAAACACACCGTTGATGGGGTGATTGTTGTAGGAAGTAAACAGCACGGTCTTTTCATTGAAAAATGCTGTTAAAATGGTGTTGAGAATGGTATTGGTCTTGCCCGTTCCCGGCGGTCCCTGGATATAGGCTACGGGGTACTTCATGGCGTTGTTAATGGCAAGAAGCTGATCCAGATTAATGCGCTTATCGAAAAGAGTGATAGGACAGGCTTTTTTCCGCACCGGACGATTTAAAAGATCCCCGAAGAATGCCTGGATGGGTACGGGAACTTTGTCTTTCTCGTACATCTTCATAATAGCCTGATATTCCTTGTGAAGGTCCAGGGCTATGTCCATGCCAAGGCCTATGATGTAAGGCATATCGTCCACAGCCAGTACGGACCGGTTATGGCGGGTGATGGAATCTTTAATCCGCTCCTGATGTTCTTCAAAATTTCCCAAAAGCTCATACTCATCCGCATCCATGTATCTGCGGATGCTCTCTACTGTGCCGTCAACCGTATATTCCGTACAGATGGTAATGTCCTCGTCCGGCCGCAGCACCCTGCGTTTCACATCCAGGCGCAGGCTCCTGTAAGCCAGCACATACAGCCCTTTATTTGTGTGAATGCTTAGGACATTCATAGCAAGCTGCTGCATGGTCAAACGGCCGTCGGGACGGGTTTCTTCCGTCTTCATCTGAAAGTATTTTACAAGCATACGGAATTGTTCATCACTCAGCTCATAAAATTCTTCCTGGAAGCTTTCTCTGTCCAGATAACGGATCAATTCAAAATCAGAATAATAAGGCACACAGTCCAGGCGGTTGCACATTTCCAGATAGTTCAGGATTTTCAGGTTGGCTGCGTGATTGAAGATATTTTTGTATTTGTGAGGATGAAGGTAAATATCCCGGACAAGCTGTTCGTTCACCTCGCAGTAAGAACCCTCGATCACCTCAGAAGACAAAATAGAATCTATGTAAACATGCTCCAAAGGGGCCAATGTATATTTTCCCGTGTGAAGACCGTCCACAAAAAGACGGCGCTGCGCTGCATTCAAATCACGGATGCCGATCCAGTAGTTTGTAATTTGATTTTCCCTGTTCCGGTATTCGATTTTCAGCCATCTTCCCTCGTGGATGGCCCGGAAGATGTTTTGTAGGATATGATTCATGTGGCTATTCTCCTGCGTACCGCCTGCGCCATCTTATTGAGAACTGTTTTCAACTCATTATATGTTAAATGGAGGATGGAAGAGCAGGCCCAAACTGCATCATAGGTATTTTCTTCGTCCAAATCCTGAAACAGCATATGTTTCACCCGAATACCGGTATATCCGCTGGCCAGCTTACACAATTCCTCCGATCCGTCTGTCGCCGTTACCTTATGTCCCTGAGATAAAAAGTATTTCGTATCCCTGCCGGAACCGCAGCCAAAGTCTAAAATATGGCATGCACCGGGCAGTTTATTTAAAAAGCGGTCCTGGGTGGCCTTAAAATCCACATAGACTGTGCCCTGATTAAAATCTTCTGCATTCTGATTGTAATAAATAAGTGTTTTTTCCATAAGATTCCTTTCCAGCTCATTTAATCGGCTAAGATTTATTCATCACATATGAAATGTTTTAATCCATAGTCTATTTCGGCGATATTACGCCCGCTTTCACACACTCCTGCTCCACCTTCACTCCCCGCTCCAGCATCCGTCCAAACAGCTCCCACTGCCCTTCAAAAAAGAGATCCTGCATCATTTTTCCCAGCTCTTTCCTGTCATGATCCGTAAGCTTCTTTCCGTATCTTTCATACTGCATATACGTGTCCAAATCCATATACCGTGTCTCAAAAGGAATCCCTGTTTTTACCCGCAGATCCTTCCAAATGCGGAATCCGCCGCAGTCCAGATCCCCGAAGTGGGTATATTCCGCTTGGGGATAGACCCGGTACAGCTTCTTTAAAAAGTCCCTTTTTGCTCGGTTGTGATAACCGCCCAAATAGACAGCCAGCGTGTCCGCCTCCTGCCAGCGGTGAAAAGATGTAAGATTTTCAATGGTCACAACCTGCTTGGGTGCGTTTCTCTCTTCCCAGAATATCTCCCCTAAATCCCTGCTTGAAAGACCGATACCGTCCGCAAGCTGTTCCAGGCGGAGGCGCATCCCTTCCCTTCCTATCCGGAAAACGCCCCTTCCCTTGATCATCACCCAGGAGGGATTCTTGAAAATATGGTACTCCTCCAGAATTTCCTCCCCAGTGAGCCCCTCCAATTCTTGATTTTCCGAAAACTGTGCAATCAGTCCCGCCGCCCTGCCCGCCTCTTTCTCCGCGGTTTTTGAGTCATTGCAGTAACGGATGGAAAATTCCCGGAGGAACATATCTTCCTGGTTATTTAAAATCTGCAGCATCAGGCAGCAGCACGCTTCTAGTTCCTGAGGAGCATCCAGGTCTGCAAGCTGCCCCGCGGACTCTCCTTGCTCCAGGCGCCGCTGAAGTTCCAAAAGGAAGCGGTCGAGAAGAGGATGCTTTCCCGCAAAATCCCGGCAGATTCGGATAAGTCTCTCTTCCTTCTCCCTCTTGGGATAGCGGCTCAAAAATTCATAGGCCCCTGAAACCTGCTCCGCCTGCAGAGTACAGCGCTCCAGAATATGCCCTTCCTTTCCGTCCTTCCAGTGCAGGAGCAGAAAGCCCTTATCCTCCAATTCCCAAAGCTGCGCATGAATCACGGCGTACTCTTGGGAGGTCTCGTCAAAGTATTCGGGAAGGGTACTCTTTTTTACCGCAAAACCAATGGTCTGGTTCCGCTTATTCTCACCCCTGTAAAGAAGGCTGTTTTCATACTTGTCTAATAACGCGTGCAGAATCTTTTCACCGTAACGTCTCATAAGCCTTCCCACCTCTTTCTGAAATCCTGTCTAAGCCGGCCTGGTAAAGTCCTCCACATAACTTGTTTTCCCGTCCTGAAGCACCAGCAGCACCTTCTTCACGGCCGGACCGATATACTGGATCTTGTCCGGAGGAGCAGCAATTACCACCTGCAGGTTGGAGTGGGTCATGAATTCCAATACGCCGGCGATACGCTCATCATCCATATTGTTGAAAGCCTCATCCAGCATTACTAAGCCGACAGCATCCCCTCCGATGCTGTTCCGATATAACTGCATAAAGGAAGCCGCTACCGTAATGTAGAAAGGCGTCTGGGTCTCGCCGCCGCTCTTTTCCCGGCTGACCTTGGAGTAAAGCATATAGCTGCCGTCCGAAGCCGATATCTTGATATCATAGTCCATGTAGGTCCGGTAATCCGTATATTCCTCCAGGGTCCTGGCACTGTTGTCATCGTCAAAAGCCAGCTTTTCAAAAAGTTCCTCAATAACTTCTCTGTGATTTTCCCGGAACAGGCCGCTGAAAATAGATTCTCCCTGGAGAACATTAAAGTCGTCCATAATCATCTGATAGTATTTCTTCAAACGCCTGCTGGGCTCATATAGAAATTCATACTGTTCCTGACTGAAATGAATTTCTTTTAGGGAACGGTTCAGCTCCTTAAACTCCAACTGCGCCTGCTTAATATTTTCCTGAAGGCGTGACAGGAATTGTTCCCGGAATTCCTCTTCCGCTGCCTGTCTTGCCTTATATACTTTTTCCTCATAGGAGAGAAGCTGGGAATTCTTGAGCTTCTCATATTCCGCCGCAAACTCCGGCCAGCCCTCCAAAGAATCAGCAGCTCCAAAATCATGGGCAATCTTATAGGCCCGCATAAGTTTCACCATATCCGCTTCCACGGCCTCTTTCCGGGACCAGTTGGCCTTCCTGGCCCGTTCAAAATTTTCCTTAAACCGCTTAAGCTCCCGTTCTTCCCGCAGTTTCTCATACTCTCTCCTGCAGACGGCCTCGTCGGCTCCAAGCTTTTCCGCCAATTCTGCCAGATACGCCTGCTGCCTGCCCAGGCTTTCCAGAAGCTCCGTCAAACGTTCTTTCTGCTGTTCTTCCTCCTTTTGGGCCTGTCCCTTCTGGTTTTCCGTTTTTAAAATCTCTTCCTCCAATTCATCCAGGCTATGCTGCAGTTCCTCCAGATGCACCCTCTTCTGGAGCAGAGTCTGATCTGCTTTCAGCTGGCTCATGCTTTTGCGGCAGTCCATAAGCTGCATCTCGTGCCTGCGCTTGGCTTCCAGAGAGGAAAGACGGTATTTCACATCCACATCGGATGCCGTATCCAGAGGACCTGTGACAAACTCCAGGTTTCGGATACGGCCCCGGCGCTGTTCCATCTGGGCCTCCAAGGCTGCCTGTTTCCTGCGGCACTGCTGAAGCTGCCTCTGGTAAGCCTCCGCACCGATATAGGGAGTCTCGTAGATTTCCGGCCGGATGGCGCTGACCACATGGTTCTGGTAACGCATACACTGCCTGGTAATGGCAATGGAATGAAGCTTTAGATCCTGATATTTCCGGCACCTGTGTACCCGGCCCAGCACCATGTTCACATACCGCTTGGCCCAAATGCTCTTGGATGTTACCATTTCCGCCAAGGTCCCTTCCGGAGCCTCCGCGTATTCTTCAAGCTTGCCTGTATTGATAAGGCCAGCCCCGTATACCTTCTGTCCCTCTCGCAGTTTGTCGTAGACACTTAAGGCTACATCAAAATCTTCGGGCTCCACCAGAAGATAAAATCTCTGGCTGCCCAGATAACCCTCCACCGCATTCTGCCAGGCAGGGTTGACTATCTCTAATAGCTCACACAGCACCCGGGCTTCCCGGTTCCGGCCCATCCGCCTAAGCTCCTCCCCTATCCGCTGCCGGAGCTCCGTCACCTCCTTGGGATAAGTCATGCGCCTTCTCTCCAGCCGCTCTATCTGATGGGAAAGCTCCGACATTTCTTTTTCATCTCCCCGCAGGGCAACCTTCGTCTCCGCCAGCCTTTCCTGTACTTTTCCGTACATCTGCTTCTTATATTCAACGGCTTTTTCCAGGATAAGCTGGACCTCCGCCAGGCTTTCACAGGAATCCAGGTCCTCCAGGCAGCGGGCATACTCTCTAATGCAGGCATCCGCATCCTTTACCTTCAAAAGAGCGACAGCCGCCTTAAGAGCCTTCTCCGCCGCCTGCTTCAGCTCATTTAACTCCGTTTTATCCTGCTTGAGAGCTGCCTTCAACTCCTGTTCCCTGCGCTCCAGCTCCCGGAGCGCCTGATAGTCCGAATCCCCATTCAGCTCTACATTCAAATCCGTAATGGTCTGCTGGCGTTCCTTTTTGGTGCCTTGCAAATGCTGCCGGGCTCCCTCCAGTTCCTTTTGGCGAAGCTGCGCACGGCGGATTCTGCGTCCGGCATCCTGCTCCTCCTCCCGGGTCAGTTCCACATCCACCCTTGCCAGATAGTACTGCTGGTACTGGTCCCTGCGCAGGCAATTTTCCACTTCTGCCTCTTTGAGCTGAATCTCCTCCAGCTGTGCAATCCGGACCTTCACGTCCTGCAGGATACGTTCCAGTTCCTGGTAGCTTCGCACATTTTCTTTCAAAGCCTCAATATTAACTTCCTTTTCGTCCAATACATAGGAATACACGAAATCTTTGATGTCATGGATGGGCTTAAAAGCCAGGGCCTTGGGAATCAGTGAAAAAAACTTATCCTCCAGACGGCCAAAGCGGGCCTGTATCATCCTGCGGCCTTCCGCCGGGGTAGTAACAAAATATTTGATTTTCTTGTTGGATACCCGGAACATGGAAATGGACTTTACCTGGTTTCCCCTCAGGAACAGATCGTCCGCCAAAGTCTGGTTTTCCAGCAGATACCAGGCCGCATTAGGCTCTTTCTCCTCGGAGGCAGAATCCAGGACAGCGCCCACCACAAAGGGCTGCTTCCTGGGCTCGTCGTAAAACTCCAGTGCAATATGGCTGCTCAGCTCCCCGAGCCGCTCAAAGGGCCGGTCCTCCCGGCCGGTCTTGCAGCGCATATAGCTGTTGAGGTTCCGCTTGCCTTTCTCATGGGCCGCCTTGTTAAAATGAGCCTTGGAGCAGGTGATCACAAACTGCACCGCATCCAAAAGGGTGGATTTCCCCGCACCGTTCTCCCCGGACAGGAGTACGGAATCTCCAAGCTCTATCGTTTCATTTACAAACCGGTGCCAGTTAATCAGCCGGATTTTCTTGAGCTTCTTCATTGCCCTTCTCCTCTCCTTTCCGGTACAGGCTAATCAAATCGCTGACCCGTTTGATATCCTCTACCCGCACAGCCATTAGGATGGAATCGTAAATGACAACTCTCGACTCCTCCTGAAGCAAATCCCGATCCAGAAGCTCCACTAGATTGAACCGCCGGAACAGACGCAGGGCATTGTTCATGGTAGTCTTGTCAATCTGCTTCTCCCGGATCTTTAAAGACAAGTATTTCTCCTGAATGTCTCCCAGATTCACCACCACGTCCGTCAGTGACAGCTCTCGTTTCTTTTCGTCATACAAAATACGCAGAATTAAAAGAATAATAGAATCATAAAGCTTCAGATTGAGGTGGTTATAGTTTTCCCGGTTCACCAGCTGGATTACCCCGTACTCCTCGTTAATCTCCAGGGTGTAGCCCAGCACATCCAGATAGCGGGCAAATACTTCCCTCATGCGGAGAATAAAATAATACTCGCTCTTTGTCGTCTCATTGCGGCGGACGATAAAGCACATGCTCATAAGCTTATTGCAGACTCTGCGGAATTGGTCCCGGTCCTTTTGCATCATTCCCTCAAATAAGTCCATTCTCAATCTTCCCTTCTTTTTATAAGAAAATCCCGGAACCGGAAACCGGATTTTTCCGTAATCTCTTTTAGTTCCAACTGGTAATTCATCCGTTTTCTCTGCCCGTACAAGCGGATATAAATCAACCGGACAAACGTGTCTCCTTCCTCCAGGGGCAGCTCTGATGCCGTCATGACTGTCCGATCTCCCAGGATTTCATCCACATATTCCTCAATCCGTTCCGGGCTCAGAATCCGTCCCAGCTTTTCCAGCATCTTCCTCCTCTTTTCCTCCCGCAGTTCCCCGTCCGCCTGGGCAAGCTCCACGGGTTCCGGCACAAACTCCTTCCGCCCTTCTACAGGTGCATACAGAGAATCCAGATCCAGATACTCCCAGGAAAAAATCCGTATAAGCTTGTCCGTCTCTTCCAGTTCATAGACCGCATTGCAATCCAGTTTTTTCTCTGTAATCTGCCCTCCCAAATGAGTGAGAATTTCTTTTAACTGCCCCCGTATGTCCTCCGAAGAAGACAAAAGAAATCTGGCCCGGTTGATCGCCGCACGCTGGTAGCGGGTATTTTTCCGGTTGATCTCGCTTAGAATCTCATCCATCTGCCGGAAGGCGGCAATTACCTCATGGAGCATAGACAGCACCTGCTCTCTTGCCTCCTCAAGGGACATTTCCCGAAGTTCCGCAATCTCCCCGGATGCCTTATTAAGAAAACGGCTGCTCCGGCTGTTTGCTTCCAAGCGTTCCAGGATTTCCGGCCGGAACTTGGACACGTTATCCGAAGTCAGCAGGCGGTGATAAGCCTTGTCCACCACATTGCTGTAATAATCATTCAGCAATGCGTCCATAATCTCGGCCACCGTACTGTGTTTCGTGAGTTCGTCAATGTAGCGCTTGATATTTGCATTGAGGCTTTTAAGACCGGTCAGCAAAGCGTCCGTATTCTCCATGATCTGCAAAAGCCCGATGCCCGGATTCTCGCTCCCGGCACGGGCTAAACTGTATATAGTATAAATGTATCCCTGATATTCTGTCTTCCGCTCCTCCGAGACAGCCAGAAGCGTTTTTATCACCTGCACTGCATAATCCCGGAAATTTACTCTCTGGATATAGCTGTGATCCGTGTCCACACCAATCCAGCCGTATCCTTCCAGCCTGCGGAGTATAAAATTTGCTTTATCCCGGCTGCTCATTCCCTCCGCACCGGCCCCTTCTCCTTCCTCCGGCAGTCCCGCCGCCATGGAAGAATCAAAGTAAAACTGCAGCTCATCCACCAAGACATCCCGTTCCACACCAAAGGAAAGCTGCCGATTGGTCACGGCAAACAGGCGGCAAATACACTCCCAGTATACTACCTTTCCCGGTGCGGCCAAAGGGCTGAAAAAGTTTGGAGGAAGGATGTCGAACAGCATTTTTTTCTCCTATCTGGCAATTTTGTCTGCGTTTTGCAATGTTAAGTTCATCTTACACCAATTTTCTGTTTTATAAAAGGAAAAAATAAAGAAGACCGCAACTACTGATTCAAATACCGCATAACCCCCATATGTACCGCCCAAGCCAGCCGATCCTGGTAATTTTCATCCTGGAGTTTCTTGCTCTCCTCCCAGTTGCTTAGGAAACCGCACTCTACAATCACTACCGGAACTTGTGTCTTCTTCAAGAGATAGTAGGTGTCGTTGGCCTTGGCCTGCCGGTGGTTCTCCGGATCCACAAAGCGTACCAGCTCCTCCTGGAGAATCTCCGCCAATTTCTTACTCTCCGCAGACGTGCCGTAGTAGAACACCTGGGCTCCATGGATTCCCTCCTCATGATAGCTGTTCTGATGAATGCTGATTACACAAGCAGGCTGTTCCCCGTTAATCAGCTCACACCGCCGTTTCATATCCTGGACCTTCTTATTGGAGGCACCTTCGTCGTACAGTCCCTCATCTTCCTCCCGCGTCATCAGCACATACAAATCCTGCTGCTCCAGAAGATCTTTCAGTTTCCCTGCAATAATCAAGTTCAAATCCTTCTCCTGGCTTCCGTCCACTCCGATTTTACCCGGATCGTTGCCTCCGTGTCCCGCATCAATAATCACCATGCGGGTGTTTTCCTGTTTTTCCCGCTCTGCCCTTCCCTCCGCTCTCTCCCAGAAGCTTCCCCGGGCAAAATAGCAGGCGCTGGCAAGCACCAGCAGGGCCATCCCCATGCCGATCCTGCGGCTTCTCCCTGCAATTTTCTCCTTAAGTCTCTGCAAAAGTTCCATAAAAAATCCGCCATATATTTCTGTTTGTCTAAATATATGGCGGATTTTTTTGTTACATGACTGAACGTACGCCGATGGAAAGCAGCGCCGCAGAACACAAAATTTACTCTTTCCCGACCGTGTATGTCCTTGTCAAGAGAGGGTACCTTCTGCGCTTTAATTTACGTATCTCAGAATTACATCCCAGATAGCCTGGCGCTCAAAGCCCAGCTTCCAGGCGGAAATTCCGGCCAGATTGTACTCCTTAATGAGAGCTGCCTTGCGCTCAATGGACTCCTCTTCCTCCAGCCAGATCTTATAGGTATTGCCGTCGGCTGTATACTCTGCATAGTACTGGCCGGCTTCCTCATTCCAGGTGCGCTCTGCGCCGTTAGAGGCAACCACCTGATCTGCCGCATCCATCCCATAGGCCTTGCTGGTAATTACATAGGGAATATATTCGCTGTTCTCCGGCTCCGCAGCCAGTTCTTCTTCCGTCTTGGGACGCTCCTCCCAAAGCCGGGTATAGAAGGGAACCGCATTGATCACTTTCTCCGGCGGTACCTCTTTCAGGGTATTCTCAATACCGGCGCGCACCCAGCCCAAACTTGCCACAGAGCCTGCTTCCGGCGAAGTTGCATAGTGCTCGTCATAACCCATAATCACTACATAATCCGCAACAATACCCTGTTCCTTGCGGTTGTAGAACATATTGTGATCCGCCGGCACATAATTATCAATAGAAAGAACGATCCCGTTCAGGCGGCACATAATCGAAAGCTCCCGAATAAACTGCACATACGCCTTGGCGGTCTCCAGGTCAATAAATTCACAGTCCAGGTTCAGCCCGTCCAGGTCGAACTCAATAGCCTTTGCAATCAGGTTGTTCACAAGCCGCTGGCGGGAAGATGTCCTGGAGAAAATATTGTAATCAATAATGGTATCTTTATGGGTAATATCCTCTACCAGGGCCCAGACTTCAATTCCGTTCTGATGGCAATAGTTTACATAAGTCTGGCTGGCCAGGGAATCAATATTTCCCTCGTCGTCATTTAAGAAAAACCAGGTGGGGGAAATAGTGGTCAGTCCCTTGGTGTTGGCGATCATCTCCAGCACCTGATTGTTGGCATCGGAGTTGGTCACCTGATGCCAGGCCATATTGATGGTATAATCCTTGGAAATATTGGAGTAAACCGGCTCCTCATAATTGGATGTGGTGGTCTCCTGGCTTTTACTCCCCAGGGCTTTATTTTCCACATAGCCGATAAATCCGTCCCTGGTCCGTACCTTGGTCCATCTGTCCTGTTCCTCTCCCTCTGCCGAAAGGATATAGAGAGTTGTCTCTTTAGCGGCATCTGCCAGGATGGGGCTCTTGATATCGGCGCTCTCACGCACAACCGTGTCCTTCTTCACCGCCACTGTATCGCGGCTTCCAAACTGGCGCGTAATGTGCACCCGGTTCACCGGGTCCGTCATAACCTCAAATTCCATGGCCGTATATTTCTGAATATATTTCAGGGCTACATAGGCCGTATCCCCGTTGACTTTTACCGGGACATAGTCTTCTGTATATTTGGCCTTTGCTACCGTGTATTCATTGCTTCCCACCTGGGCGGTAATCAATTCCGTGGGTGTAGTGTAAAGGAGCAGATTTTCTGCTGCATCCCAGTAGAAACGGGAATTCAGATAGTCATACAAAATATCCGTGTCCACATATACTTCCCCGTCAATCAGTTTCCCCTTCAGTTCTGTCAGCTCATCCTCCAGAATTACCGCTACCTCATCCTCCTGAGATACGGAAAAATACGTATTCAAATCAGCCCTTTCTTTCGAAGGGCTGTATTTATCAATTAGATAACTGATAAACATGCTTATCATAATCAAAATAATCAGGATTACGGCCGCAATCACCGGAATCAGCTGCCTTCTGGCCTGTTTCCTGGCACGGGCCCTGCGATCGGGCCTTCTCTCCGCTCGGTCCGGAGATCTTCGTTCCGTCCTCGCCTCCGGTCTTCTCACGGGCCTTCTTCTTCTTCTTCGTTTCAACGCCATAGCAGAATCCTCCTGTCCACTAAACATCATAGCAGAATTTTTTCGACACGTCATCCCTATTTTTCGACATTTTGCAAAATTAATAAAATTCTAAGTTTTCACTCTTCCAAAGCGTGGCTGCCGTACAGTCCCGTTTTCCTGTATTGTCTGGCCCAGAGGGGTCCCGGCCCGCATATCCCGAATCCGGTCCTTTCGGGCAGCCGCTTTCTCCAAAAGGAGAACGTGATATATTATTCCGGAAAAGCTCTACTCGCTCTCTCAAAGCCCTGCCTTACGCAGCAAATACAGGGCGCGCACCCGCATATTATCGTTCTGTCTCAATGGGCAATCGTGGAATTCTCACCGAAGCGGTGAATCGGAATTCAGAAACATGGCTTACACAAACGAGAAATTTTATCATAGAATGGTATCCGGCCTCCCTTCCGCGGGCGGCTTTTCCGTCTTTATTATAACCCGGATTCCGTTAAAAATGCAAGCGTTCCAAAAATTTAACATTTTCTTCTCATTTTTTTTAGAAAATTGGCATTTTTGACATATTGACTTCTATTTAAATATTGTATATACTTTCAAAAATGTATATAATAGTAATTGACAAAGTGAATTGCAGATTTGGATGTGGTGATTATGAGAATAGAGAAATTGAATGACAACCAAATACGCTGTACCCTGACCAAAGATGATTTGGCCACCCGCCAGATCAAGCTCAGCGAGCTGGCTTACGGAACGGAAAAGGCTAAGGAGCTGTTCCGGGATATGATGCAGCAGGCGTCGGTCGATTTTGGTTTTGAGGCTGATAATATCCCTCTGATGATAGAAGCGATCCCTCTTCCCAACGAGTGCATCGTTCTGATTATAACAAAGGTGGAGGACCCGGAAGAGCTGGATACCCGGTTCTCCAAGTTTGCTCCCGGAAGCGAAAACCATTCAGAGGAGCTTAACGATCTGGGCAGCGTTCTTCCCGAAGGCGCCGACAATGTACTGGATATGTTCCGCAAGCTGATCGAGCGCCATTTAAAAGAGGGGAACCAGGAGGAACAGGAAGAAAAGGCCATTGCCCTGGCAAGCGAGCTGGATCTCACCCGCCTCTATTTCTTCCCTGACTTGGATACCGTTATTTCAGCCGCCCATGTGCTGAACGGCTACTACGCGGGGCAGAACTCCCTGTACCGCCTTATACGGGACGGCAGCTACTGCCTGGTAATCCGCAAGAGCGGGCACACGCCGGAAGAGTTTAACAAAGTTTCCAACATTCTTTCGGAATACGGAACCAGCGAAAAGTACACCTCCGCCTGCGAGGCTTACCTGGAGGAGCACGAAGAGCTGATGGTAAAAGAAGAAGCCCTGCAGAAGCTGGCGCTATTGTAAGATGAAAAGGGATGCCTGCGGCATCCCTCTTTTATTTTCTGTTCCCTTCCTATTCCGCCGCTTCCAAAAACGCGTTCAGCCGCGCAGTTAACACATCCGGATCCATTCCATGAACCATAGCCGCTTCCTCCAGGGATTCAAACTGATGGGACGGACAGCCCACGCAGTGCATTCCCTCCCGCATGAGAATCCCGGCCATATTCTCATCTACCTGCAGAATCTGGCCCATCAGCATGTCCTTTGTAATCTTTGCCATCTGAAATTTCCTCCTTTGATCTATCTATTTTTCCTGTTAGTATCTGCAAAACTGCAAAACTTATTATAATCGAATTCCTAGTATTTTGCAAGGAATTATAATCCCCTTTTTTACAAATTTTTCACTTGTATATTTAGATCTTTTATATTAAAATACACGTAAGGTCCAATAAGGATCGCAACCAGAGAAAATAAGGAGGATTTTTACTATGGCTTATGTAATCAGCGACGAGTGTGTAGCCTGCGGTTCCTGTGCAGCTGTATGTCCCGCAGAGGCTATCAGCGAGGGCGACGGAAAGTACGTCATCGACGCAGATGCCTGCCTGGATTGCGGAACCTGCGAAGCAGAGTGTCCCACCAGCGCTATCAGCGCAGAATAACACGAACATATAAAAGGACAGTCCTATACGGCCTGTCCTTTTTTCTGTCCAAAAAATCCCCGTCTCTTCTTCTCCTCTTTTCCCAGCAGCGCCCGTTCCTTCCGGGACTTCTGGGAACTGCGGATCACTTCATCCAGACGTTTAAAACGCTCGTCCTCCCGCTCCTCCTTCATGCGGAGCAGATAGTCCATCTCTTTTATCACCTGTCCGCTGACCTGGCTGCTGATCTCGTATCCCATCCGCTCGGTGTGATCCTCCAGGGCCTCCGAGATCAGGCGGCTCATAATGCACTGGAACTGCTGCATCTTCTCCTCCCGGGCCGCAGCTTGTCCGTCTGCCGGCGCCGGAAACTTGTCCACCCTGGCAATCAGATGGGTCATCTCCGTTTCACCCTGTTCCAAATCGGGAATCAGCATCTTAATGGCCTTTAACTGCACTCCCTGTTCTTTCAGCTCCTTAATATGCCGGAACAGCCGGATATTCTCTTCTGTATAATAACGATGGCTCATCTCGTTGCGGCCGATGGGCAGCTCCAGTTCCTCTTCCCAATACCGGAGGACATGTGCCTCCACATCCACCAGCTTCGCCGCATCGGAAATCATATAGCGCACCTCGCTCATACCTATCCCTCCGATTTTGTAAATATTTTACATTTAATATTATACCATCTTCAGACAAGATTGCAAGGAAATTTTACATTTTATTCCAGCAGTTCGGCCAGAGGAGCGCCATCTTATGAGCAAAAGAAGCTGCGCCGCAGCGAAAAGCGCCGCAGGTGCGATTTTGCGAATGGCGCGGGCCGAACTCAGTTCGGCCAGTCCCTATACCGGCGGACCGGGTTTGAAATTTTTAAAGGTGGTGTATTCCGGCATCCACAGAAGATTGATGGTTCCGATAGGACCGTTCCTCTGTTTCGCCACAATCACCTCAGCCAGATTCTTCATCTCCGAATCTTTATTATAGTAGGCATCCCGGTACAGAAACATAACCATATCGGCATCCTGCTCAATAGCCCCCGACTCCCGGAGATCGGAGAGCATGGGTCTGTGATCCGGCCGCTGCTCCACTGCGCGGCTCAGCTGGGACAAGGCCACTACCGGCACGTTCAGCTCCCTGGCCAGGCTTTTCAGCCCTCTGGAAATATCGGAAATTTCCTGCTGCCTGGAATCCGAAGACCTTCCTCCTCCCGACATCAGCTGCAGATAGTCAATCATAATAATTCCCAGGCCGTTTTCCAGCTTGTATTTTCTGCATTTAGAGCGCAGCTCCGCCAGGGTAATGCCCGGTGTATCGTCAATAATCAAATTGGAGCGGGCTACGCCCTCCGCCCCCTCTACCAGGCGCTCCCATTCTCCGTCCGATAGATTTCCGTTCCGCAGCTTCTGGGCATCCACGCCGGACTCCATGGAGAGCAGACGGTTTACCAGCTGCTCTTTGGACATCTCCAAGCTGAATACCGCCACAGTCTCTTGACTGCGAAAAGCCATATACTGGGCAATATTCAAAACAAAAGCCGTTTTTCCCATAGACGGCCGGGCCGCAATTAAGATCAAGTCCGAAGGCTGGAAACCGGAAGTCTGATAATCCAAATCTTTAAATCCCGTAGCGATTCCCGTCACATTGCCCTTTGTCCGGGAAGCCGACTCAATCTTTTGAATGGCATTCAGCACCACCTGCTTGATGGGCACAAACTCCCCTGTATTCCGCCGCTGCACCAAATCAAAGATTCGTTTCTCCGTCTGCTCCAAAACCTCTTCCAAAGGTTCCGTGCCCCCATAACAAAGATTGCTAATCTCCTCATTCACCCGTATCAGCTTCCTCAATGTGGACTTCTCCGCCACAATATTGGCGTAGTACTTCACATTGGAGGAGGTATACGTAGCGTTCAGAAGTTCACGGACAAACTCCATGCCGCTGATCTCTTCCGGGACATCCTTAGCACGCAGACGGTTCTGGAGTGTTACCAGATCCACCGGCTGTTCTTCATTAAACAGCTCCGCCATTGCCTCAAAGACAATGCCGTACTGCCGCTGGTAGAAATCTTCTCCGGTGATAATCTCCGCTGCGATCATTATCGCTTCCCGATCCATAAGCATAGAACCGATCACGGACTGCTCTGCCTCTGCACTGTGAGGCATCACCCGTTTGATAATGGCTTCTTCCATGCTATGCCTCTCTTACATTTACCTTCAGCTGCGCCGTCACCTTGGGATGCAGGCGGATGGGAACCATCTGCGTGCCCACGCTCTTAATGGGGCTGGGAAGCTGCATCTTCTTCTTATCCAGCTCCACCCCCAGCTGCTCCTGCGCTGCCTGGGCAATCTCCTTGGAGGACACGGATCCGAAAATTTTTCCGCCCTCTCCCGCCTTGATGCTCACATTTACTTCCATTTTGGAAAGCCGCTCCGCAAAAGCTGCCGCTTCCTCGTAGATCTCCTTGGCCCTCTTTTCCTCATTGGCCTTTTTCAGCTTTAAATCGTTCAGATTCTTGGGCGTCGCCTCTACTCCCAGCTTTTTGGCCAGAATGTAATTGCGTGCATAGCCGTCGTTTACATTGACCAGCTCTCCCTTTTTTCCCAGGGATTTTACATCTTCTATCAAAATTACCTTCATTATAATTCTCCTTCCTCGTGCATTTTGTCAATGGTACGCTTTACGATATCCGCAGCTTCCTCCACGCCGCAGTCCAGCTGGGCACCCGCCACGTTCATATGGCCTCCGCCGCCCATGCGTTCCATGAGAACCTGTACATTCACCTCGTCAATGGAACGGGCGCTGATATAAGTACGCCTTTGATAATAAGTCAGTACAATAGACGCCTTTACCCCGATGATGTTCAAAAGTTCATTGGCAGCCTGGGCTCCCACAATGGTGGGGCTTTCAATGTTTTCGTTGGGACACACGGAGATAGCAAATCCGTGATAAACCTCCGCATGGCGGACCGCCTCCGCTCTGGCTTTATATTCCGCCATCCCGTTCCGGAACATCTTGCGCACCCGGGTTACGTCTGCGCCGCACCGGCGCAGAAACGCCGCCGCCTCAAAGGTGCGTACGCCCGTCTTGCCCATAAAGTTATCCGTGTCAATGATAATGCCTGCATAGAGACAATCCGCCTCCACAGCCTTGATCTTCAGTCCCTCGTCAAAATACTGCAGAATCTCCGCTACCATTTCGCAGGCGGAAGACGCATAGGGCTCAATATAGGAAAGCACCGCATTGCTGATCTGCTCATTGGTCTGCCTGTGGTGATCCAGCACCACAATGGTGGGCGTCCGGCTTAGAAGTTCACTGCACTCCGTATAGCTGGGGCGGTTGGTGTCCACCACCACCAGAACCGTATTGGAATCTATCATCTCGACGGCCTGCTCGTTATTCAAAAACATATCGGATTCATAGGCCGGGTTGTCCAAAAAGCATTCCCGCATGGGACGCACAGAGCTTGTCACTTCATTGAGAACAATATAAGCCCGTTTACCCAGCACCTTAGCCGCTCTGTAAATACCGATGGATGCCCCGAAAGAATCTGCGTCCGTCAGCTTGTGCCCCATAACCATTACCTTATCCCGGCTCTCAATAAACTCCTGGAGGGCATGGGCCTTCACTCTGGCCTTCACCCGGGTAGCCTTCTCCACCTGCTGGGTTTTGCCTCCGAAATAGGAAATATTTTCCCCTTCCTTAAGCACTACCTGATCACCGCCCCTGGCCAGGGCCAAGTCAATGGCAATCCGGGCATAATCGTAATTCTCCGCAAAGCTCTTTCCGCTCATTCCCAGGCCGATGCTGATGGTTACTGCCATCTCATTTCCGATATTCACGGTTTTCACATCCTGCAGAAGTTCAAATTTGCCCTCCCGCATAACAGGGAGATCCTTTTCCTGAACGGCAACAAAATATTTGTCTTTCTCGATCTTTTTCACAATTCCGCCGAAAGCCCCAATATACTTATTGATCTTCCGATCCACCAAGGCCACCAGAAGGGAACGGCGCACTTCCTCCACCGTATCCAAAGCTTCCTCATAGTTATCCAGATAAACCAGCCCGGCCACCAGCCGCTGCTCCCGGGTCATACGGATATACCGGTTGATCTCCGTCTCGTCAAACAGATAGATGGCAATGAGGAAGCTCTCTTCCTCTGTTTCCAGAAATGCCCCTGTTTCCAGCACCTCATCCATATAAACCCGGCGCACATCCGCACGGTAATCCCGGTCTTCACAGGAGAAACGCACCATCCGGCTGTCTTCCCACTCCTCTGCAGACAAAATATCCTTGGTAAACTCCGGAAAAAACCAGGATATAGATTTGCGCAGGTTTTTCTTACTTTTTCCGCTCACCTGGAAAAACGCCGTATTGGCCCAGATGACTTTTCCGTCCTCCTCCAAAAGTGCGTAGGGAATCGCCAATTCCTTCAAAAGCTTTCTCTGTATCTGTCCGTACTGTGCCGCAAAAGAAACCAAATCGCTGTAAATCCGGGAACGGCCGCTCATATACAGCATCACCACAATTCCCACATACACCGCAAGAAATACGGACATCAATATTCCGGCTTTCACGGATATGGGATACATGCAGACATTCATTGCCAGCAGCAAAACGCTCAGAAGAAGCGGCCACTGCAAATAGTTCTTCAGCTGTCCCTTCAATTTCACCTTTTTTTTCATATTTCTTCTCCGATTTGATGGGGATTCACAACTTAACCAGGCAGATCACAGCTCTTGTGCCTCTGCCTTCCCGGACATTATATCATACCTTATATTCATTTTCCATAACTTTATTGGAAGGGGAGGATTCCGCGCCGGCCCATATAACCGGACGCAAAATGCGCAGCCCCTTCATCCCGGGACTGCGCACTTCGCTGTAAAAGGTGATTGTATAGTCTGCAGCTGCTTTTAAGCGGCTGTTTTCCCCTTTTTCATTTTCAAAACCGAAAGCAGAACAAACACTGCAATAATGACAGCGATTCCTATCCAGACATTCTTCATGGCAAGCATCAGCATCATGGCATCAATACAGTCATGTCCGGTTCCTTCCGCTCCTACTGCTGCAAAATGGCCGAAAATCTGGTAAGTAAGGCCGGACAGGAAAATCAGTTCAAAGCCGTATACAAAACCTGCAATCATGGCTCCCCGGCGTCCCCCTTTGGCATTTCCGAACACACCGGCCACGCCTCCGGTAAAGAATGCCCCGATAATAGATACCAGCGGAACCACCCCGAGAACGGCGGAGGAAACCAGCATAGCCGCCAGCATTCCGGCTACCGCAAAGATGAAGCCCAGCATCAGGGAATTGGGTGCATAGGTAAACAGTACGGGTACATCCAGGGCCGGAATGGCATTGGGAACGATCTTGTCCGCAATCCCCTTGAAAGCCGGAACCAGCTCGCCCAGCAGCATCCGCACGCCCTGAAGGAGTACCAGGATACCGGCCGTAAAGCCAAGGCCTTTCAGCAGGCCGTAAATGATGTAATTGGTTGCTCCTGCATAAGCCGCTACTTCCTCGGGACCGGCAGCAATGACTACAATCAGGTAGAACACCACCATCACTGCAGAGATGGACATTGCGGAATCCTTAAAGAACGCCAGTTTCTTGGGAAGCTGCATATCCTCCGCATTTTTCTCCTTATTTCCCAGAAGCCCGCCGATGTAGCCTGCGGAAACCGTGCCGAGCGTAGTCAGATGGCCGATGGCAAAATCATCCGTTCCGGTCACGCAGCGCACGATGGGCTGGGAGATTGCCGGAATCAGTGTCAGAAACACACCCTGAATCACCACACCGATGGCAATGATCATTCCGTTGCTCAAGCCCGCCGTATACAGGCTGTAGGCAACCGCAATGGAGCTGATCCACATCATATGCCCGGTGAGGAAAATGTATTTTAAGGGCGTAAACCGCGCCAGCAGAATGTTTACGAGAAATCCGCCGCCCATAATAACTGCGGAGGTGGAGGCTATAGCCGGCACCGCCTCTGACATGGCTCCCACAATTACCTCCGATCCGGTGGCAAAACCGTCCAGGCCGAATACGGTCTGGAACAGCCCTACAAAGGGCAGAATCTCGGTTACAATCAGGCCGGAGCCTGCGGAAAGTACCAGATAGCCCAGGGCTGTCTTTACAGTCCCGCTTATCACATAAGAAGTTCCCCTTTTCTGTACAATCAATCCAATCAGTGACACAAGTGCAAGAACAATCGCCGGAGTCTCCAGCAATTCCAAAAAGAATCCCAAAAATGTCATAGTCTTTCCCTCCTTTGTAAAACAGGCTAACCCTTATGCGCTTCCAGGTACGCTCTGAGTTTTTCCTTTGCCTCCGCCGCATTCAGTACATTCTTCAGATACACTACGTCTGTGCGGTCAGCGAAGCGCTCCGCAAAATCTTCACTGGTTACAATCAGATCCACGGACTTGCCGCCTACCGTACCGGCATCCCAGTGTTCAATCTCCGCTTCCACGCCTAGCTCTCTGAGCGCTTTATCTACTGTCATTTTCATAATCAGGCTGGTTCCCATCCCCATACCGCATACACATACCACTTGCATTTTAAAACCCCTTTCTGCCGCCGTCCGCACCTACAGGCAGGAGACCAGCTGTGAATAATTTTTAATATGCTCCGCATTAATTGCATCACCCTTGTCCAGATTGGAGCTGACATAAACCGGAGGGCAATATCCTTTCGCCATGCAGTTCTCAACCGTCTGGGCGATGACGGATTCCATCACAGACATCCCAAGCACGGTGGACGTGCCGCAAAAATTTGCCTCCATTCCCTCTATATGCAGCGCTGCATCCCCGGCAACACATTTAATGTCAATCACAGTATCGGCCACATCCCGCAGGTTTTTACCGCTGGAATGACGGGAAGTAGTCGCACCTGCAAATGCCCCGGACACCAGAGCCACCACTTTCATGCCAATCTCCTTGGCTGCCAGGGCCATGTCCACAACGCCTGCATTGCGGCCCGATATGGAAATGATAATCATAGTATCCCTGGCATCTGTATTTTCCAATTCCAAGTATCCCTTGGAAAATCCTTCCACTCTCTCCTGCATGGTACTCAGCTTCGCCTTGGGGAAAAGTGCAAGATGCGGAATCAAAAGCGCATTTACCGGCACCAATCCCCCTGCCCGGTAAAACACCTCCATGGCAAACATCTGGGAATGGCCGCAGCCAAATACATGAATAACCCGTCCCGCCATCACGGATTCCGCACAGTATTCCGCCGCCTGCCGGATCTGCTCTCCCTCTTCCCTGAATTCCTGTTCCAACTGCTTTGTAATCACCTCATAATATTCTTGATATTTCAAACCGTTCCTCTCCTTTTGTCATTTTGTCCATTAATTTGTTGTTTCTTATCTCCATTTTATACAAAATGTTAAAATTGACAAGGTTTTGAGGCCTTTTAAGTCCAAATTGCCAAGTGGTACCCTAACAAATACCATACCAGTCGGCAAAATGGTTTGACTGGCTATCCCGCCGGGGGTATACTAAAAAGGACAAGAGAACTACGCAATTATGAAAGGCAATGCCATGAGCAGTACACCTTTATATCAGGATATTTACCGTGATCTTCAAAAGAAAATCCTGTCCGGCTACTATTCGGAAAAGACCTATCTTCCTTCTGAGCGATCCCTCTGCGAAATGTATCATGTAAGCCGCGCCACCATACGGCGGGCCCTGGAAGAGCTGTACCGGGACAAATATATAGAGAAAAAACAGGGCAGCGGCAATTTCGTCAAACCTCAGATGTATGAACAGACACTCTCCAAATTCTATTCCTTTGTGGGTTCCCTCCGGGCCCAGCACATTGAGATTACCAATCAGATCATAGACTGTGATATCATTGCGGAAGACCGGTATCTGGCAGAGGCCGTTCTCCCAAAAGAAGACTGCAGGCTCTGGCACAAGCTCATACGGCTGCGGAGCGCCAACGACTATCCCCTAATGCTGGAGACCACCTATCTTCCCAAGGACCGCTTTGCCCGTCTGGATCTGGAATATCTGAAATCCGGCTCCCTGTACCATTATCTGGAATCGTATTATTCTATGGAAATTGATAATGCCAACGAACTGCTTTCCCCCATTATGCCATCCCCCCGGGAAGCCAGTTATCTTCAGATTTCTACCCAGGATCCCTGCATGCTTCTGGAACGGTTCTGCTACGAAAAGGAACGGCTGATTGCCATCCACAAAACCGTTGTCCGCGGCGATAAATACAAATTCCGTGCTTTCTACTACACCAACGCCTGATAGGATATAAATTCAAAAGCGCCCGCAGAAGTTCTCCTTCCTGCAGGCGCTTTTACCAAATTATTTTATTCTATTTCCCAAACAATTCCCCAAAGGAAGCCCTGTGGGCTACCGCCTCAGACAGTTCCGCCATTTTCCCTGTATCACCGATGAGAATCACACCACAGAGACGGTTGTTCCGGAAATAGTACTTCTCATACTGCTTTCTGGAAACATCCTGGAACTCTACGGTCCTGTAAATCAGATTGGGGTTGCTGCCGTTGTCTCCTATGGCAAAAAGGGCCGTACTCATGCCATGGAAGGTAAGAGCTGCCGGAGACGGCAAATATTCCAGTGCTTCTCCTGCTGCATTGGCTCCCGCAATTTTTCCTTCCTCTACAGCCTGGGGCCAGATTGCATAGTTAAGCCCTTCATACTGGGCGCAGTCTCCGCAGGCAAAAATCCCTTCCACGTTCGTCTGCATCCGGCTGTCCACCACTACGGAACGTTCCACGGAGATCCCCGCCTCTTCCGCAATTTTGGTATTGGCACGCACGCCGCAGGATACAATCACAAGCTGGGCCGGAATCACCTCGCCTCCGCCAAGCCGGACTCCTGCTACACGGCCCTCTCCCTCGATGGCCTCGATGGTTACGCCCGTACGGATCTCAATGCCCTGGGCCTGGCCGATGCTCTCCAGCATCTTTCCTGCGCCTTCGTCCAGCTGGCGGCTCATAAGCCTGGGCGCCAGCTCCAGCACCGTCACGCGGCAGCGGGCTTTTTTCAGCTCCCAGGCTGCCTCCAGCCCCAGCACGCCTCCGCCGATTACTACCGCATCCGTGGTTTTCTCCAAAAGCTCCGCCACTTTCTTTGTGTCGGACAGACGGCGGATCACTGCCACCTCCGGAAGATCCGATCCGGGAATAGGCGGAACAAAGCTCTCGGCTCCAAGGGCGTAAATCAGACTGTCATACCGGAACTTCGCTCCGTCTGACGTGTGAATCTCCTTCTCCTTGGTATCCACAGAAACCACTTCCTTTCCAAGGATCTGACAGATATTCTGTTCCTCGTACCAGGAAGCATCCTGAATGGCAATCTGATCCGCATCAAGACCCGCCACCAGGGATTTCGTAAGCATAGGCCGGTTATAAGCCGGGTATTCTTCATTGGAAATCATATAAATAGACCCGGTTTTATCCCGCTCCCGGATGGCTTTGGCCGCCGCCACTCCCGCAGCTCCGTTGCCGAGAACTGCATAGAGCTTCTGCGTATCCCTGCGGTAAGAAGTCTCCTCCGTCTCCACGGGAACAAAATTCTCCGGCCCTACGCCGCAGACCGGGCAGATTTCCAGGGAAGAATCGAAAATTTCCCCGCAGACCAGGCATTTTACCAGAGAAGTCTTCCCCTTATGCTTCTTGGGATTCTCTTTCTCCAAAAGCCGGCAGCCGAAATCGTAACCGTAATCATACGCATTCAGCAGATCCACCTGGCTCGGCTTAAACCGGACGGTAAAGCCTTCCACCACCCGCATCTGAAGCTGCCGCAGCCGTTCCGTAATATGGGGAACTCCCTCTCCGCTCCAGCCGTAGCTTCCGAAGGCCCCGGCAAGCTTTCCTCCGTGGGTTCCCGCAAAAATGGAGGTTGTCAAGTCCCAGATAGGCTTTAAAGCCTCTCCCACAATGGTAGGTGTTCCAAACAGGATGCCGTCTGCAAATCCCAGATCTTCCAGAACCTTTCCCGCATCCGCCGTAACCATATCATACATCCGCACTTCAATGGGGCCGCTGTCCCGGATTCCCTTTTCGATCTGCTCCGCCAGCTGGCCCGTATAGCCGTAAGCGCTCACATAGGGGATCACCACCGTCTTCCCGGAATTGGGATTTACAACAGTACACCACTCCTCATAGGTGTTCAGCATTTTATCAATTCCCGCATCCAGCACCGGGCCGTGACCGGTACAGATCATAGAGAGATCCAGATCCCGGATACGGGACAAAGCTTTTAACATAAAGGGCTTAAAAGGCCCGATGATGCAGTCAAAATAATAGCGCGTGGCTTTCCAGTAGTCCTCCTGGTTCGTAATCTTGCTGGACAAAATGTCCGGGAAGGCGTAGTGGGAGCCAAAGGAATCGCATGTCACCAGAATCTGCTCCTCTTCCAGATACGTGTACATGGTATCCGGCCAGTGCAGGTTCGGCACATGCAGAAAGCGCAAGACGGAATTCCCGATCTTCATTTCCTGATTATCCTTCACGGAAATACTGCAGAAATCCCGGTTTACAATGCTCTGCAGGAAAGAAACCGCCGTCCCGGTGGCTATGATTTTCAGCTGCGGGTTCAGCTCCAGAAGCCTTTCCACACTGCCTGCATGGTCCGGCTCCGTATGGTTGACTACCAGATAGTCAATCCGCGTTACATCCGCTACTTCTTTCAGCTCTTTTAAGTAATCGTCGAAAAATTTCTCTTTTACAGTCTCGAAAAGAATCACTTTATCCCCGGTTTTGTATACGTAAGAATTGTAGGTGGTCCCGAATTCCGTATACATGATAATATCAAAGACCCGGAGCGTATCGTCCAGAATACCCGCCCAGTAAAAATTGTCTCTCAGTTTCAATGCCTTTGTCTCCATGCTGCCTCCTATGAAAATTTTGTATTTTTGTTTCCTCTGAAAATAGTATACGCCGATTTCGCCTGGGTTATTTTGTAAAAAAGGCTGCCGAAAACCCGGCAGCCTTTCTCAACCAAACTTTAGTCCATTACGTAGGGCATAAGTGAAACGTGGCGGGCTCTTTTGATCGCCACAGTAAGGGCTCTCTGATGCTTTGCACAGTTGCCCGTAATTCTTCTGGGAAGGATCTTTCCTCTCTCAGATACGTATCTCTTTAATTTATTTACATCTTTGTAATTGATCTCGTTATTCTCTTTGCCGCAGAATACACACACTTTCTTTCTTCTGCGTCCCATGCCTCTTCTTCTCATGGGAGAATCGCTCTTATCCGATTTTGTGTAAGCCATGGATGTTACCTCCTTCTAAATTTATCTTTCTACTTTCCGCGATTGTCAGCTAAACGGCAATTCTTCGTCAATTCCGTCCGGGATGTTCATAAAGCCGTCGCCCGCCGCCGCAGAAGGAGCCGGTGCGCTCTGGAAGCCGCCCTGCTGCTGGAAACCGCCGGCATTGCCGCCTGCCGCCTTGCTCTCCGCAAATTCCTGATCCTCCACCACAACATCCGTGGTGTACACCTTCTGTCCGTCACGGTTGGTATAGCTTCCGGTCTGAATCCTTCCGCTAATGGCAATCTTGGTACCCTGGCGCAGATATTTCTCCGCAAACTCCGCCTGACGGCCGAAGGCCACGCAGCCGATAAAATCCGCGCTCTGATCTCCGTCCCGCCGGAACCTGCGGTCTACCGCCAGCGTATATCTGGCTACTGCCGTAGCGCTCTCGCCCTGGGAATAGCGGACATCCGGATCCCTGGTCAAACGTCCCATTAAAATCACTTTATTCATACTAACAATCCTCTACTTTCCGGTTAACCCTAAGTCTATGCGTCTTTGCGAACACACAGATAGCGGATGACATTTTCCATAATACGAACATGCCGCTCCACTTCTGCCGGGCAGGCTGCGTCAGCTTCGAACTGGATGAAGTAGTAGAACGCTTCTCTCATGTGCTGAATCTCGTAAGCAAGTCTCTTCTTGCCCCAATCTTCAACTTCCGTAACCGTACCGCCGTAGCGCGCAATGTATTCTTTTGCCTTCTCTACGGTAGCCGTTCTCACGTCATCCTCTGCCTTTGCATTCACAACAAGTGCTAATTCATATTTGTTCATGCTTTACCTCCTTTTGGTCTCTGGCTTCCTCTCTGCGGAGGAAACAAGGAAATTAAAATAATATATCACGGGTTAATACTATAGCATATCTGGAAGATAAATGCAAGCTCTTTCTCACGGTGTCCGCAGTCCCCGGGTATTTTTTTCCACCAGTTTCCTGGGCGTCATAATCTGATGTCCGCACCCCAGGCATTTCAGCCGGAAGTCCGCACCCACACGCAGAATTTCCCACTCAAAACTTCCGCAGGGATGCTGCTTTTTTAAGCGTACAATATCTCCTACCTTATATTCCACTGAGCACCTCTCCTATATTGGCCTGGAGCAGCAGATCCGCATGGCTGTCCCTGGGCGTAGCTGCCCGGTTAATTACAACCAGGTGTTTTCCTGTAAAATAGTCAATCAGTCCCGCAGCCGGATAGACGGCCAGGGAAGTTCCGCCGATGATCAGAAGATCCGCATGGGCGATTGCCTCCACCGCTCCCTGGATGGTCTTCTGGTCCAGTCCTTCTTCGTAGAGCACCACATCGGGCTTGATGAGGCCCCCGCACTCACAGCGGGGCACGCCTTCCGCCTCCAGCATGTAGTGAGCATCATAAAATTTCCCGCACGTTTGGCAATAATTCCGGTGTACGGATCCGTGGAGCTCGTACACCTTTTTACTGCCTGCCATCTGGTGCAGGCCGTCGATATTCTGGGTGATTACGGCAGTCAGCTTCCCCTGCTCCTCAAGCCGGGCCAGCTTTTTGTGAGCGGCATTGGGCAGGGCATTCAGACAGAGCATTTTCTTTTTATAAAAACGGTAAAATTCTTCCGTATGCTGCACGAAAAAGCTGTGGCTCAAAATCGTCTCGGGCGGATACTTCCACTCCTGATGATACAGCCCGTCCGTGCTGCGGAAATCGGGAATTCCGCTTTCCGTGGAAACGCCGGCTCCTCCGAAAAACACAAGGGCGCGGCTCTTTTCCACATACTCCCGCAGACGGCTTAATCTTTCCTCTACCATTGCACTGCTCCTTTCTACCAGGCCTTCTTTGCATGAACCAGATAGCGGTTTGTTCCTGTATTGGTGCAAGTGGAGAGGGTGATGATTTTATCGTCCATAGTTACCTCCACCCCTGTGTCATAGGCAGATCGTTCTTTCAGCTTTTTCAGGAAATTCACATACATTTCATCCGCTTTAAATCCGATGGTATAGCTGTCGCTGTCTGCATCGACCCGGTAGCAGGAGAAAATCTTATAAGCATGGGACCCCTCTTCCGTATCAATAAAAATCAGGGGATGCGCCACCAGATAGGAGGGTGACTCATACTCCATCAGCGTCCCGAACATAGAACCGTTCTTCATATTATGTCCATAGAGAATGGTATGTACGTCCGAGAAATCCGCACTATTTAAGGTTTCCATAAAAATACTGCCCGCGCTGTTCTCTGTATTGTTGAAGGTATGGGTCAGATAATATACATCGTCCTCCCCCTGCACGATGGGATAGCTGATAGGGGTATCCGGGACTTCGATCCAGCCGATGATATCTTCATTCAGCGCTTTCAGCTCTGCAAAATCCACCCTGGGTTCCGCTTCTTCCTCCGGCTGAAGAGGCTCGTCTCCTTCATAATCAACCTCCGGCACTTCCGTTTTTACAAACTCCCGGAGAGCCTCATACTCATCCTCACCCTTTTTATATTCCACATAAATTCCCGCCAGCTGGAAAGCACTGAATCCCAAAAGCGCCACACACAGCACAAGCGCAACTATCAGGGGCGCGGAAAGTTTCTTTTTGTTCTTCTCCATCTCTTCTCACCTCTCACCCATTTTACCAGACCCCCGGAAAAAAAGCCAGATCATTCTTCCGGAAGCAAAACCCAGACCGGATCCCGGGACAGCTCCGGATCCCGGGAGCAGACGGCAAGACTGCAGGCCTCTTCCCCCATATCATACAGAAAATAATGATACGGCGGTCCCGGCCGTTCCTGCCTGACCATCCCGGCCGTTCCTATCTTTCCCTCCATGTAAAAGGAATCCAGAGGCAGCCGGAGTCCCTTTCCTTCCGCTTTCAGAAAGCTTTCCTTTAAGACCCAGAGATTGACAAACTGCTTTTCACGCTCCGCCTCTCCCGTCTTCCAAAGATCTTCCCGCTCTCCCGGGTGCAGCTTTTTTATAATCCCTTCCCATCTGCTCCGGTTTCTCCAGGCCTCCACGTCCACACCCACAGGCCCGTCTCCCACGGCACAGGCCGCATAGGAACCGCTGTGGGATAAGTTTACATAAATATCCCGGCATTCTGACAGAAACGGTTTCCCGTTTTCGTCTTTCTCCAGCAGAAAAGGCGCACGGACCTGTGGATAGTCCCTCTCAAGGACCGTCTCCAAAAGCCTGTGCGCCCGCCGTGACTGACGGGAGTGATCCGCTTTTTCTTCTGTAAATTTCGCTATATAAACCCGGACCATCCCGGTTACTCCGCGAACAAAATCCGTTCCGCGATCGCCGCCGCATCCTCGATACAGCCGTCGCAGGAGCGAAGCGCCTGCTTGGTCTCTACACCTTTTAACTCCTTGCAGACTACCGTGGTGTTTTTCTTTTGGAATTCCTCCACAATCTGTTTGGACAAGCGGTAACTGCCCCCCTTGGTTCTGGGATTCTCCAAATCCCCGCCGCTGTTCTTCAGGCCCGCCAGAAGGACCGCCCCCGATACGGCGCCGCAGGTAGTCTCCATTCCTCCCATTCCCGCGCCGAAAGCCTCCGCTGCCCGGAATAAGGTAGCTTCGTCCATGCCTACCAGGTCACAGTAGGCGCAGGCCACCGCCTGGCAGCAGTTATATCCTTTCTTATGGTTCTCCAATGTCTTTGCTACTCTGCTCTCCATCCTTGTGCTTCCTTTCTATTTCTTCTGCTTGTCCAAAAGCTCCATCAGCGCCTCGTCGCTGTCGGAAACCCAGACATCCTCTTCCTCTTCGTTAAGCCCCAGATATTCCCGCAGGGTACAGGGCTCCTCATTCTCACCCCATTCCTGGATGTAAATGTCGATCTCCTCGAAAGGAATCTGGCCCGCCAAATATTTTTCTTTAAATTTCATGGGTTCCTCCCTAATACTAAGCGCCGGGCTGCAAAATACCAAATCCGGCCAAGTACTTCTTTATCGCTTCGAACAGCTCCTTTGTGTACTCCAGCTGTTCTTCTGCCTCATCCTTTGAAGCAATATAAAAGTCATCATAATCGCTTTTTTCACGTTTCTGCTGCAATCTTGCAAGTTTTCTCCCCAGGCTCTTTGGGAAAATCCCAGCTGCAACATATGTCTGGTTAAAATACGCTATTACATCTTTATGGCGTTTAAAATCTTTTTCTTCCAAAGCCAAGACAGCTTTTACCGCATAAAAAACCGCATAATAAGAACGGTTAATGGCATCTTTATAATGGGCCCCTTTAAGACACTCTTCCGCCACCTCAAAGGTTTCTTCTGCTGCATCCATTCGGTATTTACACAAATCCCTTTTTCGATTATCCGGCAAGAACTACACCTTCTCTCTTGACATTATCATAATACGGCAAAGCCCCCAGCCAATAATTAAAATGAGACTCATTCTTAATAATCACGCTAATTACGATTCCGTCCGAAAGCAAATACTCATATGCAGCATCATACACGATGTTTTCAAGCTCCCGAATTTCAGATTCCGCCAAGGAAGTGAGAATCATAATATCCATATCTGAATTATCCCGGTAATCGCCTCTTGCGTAAGAGCCATATAAAATTATCTGTCTTAAAGACGCTCCGAATATCTTCCGTATTTGCTTAACAAAAGCTTTCAGAACCTCTCCCTTCTCTTCCAAGTCTCTCGCCCCCTTCCGGGAATTGTAATTTATTATATTATAGCAACTCTGCCCCGATTCTTCAACTTATTAATTTCCCAGAAAAAATACTCCCTTTGAAACAGGCCGGCGCTCATCAAGCCCCGTCGTTCAAAAGGGAGTATCTCATATAAAACTGCTTCCGCCCACCAGGCACTTGAAAGCTTACATTCACACTTCTCCAAAACCGGAATGAATCAACTCCGAAAGTGCTTTTACCGCACGCTCCTCATCCGGTCCTTCTGCCTCCAGGCAGATCTCCGTTCCCGCGGAAATTCCTGCCGACATAATTTGGATAATCGACTTTCCGTTGATTTCTTTCCCGCTTTTTTTGATAATCAGACTGCTCTGGTATTTCTTTGCTTCCGCCACAAATTTTGATGCAGGTCTTGCATGAAGACCTGTGGGGTTCACCACAACTACCCTTTGAGAAATCATTCCAGGCCTCCTCCGCTCACGCCCTGCCGGCAGAACCGCAGATTTCGATCGCATGTTCCGCAGCTTCTTGTATTCCCTGGCCCAAAAGCCTGTAAAGCCCATAGGCGCCGTTGCCCGAGACATCGTGGGCAAGCAAATGGTCGATGCCTCCCCGGTAAAGGTCGTAGGCAATGTTTAATTTGCAGATTCCCATCCGGCAGGCTTTGGCCAGATTTTCGTCGCCGGTGCCGGATCCCCCGTGAAGCACCAGAGGCACCGGCACCTTCTCCCTTAATTCCTGTAAAAGATCAAACTGAAGCTTCGGCGTCCCCCGGTAAGCCCCGTGGGCGGTCCCGATGGACACGGCCAGGGCATCTATTTCCGTCTCTGCTGCAAAGTTCACCGCTTCCGCCGGAACCGTAAATACACTGTCCCCCGCACCTTCTCCGTTCATCTCCGTACCGGCCGAACCGCTGCCCACATGGCCCAGTTCCGCCTCAACCCCTACGCCTACCGCGTGGGCCGCCTTTACAACCTCTTTCACCTGCGCCGCATTCTCTGCATAAGGCAGGGAAGAGCAGTCAATCATAACGTCCGTAAAGCCTGCCCGGATGGCGGAAACCGCATGTTCATATTTCGCCCCGTGATCCAGGATAATAGACACCGGAACTGCGGCTCTGCGCGCCAAATCCGTGGCAATTCTGCCGAAATATTCAATGTCGGGATTATTGCCGTACATCACCAGCAGAATCACTGGCGACTGTTTTTCCTCCGCTGCACGCAGACAGGCCCGGAGATTGTGTTCGTTTCCGATTCCCAGTGCCGGAACGCAGTATCCCTTTTCTCTGGCTTCCTTCAATGTATGCTTCATAGAAATCAGCATCCTAAATCCTCCATTTTTAGTTCCGCAGCCTCCCTTCGAAGCCCACTCTTTAGAAGGATTTGCCGCCGCTTTTGCGTCTGCAAATTCTTCTGGGGCTTCTTTCG
>CAJUNN010000034.1 GCA_910587955.1 uncultured Lachnospiraceae bacterium | reverse complement strand
AGGGCAGGATGCCGGATAACGTCCGGTGGAGGCGACTCCAAGGAAAGTGCAACAGAAATGTACCGCCAGGAAACTGGTAAGGGTGGAAGGGCAGTGTAAGAGACTACCGCCCGCCTGGCAACAGGCGGGGCACATGTAAACCCCATCCGGAGCAAGACCGAAACGAAACATAAGCCGGCCCGGCTGTTTCAGGTAGGTCGCTTGAGTCTGCCGGCGACGGCAGAACCAGATAGATGAACATTCACGACATAACCCGGCTTACCGCCTTGCTTATGAAAGACGGGCTTCCGCTTATCCGGCGGCAGCCCGTCTTTTTAATCCGCGTCGTCGTCCGGATCAAACTCCGGCGCGGCTCCGATATTCTGGGTGTTCAAGGTCCGCCGTTTCAGGCGCTGCTCCTCGGACTGTTCCAGGATAAATTCCTTGATGGCCCGGGCGTTTTTAATATGCAGAAGCTCCAGGCGCGGGTGGGTTACGTCTCCGGTGCTGCACACAATGGTGCCCAGGCCGAAGATGCGCTCCATCAGGCTGGAATTCAGGGTGACATCCTGGATTTTGTACATGTAGCAGTCGTTTTCTCTTTGGTTGAGGAAACCTTCGTTGATGGTCAGGACCTCCTCTTTTATGGTGTAGGTAGTAAAGGTGAGGGGAAGTCCCAGAAAGACCCATCTTTTTTTCTCTTTAAATTCCATGGCAGTTCTCCTTGTAAAAAAGTACTTTAAAATGAGTATACTAGAAAAACCCTGATTTTGCAAAAACTATTTGAAATGGGAAGGATTTTGATGTAGTATAGTACAGGAATAAAAGGAAGCACCTGCGGGGACTACGCAGGAAAACAAATGGGAGGTATAGAATGAGACATGTAATAAGTCCGCTGGATTTTTCGGTGGAAGAGCTGGACAAGCTTTTGGATCTGGCTGCCGGCATTGAGAAAAATCCTGCAAAATATGCACACGCCTGTGACGGAAAAGTTCTGGCCACATTGTTTTACGAACCCAGCACCAGGACGAGGCTGAGTTTTGAATCGGCCATGATTCACCTGGGAGGCCAGGTACTTGGTTTTTCCAGTGCGGCGTCCAGTTCCGCAGCCAAAGGAGAAAGCGTTTCCGACACCATTCGCATGATTTCCTGTTACGCTGATATCTGTGCCATGCGGCATCCCAAGGAGGGAGCCCCCACCGTGGCTACGGCCGTCTCTTCTATTCCTGTCATCAACGCAGGCGACGGCGGACATCAGCATCCCACCCAGACCCTCACCGATCTAATGACCATACGTTCCTTGAAAGGCCGCCTCGATCACCTGACCATCGGTCTCTGCGGAGATCTGAAATTCGGGCGTACGGTGCATTCCCTGATCAACGCCCTGGTGCGGTATTCCGGCATTTCTTTTGTACTTATTTCCCCGGAGGAGCTTCGGATTCCCGACTATATCCGGGAGGATGTGCTGGATGCCAAAGGCGTTTCCTACCAGGAAGTGGAGCGTCTGGAGGATGTCATCGGAGGGCTGGATCTTTTGTATATGACCCGTGTGCAGAGAGAGCGGTTCTTCAATGAAGAGGACTATGTGCGTCTGAAGGATTTCTACATACTGGATAAAAAGAAAATGAGCCTGGCAGGAAAGGATATGCTGGTGCTTCATCCCCTTCCCAGGGTCAACGAGATTTCCGTGGAGGTGGACAGCGACCCCAGGGCCGCTTATTTCAAACAGGTACAGTACGGCGTCTATGTGCGTATGGCCCTGATTCTCACATTGCTGGAGGTGGAAGTATAATGGCAAGTATTTTAAATGTCGGGCGGATTGCCGAGGGCTTTGTGCTGGACCACATTGAAGCCGGAAGAAGCATGGAAATTTACCGGTATCTCAGCTTGGATAAACTGGATTGTACAGTAGCAATTATCAAAAATGCCCGCAGTGGGAAAATGGGCAAAAAAGATATTATGAAGATCGAGTGCCCCATCGATTTTATTGATTTGGATGTGGTGGGTTTTATTGACCACAACATTACGGTCAATATTGTGAAAGATGAGGAGATTGTGGAGAAAAAGCCCTTGCGGCTTCCCAAGGAGATCCGGAACATTGTCCGGTGCAGGAATCCCCGCTGCATCACCTCCATCGAGCAGGAACTGGATCAGGTGTTCCTGCTGACGGATGAGAAAAAAGAAGTTTACCGCTGTAAATACTGCGAAGAAAAGTATAAGAGAAAATAGGAACCTTGGCTATCCCTCCCGCAGGCTCAGGCGGCAGAGCAGTTCGTTGGCGATGGTTCCGGCTCGAAAGGCCAGATCTTCTGCCCGCAGAGTGCAGGTGCCTTCCGTTCCCAGAATGGTGACCGGGTCTCCCGGCCTGGCCTCCGGGATATGGGTGACGTCGATGAGGAGCTGATCCATACAGATATTTCCCAGAATCCGGGTTTCCTTTTGGCGTACCAGCACAGGAGCATTCCGGTTGGAGAGGCTGCGGGGCAGTCCGTCCGCATAGCCGATGGTGACGGCGGCTATGCGCATGGGGCGATCCGCCCGGAAGTTCCGCCCGTAGCTGACGCTTTCCCCGGGGTTCAGTTCCTTGATCAGGGAAATGCCGGCATGGAGAGAGAGCACCGGGCGCAAGGGGCAGGTTTCCAGAAGCTCCGGCTCCGGCTGGCTGAATGCGCCGTACATGGCGATGCCGAACCGGGCGTAGGAAAGCGGAAGCCCCGGATAGTTTAAGACCCCGTAGCTGCTCTGGAGGTGAAGCTTTCCCGGATCACAGCCCAGGCTGCGCAGCTTTTGCGCCGTGTCAAAAAAGATCCGGATCTGCTGCCGGGTAAAGGCGGCATCCTCCGGGTCCCGGCTGTCTGCCGCGCAGAGATGGGAAAACATGCCGCAGATACGCAGCCGGGGAAGGGAGAAAAGCCGGGCCAGATCTTCGATATGCTCCGGGCGCTCTCCCAGACGGTGCATGCCGGTGTCCAGCTTCAGGTGGATGCGCACGGGGACCATGGCAGCGTCGTTTAAAGCCTGAGCGTGGGAACAGTCAGCGGCCGTCTGAATGAGATTGTAGGCTGTTAACAGGCTGGCCTCCTGAGGCGGCGTATAGCCCAGAACCAGGATTTCTCCCTCAATGCCGTGACGGCGCAGTTCCATACCTTCCCTTGCCGTGGCGACGGCAAAGGCGGTGACGCCAATCTTGTTTAAATAAGAAGAAACAGGGATGGCCCCGTGCCCGTAGGCGTCTGCTTTCACGACGGCCATAAACTGGCAGCCTTCGGGAAGCCGGCTTTTTAAAAGGTGCACATTCCATCTGAGATTTTCAAAGTTCAGTTCTTTCCAGGCTCTCCGCTCCGGGAGAAGCCGGAAAATCATAGCGTCCGAATTGATTTTCGTGATCATTTCTTTTTCCTTTCGGCAAATTTTTCCTTTAAAACCAGCAGAAACCAGGAGAACATAAAAGTAGAAAGGGTGACTGCCAGAAAATGCAGCAGGCTGTTGTCGATAAAAAAGAGAAGCCCGGTGATTTTTGCCCCGGCCCGCACCAGAACAATAAAGAGGGGGTGCAGGAGATAGATAAGCAGAGGCAGAGCTTTGGGAAAATGTTCCGTCAGATCGGGAGGCTCTATATCCAGAAGGACGGAAAAGAGGAAGTACATCAGAGGCACCAGAGACAGATACATGCTGTCATGGCGCTGCACTTCCAGAAGGTGCAGGGTGATTCCTTCCGCCAGAATCAAGGCATAGGAGATGCCTAAGCCTGCCAGGGAGAGGGAAAGGGCAGGGCGTCTGCGGGAAGCCAGTACCCACCCCAGCAGCAGGAAGGCAGGGGCATAGAAAAGGCCGTTTCGCGTATATTCAAAAACGCGGAAGATTCCTTCGTAGCAGGTGTGAGCCAGGGAAGGATCCGGGAGGAAGCCGTAATAGCTGTCTCCGAAGAGCCCGGCCAGATAGAGAATGCCGGTAAGGGCGCCGGCGGCGGGCAGAGGCATGGAGCGCAGGAAGAGAAGGGTCAGGGCAAAACCAAGGAGCAGGGCCGGAAGATACCACAGGTGGTAGAAGGTTCCGTCCAAAAGGAGCATTTTCAGGACGGACGCAATCCCGGCATCCTTGAAATGTTCCGCATAGATGCCTACAGGTATATAGAGAATCACGGAGGCCAGGTAAATCATCCCGATGCGCTTCAGGTAGAGGAGAGCCCTGCGGCCCTCCTCCAGGGCTTTTGGAAGGACAAAATATCCGGTTACCATAAAAAAGAAGGGGACGGCGGTGCGTGCCAGAATCCGGGTGAGGATAAAATCCCCTTCCGGGGAAACGGACTCCAGGGGAGAGGTGTGGATGGCAATGACCAGAAGCGCGGATAAAAGCTTCCAGTTGTTGATGCCGGAATAGATGTGCGTTTCCTTCATTGCTTTCACCTCCAAAGGGTAAAAATACAGCCGCCGGTGTTGGTTCCGGAGACGAGGAAGGGGGCGTCTGCGGGAAGCTGGACCTGCAGGGGTTCTTCCTCTAATTTCTGCCAGAAGATTTCAAAGGCCTGGTTTTGGATTTGGATGTTCAAATGTTTCCCTTCTGCGGGAAAGCCGGTTAAATACTCCAGATATTCCTCCAGGCAGAAGCCGTGCTGCTCCATCAGTGAGGCATGGGGCATTCCGACATAGCGGAAGTGCCACGGTTCCGGTGCGATTCCCGTGATCTGCTCCTTTCCCTCCGGGTAGCGCTCAATAAAGCCGTAGGAGGCCATTTTTGCCCGGAAGCTTTGGCAGATTCCTTCCCTGGGAAAGTAAGGGCGGAGAAAGTCTACAGGCCTGCGGTTTAAGGCCAGGTCTGCGGCCAAACCGGTCTGGTGCTCGCTGCAGTCCGGCAGGGCCACGTATTTCCGGGTAAAGTCCGGGCCGTTTTCCTTGAGGGAAGAGGAATAGATTTCCTCCTGGCCGGCTTTCGTCCGGTAGCCGCTGACCAAAAGCAGGGAGGAATGGCAGCCCAGGGCGCCAAAAAGGTTTTCCAGCACCAGGGCCGTCTTTTTCTCCAGAGGAATCCCGGTGGAGCCGAAGGTGCGCAGCTGCCCGGATTCCGGCCGGACTGCCAGGGGATGTTCTTTGTTTACCAGGATTAAGTTTCCCTGCTGTGTTGTCTCCCGGGTAAGGGTTACGCTTCTCATGGTTCCACCGCCAATCGGATCAGGGTCTCCAGGATGTCTGAAAAGGTCATGCCGATGCCTTTCAGCATATTGGGATAACGGCTGTGGGAGGTAAATCCGGGGATGGTGTTGACCTCATTGAAGACAATCCGTCCCTCCGGGGTGAGAAACATGTCCACACGGGCAAAGCCTCTGCAGGAGAGAATACGGTAGATGCGTCCGGCCGTCTCCCGGATGCGGTCCGCCGTTTCCTGGTCAATGCGGGCCGGCATATGGATGCGGGAGGTTTTAAGGGTATATTTTTCCGTGTAGTCAAAGAACCCCTGGGACAGCTCAATTTCGTCCACTTCGCCCAGGATTAGGTTTTCATTGCCCAGTACGGCGCAGCCTACTTCGAAGCCGGGAACGGCTTCCTCCACAATCACGCAGTCATCGTGAGTGAAGGCCAGGAGGATGGCCTCCTCCAGGCGGCAGGGATTGTCGATTTTGGTAATCCCGAAGGAGGAACCGGCTTTTACGGGTTTTACAAACAGCGGGTAAGTCATGTGTTCTGTCATGGAAAATTGTTCATCCTGGGTGGGCATGCGCCGGAAGAGGACGGATTTTGGCACTTCGATGCCGTCCAGGCTCACCAGGGTATGGGCCAGATGTTTATCCATACCCAGGACGGAGCTTTTCATGCCGCAGCCGACGACGGGGATCCCGGCCAGCTCGCAGAGTCCCTGGACGGTTCCGTCTTCTCCGTTTTTTCCGTGGAGAACGGGAAAGACGGCATCCAGGCGGATAAGCTCCATTCCGCCCCCGCGCATAAGGTAAAGGCCGTGATCCGTCCGGTTGGGGGAGAGGAACACAGGTAAACAGGAGGCAGAAGCCCAGTGATCCGTGGGAATCTGATCCATATCGCCCTCGTAATAAAGCCAGGAACCCTCCCGGGTAATGCCGATGAGATGAATCTCATACTTGGTCTGGTCCAGGTGGGAGATCACCGAGTAGGCGGATTGAAGGGAGACTTCGTACTCCGTGGAGCAGCCTCCGAAAAGGATTGCAAGAGCTGTTTTATGATTCATAGCAAAAACTCCTTTCATACAGGAATACCCGAAGGTATTACATGGATTTTAGTATAAAGGGATCCGGTGACAGGGACGTGACTTCCCGGTGACAATTTTGTCATATGCCATGAAGCCTTTTTCAAGAACGGGACACGCAAAACCGGATCCGATAGCTGCATTGTATCGGATCCGGCGGGGAAATACCTATAGATTTTGTGATAGAGGCCTTAAGAAAATCTTAGCATGAGGTTTGTTTTTTATGAAGTTTTTGTGCTTTCGGCAGGCAGGGAGACGGAGAAGACCGTACCTTCCGGGCTGCTTGCGGCCGAGATGCTGCCTCGGTGGGCATTTACAATTTCTTTGGCAATGGCCAGCCCAAGCCCTGCGCCTCCGGTGCCGGAAGAGCGGGCGCTGTCCAGCCGGTAGAATTTTTCGAAGATGGCGTTTAAATTTTCCGGCGGAATTACGGGGCCCTGGTTGGAAAAAGTGATGTGGATCCATGCGTCTTCCTGCCAGGCACGGATTTGGATGACCGTGTTCTCATAGCTGTAGGCGGCTGCGTTTTTGAGAATGTTGTTGAAAACCCGGGCCAGCTTGTCCGGATCTCCGGGGAGAATCAGATCTTCCGGAACCTCCATCTGGGCTGCTTTCCCGGCAGGGGCCAGAATGGGATAAAATTCCTCCACCATCTGACAGAGCATATGGGCCAGACGGATGGACTCCCGGTTTAAGGGAATGGACTGGAGGTTGAAGCGGGTGATCTCGAAAAATTCGTTGATGAGCTGTTCCAGGCGGTAAGCCTTGTCCAGAGTGATGCAGAGATACTTGGCCCTTTGTTCTACCGGGAGATCCGGGGCTTCCCCCATGAGCTCCAGATAGCCGATCACGGAGGTGAGGGGGGTGCGGATATCGTGGGCCAGATAGACTACCAGGTCGTTTTTGCGCTGTTCTGCCTGTCTGGCATCCCGATCCCGTTTCTCCAGAATGTTTTTGCACTCGTTCAGCTTCAGTTCCAGAAATCCCATCTCCGGGGAGAGCGTAATAAGCTCCGATTTCTCGTCCAGCAGGGCGTCGCAGCCTGCAGAGATCTCGTCGAAGTATTCCGTCACCCAGCGGATAGAATAGCGGAATACGGCCAGCAGGGCAATGATAATGGCGATACAGATAATGGTTCCCAGATGATTGCGGAAAGTGGCCTGGTAGATGTAGAGAGCGTCCTTATAGTCCAGAAAGAAGGTTCTGCCCAGGAAATCCACCACGGCGTCCCCGAAGCGTCCCCGGATCAGCTCCCGCAAAAGAAAGACGATCCCCACGGCTATAAGCATCATGGAGAGCATTTTGCGGGTCATTTTCCGCTCAAAGGCCACATAGCTGCTTTTTCTTACGTTTTTTTTACTCAATTTTATACCCCACTCCCCAGACGGTTTTGATGTATTTGGGCTTTTCGCTGGAGTCGTTCATCTTCTCCCGCAGATGCCGGATATGCACCATAATGGTGTTGTTATTGTTGCTGTAGTATTTTTCGCCCCACACGTCGAAAAAGAGACGATCGGAACTGACTACCTCTCCCCGGTTTTTGCACAGGCTCCAGAGAATAGAAAATTCTGTGGGCGTCAGGGAGAGGGATTTTTCATTCAAGGTGCAGGTGTGGTTCAGTTTGTTGATCACCAGGCCGGAGACCGAAATGGTGTTTGGATCTTCCTCCTGGACCGGAGCGTTGTTATACATGGTAAAACGGCGGAGCTGGGCTTTTACCCGGGCGATCAGCTCCAGAGGGCGGAAAGGCTTGGTCATATAATCGTCTGCGCCCAGGGTCAGCCCGGTGATTTTGTCGATCTCCTCGTCTTTGGCTGTCAGCATGATAATGGGGAAATTATGGGTTTCCCGGATTTTCTGGCAGATGGAGAAGCCGTTCATGTCCGGCAGCATTACGTCCAGGACAGCCAGGGCCGGGGTTTCGGCTTCCAGATAAGCCAGGGCATCCCTGCCGTTGTAAAATTTGTGAACCGTATAGGATTCGTTGGCCAGGTAGAGTTCAATCAGATCCGCGATTTCTTTTTCGTCGTCTACAACTAAAATATCGGCTTTCATATATGTAAATACTCCGTTTCTTTTATGGTATTTTGTCCTATTATAGCAGAAAAAGAAAAGAAAATTTTTAATTTTTTGTGAAAAAATCTTAAGAAGAGCTGAACGGAGGAAGGGAGACGGACGATATACAGGATAGAGACAGCCGTACAGTAAAAAGGCTGTGCTTTTTACAGTACTGAAATCAGGAGGTTTATGGTGAAAGTTGCAAATTATTACGAGGACATATCTACGCCCCATGTCAACACCCTGCCGGACCGGGCTTATTATATTCCCTTTGAAAGTGAGGAGAAGGCCAGGAAAAGCCTGCGGGAAGAATCCGGCCGCATGCAGCTTTTAAACGGAAGCTGGAAATTTGCATGGTATCCCTGCCTGGACGCGGTTCCCCAGGATTTTTACACGGAAGGCTACGATCCCTGTGAGCTTGGGAACATCGATGTTCCGGGATGCTGGCAGACCCAGGGCTATGATAAGTACCATTATGTCTGCAACAGGCATATTATTCCGGCGGATCCGCCCTTTGTGCCGGCAGACAATCCCTGCGGGACGTATATTACGGAATTCAGATTTTCCAAAGATCCGCAAGTTCCGGTGACAGAGCTGGTGTTTGAGGGTGTGGATTCCTGTTTTTATGTATGGGTGAACGGAGCGTTTGCAGGCTACAGCCAGGTTTCCCATGCAGCCAGCATGTTTGACATTTCCGGCCTTTTGAAGGAGGGAACGAACCGTCTGGCTGTCCTGAATCTGAAATGGTGTACGGGTACTTATTTTGAGGTTCAGGATAAATGGCGGATGACGGGAATTTTCCGGGATGTCTATCTTTTAAAGAGGCCTGTGGTGCGTCTGGAGGATTTCTATGTGCATCCGGAGATTGCGGCGGATGGTTCTTCTGCCCTGCTGAAAACGGATTTTACCTTCCAGGGCCGGGGCGGAGTGATAAAGATCCGTCTGTACGGGCCGGAGGGAGAACCGGCGGGCGAGACGGAAACGGCCATAGAAGCAGGGGCGCAGGCAGAGCTGGAAGTTGCGGCTCCTAAGCTTTGGTCGGCGGAAGAACCGGTGCTCTACACTATGGTCTGCAGGCTGCCGGGGGAAGTCATTGCCCAAAAAATCGGCTTTCGCCGGATTACGGCAGAAAACGGAATCCTTCGGATCAATGGCCATCCCATCCGCATCAAAGGCGTAAACCGGCATGACACGGATCCGGTGACAGGTTACACCGTGAGCCGGGAACACATACGCCGGGATCTGATCCTGATGAAGCAGAATAACATCAATGCCGTCCGCACGGCCCACTATCAGAACAGTCCCCTGGTAACGGAGCTTTGCAATGAGCTGGGCCTGTATGTTATGAGCGAGGCGGACCATGAGCTTCACGGGCTTGCCTATTCCGGCGGGGATCTGGCTCCCATTGCCAAGAAGCTTAAGGAAGATGAGAAGGGAGGAGGCGGCTTCCGCTACTATTGTCCCCGGATCAATGACAATCCGCAGTATGAGAAAGCGGCGGTGGACCGGATGACAAAGAATCCCATCCGGGAGAAAAACCAGTGCAGCGTGATCTTCTGGTCTCTGGGCAATGAATCGGGATGGGGAAGAAACCAGGAGATTGCCGGGCGCTGGATCAAGGAGTACGATCCTACCCGTCTTCTGCACTATGAGAGTCTTTTTCCCGGCCAGGACCGGAAGCCGGATTACTCCTGTCTGGATGTGATGAGCCGCATGTATCCCAGCACCATGTGGATTGAGGAGAAATATGGAGACCGGCCGGATTATGACGGCTCCGAGGAATTGATCAGCAACAGCGATGCGTACACGGAGAACTATTATAAGGAATTTATGAAGGACCATCCCTTCCTGCTGTGTGAGTATATTCATGCTATGGGAAACAGCGTGGGGGATGCGGAGGACTATTTTGAATTGATGGAGCGGTACGAGCGCTTTGCGGGAGGCTTTGTCTGGGAGTGGGCGGATCATGCAAAATACGTGGGAGACGACCGCTTGGGAAAACCCATGTACCAGTACGGCGGGGATTCCGGCGAATTTCCGGCGGACGGAAATTTCTGCATGGACGGCATGACGTTCCCGGACCGCAGGCCCCACACCAGCCTGCTGGAGTACAAAAATGTGCTGCGCCCGGTCCGTGCCCGCTGGAGCCGGGTAAATGAGAGGCTTGCCCTGCGCAATATGCTGAATGTGGTGGATTTCCGGGAGGAGCTGTACGTTACCTATGAAGTCAGCCGCAACGGAAGGAAATTCGGGGAAGGCCGGTTTGAGCTGCCCTCCTGCGGGCCGGGCTGCGAGGCGGAGCTGCCGCTGGATTTGAAGCTGCCCCCGTCGGGGGAATGCTATCTGACCCTGTTTTACCGGAATAAGAAGGCCAATCCTGCCGTGCCGGAAGGCTTTGTCCTGGGGACGGATCAGCTGGCCCTTGAGACCCCGGCGCCGGAAGAGAATCCCTGGTATGTGCCGGAGACAGCCCTGGAAGGACTGGAGCTCCATGAGACGGATCGCATGGCCGTGATCCGCGGAAGATCTTCCCGGGGGGAATTTTCCTATACCTTTGATAAAAAGCTGGGGACTTTTTGCTGGATGCAGATAAACGGAAAGGAGCTTTTGGATGCGCCCATAGAGTACAACATTTCCCGGGCTCCTACAGACAATGACCGGGGATTCGGGATGGCATACCGGGATTGGAAAGAGATCGGCTATTACGATGCGGTGACCAGGGTTTATGAAAAGGATACGGCCGTGGAAGAGAAGGACGGCTGTGTGGAGATCCGGGTGCGCTTCGGCATGGCGGCGGTTTACCGGGCAAATGTCCTTACAGCCTGTTCTGTCTGGACCGTAAGCCCGGACGGGGCCGTAGAGCTTCGGTGCGAGGTGGAGCGGCAGACGGACTTTGTGCCTCTGCCCAGATTCGGGATCCGGCTGTTCCTTAAGAGGGAAGCCCGGAAGGTAGTTTATTTCGGATACGGGCCCTATGAGAGTTATATTGATAAGCACCGTTCCTGCTACAAGGCTCTCTTTGAAACGGATGCGGAGGAGCTGTTTGAGGACTATGTGCGCCCCCAGGAGAACGGAAGCCACTGGTTTGTGAAATATCTCAATGTGGGAAGCCAGGAAGGAGCAGGTCTTCAGGTGATTCCGGGAGGGGAGGAGTTCAGCTTTAACGTATCCCGCTATACCCAGGAGACCTTGGAGCGCACGGCCCATAATTACGAGCTGGTTCCCTGCAAAAGCATAGTGGTTTGTCTGGATTACCGGCAGGCCGGGATTGGATCCGACAGCTGCGGCCCGGCCCTTTTGGAAAAATACCAGCTGAGGGAGGAAAGGTTTACCTTTGCGGTGAAAATGCTTCCCAGGTGTTAGAAATTTTTTTGCTGATTTTGTCAAAATAGCCGGAGAGTGATATACCTCCGGCTGTTTTTATGATACTATAAAAGCACGAAAGGAGCGCCGGGCTGCCAGCAGGGGAGGCAGAGAACCGGCGCCGCGGAAAGGAGAAGACTTATGAAGAGCGAGGAAATCAAAAAGCTGTGCCAGGAGCAGGGGATCCGCATGATCGATTTTAAAATGACGGATATTGACGGGCGGTGGCGTCACATTACCATTCCGCTGGAGCGTTTTGACGAGAATATTTTCGTCTACGGAATCGGGTTTGACGGGTCCAATTACGGGTATGCAGCGATTGAGAAGAGTGATATGGTGTTTCTGCCGGATCCGGAAACGGCTTATGTGGATCCCTTCGCAGAAGTTCCAACGCTGACCATGTGCGGCAATGTGTGCACCATTGGGAAGGGGGAGAACAAGCCCTTTGACCAGTATCCCAAGAACGTGAGCCTGCGGGCGGTGGAGTACATGAAGGAAAAGGGAATTGCAGACCGGATGATCATCGGGCCGGAATTTGAATTTTATCTCTTTGACAATGCCCGGTTTGAGGTCACTCCACAGAGAAGCGGATACTGGATCGACACGAAGCAGGCAGAGTGGAACTGCAACCTGGGCACACCGGGCAACAACGGCTATGAGATTCCCTATCAGGGAGGCTATCATGTAGCGGCTCCCCAGGATGTGGGCTACGATCTGCGCAGCCGCATGTGCATGATGATGGAAGATTGGGGGATCCGGGTAAAATATCATCACCACGAGGTAGGCGGTCCCGGGCAGATGGAGATTGAAGTGGAGTTGGCGGATATGCCTCAGATGGCAGACAACACCATGATCATCAAGTACATTATCAAGAATATGGCGGCCCGGGAGGGCAAGACAGCTACCTTCCTGCCCAAGCCTGTTTACCGGGAGGCAGGCAGCGGGATGCACGTGCATATGCTGCTGGAGAAAGACGGAAAACCTCTTTTTTACGATGAAAACGGCTACTCGGGCCTGAGCCGGACGGCCCACTATTTTATGGGCGGCCTTTTGAAACATATCGCCTCCCTGTGCGCTTTTACCAATCCGTCCACCAACTCTTTTAAGCGTCTGGTGCCGGGGTATGAGGCGCCTGTGACCATCGGCTATGCCACCTCCAACCGGAGTGCGGTTATCCGTATTCCGGCTTATGCCAAGTCCCCGGAAACGAAGCGCTTTGAGCTTCGCAATCCCGACGCCACGGCCAATCCCTACTACGCCTATGCAGCTATCCTGATGGCCGGCTTGGACGGCATTGAACACGAGATTGATCCGGCTGAAAACGGCTGGGGGCCCTACGATTTTAATCTTTACACTCTTTCCCAGGAGGAGCAGAAAAAGATCAAAGGTCTGCCGAAATCTCTGGGAGAGGCTTTGGATGCCCTGGAGGAGGACCATGAGTACCTGACCAGGGGCGGTGTCTTCCCTAAGCGTCTGATTGATGTGTGGGTGGCCCGGAAGCGGGCAGAGCTTAAGAGGCTGGAGCAGATTCCTAATCCGGCGGAGTTCCAGATGTATTTTGACCTATAGAGGACAGGCAATGGTGGCAGCGGCACAAGGCTGCATGGATCCGTTTTTTTACAAGCGGCAGGGCGAAAAAGTCCTGTCGCTTGTAAGGGTTTATTCCTCTGCCAGATCTAATACCATGCGTTCTACAACACTGTTAATATAAAAACCATTTAGCCGCATCTCCGACAATAGCGGCCGGATTTCTTGTATGATACCTTGCTGCTTCGCTTTTATCAGAACTCCCAATGTTCCTGTGACTGTGAGTCCGAGATATTTTGCGGTCTTTTTTGCAGCGCTGTCATCTAAAAGGATTAAATCTGCTTTCTTTTCTTGGGCGAGAATCATTACTTCTACTTCTCCATCGTGCAGCTTAGCCTTATACATTTTCTTTTCGCTCAGATCTTTTATCTCTTCTATATGAATCCAGTCTTCGGCAGAGCGAATCTGCTGGCAGGCCGAATCCTCTTTTGCCGTCACTTCCTGGAATACGGCAGGGGGAATGTAAATTTCTTGATACATTTCTTTTAAAATATGCAGTTTTCCAATCCCGCAAAGTATAATTAAAGGAGTAGAATTAACAATTACTTTACGCATGCGCCAATTCCTCCAGAAATTCTTCTTTATTGTCAAATTGGAAAATGGATATGTGATTTTGTCCTAAGTATTTTATAAACTCTTCTTCAGTCATCCCTGCAATTTGAGCACAGTATCCGATGGATATGCCGCTTTGGGTATAATATCCAAGTGCTACAGCTCTCCTTGCAAACTGTTCTGCCTGCTCATGACTCATTTTTGTATCAAAAAGAACCTCGTCCGGTATGCTGAATGCTATCTGGTACATAATCATTTCTCCCTAATTATTTTTGTTTCATATGAATGTTATTTACTCTTACTACAGTTTATCACAACTTAAAAAAATTAGCCATAATAACTTGTCCTCTTGACTTTTAAATCCTACAAGTGTAATATTTAAACCGGAGGGATACTATGAGGACGAAAAGAAGACACAAGCGAAGGAGAAAAAACAGCCGCTTTCTGCGGCGGGGATTTATCTTGCTTTTGGCAGGCTTCTGTCTGGCCGGGGCGCTTTTGTACGCGCTGCTGCCCGGGAAAGCAGATCCGGGAAAACGGGAACAGGTGAAGGAGCCGTGCGGGCTTCTGGAGGAATACATGGCCTGTATTCCGGCAGGGGAATACGGCCGGATGTATGACATGCTGGATCCGGAAGCCTCCGGCGGAATTTCCAGGGAGGCTTTTCAGAAGCGCAACGCAGCCATTTATGAGGGAATTGAGATACGGGACATGGAGACGGAGATCCTTTACTGGGATCCGGAAGAAAGCCGGGTGCGTTACCGGATGAAGTTTGATACGGCAGCGGGGACCGTGAGCTTTGAAAACCAGGCGGAATTTGTAAAGGGGGAGGAGGGCTGGCTTCTGGCCTGGAAGGATTCCCTTATCTTCCCCGAATTGGGGCCGGAGGATAAGGTCCGGGTGCAGGAGACCCAGGCCGTCCGGGGGGAAATCCTGGATCGGAACGGCCGCATGCTGGCAGGTCCGGGGGCTGCCGCCTCCTTCGGGATTGTGCCCGGGGAACTGGGAGAGGACGCAGAGAGCCGGGCGGAGGCGGTGGAAACGATTGCCGGACTTCTCTGCATGGATCCGGAGGAAATAGAGAAGAAGCTGGAAGCCAAATGGGTGCGTGAGGATTACTTCGTTCCGGTAAAGACCCTGCCCAGGGTGGAGGAAGTTCTCCTGATGTCCCCGGATCCGGGAGAGGAACTGCTCCGGGAGAAGGAGCGGCAGGACCGCCTTTTGGAGATACCGGGGGTCCGCCGGATGGAAATAACGGTGCGGACCTATCCTCTGGGAGAGGCGGCGGCCCATCTGGTGGGCTATGTGCAGAATGTTACGGCAGAGGATCTGGAAGAACATGCGGAGGAGGGCTATACGGCGGACAGTGTGATTGGGAGGAGCGGTCTGGAGGGTCTCTATGAAGAGAAGCTGCGGGGGCGGAAGGGCTGCCGGATTTCTATTATCGATGCGGCCGGAGAGGAGAAAGCAGAGCTGGCAAACCGTCCGGTGGAAGACGGGCAGACGGTACGTCTGACCATTGATGCCGGACTGCAGGAGGCTCTTTATCAGGTATTCCGGGAGGATGCAGGCTGTTCCGCAGCACTCAATCCCTGTACGGGAGAGGTGCTTGCTCTGGTGAGTACGCCTTCCTACGATACCAACGATTTTATCTTCGGCATGTCTAAGGAAACCTGGGCGGCTCTCAATGAGGACGGACGCAGGCCTCTTTTGAACCGGTTCCGGCAGAGTTTTTGCCCCGGCTCCACTTGGAAACCCGTGCTTGCGGCTGTGGGACTGGAAACCGGAGCCATTGACCCGGGGGAAGACTACGGAAATGAGGGATTAAGCTGGCAGAAGGATACTTCCTGGGGTGCGTACCATGTGACGACCCTTCATGCTTATGAGCCGGTGGTTTTGGAAAATGCCCTGATGTATTCCGATAACATTTATTTTGCCAAAGCAGCCCTTCGGATTGGAGCCGGAAGACTGGAAGAAGAACTGGAAAATCTCGGATTTGGAGAGAAACTGCCTTTTGAAATCTCTATGACGCCGTCCCAGTATGCCAACGGCGAGGAGATCGGGACAGAAATCCAGCTGGCGGACAGCGGCTACGGACAGGGAGAGATTTTGGTCAATCCCCTGCATATGGCCTGCCTGTATACGGCTTTCTGCAACGAGGGGAATGTGCTGCGTCCCCGTCTCATTCTTGAGCCGGACGGGGAGAGGGAGATCTGGATTGGACGAGCATTCTCACCGGAAACGGCTGTGCAGGTGCTGGAAGGCATGAAGCAGGTAGTAAATGATCCCAGGGGAACCGGCTATAGGGCCCGCCGGGAGGATGCAGTGCTGGCCGGAAAGACCGGGACGGCGGAGATTAAGGCGTCCCAGAATGATACAGACGGTACGGAGCTTGGCTGGTTTGCCGTTTTCACGACGGAGAAGACGGCTGAACGGCCGGTTCTGCTGGTGAGTATGGTGGAGGATGTAAAGGAGAGAGGAGGAAGCGGCTATGTTCTGGAAAGAGATAAGGAAGTTTTGGATAAATGGTTTGCAAAAGTTCCGGCTTCCTAGAAAGCTGGGTTTCCTGGCGGCTTTTTGCCTGGCCGGGCTGTGGGGATGCCGGGGAGAGACCGGGCCGGAATTTGGGCTTCTTTGGGGAAACCGGGGATATGTGACGGCGGACGGGGAAAACCTGGGAAATCTTGCGGGAGCGGCTCAAGTGGAGGAATTTTGCCGGAAGATGGAAGCGGGGGAGGCGGCGGGGATGACCCTGGCCGTGCTTTCGAAAGATACGGTTTCCGGCAGGGAGGCATTTACCAAATACGAGTGCCGGACCCGGGGCAAAAAGGCAGAGGTCAAGGAGTGCTATTTTACCCGGGAAGGGCAGGCAAAAGGAGGAGGCTTTAAGGAGCAGAGCCGGGTGGAATACGAAGCCGGCTTTTGGGAATATACGGACGGGTATCTCTTTTTCGGACCCGCTTCTATGTCCGGCTATGACGGGCCTTCCGGGTGTACGGCTCTTAGGGTGGAACCTCTTGAGAAAGAGTGCCTGGAGTGGAGCCGGAGGTATCTTAGGCCTACCGGCTATGGGAAAAATAACCTGTTTTTGGAGGATTGGGACGAGGAGGATTACGGAAAAATTGACTTTTCCGATCTCTTTGATGCCTGGTATCCCTTGGTGTATCAGAGGCCTTTCCCCTATCCGGCAGACGAAAACTGCAATGTGGGGGCTGTTTACCGGATTCCGGCGGAGGAGTTTGAGGCCGTCATTCAATCGCACCTTTCCATTGACAGAGAAACCCTGCGGGAGAAGGCCGGGTATTTTCCGGAGAATCCTACCTATGAGTACCGCCCCCGGGGATTGTACGACTGCCACCAGACCGATCTTTTCCCGGAGGTCACGGCCGGCCGGGAAAATAAGGACGGAACCATTACGCTTACCGTTCGGGCCGTGGATCCCGGGGAGCATAAAGCAGCCGCCTTTACCCATGAGACGGTGGTGCGGCCCTTGGACAACGGCGGCTTTCAATATGTGTCCAACCGGGTGCTGTCTAGGGAGGAGCCGGCGGATCCTTCCTGGTACAAGGCACGGCTGACGGAGGAGGAGTGGGAGGAAATCTACGGGGAGCCGTAGGAAAGAAGCTCCAGCACCGTCTGCGCCGCCCGGCTTCCCGAAGCTTTGGAGTCTCCCTGCAGGTAGAGGGCGAAGAAACACGTTCCCTCCGGGCGCTCCAGACAGCCCACGAACCAGCCGCTGTATGTCTGATTTTCCGTCTGTCCGGTTCCTGTCTTTCCGTAGAGGGTTCCGTCCCGGAAGCTTTCCAGGACCAGGGCATCCTTCAGGAACCGGACGTGTTCCGGGTCAAAGCCAAGGCCGTCCTCCCAGAGCCTGCGGAGGAGCAGTACTTGTTCCACCGGCGAGATTTTCAGGGAATCTTCCCTCCAGTAGGAAGACAGGGAGCCGGATACATTTCCGTTTCCATAGCCGATTTCCCGGAAATACTGCCGGATGGTGTCCTTTCCAAGGGCCCGGTCAATGGATTGGAAATACCAGTTGACGGAAGATTCCATGGCGGAGGCCAGATTCTGATCCCGGTTCCAGGAAGAGAAGGGATAGAGGGAACCGTCCCAGGGCAGGAGGGAATGCTCCGGGGTGATGACGCCTTTCTCCAGACCCAGGAGGGCATCGTAGATTTTGTAAGTGGAGTTTGGCGAAACCCTGGTCTGGGCCTGCGTTTGGTTGTAGATCTGCCAGCTATCCGCTGCGGAATCGTAGAGGACGAAGCTGCCCTTGCAGCCTTCAAAGTAAGAGGCCAGATCCAGGGAGACAATGGATTCTTTGCTGAAATTCCAGGGATAGAAATTGCCGTCCAGGGCATAGGCCGGGAGAGCGGGGACAAAGGGGAGAAGGAGCAGGCTGGTCAGACAGAAAATCCCAAGGCTTTGGAGGACTCTGCGCCCGGATGGCTTCCGGTAGGAGCCGATGAGCAGGATGCGCCTTCGAATCTGCCGGAAGCTGCCGCTGATACCAGGCGAAAAGGGAAGAAGATTCCGGGAAGCCTGTTCCGCGAATCGCAGGAGGGTATGTCCGTAGGCCTCATATTCCGTCTCGTCCAGAAGGTCCAGGACTCCGGCGTCGCAGGACAGTTCCCGGTCAGAGGCCATTTCTTTTAAGGCAAAGCGCACCAGGGGATGAAACCAGTAGAAAAGCCCGGCCAGGTTCATAAGGAGACAGGCAAAGGCATCTTTCTGCCGGTAATGCTGCAGTTCATGAAGCAGAATGCAGCGCAGTTCCCGGGCAGGTGCGGACGTGCCTGTGCCGGTCTCTTTTTGGGAATATGCGGAAACCACAAAGAGGGGCAGGTAGATGCGGGGGCGCAGGATACCCGTAAATATGGGGGATTTCAGAAAAGCCGTGGTATAGAGGGGAATCCGTTTCTTGATTCCGGCTTGGGCCAGGCAGTTTTCGTAGATTTCCCGGATTTCCCGGTTTTTCAGAGGCAGCGCAGAATGCTTTACGGCCCGGAGGCGCAGGGCTGTTCGGACCATGCAAAAGGCCAGGAAGCACACGCCGGACAGCCATAAAATTCCTGCAAAAAGCAGCAAAGGGGAAAGGGAAGCTTCGCCGGAGGGAAGGAAAAAATCGTTCTTCCAATGGGAGGAAGGAAAGAAAGGGTCTGAAATGGCTGGTCCCGGATGCAGGATTTCCCCATAAGAGGGAGAAATTTCTAATAAACCTCTGAGGGAAAAGAGCTGCAGCCGTCTGGCCAGCCCAAGGGGCAGCACCGGGAGGGGCAGAAGGGCCAGAAGCAGAAACCACAGCCGGTACCGTATCCGGGGAGACATAAGATTTCGGAAAAGATGCCGGGAGAGAAGGAGGATGCCGACGGCCGGACAGAGAATAAGGCTGCCCAGAAATAAGCGCAGGAAAAAGAGAGACAAGTCAGCCGCCTCCCTTCTCTGTTTGTTTAAGAAGAAGGGATTTCAAAGCGTCCAGCTCCTCCCGGGAGAGATTGTCCTGCTCCAGGTAGGAGCAGACCATAGAGCTTAAATGGCCGCCGTAAAAACGGTCCAGGAAGGACCGGCTTTCCTGGTTTCGGTATTCTCTCTCTTCCACCAGAGGACGGTAGACGAACACCCGGCTCTGCTTCTCATAGGAAAGGGCGCCTTTGTTGACCAGCCGTTTGATCAGAGTCTGAATGGTTTTGGGGTTCCAGTCGGTGACGGCCAGCAGGCGTTTTGTGATTTCAGTGGTGCTGATGGGTGCGCTTTTCCAAACGATTTTCATAACCTCGTATTCTGCCTCGGAGATCTGGGGCAGTTTTTTGACAGGGGATTTTTTCATGGTACGGCTCCTTAATTATTACATATGTAGTATATAGTATAAGGGATGAGAGAAGGAAAATCAAGGAGAATCTCTTGTTGAAAAATTCCGCCTTCATGATACAATCTAACTATGAAAACCAGAGAAGCGGCAAAAAGACAACAGACAAGAAAAAAGGGAAAGGCGGCTTTTGCCGTCCTGGGGATTTTATTTTTCCTGGCCGGGTTTCTGTATTTTTTTTACAGGCCGGGAAGCGGGAATGCGGAAGTGATGCAGGACGGAAGGGTTTTGTATACCTTTTCTTTGGAACGGGAAAAAGAACGGGTGATCCGGGTGGAATACGCAGGGAGCTATAACTTGATCGAAATCAAAGACGGCCGCATACGGGTGCTGGAGGCGGACTGCCCGGATCAGATCTGTGTGGACATGGGCTGGCTTGATTCAGCGGCCCCTATTGTGTGTCTCCCGAACCGCCTGGTGATACGGTTTACGGATGGGGAGGAATTGCCGGATGCGGCTGCAAATGAAACATAAAGAGGAAGGCTGTGTCCTCTGCCCCAGGGAATGCGGAGTTTTCCGCCGGGAGGGGCAAAAAGGTGCCTGCCGCACATCCGGGGAAGGGATTCTGGCTGCCAGGGCAGCCCTGCATTTCTGGGAGGAGCCTTGTATCTCCGGGACCTGCGGGTCCGGCGCGGTGTTTTTCTCCGGCTGTCCTTTAGGCTGTATTTATTGCCAGAACCAGGAGATTTCCAGGGGCGGGAGCGGGATAAGGGTTTCCGTTGAGGAGCTTTCGGAAATTTTTCTGAGGCTTTCGGATCAAGGTGCAGCCAACATCAACCTGGTGACGCCCACCCATTACACGCCGGAAATCATCCGGGCTGTGGGCAAAGCGCGGAAAAAGGGACTTGGCCTGCCTGTGGTCTACAACTGCAGCGGCTATGAGAAGAGGGAGACCTTGGAAAGCCTCAAAGGCACAGTGGATATTTACCTGACGGATTTTAAATATATGGAGGAGGAGACGGCCCGGAACTATTCCCGGGCGGCTGATTACCCGGATGCCGCGAAAGAGGCCCTGGCGGAGATGGTGCGCCAGCAGGGGGAGCCCCTTTTCCTGCCGGACGGGCGGATGGAGCGGGGCGTGATCGTCCGCCACCTCCTGCTGCCCGGCCATGTGAAAAACGCAGAAGCCGTGGTGGAATATGTCTTTGGAACTTACGGAAACCAGGTGTATCTAAGCCTTATGAACCAGTATACGCCGATCTCCCGCATCCGGGAATATCCCAATCTCAACCGGCGGGTGACAAAGCGGGAATACAACCGCCTGCTGGACTATGCTCTTGCCCTGGGGGTGGAGCAGGGGTTTTTCCAGGAGGGAGAGACGGCCGGGGAGAGCTTTATTCCCGGCTTTGACGGGGAGGGCCTGATGTGATAGAATAACAGACAGCAAAAGAAGGAGAATACCAATGACAAAGAAAGAATTAGCCTTGGAAATCATAGAACGCCTGAAAAAGGAGTACCCGGATGCAGGCTGCACCCTGGACTACGACCAGGCGTGGAAGCTTTTGGTCAGCGTGCGCCTGGCGGCCCAATGTACGGATGCCAGGGTGAACGTGGTGGTTGAGAAGCTGTATGAGAAATATCCGGATGTGGAGGCTCTGGCGTCAGCCTCTGTGGAAGAGATTGAGGCTATTGTAAAGCCCTGCGGCCTGGGACACAGCAAGGCCAAGGATATCAGCGCCTGCATGAAAATCCTGAAGGAGCAGTACGGCGGGAAGGTGCCCTCCACTTTTGAAGAGCTCTTGAAGCTGCCCGGGGTGGGCCGCAAAAGCGCCAACCTGATTATGGGGGATGTATTCGGAAAACCTGCTATCGTCACGGATACTCACTGCATCCGCCTGACAAACCGCATGGGATTGGTAGAAGACTTGAAGGAGCCCAAGAAGGTGGAAATGGCTTTGTGGAAAATCATCCCCCCCCAGGAGGGCAGCGATTTCTGCCACCGCCTGGTGTACCACGGCCGGGAGGTGTGTACGGCAAGGACAAAGCCCCACTGTGACAAATGCTGCCTGCAGGATGTCTGCGGGAAAAAGGGAGTATAAAAGAGATGGAGACAGTCACCCTGAAAAAGGGAGAGGGACGGGCCCTCAAAAGCGGAGGGGCCTGGATTTTTGACAATGAGATTGCTTCGGCTGAGGGGAATCCGGAAAACGGGGATCTGGTTATGGTCCGGGATTTTGACGGCTACGGACTGGGAACGGGTTTTATAAACCGGAATTCTAAAATCCGGGTGCGGATGCTTACCCGGAACCCGGCCCAGGAGATCAACCGGGAATTTTTTGAAATGCGCGTAAGAAATGCCTGGGAGTACCGGAAACAAACTGTGGATACCGAAAGCTGCCGGGTGATTTTCGGGGAGGCGGATTTCCTTCCGGGGTTTGTAGCCGACAAATTCGGGGATGTGCTGGTCATCCAGTCCCTGGCCCTGGGAATGGATCGGTTCAAGGAGGATCTGGTGGAGATCTTGAAGGAGATTCTTGCCCGGGACGGGATCCAAATCCGCGGCGTTTACGAGCGCAGTGATGCCAAAGAGCGGGAGAAAGAGGGCATGGAGCGGCGCAAAGGATTTCTGGGACAGCCTTTCGACACCCAGGTGGAGATTACGGAGAACGGGGTCCGGTATCTGGTGGATGTAAAGGAGGGGCAGAAGACCGGATTTTTCCTGGATCAAAAGTACAACCGGCTGGCCGTGCAGAGGCTCTGCCGGGATGCCCGGGTGCTGGACTGCTTTACCCATACGGGGTCTTTTGCCCTGAATGCGGGGATCGCGGGGGCCAGGGAAGTGCTGGGAGTGGATGCCTCGGAGACTGGGATTTTGCAGGCCGGGAAAAATGCGGAGCTGAACGGCCTTTCGGACCGGGTGCGGTTTCTCTGCCGGGATGTGTTTGAACTGCTGCCGGAGCTGGAAGGGGCAGGAGAAACCTTTGACGTAGTGATTCTGGATCCGCCGGCTTTTACAAAATCCCGCAGTTCCGTAAAGAATGCGGTGAAGGGCTACCGGGAGATCAATATGCGGGGCATGAAGCTCTGCCGGGACGGAGGCTATCTTGCCACCTGCTCCTGCTCCCGCTTTATGACTTATGAGCTCTTTACCCAGACCCTTTCCCAGGCAGCCCGGAGCGTCCATAAGCGTCTCCGCCAGGTAGAGTACCGGACACAGGCGCCGGATCATCCGGTTTTGTGGGCAGCGGAGGAGTCTTATTATCTGAAATTTTATATTTTCCAGGTTTGTGAGGAGAAGTGACATGGAGCAGGGAAATCCGTCTGCCGCAGCGCTGCCCCGGGAATTCCGGGAGAAAATGAAGGGCCTTTTGGGGAATGAATACGAAGCTTTTTTGGAAAGCTATGAGCGGGAGCCTTTCCGGGCGCTCCGGGTAAATACGCTGAAAATGTCAGCGGCGGATTTTGAAAGCCGGAGCCCTTTTTCCCTGTCCCCGGTTCCCTGGTGCCCGTCGGGGTTTTTCTACGGCCGGGCGGATCGGCCTGGAAAGCATCCCTGGCATGAGGCCGGAGTATACTATATCCAGGAGCCAAGCGCTATGGCCGCGGCGGAGCTTGCGGCGCCCAGACCCGGGGAACGGGTGCTGGATCTCTGTGCGGCTCCCGGGGGAAAGACGACCCATCTGGCGGCTCTGATGGAAGGGCAGGGCCTTCTGGTATCCAATGAGATTCACCCTGCCAGAGCGAAAATCCTTGCTTCCAACGTGGAGCGCATGGGGATTGCACATGCAGTGGTAACCAACGAGACACCCAAGGGGCTCTCAGAGAGGTTTCCCGGTTTTTTTGACCGGATTGTGGTAGATGCCCCCTGCTCCGGGGAGGGAATGTTCCGAAAGGATGAGCAGGCGCTCGGCCAGTGGAGCCCGGAGAATGTGGAGCGCTGTGCGGCCAGGCAGCGGGAAATTCTTTCGGAGGCTGCCAAGATGCTGCGCCCGGGAGGGATTCTGGTGTATTCTACCTGTACCTTTGCCCCGGAAGAAAATGAGGGCAGCATCGGCGCTTTCCTTGACAGCCGCCCAGATTTTTCTGTGAAAGAGGTATCTGCCTACGCGGGCTTCTCCCCGGGCCGCCCGGAGTGGAGCGGCTCCGGGGCCGGGACGGAGAGAACTTTCCGGCTCTGGCCTCACCGCTTGGAAGGCGAGGGACATTACCTGGCAGTCCTTCAGAGGGAGGGCAGGGCACAGGGGACGGAACCGGCGTGGAAGCTGCCGCCGGCAGATAAGCAGGTGCTCGGACTGTATGAGAGGTTTGCTGCAGAAAATCTTCACAGGAAACCTTCCGGGATTCCGGTACTGTTCGGAGATCAGCTTTATCTGCTGCCCTGCGCTTTTCCCTTAAAGGGCCTTAAAATCCTGCGGGCAGGCCTTCATGTGGGGACGGTGAAGAAAGGACGCCTGGAACCTTCCCATGCCCTGGCCCTTTCCTTAAAGGCCGGGGACGCCCTGCGGAGCATTTCCCTTAAGGGAGACGGGGAGAGTGTCCGGGCCTGGCTTAAGGGGGAGGCTTTGGAGGCAGAGGGAGAGAAGGGCTGGACTCTGGTTCTTGCAGACGGATTTCCTCTGGGATGGGGGAAGCAGAGCGGCGGAATTTTGAAAAATCACTACCCGAAAGGGCTGCGGCGGGGGTAAGACAAAGGCTTCCCCTGCTAAGAAGCAGAGGAAGCCGGATAAGTGGTTTTACGCCCCGCACAAGAGTCAGGCTCTGGGAATCTTAAGGATCTCTCCGGGATAGATACGGTTTGGATCCGCGATTTGATTTAAATCCACCAGGATTTCTATGGTGGTGTTGTGGCGGAGGGCAATTTCGGAGAGGGTGTCTCCTTTCTGCACCCGGTACAAGAAGTAGCTGCCCTGTCCGCCGGAGGGGATGAGAAGCTGCTGGCCGGGATAAATCAAGCTGGGGTTTACGATTCCATTCAGTTCCGCCAGAGCGGTTACGGTGGTATTGTGGGCTTTGGCAATGCCCCAGAGGGTGTCGCCGGGCTGTACGGTGTAGCGGTCAGGCGCCGGTTCCGGAGAGGGATCCTGGATAAAGACGGATGACCGGAAGTGATCCAGATCTACGCGGCCCTGGATTCCGGGGATTGATCCGGCATCGGAATACTGGAAACCGCTCCAGGTTTCCCAGGCTCCTGTGGTTTTGGGACGATCCACGCCGTATTCGGCAATCCACAGAGGATAGGCGTTCAGGGAGGAATTCCAGAGGGTGCGTACCCGGTAGGCGTCACTGTAGAGAAGGGGAGCATAGCCAAGCAGCCCTTGCAGAGTTTTCAGAAAAGCGGCTGCATTTTCGTTGATTTGTTCCCGGGTCAGGCCGGGGAAGGTTTCGTAGTCCATGGCCGGGCGGCAGTCAAAGGTTTTGCCGGCAATGAGGCTGTGGAAGCGGCGGGCCTGGGAGGCAGCTTCCTCCGTGGTACGGGCTCTCAGGTAGTAGTAAAATCCCGTGTGCAGCCCGGCGTCCAGTGCCTTCCGGGCGTTGACTTCAAACTTGGTATCTATACGGTCAGGGCTTGTGCCTGCGCGGATGTAGACGATTTCAATGCCTGCCTGGGATACGGCTTGAAAATTGACGGTTCCTTGATAGACGCTTACATCAATGCCATCGTATTGCTGCTGCATAAGAAAAATCCTTTCCATAATATTGCTGATTCTTTTTATCTTATGACAAAAACGGAGGAGTGACATGAATTTATCTGTTGAAACGAGTGTTCCGGTATTGACCGTATTTTTCCAGGGGCTGTTAAGCTTTTTCTCTCCCTGTGTCCTTCCGCTGATTCCTTTGTATATGGGGTATTTGGCAGGCGGGGCGCAGACGGTGGATGAGGAAGGAAATCCCTGCTATCCGCGGAAGAAAATTTTGTGCAACACTCTGTTTTTTATCCTGGGGATCAGTTTTGCCTTTCTGGCCCTGGGCTTTGGTTTTTCTGCCCTGGGCCGATTTTTTGGAAGAAACCGGATGCTTTTGGCACGCCTGGGCGGGATTCTGATGATTCTCTTCGGACTTTACCAGCTGGGCGTGCTGGGACAGTCGGCTCTGGTGGAGAAGGAGCGCCGCCTTCCCCTGCGCGCGGACCGCTTTGCCATGAATCCGGTTACGGCCCTGATTCTGGGTTTTGGATTCAGCTTTGCCTGGACGCCCTGTGTGGGTCCGGCTCTGGCGGGAGTGCTTTTGATGGTGTCCTCCTCGGGAAACCTGGGCTCCGGCCTTCTGCTGATCGGGGTCTATATCCTGGGCTTTGTGCTGCCTTTTCTGGCAGTTGGGCTTTTCACCGGACAAGTGCTGTCGGCATTCCGGCGCTACAAAAAGGTGATCCGCTATACCACCCGCATAGGCGGCGCGCTTCTGATTCTTATGGGCGTGATGACACTGACAGGCTGGATGAACGGGCTCACCGGGTATCTGTCTTCTTTTGACGGGGGGAGTGCCCGGACAGAGGAAGGCAGCAGTACGCCGGAGGGAGAAGCAGAGAAGGAGGAAGGCGGTGCAGAAGCCGGGGGGGACGGTGCGTCGGCAGAGGAGCGCCCGGAGGTTCCGGCTCCCGATTTTACCCTGGCGGATCAGTTTGGAAACACCCATACGCTCTCGGAGTATCAGGGAAAGACTGTTTTCCTGAATTTCTGGGCCACCTGGTGCGGACCCTGCCGCAAGGAAATGCCGGATATCCAGAAGCTCTATGAGGATTACGGAAAGAACGAAGGGGATTTGATTGTGCTTGGGGTGGCCAATCCCAAGACAGAGGATGCTCCTCACAACAGCGATGTGAGCCAGGAAGAGATTGCCGCTTTTATGGAAGAAAACGGCTATGATTATCCGGTGGTCATGGATACCACAGGGGAGCTTTTTGCCGCCTACGGGATTCAGGCGTTCCCCACTACGTTTCTCATTGATACCCGGGGAAATGTCTATGGGTATGCCACGGGAAGCCTTACAGGAGAAATAATGGAAAATATTGTAAAACAAACCATGGAAGGAGACGCAAATGTTACTGATTGAGTACCCCAAATGCAGTACCTGCCAGAAGGCAAAAAGATGGCTGGAGGCCAATAAAATTTCCTTTGAGGACCGGCATATTGTGGAGAACCGGCCCGGGGAGGAAGAGTTAAAAGAATGGATTGAGAGAAGCGGGTATCCCGTGAAGCGCTTCTTTAATACCAGCGGCATGAAATACCGGGATCTGGGGTTGAAGGAGAAGCTGCCGGATATGAGCCAGGAGGAGCAGATCCGGCTTCTTGCCTCGGACGGGATGCTGGTGAAGCGCCCGCTTTTGATCGGGGAGAAGATTCTGGTGGGATTCCGGGAGAAGGAGTGGGAGGAGGCTTTGCTGTAGCTCTTGTGCAAATGCCATAATCTTAGAAAAGAATCGTCGGGAATATTGACAAAAATGACAAGTAATGGCAAAATAGAACCAGGTGATAATGTAGTACGGGAGGGTTCGAGATGAATAAGTATGAGGTGATCCGGGATATTCTGGAAAACAGCAGCTACACGGTTGCCATGTGCGGCACAGAGATGATGAAGGAATCGGGAATGCCAAGCCTTAGAGCGCCTGAAATCGCCTATCGGGTGGAAAAGGAGTACGGCTATTCCCCGGAGGAAATTTTTGCCTCCGTATTTTATACCAATCGGAAGGAAACCTTTTTTAAGTACTATCGGGAGGAGATGCTGAAACCGCCGCTGGAGCCGAGCCAAGGCTTTTATGCCCTGGCAGAGCTGGAGAAGCGGGGAAAGCTTCAGTGTACCATTGCGAATAATGTACATAACCTTCCGGGAAGGGCCGGCTGCAAGAAGGTTCTGAACCTGCACGGAACCATCTTTGACAACGAGTGCCCCCGCTGCGGGAAGCGGTATCCCATGGAGTATATCCGGGATTCCAAAAAGATTCCCCTTTGTGAAAAATGTATGATTCCCGTGCGTCCCAAGGTGCTTCTCTTCGGAGAGCAGGTGGACAATCAGCTGATGACGAAGGCGGTAGAAGAGGTGACGCGTGCGGACACGCTGCTGCTTTTGGGTACGCCTATGAATTCCGGTCTGTGTGAAGGCTATGTGAAGTATTTTGAGGGCAGCCGGGTGATTATCATTCATGCCCAGGAGCATTATCTGGACGAGAAGGCGGATGTAGCCCTTCATGAGGAAGTGAAGACGGCCCTGCCCAAGATTGTGTGGCCGGAGGGAAAAGAGGCTTAGAAGGAAAAGAAAAAGGGATCGAGCGGAGGGCTTGATCCCTTTTGCAGGTTTACGAATAAAACCGGAAGGAAGAGGACAGGATTATGAAATTACTGGAAGATAAGATTTTAGAGGAGGGAATCGTACTGGAAGGGGATATTCTAAAGGTAGACGGATTCCTGAATCACCAGATTGACATTCCGCTGATGGAGGCCCTGGGCCGGGATATGGCGGAGCATTTTCGGAATCAGGGAGTTACGAAGGTGATGACCATAGAATCCTCCGGGATTGCCCCGGCAGTGTTTACGGCCAAATATCTGGAGGTTCCCCTGGTGGTTCTGAAAAAGCAGGCAGCTAAGAATCTTCGGACAGAGGTGTGGCAGACGGAAGTAGTCTCCTATACGAAGGATATTTCTTATGATCTGACATTGGCCAGAGATTACCTTTCCGACGGGGATCACGTGCTGGTTGTGGATGATTTCCTGGCAAACGGGGAGGCAGCTACGGGCGCCGTCCGTCTGATCCGGAAAGCCCATGCGACACTGGCGGGGGTGGGAGTACTGATAGAGAAATGCTTCCAGCCCGGACGGGAGAAGCTGGAGAGCCAGGGGATCCATGTGTATGCCCAGGCCCGGATCCGGGGAATGGAAAACGGGAAGATTCACTTTTAAAAGAAGCAGACGGATAGTTCCGTGGCTGTTTCGGGCAAGGCAGGTGCAAGATGAATACCATTTTACAGGAGTTTGAGAAAAGGGACTGGAGCAGGCTTTTGACTGCGGTGCTGGGAATGCTGATTTTTTCCGTCGGAATCAATGTCTTTGTGGTTCCGGCAGAGCTTTACAACGGGGGTGTGCTGGGAATCAGCCAGATTATCCGGACCCTGCTCATCCGCTACGGAAACTTAAATGTACGGGGCATAGATGTGGCAGGTATTATCAACCTGGTTTTAAATATTCCGCTGTTTTTCCTGGCTTACCGTTCCATCAGCAAGGGATTCTTTTTCCGCACCCTGGTCTGCGTGTTCAGCCAGACGTTTTTCTTGACGGTGATCCCCATCCCTGCCGTTCCTCTTGTGGAGGACACCCTGACGGCCAGTCTCATCGGAGGCATCATTGCCGGCTCGGGGATAGGCCTTGCTCTCAGGTGCCGCGGGTCCAGCGGCGGTCTGGATATCCTGGGCATTTACTTTACGAAAAAATATCAGGATTTCAGCGTGGGAAGGCTGGCGCTGGCGGTGAACCTGGCTATTTACGGGGCCTGTGCCCTGCTGTTTGACGTTACGGTGGTGATTTACTGCGTAATTTATACCTCTATCAGCACACTGATTATGGATAAAACCCACACCCAGAATATCAGTACGGCGGTTTTTATCTTTACCAAACAGGATCCGGAACAGGTGATGCACTATATTTTGGAGGAACTGGTCCGGGGAGCTACCCATTGGGAGGCAAGGGGCGGCTATACGGAACAGAAGACGAATATTATTTTTACCGTGGTTTCCAAACATGAGCTGATGGCGCTGAAACGGAAACTGCGCCAGGTGGATCCTCAGGCCTTTCTGGTAAGCAAAGAGGATGTGGGGATCGAGGGAAAATTTGTAAAACACTTATAAATGCGTTTAACCGCTTGCAGGGTGCCCGCCGGCACCCTTTTTTTGAAGATTATCTTAGATTCCCTTCGTTTTATTAAATGAACAGACGAGAAAAGAGAGGGGAGGCGGATGCGATTAACAGGGAAGAACAGCTGGAAGCGCTGATTGACCGGTATCAGAATCTAATATTTTCCATCTGTTACAAAATGACCGCGGACTATTTTGCATCAGAGGACCTGGCGCAGGAGACTTTTTTATCCGCCTATGAGAAATATACCTCTTTTGACGGAAGGAATGAGAAGGCATGGATATGCCGGATCGCAGTCAACAAATGTCTGGACTACCAGAAGCATTCCGGGCGGAAGGCAGTTCCCACGGAGGATACCTGGTTTTCCTATCAGGAAGATGCAGGCATGTCGCCGGAGGAGGCCTGTCTGGAGGATGAAGTGAGGGAAGAGCTTTACCAAAGCTGCAAGGCGTTAAAGCCGCCCTACGACGAGATTGCCCTGGACTATTATTACTACGAGATGGATGTAGGTGAGATAGCGGAAAAGCGCGGGCGCAATGTAAAAACCGTGCAGACCCAGATTTACCGGGCCAGGGGAATGCTTCGAAAACACTACAAAGAGAAGGAGGAGAGACGCGCATGAAACAAAAGGACAGGAAACAGGAAATGCTGGACGCCTATACACTGGAACTGATCCGGCAAGTGGAATCGGAAGGCCTTAGAAAGGCGCCCGCCCATATGAAGGCAGAGATTCTGGAACGTTCCCGGAAGCCGGATTATCAGATAGCCCTGCAGACACGCCGGTTGTCCAGAAACATGCAGTTTTTCTTCTACAGCCTTAAGGTAGGGGCAGCAGTGGCGACGGCATTGTTCTTGCTGTTTACGGTTCCCAGGGAGATTCCCCAGAATGACGGTTTCTTTGACCGGGAGCCGGGGCAGGCAAGGGAGGCATCCATCGGCGAGAAATTTAACGAAGGCCTGCGGGATTTTAACCAGATGCTTACAGAGATAACGATATCCAATCAAAACAGACAAGGGGAGGATTAGAGATATGACGAAGAAAAAGAGCGGTTTTTGGACATTTATTTTTTCATTCATGCCGGGAGCGGCAGAGATGTACATGGGATTTATGAAAATGGGCGTCAGCATTATGGGACTGTTTCTGGGACTGATTATAGTGGGAAGCTTTTTCGCTCAGGGAATTTTCCTGGTAATAGATGTGGTTGTATGGTTTTACGGATTTTTCCACGCACACAATCTGCGGGCTATGGACGATGAGGATTTCTATGCCCTGGAGGATACCTACCTGTTTTATGTGGAGGAGGATGGGAAGAAATTCTGGAACAATATGGTAGTATCCAGATACCGGAAGATAGCGGCTGCGGTCCTGATTCTTATGGGAGTTTCCATTCTCTGGAATAATATTCTGGATTTGTTGTACTGGCTTCTTCCGGACATAATGCAGGATTTCATGTATACCATCAGCTACCGGATTCCGCAGGTGGTGCTGGGTATCGGCATTATCGCCGCAGGCATTCTGCTGATCCGCGGAAAGAAAGAAGAACTTTTAGAGGAATCAAAAGAGGAGGGGAAGGAAGATGGAAGAGAGACCGGCCGTACGAACTCATAGAGTGGGAAGCATTACCTTCGGCATTATTCTGGTCATTTGGGGCGTTTTGTTTCTGCTCCGCCTGATTTTTCCGGTCCTGGACTGCGAGCTTATATTCCGCCTGTGGCCTCTGGTCTTTATTTCCCTGGGGGTTGAGGTGCTTGTGAGCAGCCGCAGGCCCCAGCAGAAGCTGGTTTACGATGGGGCGGCGATTTTTCTCATGATTCTTTTGATGGTGTTTGCCATGTGCATGGCAGGGATGGACTGGATTTTTGCCCACTATGAAGGATACCCTGTCTATTGGTTTTAGGAAAAAGTGGTTTTGGCAGAATAGGCGGAACTGCATAAGATGGAAGTATAGGAGGCCAAAGCTTTCTGCTTTGGCAGCCTGTCCGTTTTCTGCATATTCCGGAATATTTTTTATAGGAAAGCCCGGGGCTCAAGAAGGTTTGGAGCCTCGGACTTTTCATTTTTTCGAAGCCTTGAGGGCAGAGCTTTTTATTCCAATGAACTTTGTTTTCTACAGCAGCTTTGACCTGTGCGGGCAGCGCCGCATCTTTGCTGGGATAGCCCAGAATGACCAGAGTGGAAAGGTACCAGCCGTCCGGGATTTTCAAGAACGCTTTGATTTGTTCGGGCTCTTTCAGCTCGGCGTCTAAAATCTGCTCTAGTACCTCTCCTAGGATTTCACAGTCTTCAAATTGCCGGATACTCCTTCTTTTGTGGTGGAGAGATGAGAGGTAAATGCGAAATTTCTTTTCTTCATTTACCTATAAACAAAGGATTAAGTTAAATAGCATCTTCAAAACATATGATACAGAAATTTGATTTTAATGTGACCTGACTAGTAAAAATATATTATTTCAGTGTTGTAAAAGTAGCTTTGGGCCCATTAAAACTACAAGAACCGCTATCTCCACCAAATGGTCCCGCTTCGGCTGTCATTGAAAAAACATCATTTACTTTCGCAGTATCCGTAATAGTTACACTCATTGATTGTCCACCTTGTGTTCCCTTTGTAACGTTTCCATTTGAATACAATATTTTATAAAAAGCACCATTTTTATATAAACGTATAATACATTTTACAGAAGCGCCAGTATTGGCGCTAATATGGCTGCGAATAGTAAGTTCAAATGTTGTATCTTTATTAAATCTGACACCATTACCAGACTGAGTTATTACAGGAGTATTAGATGTAAACTTAATACCAGGGATAGGATACGGAACTGTAGCACTATAGATATTAGTGCTTGATGCTCCGGCTAATGTTGCAATTCCTGATGGAGGAATGTAAAGCAGATCTTCTTCTATAGTTGTGGCAATTATATTCCATGAGTCCTCCGTAGTTATATTCAATCCGGCAGCAACACAAGCATCCACAATCATCTGCTTTGCGTTACTGCCAGATCGAAAAACCTGTTCTAAATTCGCATTTACCTCTTCAAACTTTTCATCTACCTCCGTATTTAAATCCTCCAGTTTCCTCTCAAATTTGTCCTTAAAGCGCGCCAACAGCGGCAAATCAATTAATTTATGGTTCATAATGAATTCCTCCTATTATTAGTTCCGCTTTGGCCCGCCCAGAGCATCTCCATAGAAAGAGTTTTGACCGCAAAAAAATGCGCCCATAACTCTTTCTGTGCGCTGAGCGGGCTACAGCTGATTATTAGTTCCGCTTTCGCCCGCCCAGAGCATCTCCATAGAAAGAGTTTTGACCGCAAAAAGACGCGCCCATAACTCTTTCTGTGCGCTGAGCGGGCTACAGCTGATTATTAGTTCCGCTTTCGCCCGCCCAGAGCATCTCCATAGAAAGAGTTTTGACCGCAAAAAGACGCGCCCATAACTCTTTCTGTGCGCTGAGCGGGCTACAGCTGATTATTAGTTCCGC
>CAJUNN010000033.1 GCA_910587955.1 uncultured Lachnospiraceae bacterium | reverse complement strand
AGCTGTCTACCACAATTTTATAACTCATAATCTGTCTCCCGAATCTTTTTTTACTTGCTTTTTCTACCATCAAATCTAGTTTTCAATACTACATATGATGGTAGCATACTACCGTTTAGTTTTCAAGTATTTTCTCAAAAATATTCGGAAAACAGATACCTGCTCTTGAAGTCCAAAAAAGGAGCTGTCTTCATCCGACAGCTCCTCTGCATTGATTCTCTTTTCTTACGCCCGGCAGTCTACTGACTTTAAATCCAGTGAATCACTGCCTGTCTGCACAATCCTGGCCTCCACGGATTCCCGGGTAATTCCGTCCAGGATCCTTGGGTCAAAATACTGCCCCGGCTGCCAGCTGGGATCATGGGCCTTCACCGCCTCATACATGGCTGCATTGTACTGCCTCTCATACTGCCCCAAAGTCCAGGTAGCAGTCAGCCGGTCTTTCTTGGGAATACTCTTCTGATAAGCGGCAAACACTTCGCTCCTCTGTGTAGTGTCGCCGTTTTGAATCCCCTGTTCCTGGATAAACTCCCGCTTCACCATGTCGAACATACTCTGTCTGCCCTCCTCTGAAACCTCCACAATTTTGTGCCATTCCGAAGGGTCTTTGCCCGTAATATCCATTCCGGCCACGCCGTGGGAATTAATGAAATCCCCGTCTTCATCAAAATTTTTTCTGAAATTGCGTATGATCACCGGATCATTTTTGCAGAAAAACCCCGGCACAACCTCTACCATATCTGCGTTTCCGTTCTTCCCCGCCGCAAAACCGGGTGCCTGCAGGGCGGAGCCCTTCGCCTGGCTGCCGTTCAGATTCTGGAACATCCGCAGGAGCGATTGGTAATTCCGAAGATTTACCTCTCCAATCCGCATAGCTTCATCCCCCATCCGCTTTCAAAAGCCTTACTTTATCTCAATTCTCCGGCTCCATCAGTCCGTAAGTATTGCCCTTTCTCTTGTACACCACGTTCACCTCATCCGTCTCTGCATTGACAAAGACATAGAAGTTGTGGCCCAGCATCTCCATCTGTATGCAGGCATCCTCCGCATACATGGGCTTGCGGTCAAACTGCTTGGTGCGGATAATGCGCACCTCCTCGTCCTCCGCCTCCCGGTCAATAAATTCCTGGCGGAAACTGCCGCCGCCCTGCTCCCGCTGCACCAGTTTGTTCTTGTACTTGCGGAGCTGGCGCTCGATCACCTCCTCCACCAGATCAATGGAAACATACATATCATTGCTCACCTGCTCGGAACGGATCACCGTTCCCTTCACAGGGATGGTCACTTCAATCTTCTGTCTCTCTTTCTCTACGCTCAGTGTTACCTGTACCTCTGTGTCCGGAGTAAAATAGCGCTCTAACTTCCCGAGCTTGTCCGTAATCGCTGTCCGAAGCCCCTCTGTCACTTCAATGTTTTTGCCGCTGATAATATAACGCATACACCCAACTCCTTTACGGTTTTCTAGACTCCCAGCGTCTGTGTTCCGCCCGGCTGCCTTGGGACAAGTATATCACATTCCGGCAAAGAGGACAACCGTTTCCCAAGAGAAAATCTACTCAAAGCGACCGGTACCAGAACCATTACCGGGTACGCATACCGCACCAGCGCCGCCGGACCAAGCATCAGCGTCCCCCAATAGAAAAAGGTCATGCCCAACACGATAATATCCGAACGCCTTTTCTGATACCATGCCAATAAAATACAGAAAAAAAGGATCCAACAATAAAAAGCCGGCGCAAAGAAAAATGCAGTCATCCAATTTTCCTGATGCACATTTTCGGTGGCTATTTTCTCATAGAGCCCTTCCATCCAGGGCCATTTGCTAGGCGGGCGCCCCATCTCCAGAATCTCCAGGTTTTTGAAATCTGTCAGAAGGTATCCCTGCCGTTCCCCTTCCCCATCATAAATATACGCATGCGTTTCGTCCAAAGGATACCAGAGGCCAAGGGTCAGCGTCCCCCAGATATCCAGCACATCCGTCGGATATCTCACCCCGCAGTCAATCCAGGCTCTTACCAAATCCGCAGAATCAAAATCCTTCAAATCCATCCGCCTCCAACGCTCCTTTACCGGATCCGTCAGATACGGCAAGTAATTATCTTCAAGATTATCCGAAAATAAATCCCGCGGAACCGCACCCATCAGCATCTGTCCCGTTCCCCTTTCCGGAATGAGCTCCGGATGGCGGAGCGCCGTCCCCACTAAGCATTGCATAGGAAGGCAGAAGGGCTCCAGCTGATTTCCCTTTTCTGCGTGCATAACGTGAAACAGCACCCCTTGTCCCCCCCAATAGATACAGACACACAGTAGGCCCAAACACAAAAATTTTTTTCGTTCACCCTTACTCAGAAACAAAACACCCGCAAAAACGCCAAACGCAAAAGCATAAACCGTATTTGCCCGCAAAGACAGCGCCAAGCATATCATCAGCACAAGGGAAAAGAGTTTCCTGGGCGATCGGAAAAAAACCTCCGGGTCATCGCATAATTCATAGAGCTTTACGGAACCAATCAACCAGCATCCCGAGAACAAAACATCCTTTGTCATACTAATGGATAAAATGGCGTTTACAGGAAAAAGACCATAAAATACCAGCATTCCTATCCAGGAAGCTTTCCTCCCCCAAGAGCTGTAGGCTTTCTCCGCAGCATAGGCAAACATGGCCGACATGGCCAGCATCTGCGTTAGCGAAAGCAACACCATCCCAACCTCGTAATCTCCCGGACAACCGCCGATCTGCAGAAAACTCTCCAGATACAACGTATGCAGCAGCGGCTGCCAGGTGGTCGGCGGCACTCCCCGAAGAGCCGGTACCTGCGCACTTACATCATAGCTCCATATCGTTGGATAATACGCCAAAAAAGCTGGGATCCAGCAGAGGAAAATTCCCAGCCAGGCAGCAAGAAATCGTTTTTTCCGAAATTCAGAGGGTGCATGCTCTTTTTCCCTTCTATGGCTCAACCGGAAAATCAACACCCCATAGAACGCAGCAAACAGAAATCCAGATGCCAAAATCCTCAGCCAGCTTCCCATTCCAAAGTGGCGGATGCTGCCCCCTGTTTCCCATATGCGTCCCAGTTCCATCGCAATTCCCGATCCGAGTCCCGAAATAGCCGAAAACCAAAGCAAACGTTTCTCTCTAAATAAAGCACTCATAGGGAATCCCCCCTCCAAACAAGTCCAAAGCACTCCCCACCGTCACATCCAGACGCCCTTTTCCCAGCTTGCGAAGCTTCTCCAAATCTTCCATGCTGCCTACGCCTCCGGCGTAAGTTACGGGAATCCCCTGCCATGCTCCCAGAAACCGTACCAGTTCTTCCTCAATACCGGAGGCTTGTCCCTCCACATCCACAGCGTGGATCAGGAACTCGCTGCAATAGCCCGAAAGCTCCCAAAGAAGCTCCTCTGTCACCGCCACATCCGTAAAATTCTGCCACCGGTCCGTGACAATGTAATAGATCCCGTCCCTTTTCCGGCAGCTCAAATCCAGCACCAGCCGCTCCTTTCCCACCGCATCCCGCATCTGATTCAGGCTCTCATAGTGAATCCGCCCTTCCCGGAACACGTAGGAGGTGACAATTACCTGGGATGCCCCTGCATCCAGAAATTCCCAGGCATTCTCCGGTGTAATGCCGCCCCCCGCCTGCAGGCCGCCGGGCCAGGCACGTAAAGCACGAAATGCCTGCTCTTTTGTGGCTTCATAATAGGGCGAGCCGGCTTTATTGAGTAAAATCACATGGCCGCCCCTAAGGGCGTCCTTTTTATAAAGCCTGGCATACCAGTCTGCCGTCTGCTCCGACACAAAATTTTCCTTGGCAAAATCCCGGCGGTCTGTCAGGCTTCCGCCTACAATCTGCTTTACTTTTCCGTTGTGGATGTCAATACACGGGCGAAAACGCATCTGCCCTCTGCACCTCCCTGTCTGAATGTTACGGCTGCTCCAAGAGCTGTCCCGCCGCCCCGGCAACGCTTCTCTCATCAACCAGTATCTCCAGCTTTTCTCTCTGCAGAAGATACTTGGCTATGGGCGCGGATTCCCGGATCACGATCTTTTGCTGCAGTACCTTATGCAGCCGGCAGTCCTTTTTCTCCATGCGGGCAATCAGCATCTGTAAGGACTCGTCCGCCAGCTCCAGCGGATCCTGATGCACCGTAGAAATGCTGGGCGCAGAGAAAAACGCATGGCTGGTATCATCAAAACCAAGCACCCACATATCCTGGGGAACCTGTCCCCCCGACCGCAAGACGGAGGCAATAAAAATCTGGGCAATGGCATCGTGGGAGGCAAACACGGCCTCCGGCCATTCTTCCTTCGGCATCTTCTGGAGAAAATCCGAGAAAACCCGGAATTCCCGGTTGTATTTGAAATACTTGGACTCCTCTCTGGACAAAACAATATTATACCGATCCGGATTAAGACCCTCATCCAGCATCCCCTGCTGAAATCCCCGGTAGCGCTGGTACAGGTTCTCATGCCCGTCTGCTCCTGCAACTCCGATATATGCCAGCCGCCGCATACCTTCCCCGCAGAGGCAGTGAACCAGCCTGCGCATGGTGTTAAAATTGTCAAACTCCACACTGTGGAAATTCGGAGCGTACTGATCACAGAGAACCACCGGAACTCCGTACTTCTCTGCGGCCTGCAGGGATTCCTCCGCATAGCCGTTTCCCACCAGAATCATACCGTCTACTTGGTGTTCAATCAGCATCTCAATATTACTTCTGGTCAGTTTGGAATCCTGCTGTCCGCAGGTCAAGAAGGTAATATATCCTGCTTCCTGGGCCCGCACCAAAAGGCGTTCATACATAATAGAATAGAACTGGCTGGTCATATCTTGGGTCACAAGGCCAATAATCCCGCTTCTGCGCTTTCTGAGAGTTCGCGCCGTGTTATTGGGGCGGTAATCCTGGGATTCAATGGCCGCCATCACCCGTTCCCTGGTAGCCTCCGAGATGGTCGCCGTACCGTTCAGAACATGGGAAACCGTGGCCGCTGAAACTCCCGCCTCCTTTGCCACATCATAGATTGTACTTCTGCGCCGCTCCCCCGCAGAACTGCCGGAACGTCTGCCCATACCTCTTCCTCTCCTGACTCCTTTTCTCCTTATTTTACACAAAAAAGGGCCGCTGTTCAAGAAAATTTCACAGCAGCCCCCTCCTTAAGGTTATTTCTTATGCCTTTTTCAAAAGCCCGCTTCTCAGGGAATCGATAAATACCGCCAGCAGAAGCACCACGCCTTTGAGCACCTTCTGCCAGTACACCTGCACATTCAGCATAGTCATACCGTTAAACAGCACGCAGATAATCAAAACGCCAATCAGGGTTCCGGTCACTTTCCCTTTTCCTCCGGCAAGCCCCAGACCGCCCAGGATAACGGCTGCAATACAGTCCATATCATTTCCTTCCCCTGCATTGCACATAGCTGCCGTCTGCTGGCATGTCATAATAATGCCGCCGATCGCTGCACACACAGACGAAACAATATGTGCTTTATACCGCATAGCAGTAGTATTGATTCCTGCCAGAGCCGCCGGTAATAATATAGCAGAACCCACGGACCACAAACTGCATACCCATGGTAGCAATCATAGGACTAATTTTTAGCTTCGCCACAATGGTTGCATTGATGCAGCCCACCAGCACGCCTACCAACAGTGTCATAGGAATAATCAGCCACTCATTTACCCCCGCTTCGTACATCAGCCCCATAAATATCCCGCAGAGTCCGGCCAGGGAAAACTGGGAGACATCCATGCCTCCAAGCAGCATGCAGCAGGTCAGGCCGGCCGCCATGGTACCCTGAATGGAGGCATAGGAACCGATGGACATCATATTCTTTACCGTAAGAAAATACGGGCTCAGAACACCGAACAGGGCAATCATGCCAAACAATGCAAGTAACGTGCTGACATCCCCCTTAAAAAATGTTTGCACCGCCCCTAAAGGGCTCTTTTTCCTCTCCGTAAATTTTTCCATACTAGTCCGTTTCTCCTATCGCGTATTTTACCAGATGCTCCTGGGTGAATTCTTCACGATCCACCTGTCCGGTAATCCTTCCCTCGCAGACCACATATATCCGGTCCGACATGGACAAGATTTCCGGCAGCTCCGAGGAAATCATCAGAATCGCCTTCCCCTGGGCGCACAGTTCATTGATTAATGTATAAATTTCCACCTTCGCCCCCACATCAATTCCCCGGGTAGGCTCATTTAAGATTACCAGTTCCGGCTTCGTATTCAGGGCTTTGGCCACCACCACCTTCTGCTGGTTTCCCCCGCTTAAGGATTCCACAACAGTAGAGGATTTCGGCGTCTTAATGCGCAGCTTTCGGATCCATTCCTCCGCAATCGCTTCCTCTTTTTTCAGATTCATCTTCCCATAACTGATGAAAGCGTCCAGATTGGAAATGGTAATATTATCCTTCACGGAAGATACCAGGATCAGACCGTCCTCCTTGCGCTCCGCCGGCACGTAGGCAATCTTGTTCTTTAGGGCATTCCCCGGTGAAGAAGGTGCATAAGGCTTCCCTGCCATCCGCATTCTGGAGGTCTTAACCGTCTTGCTCCCCACAATACAGGAGGCTATCTCCGTTCTCCCGGCTCCCATCAGTCCGAACAATCCCACCACTTCCCCGGCGCGGATAGAAAAGCTGATATGTTTCAGCCAGTCCGTTGACAAATCCTCCACGGCAAAGACTTCTTCTCCAATCTTCACGTCACGGGCCGGATACATATCCGTAATCTCCCGTCCCACCATATAGGCCACCAACTGATCTGTGTCCGTATCTGACACCGGCACTTTGGCAATGTACTGTCCGTCCCGCATAACCATAGCCGTGTCCGCAATGCGGAAGACTTCGTTCATGCGGTGGGAAATATAGATAATAGATACCCCCTCGTCCCGCATTTTCAGAATCAGCCGGAAAAGGTTCTCTGTCTCCGCGTCGTTCAGGGCAGAGGTCGGCTCATCCATTACCAGAATTTTTACCTTTTTGGAAAAAGCCTTGGCAATCTCAATCAGCTGCTTCTGGGCCACAGAGAGATGTTTCAGATCCGCCCCCGGGTCCACATCACTTAAGCCTACTTTTTCCAGAAGCTCTCTTGCATCCCCATACAGTTTTTTGTAATCTACTGTTTTCAGCGCCCCCTTTACCGGCAGGTTATTGAGAAATAAATTCTCCGCAACACTGATATTATTGACGTTGTTCAGCTCCTGGTAAACCACCGAGATTCCCATATCAATGTCAGCTTGTCATCAACGAAATCCAATGGGGCTATGCCTATCTGACCCATGAAATGCGCATGGACAACAGCGTAAGCATTATGAATCCGTCCCTGTACCGGCAGTACCTGAATGCGAAAATCCCCATTATCTCTTTTACCTCCCAGGACAGCGGGCTCTGGAGCAAGCTCTACAGCGGTACCGAAACCTGGGAAACCTTAGGACCCAGCCGCAAGCTCTTCGACTGCCCTGCCAACCGCAGGAAGTATGAAAAAATCAAATCCTACTGCGACAAGCATCAGGTTTCTCCCGCCGCCCTTGTGACTGCCTACCTGGCCTGCAACAAAGTGGCCTGCGGTCCCATCATCGGCTGCCGCACCATGGAACAGCTGGAGGACACCATGTCGGGAGCCGGCCTGGAACTGGATCCAAAGACCCTGGACTGGCTGGACAGCGCTGAGTAGGAGGTTTTATGAAATCGAAAGATAACCGGTGGCTGATCACCCTCTACATGAGCTTATTTATGATTTTCTTTGCCCTTATTATCACCATGTTCAGCACAGTACTGCCCAAGATTACGGAACTCTACGGGCTTAGCATGACGCAGGTAAGCATGTTTACCATTGTTCAAAATTATCTGGCAACCTTTATCAGCACCTTTCTCCTAATCGGATGGGGCGATCGTTTTCCCAAAGGCATTGTCATCGGCATCGACGCCCTGCTCATGGGCTTTCTGCTTTTCGGAATCGAGACGCTGCCTCCCTATCTGGTGCTGATGCTCCTTTTCAGCACCCTGAATATGACTACCGGTATCCTGAACAACCTGATCACTGCCTTTGTTTCCGATATCTACGGAGAGAAACGCACCCGGTATATCAGCATGATGCACGTCTTCTACAGCGCAGGCGCCCTCTTCGGCCCCCTGCTGCCCGGCGCTGTCACCTCCCTGGGCTATCAGTGGAATCTCACTTACGCTTTCCTGGGAGGGCTGGTCTTAGCGGCCACCGTCACCTACTTCCTGGTTATGGCCGGCACCCGGCAGTTTACGCAGCAGACCAGAGAGGAAGCGCCGGATTCTTCCGAGGAAAGCCTTACGTTCCTCCAAATCCTGAAGGCTCCCATGCTGATCCCCCTCTGCCTGCTGAATATGATTTACATGGGCGGGCATCAGAATATTTTTGCCAACTGGTTTCAGCTTTTCCTGCAGACGGTGGATCCCGTCCGCTATCCCGAGTCTTTTACCTCCTTCTGCATGACCGTCTATTGGATCGGGATGCTGGGAAGCCGGCTCTTAAGCGCATACTTGGCCGATAAAATCGCGCCCAGGCGCTTTATTTTATGCGGATCCTTCGTGGGCGTACTGGCGCAGATTCTGGGGCTTGCCTGCAATCAGCCCCTGATCTGGCTTCTGGCCTGTGCCCTCTTAGGCCTCTGTACCGGAGCCGTATTTCCCCTCACTTTTGCCATTGCAATCACCTGGTTTCCCAAAAATTCCGCCCGCATCTCCAGCCTGATTGGAATCGGCACCTCTATTGGAGGCGCTTTGATTAGCTTAATCACAGGGCGAATCGCCGAAGGGTCCTTCACTCTGGCAATGCTTGTCCCCGTATGCTCCCTGGCCGGGGTATTTCTCCTTATGCGCTTCCGCTTTCCCAGGGAAACGGCATAGCTTGCGGATGTGCAAAGAGGGGAGACGCGCTCAAAGCAAAGCACATCTCCCCGTTATTTTCTACCGCCCGGAAGCCCCTTCCGCAATCCGCGACACGCCCACATAAATCTCGGAAATTTTATACCAGGTGGGATAATCCACCACACCCGTAGCCGGCAGCCCAAAGATGGACTGAAAATCACGCACGGCCCCTTCTGTGGCCGGTCCGAAAATCCCGTCTTCCGCCAGAACGGGAAGAGCCGGATAAGACCGGGCGATCCGGTTCAGCTGCTCCTGCATCTGCAGTACCTTCTGTCCCGACGCTCCCACAGACAGATCGTAGCCGGGCCAGGAATAGGGCACCCCGGAAATCTCCTCCGCCGTATTGATATAGATGGTATCCCCATAATAATTCCGCAGAATGTCAACGGCCGAATACCCCTGTTCTCCCAGATACTGGCTCCCCCACTGGCTCATCCAGTTGGGACATGTCACCCGCTGCCCGTCGCAGTACTGGGTGAGGATGGGCTGCTTTACATTGGGTCTGGAAAGGTAGCTGCCGAACAATTCGTCTACAATGCGGGAAATATTTTCAAACACGTTCCTGCCGTTGATCCATTTGTGATCGAAAGCAGTGGAGGAGGTAATCGTAAAATCATAGCCTTTGTTCCGATACCACTCCGTATACACCCGGTTCAATGTAAAGGACATAATGGCCAGGACATTTGCCCGGATAGCGGCGTCGCTCCAGGTGGCATAAATCTCGCTGGAAGCCACGTTTTTAATATAATCCTTGTAGCGCACCCAGTAATTTGCCGCAGAGCTGTCCGTAGGCACCCCGTCGTGAACAATCACATACTCCGGGACCACTACACGGCTTAAAACAATCTCCCCGGTCTCATTGACCGGCTTTATCTCCGCCTCCGCAATTTTCGGCGGATAATCTCCAAACAGGGTATGGGCCGGAATGACAAAGCGCTCATACTCCTCCCCCTGCTGGAGGGGAATCATCCGAATATTCTGCAGGGCCGTCACGTCGGGAAGAATCTCTGCCCCCACCACCTCCACCGGTTCATACCCCGGCGCAGTCACCTCCACGGTATACTCCGAATAAGGCTGCTGCTCGCTGGGCTCCACGCTGTATTGAAGTGGCGGTGCATCAAGCTCCAGCTCCGGCGTCTGGCCGGATTCATTGGTGGTCACCTCCTCCAGCTCCCGATCCGGTTCCCCTGTGTAGTAAATGGCTATTTTCGCTCCGGGTATGGGCTCCGCACCCAGAGCGGATGTAACGTTGATCTGCAGGCGTCCCTTGCTGCCCGCCTCTGTCTGCATGGCTTTTATGGGAAAATCACGCATAAGTGTCCCTCATAGACTTTGGTTTATGGTTAGTTTATGCGGGGACTGCGGTTTTGTTGCTTGCCAAAAAGAAGGACACCCGGAAAACAGGATGTCCTTCTTTCTTCTATAAACCAATCTCAGTGCCTGTCCCGGTAATCCTGCAGGGAATCCCAAAGCCCGTCCAGGGCTTCAATGGTCTTGCAGTACAGCCGGTATTTTTCATCGTAGACAGCAGAGCGCGCCGGGTCGGGCAGCACCGGTTCCGAGATCCGGCACATCTTATCCGCAGCTTCCCCCACATCCTTATAGTCTCCGCAGGCCGCCGCGCCGATAAGGGCGCAGCCGAAAGCACCCGTCTCATTTACCTGCACGCTCTCTACGGGAAGCTTCATCACGTCCGCAAACATCTGGGTCCACATAGAGGAACGGGCTGCCCCTCCCGCCAGGCGGATAGACTTGGGCGGCTCCTTCCTGGTACTCAGAAGCTTCTCCAAATGGTATCTGTGACAGAATGTGACACCCTCGTAGACGCTTCGCAGCAAATGCTTCCGGGTATGGAAATTGCTGATGCCCACAAAGCTTCCACAGGCATTGGGATGCACATTGCTGGCCATCAGGAAGGGCAGATACACGGGGCAGAACTCCTCCGGGGAAATCTCCTCCACCCATTGGTTCATCTGCTCATAAATATTGGTTCCGTTCTTTTTGCACTCCTCCCGCAGCTCAGGCAGAAGGTTCTTCATAAACCATTCATTATTTCCTGCCGAAGTGGGGCTGCACTCTTCAATCAGGTAATACCCCGGCAGGCAGAAGAAGGAATTCATCAGCACGCTGCCGTCCGTCACGGGAGCTTTTCCGATGTACTCGTTGATACTCCAGGTTCCGGCAATCATGCAGAGATGTTCCTCGTCCGTGACGCCCACAGCCACGGCACAGGCGTCAATATCAAAGGCGCCGCCCGCTACCGGGGTGCCTGCCTTAAGGCCCGACTTCTTTGCAGCTTCCTCCGTCACATGGCCGCAGATATCCGTAGAATACCGAAGCGGCGGCAGCTTATCCATACACTCGGAAAGCCCGAAGAGCTTCAAAAGCTCCGGGTCGTACTCTCCTGTATGCAGATTAACCAGATTGCAGCCGGAATAGTCCGTGCGCTCTGCATAAGCCTCCCCTGTCAGCCGGAAGCGCACATAGTCCTTGCAGGCAAAAATCCATTGGGATTTCTCCAGGGCCTCCGGCTCCTTGTCCTTCAGCCAGGCCAGAAGGGAAACCGGCTGGCTGCTCAAAATGTGCTGGCAGGAAAGCTCGAAAACCTTATCCTCCGTTCCGTCCTTTTTCCACTTGACCGGATAGCTCCAGGCCCGGTTGTCCGTGGAAATAATGCCGTTGCGGACCGGCCGGTTATCCTTGCCCCAGAGGTACAGGCCCTTGCCGTGGCCGCAGACGGTCACGCAGGCAATCTCCTCCCCCGTCACGCCTGCCTTCTCAAGAGCCCTCTTTATCACCTGGCAGTTGGCCTCCCACATTTCATCCATATCCCGCTCCGTAAAGCCGGCTTTTGGCACCAGCATGGCCGTATCCATTCCGGCCGTTGCCACTTCCCGGCCGTTCTCGTCGAAAACCGCTGCCTTCGTGGCTGTACCCCCGTTGTCCAATCCAAGATAATACTTCATATACCCTCCTTTTTGCGCTTCGAAAAATTCCGTTCTGAATTGTCATAATATTATTTTAACACTTTTTGCGGAAAATGAACACCTAATCTGAACGGAAAACAAAACAGCAGCCGCCAGAACAATCTCAACCCGCTTCCCGGGCCGTTCCTGCTCTGGCGGCTGCTCCTGTCCCGACTATTTCTTGTCAGCTTTCCTTCCCGTCCGCATAATCGGGGTTCAAAATATGGGGCGATCCCTTTCCTGCAAAGAAATCCGCGCTGATATCAATGGCCATTTTATAGATATTCCAGAGGGATTCTACCGTCTGGCTGGATACATGCGGTGTCAGCACTGCATTCTCCAGGGTCAGAAGGGGAGAATCCGCCGGCAGCGGCTCCTGCGCAAACACATCAACGCCCGCTCCTGCAATCTGTCCGTCTTTCAAAGCCTCATAAAGAGCGTCTTCGTCAATGATATTTCCCCTGGCTGTATTGACAATTACAGCCGTGGGCTTCATCATTCCCAGGGTCTCCCGGTTCACCATATGGTGGGTTTCTTTGGTATAGGGAACATGGATACTGATGGCATCCGCCCGGCGGAACAATTCCTCCAGTGTCACCAGCTCCACTCCGTCTGCATCCATAACTTCCTTCTTGGGGAAGGGATCGTAGGCCAGAATCCGGCAGTCAAACCCGCTAAGAAGCCTTGCCAAGCGGCGCCCGATACTGCCGTAGCCGATGATTCCTACGGTGCCGCCGATGATCTCATGGCCGATATCTTTCAGCCATTGGCCGGATTTCGTCCTGGCCTGGTAGGTGTTAATCCTTCTCTTGCAGGCCAGTATCAGGGTCAGCGCCATCTCCGCCACGCCTGTCGTATTGGCTCCGGTAGTCCGGGCCACGGCAATGCCGTTTCTGCTGGCGGCTTTTAAGTCCACCTTGTCAAAGCCTACGCCGAAGCGCACCAGAAGCTTGGCACTGTCCTTCACCTGGCTGAAAATAGGCTCGCCGTAGGGTTCAATATCAATAATGCCCGCGTCCGCATTCTGAAGCTCCCGGATGACCTCTTCCTGGGAAAAGGGGTTCTGGGGAATCCAGCGGTATTCCATATCAAGGGACGCTGCGTACTCCTTCGCACGCTGGTTCAGTTCACAAAAAATCTCTGATTGATCACCAAAGAATGATACGATTTTTTTCATCTGCTCTCTCCATACATCTTATTTACCCTACAGCTTGGGAATATTCAGGTCAAACATGCTTGCCAGGGAAAACCAGGATCCGTCATCCGCATAGTGCACCAGGGTAGCATAGGCGCTGCGGGTTACGAAACGTCCCTCCGGGGAATGGCAGGCACATACATGCACCACTTCCTCCGGCAGGCCGCAGGTAATGGCGATATAAGTCCCGTAAGCCGGATGACGGGCGTTGGGCGCTCCCGTGAATTTGTAGTTAGCCGCCCAGCGGGCACGGTTCTCGGGATTGTACTCATAAGGCTTTCCCACATCATGAAGAAGGGCACAGGCAATCAGCATATCCCGGTCAAGTCCCATATCCCTCTCATAGGCTTTGCAGAGATTCTCATACAGGCTTACAGCATTGTAGCCTACCGCACGGATGTGCATGCTCTGATCGCCCAGGCTGCTGGCTTCCGGCATTCCGGAGCCAGGCATATCCTCGATGTGCTTGTAGCCGTTGATCTGCAGGGAGAACGCCCACGCATCGGCTACCTTTTCTCTCAGTTCTTCATTTTGAATTTCCATCATCTGCGGCAAGGTTTTAAATACGCCTGCGCGGATTTCCGGATCCAGTTCTACAGGGAGCATCATCAAATTCCTCCTATTCCAGTTCCGCAAATTCCCTCCCTGCGCTCTCCTTATAGAAGGATTTCCTGACGCTTTGCGTCCGTAACTCCTTCTGGCGCCATGCGGGAATTTGCTGTTTTAGGTTACATTAACAGGTTCGGCAGCCACGTCGTCAGCGGCGGGCAGTAGGTCACAATCAGAAGCGCAATAATATTCACTGCCAGCAGCGGAAGCATGGCCTTCGTTATCTTTTCAAAAGTCAGGCTGCTTACATTTGTCAGCGTAAAGAGCACCATGCCTACCGGAGGCGTCAGCATACCGATGGTAATATTCAAAATGCAGATTACACCGAAATGCAGGGGATCGATTCCAAAGGAAGTAACCACCGGCATCAGGATGGGAACCAGAATGACCAGGGCCGCCAGGCTCTCCATCACCATACCCACCAAAAGCAGGAAAATGTTAATCACCAGCAGGGCCACAATCTTGTTTGTGACAACGCCCAAAAAGGCATTTGCCAGCTTGGTAGGAATCTGCTGGGCTGTGATAATGTAGCCGAAAGCATTGGCGCTGCTGACAATAAACAGAACGCTCATGGCGCTGGTCAGAGTCTCATCCATAATGGACGGCAGATCCTTTATTTTCAAATCCCTGGTCAAAAATCCCTGGAGAAGCGCATAGAGCACGGCTACCACGGACGCCTCCGTAGGCGTACAGATTCCTGTCATAATCCCTCCCAGGATAATCACCGGCGTCAGCAAAGCCGGGAAGGAGGTTATAAAGGAGCTACCCAGATCCCGGAAGCCTGCAAAGGCATGGCGGGGATAATTGCGTTTCTTGGACACAGAGAAAATGTAAATCATCTGCGTAAGCGCCAGACAGCAGCCGGGCAGCACTCCCGCGATAAACATTTTGCCCACGGAAACCCCGCTGGCCACGCAGTATACCACGCCGGAAATAGTGGGCGGGATAATGGGCCCGATGCAGGAGGAAGCTCCTGTGACGGCCACGGCAAATTCCTCGTCATACCCGTCATCCTTCATAGCCTTGATCTCAATGGCTCCCAGTCCTCCGGCGTCCGCTACGGCAGAACCGGACATGCCCGCAAAAATCACGGATGCCAGCACATTGGCGTGGCCAAGACCGCCGGGAATCCAGCCGATGAGTTTTTTACAAAAACCAAAGATCCGATCTGTCACACCGCCCCGGTTCATAATATTTCCGGCCAGGATGAAAAAGCTTAAAGCCAGAAGGGTGAATCCGCTGGAGCCCTGCACTGCACGGGACATAATCATATTCAGGCTTTCCCCGTACGCCAGGGAGTAGATAATAGAGCTGCACAGCATGCAGAATCCCACCGGCATGCGCATCATCAAAAAACCAAAAAAACACAGAAACAACAATGCCATTACAGTCTCACCCCTCTTCCTTTCCCATAATTCTTTGGAACACCCGGACAAGCCGCAGAACGATATAGCAGGAAGCCACTATAAACCCTATCGTGATAAAACAGTAAATCCAACTCTGCTTCATCCAGGGAATGGTATTCATTTTAATATTCTTCTGCAGGGTAAAGGCCCAGCTGTACTTGATCATATAGCCGCAGCAGAAAAGCATAACGCCGTTGGTGATGAGATCAAACAGAATCTGCACCGGCTTCGGCACCCGGTCATATACGATTGACAATTCCGTGTGCTGGTTCTTGTGAAAGCAGTAGCCGATGCCTGCAAAGGCAAGGGTTCCCTGCAGCATAGTGATTACCTCGTCCGTCCAGATAATGGGGCTGTTGAACACGAAACGCATCACCACATGGGCCGAAAGCACCACCAGCATAAAGGTCATCACAAGAATAAAAAATATTCTCTGCACCTGATATACAATATGTTCTATTTTTTGCAACATCTCTTTTCCTTTCCCGGCCATTCCGAAAAAAGAGGCTGTCCGGCTTTCCCCGGGCAGCCTCTTTGCATCACAACCGGCTGTATGCCCGTATTGGCTTTACATCGCCTGAATTTCTTCGAACATTCCCTCAATCCACTGATCCTTAAACTGATCGTACATGGGGGCAATCTTGGTGCGGAAAGACTCGATATCCGGCTCTACCAGCTCACAGTTCTTGCCGATCTCTTCAATAAAGCCCTGCTCCTGCTCGATAGCCTGGGGATTGTGCTCCTCGGCAACGGCTTTCGCGCACTCGTAAATCACATCAATCTGATCCTGGGACAGCTTCTGCATAGCTGCGTCGCTCATAAAGATGCTCAGCATCTGGAACTGATGGTAGGTCAGGTTCATGTAATCCTGCACCTCGTAGAACTTCATAGCGCTGATGGATGCAGGCGGGTTCTCCTGTCCGTCTACGGTGTGCTGCTGCAGCGCCAGGTAAGTCTCGTTATATGCAATGGGGGTGGGAGATGCGCCGAGCTGGGTAAATGCAGCGATGGGCAGGGGTTCATTTGCCGCACGCATCTTCATGCCTTCCAGATCATCCGCCGTATTAAGCGCCTTGCCGGAGGTGGTCATCTGGCGTGCGCCGTAGTACAGATCCGCCAGAATATGAACCTTGCACTCCTCTGCCAGGCCGTCCACCAATTTCTGATGCGCTTCGCTCTCATAGAATTTCAGCATATGATCCAGATCCCGGAACATATAGAACGCTTCCACGATAGTAAAGGGGGAATAGCGGGCCGTATACTGGCCGGTTGCGGAGATATAGAAATCCACGTCTCCGTTGGAGCAGGCTTCCGCAAGCTCCGTGTTGGTCCCCAATGTCTCTGCGGGATAAATGTCAATCTTCACTGCTCCGTTTGTCTTCTCATCCACCATGGCTGCAAATTTCTCCGCAGACGCATTGATCAAATGCTCTGTAGACTGGGTATGGCCCAGGCGAAGGGTAATTGCCTCTGCTGCAGGAGCTTCTTCCGGCTGCTGGTCCTCTGTGCCCTGCTCCGCCGGGGTCTCTGCGGGAGCCGGTGCCGGAGTCTCTTCTTTCTTGGAGCCGCAGGCTGCCATAGACAGAACCAGCGCTGCGGAAAGTGCCAGTCCTACGTTTTTTTTCCATAACGTCAACTTTTTCATAATCCTTTTCTTCCTTTCTCTCTTTTCTCTTATCATTTCCGCCAAAGCGAATGACTATGACACAGCTTGTTCATCTCTCTTTTCAGGTGAATTTTCGCCTGATTTACGCAATCGATTTCTCTATTTGCAAAAAAATAAAAAGCTGTTATTGACAATATAGCAAACCTTGTCGGAAAATGCAAGTTCGATATGTTTTTTCTATTTTATTCCCAAATTTTCACCTTTATTTTTGTGCATATTGTACAAGAGAAAATACCAAAAAAGAAGAGGAAGCATGGTTTCGGCATCGATTTCTCACAAGCCTCCCATCTTCACTCTTCTTACTTTGCTTTTTCTATGCTCAATCGGTTCTGAATTTCAAGTGCTTTTCCGAATCACCAGATCCGGCAGAAGCATGACCCGGTTGGCCGTCTTTTTCCCGCATATATGATCCACCAGAATGCGCGCAGCCATGACACTGGCGTCCATGCGCTTATTGTCCAGAGAAGTTAATGTGGGCGTACAAATCTGGGCATACGTGGAATCGTTGATCCCCACCACGGCTACCTGATCCGGAACCGGTATCTGACGCTCGTGAAGGACCTGAAGACCGCCCACTGCCAGCAGATCCACCGCATACACAATTCCCTCCACATCAGGATGATCCTTTAAGATCTGCCTGGTAGCTTCCTCGCCCCCTTCCAGGGTATTTTCCGTCCGGTATCCCCAGTCTTCCAAGTCCATGCCCAGCTTTCCCGCGCAGGAAAAATATCCCCGCTCCTTTAAAGTATTGCTGGGATTGGAAGGCTGGTCGCAGACAAAAGCTACTTTTTTGTGCCCTCTGGATATAAGGTGCTCCACGCAGGAGACCACGCCGCCCATTTCATCCGACAGAATCCCGTACACATTGGGCAGGTCCAGCCAGCCGTTTACAATGGCTACCGGAATGTCGCTCATGCACCTGGCAACGGCTTCCTCCACTTCTCTGCACTGGAAAATGGACCCCATCATTACCACTCCCTCCACCCTGCGCCGGTGGAGAATTTCAATGGCGTTTACCTTGTCCGCGTCCTCATTTCCCGTATTGAGGATGATGCAGCAGTACCCTTGCGCAATCAGCTCCCGCTCAATATAATACGCTCCGTCGATGTGATGGATATTTCGGATATCCGCTACCAGAATCCCAATGGTTTTGGAGGATCTGCTCACCAGTCCCCGGGCAATAGCATTGGGAGAATAGTTGTAATTTTCCATTAATTTCATAATTTTCTGACGTGTCTCCAAGCCTACTCCCGGCTTGTTGTTGATCACCCGCGACACGGTGCTGGCTGATACACCTGCAATCTCTGCAATATCGTAAATCGTCATGGAAAATACTCCTTCCCTCTCTGTCTGTGGGGACGTTTTTCCTAATTATATTACATTTTGTCCCAAATAACAAACCAAAAACAAAGCGGTTTCTTATATTTTTACAACAACGATTGACTTTTTGCAAGTGTTATGTCACATTTTTTCGCAATTTTTTGGAATCGATTGCGTTAATTCAGAGAGACAAATGAGGCTGGACCTCCTCACGCTCCAAACCGCCGGGTTTCCATGACAAAGGTATCCCCGGCCGTACATCCACCGTCCACAAAGATGGTCTGCCCCGTCAAGTGAATGGATCCGGGAGACAACAGCATAATTACCGGAGATACCAGCCACTCGGTTCTCCCCGGGCATCCCCTGGGAATGCTCTCCACCCGCTTTTGGTAGGAGTCCGGGTTTTCTTCGATCTGCCTGCGGTTGATATCCGTGACAATCATGCTGGGTGCAATGGAGTTAACGTTGATTCCCCGGCGGGCCCACTCAATGGCCAGAGCTCTGGTAAAGCTGTCTACCGCCGCTTTGCTGGAGGCGTAGGCCGTATAGAAAGCCTTTCCCTTCACCGTGCTCATGGAAGAAATGTTTACTATGCGTCCCTTCCCTGCCTGAAGCATATAGTGTCCTGCATATTTGCAGCAGAGCACGACCGCTGTAAAGTTGGCATCCATCACCTTCTGAAAATCAATCATGGACATCTCATCCAGGCTCTCAATGATATTCATTCCTGCTGCATTGACCAGGCCGTCAATGGTCCCGAATTTCCCGTAAATCTGCTCCATGGCCCCTTTTACTGCCTCCTCGTCCGTCAGGTCCGCCAGACAGCACATAAGCCGTTCCTCTCCCGCATCTCCAAGAGCTTCCAGTACCTTGTCCCGGCTGCGCCCGCTTCGGACCACGGCTGCCACTTTCCCTCCCAGATCCAGGATTGCCCGGCACAGCTCCAGCCCGATGCCGCCGGCTGCGCCGGTTACGGCAATTACGTTGTCTTGGATTCCGTATAGCTGTTCCAGTGTGTACATAACCTCTGCCTCCTATTTTTAGTTCCGCATACGCCCATACAAAGCCCCTTCATTAGAAGAATTTCCGCCCGCAGATTCCTGCGTCCGTAAATCCTTCTGGGCTTTGTCCGGGCTTCTGCTGTTTTATGAGTTTGCGCTTTCTTCTACTGCGGCCGCGATCCCTTCTGCATCCAGCCCATAGAAATGCAGCAGCTCCTGATAAGTCCCGGCCGTCCCGAAGGTGGTCAGGCCCAGGCGTTTAAAATGTTTCGGCACAATCCGGTGCTCCAGCAGCGCCTCTGCTACAGCGCTTCCCAGGCCGTAGATGGTTCCGTCCTCTACCGTAATCACGCTGTCTGCATCTTGGCAGCACTGCGCAATGCTCTCAGTATCCAGAGGTTTGATGGTGTGCATATCCAGAACTGTAATGCCGGTTCCTTTTTCTTTCAGGGCATCCGCCGCCGCTGCGGCCTCATATACGCAGGAACCGCAGGCAATCACCACTGCCTTTTTCCCGTACTCCCGGACACGTATGGCTTTCCCGAAGGTAAATTCCTGATCTTCTCCGTACAGAACGGGCGTCGATCCCCGCCCCAAGCGCAGGTAGACGGGCCCCTCAACATCTGCCGCAATTTTGACAAAGGCCCTGGCCGCCACCGCGTCTGCCGGACACAAAAGCGTCATGTTGGGAATGGTGCGCACGATGCCGACGTCTTCCGTTCCCTGGTGGGTCACACCGTCCGTATCGCCGGACAGCCCGGACAGGCCTGCCACTACCTTCACATTTAAATTCGGATAGGCCACAAAGGTGCGGATCTGCTCCAGAGCCCGCATGGAGAGAAAGGGGCTGTAACCCACCGCAAAGATGCAGTATCCCTCCGCCGCCATAGCCCCGGAGGCAGTGAGCATATTCTGCTCCGCAATGCCGAACTCATAATAGCGGTCCGGGTATTTTTCTACAAATTCTCCCAGCGCAAAGGAACGGTAAGTGTCTGCGGACGTCGCCATTACTTCGCTCCTCTTAGCCGCCAGCTCTACCAGTCCTTGTCCAAAGCCCGTACGGGTCGATACCATTTTACGCATAGCGCTCCACCTCCTTTGAAAGTTCTTTCATTGCCTGTGTATACTGTTCCTCATTGGGCGCTTTCATATGCCACAGATACTGGTTTTCCATGTAGGACACACCTTTCCCCTTGGTTGTCTTTGCCAGAATCACCGAGGGTGTTCCTTTCCGTTCTTTCGCCGTCTCCACGGCTGCCAGAATCTCTTCCATATTGTGACCGTCTATGGTCTGTACATCCCAGCCAAAGCTTTTAAATTTCTCTTCCAAATCTTCCAAATTCTGGATTTCCCGGACACTGCCACCGGACTGAAGCCCATTATAATCCACAAACCAGATCAGATGGTCCGCATGGGCATTTCCCGCATACAAAGCGCTCTCCCACACAATTCCCTCCTGCAGCTCCCCGTCGCCGCAGATGGCATACACATAATAGTCCTTTTTCTCCTTCTGGCCTATCAGCGCCATCCCCAGGGAAGCTGAGGCTCCATTTCCCAGGGAACCTGTGGTCATATCCACTCCCGGGCACTTGCGCATATCGGGATGTCCCTGGAGCTTACTGTTTAAAGCCCGGTACTGCATCAAATCTTCCTCCGGGAAAAATCCCCGCTTCGCCAGCGCCGCGTAGTAGATGGGACAGGCATGGCCTTTGGAGAGTACAAACCGATCCCGGTCCTTCCAGCGGGGTTCTGAGGGATCCACCCGCAGAATCTTAAAATACAGGGCGCTTATCAGATCCGCCATGGAAAGGCTGGGCGCCGCATGGCCTGTCTTGGCATGATATACCATTTTAACAGCATGAATGCGCAGTTCATAGCTTTTTTTATAAAGTTCCTGAATCTCTCTATCCATAAAAAGTAAACCTCCTATTCTAGTTTTGCATCCGTCAGAACGATACCCGCATATTTTAGAAGGAGTTACGGTCACAAAATACTGTGCCCGTAACTCCTTCTGGGCACCGTTCTGACAATTCTTCCGGCACTGTCCGGGAACTTGCAGTTTTAGAGCAATTCCTTGACTGCATCCGCGATGGACGCAATTCCGATCCCAAACTCCGTTACCAAATCTTCATAAGCCCCGCTGTGGGTATAGCAGTCCTGGATTCCCAGGCGGCGCACAGACACCTGCTCGCCGCCTTCCGCCAGCGTCTCCAGTACTGCCGTTCCAAGACCTCCCACAATGGAATGCTCCTCCACGGTCACAATAGCGCCTGTTTCCCGGGCCGCCCGAAGTACCGCCTCCCGGTCAAAGGGTTTCAGGGTAAACATATCGTACACACTGATATGGATTCCTTCGGCCGCCAGCTGTTCAGCTGCCTTTTTGGCACGGAAGACAGAAAGGCCGTAAGCAAATACAGCGGCATCTTTCCCATCGGTCAGTTGCTTTGCCTTCCCGATCTCAAAATCTTCTCCCTCCTCATAGAGATTTTCGTAGCCGTTCCTGGGAATGCCTACATAAGCAGGCCCTTCATAGTCTTCCGCCAGTGTACGCACCATCCAGTCCGTCATCACCCCATCGGAAGGAGACATGACCAGCATTCCCGGTATCCCACGCATAACGCTCATATCGTCCAGGGCATGGTGGGTTGCCCCGTCATATCCGCCGCTCAAACCGTTGTTGGCTCCCATAATGCGGACATTGAGCCCGGAATATCCAATCAGAGCCTTGGCTGAAAGGGCGCACATGGACGCCGCCAGGGTGGCAAAGGTATTTACGAAGGGAATCATCCCGCAGCTTGCAAAGCCTGCTCCCATGGCTATCATATGGTTTTCTGCAATTCCCACGTCAAACATCCGCTCCGGAAGCTCTTTTCCCATCATGCAGGTCTTGCTGCAGTTAGCCAGATCCGCATCCAGAGCCACTACCTTTTTATTCTCTTTTGCATATTTCAAAAGGCTTTCACCGTATACATCCCGCAATGCTTTTCCCATTTCCTACACCCCCAGCTCTTTCATGGCCTCTGCATACTCTTCGTCGGAGATTGCTTTGCCGTGATAAACGTTGGTTCCCTCCATAAAGGAGACTCCCTTTCCCTTCACGGTATCTGCAAGAATGACGCAGGGCTTCCCGTTTTTCTTGTTTTTTGCCTCCTGGACAGCCTCATAGAGTTCCGGTATGCTGTGACCATTACACCGCCATACATTCCAGCCGAAGGCCTGCCAGCGCTCCTCCATGCAGTCCATGGGCATAATTTCCTCTGCTTTCCCGTCCAGCTGCACCTTATTCCAGTCCACAATGGCAATCAAATGATCACAGCGGAACTTGGCCGCAGACATGGCTGCCTCCCAGACCGTTCCCTCGTTCAGTTCCCCGTCGCCCAGTACGGTATAGACATAGGCGTCATTTCCCCGCAGGCGGTTGGCACAGGCCATACCCACCGATGCCGACAGGCCGATTCCCAGGGGACCTGTAGACAATTCCACTCCCGGTGTCTTTGCCGAGCAGGGATGCCCCTGCAGGCGGCTGCCCGGCTGCCGCAGGGTATGCAGCTCTTCCTTGGGGAAAAATCCTTTTTCTGCCAGACAGCGGTACAGCATAGGCGCCCCATGTCCTTTGGAAAGTACGATTCTGTCCCGATCCTCCTGATTCTGGTTTTCTTTGGAAATATTGGCGCATTCCAGATACAAAAGCGTCAATATCTCACATTCCGAAAGGGAGCCGCCCGCATGTCCGGTCTGTACTTCATGCAGAATGGTCAGCACATCCTTTCGAAATTGCCTGCAGAGCCCTTCCAGCTTTTCGATTCTCTCCTCACTCAGTCCCATACCTATCCCTCCTTCTCACACATAACCTGAATCTCTTCTGCACAGAGCCGCGGGCTGGAATAGACCGGAAGGCCGGTCTGCCGGCGCAGCTCCTCCTCCATCCTGGCCATGGAACCCTGCGCCAGGATGATAACGTCCGCATCCGCCTGAATCTCTTTTGCCGCCTGGGCGATACGTGCGTCGTGAACCGCCGTCTCTCCTCTGGCGTTTGCCTCGTAGGCTCCTTCGGCCACCTTTCCCACCACCTGTACTTCCCGTCCCCGGTCTGCGGCCAGGCGGCGGATATAGGAAACCGTGGGTTCCATCGTTGTCCCCAGAGAAGCCAGAACTCCGATCCGGTTTCCCTCTTCTAAGGCTTTCTCAATCATGGCATGGTCGATCCGGACTACAGGAATCCCCCATTTCTGATCTGCCTCTTCCGCCACCTCTCCCACAGAAGAACAGGCGCTGACAATCACCTGGGGATTGCAGTTAGCCGCCGCCTGGAAATAGTGCATCATGCGCTCCCTCACGCCTTCCGTGACAGCTCCCTCTTCCATAACTTCCCGGATCAGGCTGTCATCCGCAATGTTTATCAAGGTACAGCCGGGCATGGCCCGGGCAAATTCTTTTTTCATGGTTTGAATCAGTCCCCCCAGGGACGTGTATACGATTGCAATCTTAGTCATTTCTTGTTCTCCTATTTTAGTTCCGCATACGCCCTTCCAGCGCTCTTTAGAGAAGGATTTTCGGCCGCATTCTACGTCCGTAATTCCTTCTTGGTTCTCAACGGCTTCTGCTGTTGTTAGTTATATTTGTGAAAGCGCAGCACGATCTTGCCTGTCTCCGGCCTGCGCTCTGCCGCCAGACGGAAAGCCTCTTTTGTATCCTGAAAATCAAATACGTCTGTAATCATGGCGTCTGCATGCTCCTGGTACAGGCGGAACCTGGCGATTACCGGCACAAATTGGTGCATCTGGAGCCGGGACGCCACGATTTTAATCTGCCTGCGCATGGCCATATAGCCGTCGAAGGTAAATTTTACCCCGGCCACCGGCACAAATCTTCCGCAGGGGGAGAGAAGCTCCATTCCTTCCTCCGCAAGCTTGGGCACACCGGCACAGTCTGCCACAATGTTGGGCCCGTACCCTCCGGTCAGCTCCATCATTTCTCCCCGGACATCCTGCTTTCCTGAATCAATCACATGAGGGATGCCGATCTTTCCGGCAAGGGCCAGCCTCCCCTCACTGATTTCACTGATAAAGACCCTGACTCCCATGTGCAGGGCCGTATCTGCCAGCATCAAGCCGATGGGACCTGCTCCGTAAATCAGCATGGTATCCTCCGGCTGCAGTTCTGCCCGGGCACATACCTGCGCCGCAATGGTATAAGGTTCAATCAGCGCCGCCTGGTTCCAGGTAATCCAATCGGGAATCTTATGCCACTGGCGCTCCTCCGCTACAAAATACTCTTCCATGCCCCCGGAGCAGTTACAGCCGGTTACACGGACATCGGCACACACATTTCCCTCGCCTCTGCGGCAGGCATAACAGCTTCCGCAGTAGGAGATGGGCTCGTGGACCACCCGGTCGCCCACTTTCAGGCTGCGGACCCGGCTACCTACTTCCGTGACCACACCTGCAAATTCATGTCCGGGAATCCGCTTCTGCCCCAGAGACTGGGAGTGATGCCCTTCATAAATCTTAATGTCCGTCCCGCAGATTCCTACCGATTCTACTTCTACCTTTACTTCCGTCGGACCGGTAATCCGCGGTTCCTCCGCTTCAATCAGATCTGCAAATTTTGTTTCCTCAATCATAAAGGCTCTCATACATAACCCCTTTCCAAACGGCACCTGTTTTCAGTTCCGCCTGCCCTTAAACTAGCCCTTTTCCATTCCCATGTACAGAATCAATCCCGGATTTTATGATCAAATCCCGCACTTTTTTTGTTGTTTTTTTCGGATTTCATTCTCAAATCTTGCATTTTTGTGATTTTTATGATTAAAATAGAACATAGTAAGACCTTGGAGGAGCCTATGAAACCTTATTTCTGGAAAATTTGTTTTATCTTGGTATTGAGCCTGCTCTTTCTTGCAGGTATACTTCTTGTCTTTTTGTTCCGCCGTCTGAAGCAAAAAGAAGCCCAGCGAAAGCTCCTCTCTTCCATTCTGGAATCCAGCCGGAACGAGCTGAAAGCCTCCCTGCTGCTCCGGCTCTGCTATCTCGACAAGCCGGAACCGGAGGACCTGGCCCCCCTGCTTTCCTTTTTGGATCTGGACAAGGAACTGCGGCACACCGCTGTGGCCCTGATCCATTTTCCGGCTTCCTCCCGGCTGTCCAATTCTTTCCACAAGGATGCAGGCCGCAGGCTGCAGGACAGCCTCCTGGCACTCTGCTGGGAGGCCGCCGGAGAATTCTTCCCCTCCTTCTGGCTATGGGAGACGCCTGACACGCTCCTGGGCATTCTGAATATTGCCGAAAATCTCTCCGAAAGCCTCTATCTTCCCATCCTTAACCAGCTGGGGGAATGCCTTCAGAAAGCATACGCCGGCAGGGAGGAAGCGCGTCCTCCGGTAATTGCCTTCGGCAGCATGATTTCTTCCGGGGAACTTCTGCACCGTTCCTATGAGGAAGCCGCGGAGCTTTTAAATCACAAGCTCCACAACCACATTTCCACGCCCTACTCCTATCAGGAATTCCAGCGGACCGAGATTCAGTTTGATTATCACAAACAGCAGCTCCTGGCCCGCTATGTCCGCCTGGGCAAAGGCCAGGAGGCCTCCACATTCCTGAACTCTTATTTTTCCGTTATTCACGCAAATCCCTATACTTCCGTGGCCTACGTACGGGAGATCACAGAACAGATTGTGGAGCTCATCTCCTCCATTGTAAGAGAAATGCCCGTTGTCCTGGCAGACTGCAAACCTCTTCTGGAGTGCGCAAAAGGACAGACGGAACATCTGACCCACGTACACGATTTCGGCCAGTTCCTTCTGCCCTTTGTTCAAAATATCTGCAATTCCATCTCGGCTGTCAGTGCCAATAAGGGGAAACTGAAAATTGACGGCCTGATTTCCTGGATTCAGGAGAATTATCATCAGGACCTCTCGCTGGAGGATATGGCGGCGCACATCGGATGCAGCCCCGCCTACACCAGCAAACTGTTTAAGAAAGAAACAAACTATGATATTATAACCTATCTCTCCTCCGTGCGCATCCGTCACGCCAAGGAGCTCCTTAGCACCACGAAAATGACCCTGGAGGAAATTTCGGCCGCGGTTGGTTTTAACCACCAGCAGACCTTTATCCGCAATTTTAAAAAGCAGACGGGGCTTACGCCTACGGAGTACCGGAATTCCTCCGCGCCTACTTCATAAACCGATCAATCGCCCCTGTCAGCTCCTCAATGGCTTCGTGATCCCCGGACTCCACCGCGTCCACCAGGCAGTGTTCAATGTGATCCTTTAAGATCACCTTGGCTGTATTGTTGATGGCCGCCTTCACTGCAGAGAGCTGCACCAGCACTTCGCTGCAGTCCCTTCCCTCCTCCACCATACGCCGGACGGACTCCATATGCCCGATGGCCCGGGACAGGCGGTTTAAGACTGCCTTCGTGTTCTGATGGGTGTGGGCGTGGCCGTGGGAATGCTCGTAGACGGTTCCGTCCTCTGCCACATGTGTATGCGTATGCTTATCGCTCATGGTCTCTCACTCTCTCATCTCTTAGGATTCTGTCTTCGTGCCTATTTTACCATGGCCGTCCGGGAAATGCAATCCGCCCCACGGGGATGTTTTTCCGCCGCTTATGTCTCTTCTAAATTCTCAAACTCCCGCAAGGCAGCGGCAGCGCTGATAAAGGCGTATCCGGACCAGCTCCGCTATCTCCACTTCCATATCTCAGTCTCCAAAAGCTTAAAAGGGCCATTGCCTCTCTTGCAACAGCCCTCACCTTCTTACAATTCGCAGTTATTCACCGTCCGCGGGAACGGAATCACATCCCGGATATTGGACATTCCGGTCAGATACATGACACAGCGTTCAAAGCCAAGGCCGAAACCGGAATGGCGCACGGAACCGTATTTGCGCAGGTCCAGATAGAACCCATAGTCCTCCTCTTTTAAGCCCAGCTCCCGCATTCTGCCCACCAGCTTCTCATAGTCGTCCTCTCTCTGGCTTCCGCCGATGATCTCGCCGATTCCCGGCACCAGGCAGTCCATGGCCGCTACGGTCTTCCCGTCCTCGTTCTGCTTCATATAAAAAGCCTTGATCTCCTTGGGATAGTCGGTGACAAACAGGGGACGCTTAAATACCTCTTCCGTCAGATACCGCTCATGCTCTGTCTGCAGATCACAGCCCCAGCTCACCTTGTAGTCAAAATTGTCATTGTTTTTCTCCAGAATCTCAATGGCTTCTGTATAGGTCACATGGCCGAACTCCGAGTTCAGAACGCCTTTCAAACGATCCAAAAGCCCCTTGTCTACAAATTGATTGAAAAACTCCATCTCCTCCGGGGCCTGCTCCAGCACATACTGAATCACGTATTTCAGCATGTCTTCTGCCACAGCCATATTGTCCTCCAGATCTGCAAAAGCCATCTCCGGTTCAATCATCCAGAACTCCGCCGCATGACGGGTGGTATTGGAATTCTCCGCCCGGAAGGTGGGACCGAAGGTATAAATATCCCGGAAGGCACAGGCATAAGTTTCGCCGTTTAGCTGGCCGCTGACCGTGAGATTGGTCTCCTTCCCGAAGAAATCCTGGCTGTAATCCGCCTTTCCGTCCGGGGTACGGGGCAGGTTCTCCGGATCCAGGGTCGTCACCCGGAACATCTCTCCGGCTCCCTCGCAGTCGCTGCCGGTGATCAGGGGCGTATGCACATAGACAAAGCCCCTCTCCTGGAAAAACTGATGGATGGCAAAGGCGATAAGGGAACGTACCCGGAACACCGCCTGGAAGGTATTGGTCCTGGGGCGCAGATGGGAAATAGTCCGCAGATATTCGAAGGAATGCCGCTTCTTCTGCAGGGGATAATCCGGCGCCGAATCCCCCTCCACCCAAACGTTCTCTGCCTGGATCTCAAAGGGCTGCTTAGCCTCGGGCGTGGCCACCAGAGTTCCTTTTATAATCACGGCTGCACCCACATTCAGTTTGGAAATATCTGCAAAATTTTCCATGGTATCGTGGTAAACCACCTGCAGGGTGTTAAAATAGGTGCCGTCGTTAATCACCAGAAAACCGAAGGCCTTAGAGCCCCGGTTGCTTCTCACCCAGCCGCCCGCTTCCACAGTCTTGTCCAGGTAATCTTTGCTGTTTTTGTATAATTCTCTGACAGTAATCAAGTTCATATGGATCCCCTCTGAATTCTTTTTGTTTATTTTCCTAATCCATATTATCTTATACGAAACCTCTAAAAAAGTAAAGGTTTTTCCCAAAACAATTCTGGCGGAAAGCTTCTTCGCTCTCCGCCAGAAATTCCATGCCTCTCCGTTACGGATTGGCTGTTCCGTTTCCATTGTTGTTGGTGGTGCCGTTTCCGGTCATATCGTCCACAGCATCATCTACACCGTCTACCACATCTTCCACACCGTCTACCACGCCGTCGCCCACATCTTCCAGGGCGCCGTCTGCATCATCCGCATCGGTTCCGTTGGTGGTGCCATTGGTGGTTCCATTGGTGTCCCCGTTGGTCGTTCCGTTGGTGGTCCCATTGTTGACGTCATTGGTGGTTCCGTTGGTCGTACCATTGTTGGCGTCATTGGTGGCTCCGTTGGTCGTACCCTCTGTGGTGTTATTGTCCGGTGTGCCGGCTGCGTTGTCATCGCTGTTTGTGCATGCGGCAACCGCCAGTACCATGACCAGGAGCAGCGCTCCGGCCGCGTACTTTCTAAACAATTTCATAATAGAACTCTCCTTTCCTGCTCTTTGTTACCATTATGAACGTTTTCGGCGGTTTTTATACGAAGCAATGCTTCATTTCCTGATTGGAAAAATTTTCTTTAAGACAGCTCAAAGGAACCTGTATAGAGCTGGAAATATTTTCCTTTTTGTTCTATCAGCTCCTCATGGCTTCCGCGCTCAATGATGCGCCCCTGCTCCAGTACCATAATCACATCGGAATTCTGGACTGTAGACAGCCGGTGGGCAATGACAAAGACGGTTCTGCCGGCCATGAGGCTGTCCATACCTCTCTGTACTATGGTCTCCGTGCGGGTGTCGATGCTGGACGTGGCTTCATCCAGAATCAGCACCGGCGGATCCGCTATGGCCGCCCGGGCAATGGTCAAAAGCTGCCTCTGCCCCTGGGACAGATTGGAGCCGTCCCCTGAGAGCATGGTATCATACCCCTTTGGTAAGTGGCGGATAAAAGTGTCCGCTCCCGCCAGCATAGCCGCCCCCTTGATCTCCGTATCCGTGGCATCCAGCTTTCCGTAGCGGATATTGTCGGCCACGGTCCCCGTAAAGAGGTGGCTGTCCTGAAGTACCATTCCCAGAGAACGCCGGAGATCAGACTTCCGGATTTTGTTGATATTGATTCCGTCGTAGCGGATCTTTCCGTCCTGAATATCGTAAAAACGGTTGATCAGATTGGTAATCGTAGTCTTCCCTGCTCCCGTGGCCCCCACGAAAGCTACTTTCTGTCCCGGCTTGGCAAAAAGCTTGATGTCGTGCAATACCATCTTTTCCTCGGTATATCCGAAATCCACTCCGTCCATGATCACATCCCCCTTCACTTCCGTGTAGGTCAGGGTTCCGTCGTGGTGGGGATGCTTCCAGGCCCATACACCGGTGCGCTCCTGCGCCTCCACAAGCTTCCCGTTCTCATAACGGGCATTCACCAGGGTGACATAGCCTTCATCCTGTTCTGACGGTTCATCCAGCAGGTCAAAAATACGCTCCGCTCCCGCAAGAGCCATAATGATAGAGTTGAACTGCTGGGCCACCTGGGTGATGGGATGGGTAAAGCTCCGGTTCAGCTGCAGGAAAGAAGCCAGGCCGCCCAGGGTCAGGCCCCCCACGCCGCCGATGGCCAGCAGGGCTCCCACCATGGTAGTGAGTACGTAACTGATATTTCCGATATTTGCCATAATCGGCATCAGGACATTGGCGTAAATGTTGGCGTTGCTGGCGCTGTCAAAGAGCTGGTCGTTCAGCTCCCGGAACCGCTCCTTGGCTTCCTTCTCATGGCAGAAAACCTTCACCACCTTCTGTCCTTCCATCATTTCCTCAATATAGCCGTTGACTGCTCCCAGATCCCGCTGCTGGGCCATAAAATAGCTGCCTGATTTCCCTCCCACATGCTTGATCACCTGGGTCATGACAACCACCATCACAAGCACCAGAAGCGTCAGAAGAGGACTTAAAACAAGCATGGATACAAGCACGCTGACAATGGTAATCCCGGAGGAGAGAAGCTGAGGAATGCTCTGGCTTATCAGCTGCCGCAGGGTATCCGTGTCATTGGTGTAGATACTCATAATATCTCCGTGGGCATGAGTATCAAAATAAGGTATAGACAAAGTCTCCATGTGAGCAAACAAGTGATTGCGGATTGTCTTCAAGCTTCCCTGAGCTACCGTAATCATGAGACGATTGTACACATAAGTGGAGCACACGCCCACTGCATAGATGGCTGCCATCGTTGCCAGCGCCTTCAAAAGCGGTGTAAAATCCGGGGAAGCAGCGCCAATCAGAGGTGTGATATAGTCATCGATCAGGGTCTGCATAAAGAGACTGCCCCGGACATTTGCCAATACACTTACAAAAATGCCCAAAATCACAAGCACACAATGCACCGGATACGCCCGCACCACCAGATCAAACAGCCGCTTTAAGGTACGGCCCGGATTCTTTGCCTTGGGTCCCTTCTTCATGCCCCTGCCCCGTCCCATGGGGCCTTTCGGCTGACGATTACTGCTCATCCATATCTCCTCCCTTCTGCTGAGATTCGTATACTTCCCGGTAAATAGAATTTTCTTTCAACAACGTTTCATGGGTGCCGATTCCTTCGATCTGCCCGTCGTTCAGCACAATGATCTTATCTGCATCCTGGACGGAAGAGATTCTCTGCGCAATGATAAGCTTGGTGGTATCCGGGATTTCCTCCCGGAAGGCTTTGCGGATCATGGCGTCCGTGTGGGTGTCCACCGCACTGGTAGAGTCGTCCAGAATCAGTATTTTCGGCTTTTTCAGAAGTGCTCTGGCAATGCAGAGCCGCTGCTTCTGTCCGCCGGATACGTTGGTTCCCCCCTGCTCAATCCGGGTATCATACTGATCCGGAAACTGCCGGATAAACTCATCCGCACAGGCCAGCCTGCACACGCGGACCAGTTCCTCATCGGAAGCATCCTTGTCTCCCCAGCGCAGATTCTCTTTGATCGTTCCTGAGAACAACACGTTTTTCTGCAGCACCATGGCTACCTGGTTGCGCAGGGTCTCCAGATCGTAATCCTTTACATCAATCCCGCCTACCTTCACACAGCCGGAGGTCACGTCGTAGAGTCTGGGAATAAGCTGTACCAGGGTAGACTTGGCGCTTCCCGTCCCTCCCAGGATTCCCACCGTCTCCCCCGGGGCAATTTCCAGGCTCACGTGAGACAGATGAAGGTTTTCTTTATCTCCGTGATAGCTGAAACAAACATCCTCAAAGGAAATAGAACCATTCTCCACCTCCCGCACCGCACCTTTACGGCTGGTGAGACTGCTTTTCTCCCCCAGCACCTCGCAGATACGCTCGGCGGAAGACTTCGCCATAGAGATCATGACCGAAACCATAGCAATCATCATCAGGCTCATTAAAATGTTCATGGTATAGGTAAACAGGCTCATCAGGTTTCCGGTGGTCATATTTCCAACGGCAATGGTCTTTGCTCCCAGCCAGGAGATCAGAATAATGCACGTATAGACGGTGAACTGCATAATAGGCATCATGCTGACCATCACCTTCTCCGCCCGTACAGAACAGCGGTACAAAGCTTCGCAGGCCTTTTGGAATTTACTTGTCTCGTGCTCCTCCCGCACATAAGCCTTCACAACCCGGATACCCGTGAGATTCTCCTGCACACTGGCATTGAGCCCATCGTATTTCTCAAACATTTCCCGGAAATACGGCCCAACCTTTCCCATCAGAACCAGGATCACACAGCCCAGAAATACCAGCGCGGCAAGAAATACCAGCGACAAGCGCCCGTTGATCAGAAACGCCATAGTCATGGCCGTCACCAGCGTAATGGGAGCCCTGGTAAACATCCGCATAATCATCTGAAAAGCGTTCTGCACATTGGTCACGTCTGTGGTCAGGCGGGTCACCAGGCCGGCCGTGGAAAAACGATCGATATTGGAAAAGGAAAATTCCTGTATCTGGTTGTACATAGCCTCCCGCAGGTTTTTCGCAAAGCCTGTGGATGCCGTGGCCGCCATCTTCGCCGCCATGGCCCCGCAGTACAGGGAAGCCAGGGATACGGCAAGCATAATCAGGCCCACCCGGACCACATAGCCCATATTGCCCTGCCCCAGGCCGTCGTCAATGATAGCCGCCATCAAAAGGGGGATCACCATCTCCAGGATTACCTCCAGAATAATAAAAACAGGAGCCATCACTGCAGTTTTCCGATACTCGCCAATGTAGCCTTTTAATGTCTTCAGCATAAATTCCTCCTCGTTTTCAAATTTCTTATAATTCCGAAAGACTGTTCAAAATCCGATCCAGAAGTTCCGAAAACCGTTCCCGTTCCTCCCGGCTCATGCAGTTATAAATCCGGTCGTCCGTCCGCCACACATCCTCGCAGATCTCCGCCACTATGCGGTTGCTCTTCTCCGTCAGTTCAATCAGCCGGAAGCGCTTATCCTCCTGCCGGGTCTTCCGCACAATAAAGCCCTTTTCTTCCAGACGGTTCAAAATCCCGGTCACGGTGGGGTTCTTCAGTCCGAAAGACTTTTCAATATCCCGCTGGTGGACCTCTCCCTCGCAGAATTTCAGATAGAAAAGCACATCCATCTGGGAAGACGTAAGATTGTACTGGAGCAGCTGCCGGTTTCTTCTCTCTTCAAACGCATGATGGAGCATCTTCAGTTTCCTGTGAATCTGGTTGATTTCCCTGTGCATTTTCGGAATCCCTCCTCTTTGCAGAAACAAAAATACTGCCATAGTTTCCGCAGAAGAAAAATATATAGGATGCTATATTTATTTATATAGCATCCTAACATTTTAATTCCTGTTCCTTCCAATGTCAAGAAAGGAACTATGAAAAATTTGTGAAATCATACCTTAGCGGACAGTCCGAAGGACTTGTCATACGGGGTACCCGTAGGGTATACCTTAACGGACAGTCCGAAGGACTTGTCATACGGGGTACCCGTAGGGTATACCTTAACGGA
>CAJUNN010000032.1 GCA_910587955.1 uncultured Lachnospiraceae bacterium | reverse complement strand
TCAACCTTCTTTCTTGGAATTCCCTATATTTGAATTATACAGGAAGCTCCTTTGTGATATAAACTTATTATACCATAAAGCGTACAAAAGCGCACGCATTATTTTCGAAAATTTGACAAAAAAATAAGCCCTGCTTGGCTTAAATAAAGGATTTTTGCGATATGATGTTAAAAAGAAGTGTCAAACACCCGTGTACCCTCTCTTGTTATTAGATAGTAATCTTGCACACAGATGGCATTTTTTAGTTTACGTAATTTTATTATGTAAATTAAACGAAAACCAAACAAATTTTCAAAACATTTGTTTGCATTTTTTTCGAACGTATGTTATACTGTGCTCAGTAGTATGAAATGTTCTGATCGATTTAGGAAGAAGAAGGAGGAAGACGCATATGCCATACGGCAAGATTTCGAAAAAGCAGACTGAGATTCTGGAATATATTAAGTCACAGATTTTAAATAAAGGGTATCCTCCCTCGGTGCGGGATATTTGTGAAGCGGTCGATTTAAAGTCCACTTCTTCCGTGCACTCCCATTTGGAAACGCTGGAGAAAAACGGCTATATCCGCCGGGATCCCACCAAACCCCGGGCTATTGAGATTATCGATGACAATTTTAATCTGGTCCGCCGGGAGGTCGTCAACGTTCCCATTGTGGGAAAGGTGGCAGCCGGACAGCCCATTCTGGCGGTGGAAAACGTAGAGTCCTACTTTCCGATTCCCATGGAGTTCATGCCCAACGAACAGTGTTTTATGTTGAAAGTCCAGGGGGAGTCTATGATCAATGCAGGGATTTTTGACGGGGATACGCTCTTGGTAGAACAGTGCCATGCGGCCCACAACGGGGATATGGTGGTGGCTCTGGTGGACGATTCAGCTACAGTAAAGACCTTTTACCGGGAGGCGGATCACATCCGTCTTCAGCCGGAGAATGATACCATGGAGCCCATTCTTGTGCCGGACTGCCAGATTTTAGGGAAAGTGTTCGGCGTCTTCCGGTTTTTCCAATAAAGAATACTGAAGCGTGAAAAAGAAACAGGAAAAAGCCGGATTAAAATTCCGGCTTTTTTAAGAAGGCAAAAGGATTTTCCGGATCCGCGTGGAGGAAGTGCATCATCATATAAGCGCACATGAGAGAGACATTTTCTTCCCGCAGGATGCGGCAGATCTCCCGGCGATCCGCCAGGACTACCTCAATCTCTTCGTTTTCTTCCAGCCCTTCTTTGGAGATAAGCCCGTCTGCCGTTCCATAGACAGCGGCGCAGGATTCGTCCGTCATTCCGATGGTTGTAAAATAGGGTTTGGAGTAGATGGGATCCACTTCAATGGGATGAAAGTCAAGTCCCGTCTCCTCTTTCAGCTCCCGGACTCCGGCAGTGTGAAAGTCCTCCCCCTCGTCAATCAGGCCTGCGGGAAACTCGTAGATATAGGTTCCGATGCTGTAGCGGTACTGCCGGATCAGGACCACCCGGTCCTGCTTTTTTCCATATAGGGCATAGATGATAACTCCGTCCGGACGGTTTTCTCCCCTGGACAGCTTTAGCTCCTTTGTGCTTTCGGCACGGGAGGCCAGATGATATAAGTGCGCATTTCCGTTCTTGTCCCGCACTTCCAGATCATAAAAGTTCAGAAACCTGTTTGCAGTTTTCTGTTGGACGCGCTCTACGCCGGGCATAAGCATTCCCCTTTCAAAACAATGTGATGTATTACATAAACCTGCATAGAAGGATGGGCAGAAAGATGGCCGGAACAGAGTTCATCACACAGATTTTATTTTTAAAAAGCATATTGATGCCTACTCCTAGTATCAATAGAGAACCTACGCAGGTCATTTCGTTAATGACGGAAGCAGTCAGGAAGGGACCGATAAACCGGGCGCACAGGGCCAGCATTCCTTCATAGACCAGACAGAAAATACCAGAAAAGAATACGCCGTATCCCAGGCTGGATGCAAGAACTACCGCTGCAATCCCGTCAATGAGGGATTTGGCAAAAAGTGTACTGTGGTCTAAGGAAAGGCCGCTCTGCAGGCCTCCAACGATGGTCATGGCTCCGGTACAGAACAAAAGGCTGCTGGTGACAAAGCCTTCCGCCACCGATACACTGCTGTCCCGGGATTGAAACCGCTCTTGGAGCCATTTTCCCAGGCGTTCCAGCTGGAAGTTCAAGTCTAATAGTTCTCCTATGACAGTTCCGAGAGCCATGGAGAGAATGGCAATCAGCACGTTTTCTCCTTCCATAGCTCCGCTGATTCCGATGTAAATCACGCACAGAGAAAGTCCCTTCATAATAGAGTCTCCCATATGTTCAGGAAGTCCCTTTTTGAGAAGGATTCCGGCGGTGCTTCCGGCGAAAACCGCAAGTGCGTTTACGATGGCTCCAGTCAGTATCATGGGTTACGTCTCCTGTTCCCGGGGAAGGGTAAGAACCTCCGGTGCAACGGCCGTTCCGTCCCGCCAGATGCGTTCCAGATCGTAGAAAAGACGGTTTTCTTCGTCAAAGATATGGATGATAATATCCCCGTAGTCCAGAAGCACCCAGTTGGCCGTTTGGTAGCCCTCAATCTGCCGGGGAGTGCATCCGATTTTCCGGAGCTCCTCTTCTACCTGATCCGCCATGGCCTGCACCTGGTTGCGGTTGGAACCGCTGGCGATCAGGAAATAATCGGCCAGAACGGTTACATGGGAAATGTCCAAAACGCGCACGTCCAGCGCCTTTTTGTCCTCTAGGGCTTTTAAGGCTGCCGCTGCCATCTGCTTTGCCTGTTCTTCGTGTGTCATATGGTATCCTCCTGTGTGTCTGAAGGGCCCTCATAAGGGCTTTCGGACGGTGTGTGTGCTAGTTTAGCATGGTAATAGTCGTAGGCCTTCCGGGTCATTTCATCAATTTCTCCGGAACCCTTGCCCAGGTATTCCAGGGTGTCGGATAAAATTCTGTAAAGGGCCTGGTCAATATCGAGAAAAGCCAGTTTGCGCACCTGGGGCAGATTGGCGGCCTTATTCCGTTTGGGTTCAATATAGTCTGCCACATAGACGATTTTGTCCAGTAGGGACATATTGGGCTTTCCGGTAGTATGGCTTAGGATAGCGCTGACAATCTCCTTGTCGTGGATGCCGTACTGTTCCATAGCAAGAAAAGCTCCCAGCTTGGCGTGAAGGAGAAAAGGATTGCGCCGTTCCGTTTCGTTCATTTGGATATTGTGTTTCTCGCAGAGTTTTAATTTCTTCCCGTTGGGGATGCACTTGGCGCAGTCGTGGAGAAGCCCTGCAAGCTGGGCTTTCTGGATATCATAGTCATAGCGCATGGCCAGTGCCGCGCAGGTATACATGACGCCCATGGTGTGCTGGTAGCGTCCCTCATCCATCTCATGTTTTAGCTTCTTCTGATAGGCTTTCATATCGTAATTCTTCATCAAAACCCCTCATTTCTGAATTTCCTATGATACGGTATCCGGAGAAATCCGGTATAATCCCTGTTCCCGTATATATTGTTCTACCGGACCCGGCACATAATACCGGATGCTCTGTCCCCGCTGGACTCTTTCGCGGATCATATTGGAGGAAATGTCAATGTTCGGTGTCTCCAGAGGATAGATGACAGCTCCGAATTTCCGGGACAGATCCTGAATCCGGCTTTTTAATTCTTCTGTTTCCATCCGATCCCTGGAGGCGGCCAGTATGCGGCAGCTGCGGCAGATCCGGCCGGGCTCCATCCAAGTAGCGAAGTGGATCAGGGAATCGGCTCCCAGGATAAAATAATAGTCCGTGTCAGGATTTTGTTCTTTGAGAAATTCCAGCGTCTGAAAGGTATAATGGTAGTCCTGGGGCGTTTTCTCAAAATCGGAAACGCGGAAGTTCGGGTTGTCCGCAGCCGCCAGTTCTGCCATCCGGGTACGCTGTTCCATCGAAGCCTGGACCTGTCCCGGTTTGTGCGGGGGATTTCCGTTGGGCATAAGCATCACAAAGTCTAGGGAAAAGGATTCGTACGCGGCTTGTGCAAGAATCAGATGCCCGGTGTGAATGGGATCAAAGGTCCCGCCCAAAATTCCTACTTGTCTGCGTGTTGTTGCCATAAAGGCCTCCTGTCTGGGTGTCTTTACTGAGGAAGCAGAATTTTCTTCTTGTCGTCTTTGCCCTCCCGGTAGAGGACGATTTTTCTGCCAATGACCTGTACCAGGCTGGAGCGGGTCCGCTCTGCGATCAGCTCCCCAATTACACGGGGATCGTCCGCACAGTTTTTCAGGACGCTGAGCTTGATAAGCTCCCGGGCAGCCAGGGCTTCATCGATGGCTTTTGTCAGCTCCGCAGTGACGGAGGATTTCCCGATTTGGAAAATGGGGTCCATGGTCATGGCCAGGCTTTTTAGATAGGCTCGTTGTTTGCTTGTCATGAGTTTGTCTCCTGTTTGGTGATGGAAAAAGCGGGTGAGCGCCGGGGCGGCGGTTGCTGCGTTCCGCTGCAGGGGGCCGCTTGTACTCCGCCGTGCGAAGCTCGAGTCCGCTCCGCTTCATCTCGCTTCCGGGCTTTCGCCCTATCGGAGTACCGAATCATAGCTGCTTACGTGCAAGCACGTGCAGCTATGGTTCGGCACTCCGGCACGGCTCAATGCTAGCGAAAGTATTCAAATGCCAGGCCGTACATTTTTACGGTGTCTCCTTCCTGGATGCCGGCGGCTTCCAGCTCATCCAGGATGCCTGTCTTTTTCAAAAAGTTCTGGAAGAAGATAAAGCCTTTTTCGGAATCCAGGTTGGTGTAGCCCAGCATTTTTTCGATGCGGGGCCCTTCTACAAGGTAAACGCCTTCTTCCGTTTTTTCTACTGTGTAAGGAAGGGTCTCGTCTATGAGCATTTCTTCCGGGAAGTATTCCTGTTCAAAGACGATGGGTTTCTGGTCTGTGTTCTTTAGAAGCTCCTGCACATAGTATAGCAGCTCCGAAAGCCCCGTTCCGGTTACGGCGGAGATGGGAAAGACCCGGATGCCCGCAGGTTCAAATTCCTGCTTCAGGCGTTCGATGGGATCCGCTCCCGCTTCCGCCTGAATGGCGTCCGTCTTGTTGGCGGCAATGACCTGGGGCCGGGCCGCGATCTCTTCCTGATAGGCTTTCAGCTCTTTGTTGATGGTGTATACGTCTTCCACCGGATCCCGTCCTTCCGTGGAAGCAGCGTCTACCAGGTGGATGATGACGCGGGTGCGCTCAATGTGGCGGAGGAATTCATGGCCTAAGCCCACTCCTTGGGAAGCGCCCTCAATCAGGCCTGGTATGTCTGCAATCACAAAGCCGCCGCCCTCCAGATCCACCACACCCAGATTCGGATTTAAAGTAGTGAAGTGGTAGTTGGCGATTTTCGGCCGGGCGTTGGTCACACGGGAAAGCAGGGTGGACTTTCCTACATTGGGGAAGCCCACAAGCCCCACGTCCGCGATCACCTTAAGCTCCAGAAGAACTTCCAGCTCCTGGGCCGGCTGTCCCGGCTGGGCGTATTTGGGGACCTGCATAGTGGCAGTGGCGAAATGCTGGTTTCCGGCTCCGCCCCGTCCGCCTTTTAAGATTACCTGTCTGCGGTTCTCCCCGGACATGTCTGCGATCACCTTGCCGCTTGCCGCTTCCCGGATCAGGGTTCCCTCCGGGACTTTCAGCACAATGTCGCCGCCGCTCTTGCCGTGGCAGCGTCTTTTCCCGCCCTCTTCTCCGTCCTGGGCTTTGAATTTTCGTCTGTGCCGGTAGTCGTAAAGGGTATTCAGCCCTTCGTCCACCTCAAAGACTACATCGCCGCCCCGTCCGCCGTCGCCGCCGTCCGGGCCGCCGTTGGGGACGTAGAGTTCCCTCCGGAAGCTTACGTGCCCGTCGCCGCCTTTTCCGGAACGGATGATAATTTTTGCTCTGTCTGCAAACATAACCTACCTCTTCCTGTACAGAGTAAAAGAGGCTTCAAATCTACCGACTTGAAGCCTCACTCAAACTATTTTGCTACCGGAACGATAGAAACCTGTTTCTTATCTCTTCCTTTTCTTTCAAAGCGCACCACTCCGTCTTTCAATGCGAACAGGGTATCGTCGCCGCCCCGCCCGACATTCACGCCCGGATGGATTTTGGTTCCGCGCTGTCTGTAAAGAATGTTTCCGGCTTTTACAAACTGTCCGTCAGCTCTCTTGGCTCCCAATCTCTTGGCTTCGGAATCCCGGCCGTTCTTGGTAGAACCAACACCTTTTTTATGAGCGAAAATCTGAAGGTTCATCTGCAACATGGTTTACACCTCCTTAATCTCAATCCTGATATATGGTTTCCCATAACTGTTTTCAATGTCTGTCAGTCCAAGTACCATGGAATCCATCAAAAGCCGTCCCTGCTCAGAAAGTTCCTGGGGAAAACGGCAGCTTACAAAGCCGTCCTTTTCTTCCCCCCGGAAGGAATCTTCCGTAAAAGCTTCCAGGGAGTTCAGGCAGTTTATGGTAAGGGCGCTGGCCGCGGCGCAGACGATATCAAAACCTTCTTCTGCGTATCCGGCATGTCCCCTTGCCGTAAACCCGGCGTATTGACCGGAATCCTTATATATGGTAACGGTAATCATAACGCATCACACTGCAGTCCCTTATACGGAGATTTTTTCAATCTTCACCTGGGTGTACTGCTGCCTGTGGCCGTTTTTCTTGTGATATCCAGATTTTCTCTTGTACTTGTAAACGATGACTTTTTTGCTTTTGCCGTCGCCGATTACAGATGCAGTCACAGTCGCACCGGCCACGGTGGGGCAGCCGACTGTCAGGGAATCTCCGCCTACGGCCAGAACCTGATCGAAATTGTAGGTTCCGCCTGCCTCTACGCCGAGCTTCTCAACCTTGATAACATCGCCCTCAGATACTTTGTACTGTTTACCACCTGTTGCAATAATTGCGTACATCATGGCACCTCCTATTATCATTACTCGCCAATTTCGGTGGTGCGCTCAAAAAAAGCACACACTTCTACCCCATTGTGCGGCATCCGTAATATGATAGCATGTACGGCCGGAAAAGTCAAGGATTTTCTTCTGCCTGCTCCCGCAGGCTTTTGCGCACTTTTTTGCGTGTGATCTCCACCAGTCCCAGGGGCGTCATATCCACCAGCACGGTCCGCACCGGATCCTGCTTCAGAGCCCGGTCCAGGACTTCCATCAGATCCTCCCGGTCTTTCGGATTCTCCATATCAATAAAATCCGCCACGATAATTCCTGAGAGATTCCGCAGGCGCAGCTGTCTTGCAATCTCCTGGGCTGCCTCCCGGTTGATTTTGCGGAAGGTGTCCGCCGCCTTCTTATGCCCGTCGTATTTGCCCGTATTGACATCGATAACCGTCAGGGCTTCCGTAGGCTGAATCACAAGATAGGCGCCGGATTTGAGCCATACACGCTCTTTGAGGGCGCATTCCAGGGCATGGGTGATGCCGTAGACGCTGTCCAGGGAAGGGCGCTCTTCCCGGTACAGGACAAGCTTGTCCCGATCTTTTGGCTGCTTGGAGGAAAGAAAAGCTTCCAGGGAAGAATAAAGCTCTGCATCGTCCGTGATAATCCGCGCCAGGCGGTCTTTGGGAAGGCTGCGGATTCCGGCCGCATAGGGGGGAATCTCCTGGTATACCAGAGAGAAAGGGGTGTAATGGGTCCCGAAGGTAAGGGTTTTTCTGCAGGCGGCGCTTAAAAGCTCCAGCTCCTCTTTCAGCTCTTCCTCGGAGGCACCTGCCGCGTTGGTGCGGACAATGATGCCGTAGTCTTCTGTGAGAAAGGGTTCGGCCAGGGCTTTGAGACGCAGCCGCTCGGCGGGAGAAAGCTTGGAAGAGAGCCCCAGCTGCTTCCGCTCCGTGGTGAGGACCAGATATTTTCCCGGGAAATTTAAGGAGCTGGTAAGGGTGGGGGCCTTGGTTTTTACGGCTTCCCGGCTTACCTGCACCAGAAGCTCGTCCCCGGGAGAAAGCTTTCCCTTCTTCTTTCCGTTTGTGAAGACGGGCGCTTTGTTTTCTTTCAGGGAATAGTAACCCAGAACGCCCGATCCGATTTCTACAAAGGCGGCCTCAATATTTGAAAGGATGTTTTTCACCTTTCCCACATAAATATTTCCCAAAAGAGGCCCTTGCCGGCTCTGGGTGCAGGACAGCTCCACCGCTCTTCCGTCTTCGTAAAAGGCGGAGACGATCTGTTCCCGTCCGTTCCGGTTCAATTTTGTAATGAGAAGGGTTCCGTTTTTTTCCGCGGATGTGTCCATGAGAATCTCCTTAAAAAGCTTCCCCCAGGTCGCTTAGGGGAACGAAGCGGGGGCCGCCTTGGGTTTTGCCGTCTGCATACAGTTCCAGGCGGTGGATCAGAAAGGCAAATTCGGGAAAGGATGTTTTGCTGTAAGAAGCGAAAGCTTCCATCACCAGCTCCGGCTTTAAATTCTCCGCGCTTCCTGCGGCCAGCTTAAGAAATACACAATCGTCCCCGCACCGGGCTTCGTAGATAAGGGGACGGATATCCAGTTCCCGGGTGTTCTTTTTTGTCTCTTTGAGGATGAAAATGGAAGGCTGCTTTAGAAACTCCGAAAAGCGCTCCTGCCACCCTCCGGCCGGCGCACAGCCTTCCCGGAAGCTTACCCGGTAATCGGCGGCGGTCACCAGGGCCATGGCATTGGAGGCTTTTCCGTCGGGGATTTTTTGCAGGGACAGGACCTCCACGCCCTCCGCGCCCGTCTCATTGAGGCGTTTTACGGCCATGGCGGGGGAAAGCTCCCCATTTACCTCTATATCCAGATACTCGCCGTCGCTGGTGAGGCCCACACCCAGGGGGGAGGCAAAGGACATGATCATGTGGGGACTGAAGCCTTCGGAGTAACAGACGGGAATGCCGGAGCGCCGGATGGCTTTCTGGAAATAGCGCATCATGTCCAGATGGCCGATAAATTTCATGTTTCCGTATTTGCGGAACTTAAGTCGTACTTTCACGGACGGTCTCTCCTTTCGCTTCTTCTCTTGCCTGGGATGTATCCGCATCCTTTCCAGGACAGACGCCGGTGCGGTACTGTCCGGCCCCGCAGCCCTGGCATTGGCTGCGGCAGTTGGGCGTCACGGTTCCCGCCAGGGCCCGCTCCCACTCCCGGTACAGGAAGTCTTTGCTCACACCAATGTCGATAAAATCCCAGGGGAAACATTCATCCTTTTTTCTGGGGCGCGTGGTATAGAAAGCCGGATCTATGCCTGTTTCCTCGAAGGCTTCCCTCCAAAGCTCAGGGTGGAAGCATTCCGACCAGGAATCGAACAGGCATCCCTTTTTATAGGCTGCTTCCAGGACCTGGGAAAGCCGCCGGTCTCCCCGGGCAAAAATTCCTTCCAGGACCGTCACGTCCGCCTCATGCCAGTTGTATTTCATGCTTTTGCGGTTGAGCTGCTCCCGGATTTCCGCGTTCACCACATGGGCTTTGGCAAGAAATTCCTCCTGGCTGCACATGGGGACCCACTGGAAGGGCGTGAAGGGCTTGGGCACGAAAAAGGAGGTGCTGACGGTAATCTGGCACTTTCCGTTCCTCTGGTCTTTGGGAATCTCGTAGTAGCGTCTGGCGATTTTTTCCGCCAGGCGGGCAATCTCTTTCTGGTCCTCCAGGGTCTCTGTGGGGAGTCCCAGCATAAAATAGAGCTTTACTTTCGTCCATCCTCCCTCGAAAGCAGCCCCTGCCCCTTCCAGAATATCTTCTTCCGTGAGGCCTTTGTTGATTACGTCCCGCAGGCGCTGGGAACCGGCCTCCGGGGCAAAGGTCAGGCTGCTTTTCCGGACATCCTGCACCTTGCTCATAACATCCAGGGAGAAAGCGTCAATGCGCAGGGAGGGAAGGGAAATGTTAATGCACTTTCCCTCCAGGTATTCCATCAGAAACTCAATCAGTTCCGGAAGGCGGGAGTAATCGCTGGAGCTTAGGGAGCTTAAGGAGATTTCTTCATGCCCGGTGCTTTCCAGCATCTCTTTCGCGTAAGCCTTCAGCTCTTCCAGACTGCGCTCCCGGGTGGGACGGTACAGCATGCCGGCCTGGCAGAAACGGCAGCCCCGGATACAGCCTCTCTGGATCTCCAGCACCACCCGGTCCTGCGTGACTTTCACGAAGGGGACCAGGGGCTTCACGGGATAATACGTATGGTCCATGTGAGAGACCAGCTGTTTTTTGACTTTTTTGGGGGCATGTCTGTTGTTTGGTTCCATGGCTTTTATGGTTCCGTCCGTGCGGTAAGTTACCGTATAGAGGGAGGGGACGTAAATGCCGGGAATAGCGGTTGCCCGTTCCAGAAACTCCTTCCGGCTTCCTCCCCGGGCCTGGCTTTCCCGGTATGCGTCCAAAAGGGCCCGGTAGGAAGTCTCCCCCTCTCCCATGTAGAAAAGATCGAAAAATTCGGCCAGAGGCTCCGGGTTGTAGGCACAGGGCCCGCCTCCAATGACAATGGGATCCGCCTCGGTCCGACAGGAGGCATGGAGGGGAATTCCGCTTAAATCCAGAATCTGCAGTACGTTGGTATAGCACATTTCGTACTGGAGGGTAATGCCCAGAAAATCAAAATCCCGGACGGGATCCTGGGATTCCAGGGCAAACAGGGGAATGTCCTGTTCCCGCATGCGGGCATCCAGATCCCCCCAGGGAGAATAGACCCGCTCGCACCATACATCTTCCCATCGGTTGAACATGTCGTATAAAATCTGGATGCCCAGATGGGACATGCCGATCTCATAAACATCGGGAAAGCACATGCAGAAGCGGATGGAGATCCGGGACTTGTCCTTTTGTACTGCGTGGATCTCATTGCCGAGATACCGGGCCGGTTTTTCGATTTTCAAAAGAAGGGTATCCTCAAGAGCCAGTTTTCTCATATTTTTTTGAATCCTTTTCAAAAATTTGTCCGGGGCTGTCTATCTGCGGATCAGGACTGCCGCCAGATCATTTACATTGGTTCCCGTAGGGCCGGTGAAGATAAGCCCTCCTGTTTTCTTTAGGGCGCAGTAAGCGTCGTTGTCTCTCAGAATCCGGTAAATCTCCATGCCCTGCGCCAGAAGCAAATCCCGGGTATTTCCGTCGCAGAATCCCCCTGCCGCATCTGTAGGACCGTCGGTACCGTCACTTCCGAAGCTGAAAACGGCCGTATCCTTAAGGCCGCTGATGCCCTCTGCCGCAGCCAGGGCCAGTTCCTGGCTGCGGCCGCCTTTGCCCGCTCCGGTTAGGTGCACGACGGTTTCTCCTCCGGCCAGAAAAGCCAGGCTCTTTCTGGTGCTCTGATGGCTTCTTGCCACGGCGGCAAGAAAGGAACCTGCCTCTTTGGCCTGGCAGTTCAGCTGGTCCGTCAGAATGAAGGGTTCGTATCCGAGCATTCTGCAGGAAGAGGCGGCTGCCTGGCAGAGCTCTTTTACACTTCCCGTGATCCGGGTCTCCACGTTGGAGAGGATTTTCGGCGTCTCCAGGGATAAAGCATTTTGAGCGGCTGCGCTGAGAAGCAGTCCGTATTTTTCTGCCAGGGCAAAGGCTTCCCGGCTGGTGGAGGAGTCGGGATAAGCAGGTCCCGAAGCAATCATATCCAGGGGATCTCCCAGAACATCGCTTAGTACGATGCTGAATATCCGGGCCGGCTGGCAGTGGCGTGCAAATTTTCCGCCTTTTACACCGGAAAGGCGTTTGCGTATAGTATTGATCTCTACAATGCCGGCGCCGCAGGCCAGAAGCTGCCGGGTGACGGCCAAAAGCTCTTCTTCGGGGATCAGAGGCTTCTCAAAGAGAGCGCTGCCTCCTCCTGAGAGCAGAAAGAGAACCGTGTCTTTTTCCGTCAGATTTCCGGTCAGTTTCAGGACGGCTTCCGTTGCGGCAAATGAATTTTTATCGGGAACGGGATGTCCGGCCTCCAGGCAGAGCATCCGGGGAATCTCCCCTTTTACATGGCCGTATTTGGTCACAACCACTCCGGCGTCAATCCGATCCCCTAAGAGATCCGAAGCTGCCTTGGCCATCTGCCAGGCCGCCTTTCCGGCGGCAGCCACCACAAGCCGGCCTCCGGAAAATGTTTTTCCCCGGAGTGCTTCAGCCACCGCCTGATCTGGCAGGACTTTTAAAATGGATTCCCGGATGATCCGGTCTGCGTCTTCTCTTATACTCATTGGGAGGCTCCTTTGGCATCAAGGCAGGTGCACCTGATGAGGCACCAGGTTGGGAACGCCCACATGCAGGAAGGCGTACAGGGACAAGAGGCAGGTGCAGGTCAGGATTCCCCAAAGGAACTTGTCCTTCTTAAAACCGGGGATCCTGGAAATAAGGTACACGGTAAAGAAGAGGACAGGAAACAGGTAGCGTCCCTGGGGCTGGAAGTCCATGGTCCAGGAGCGGTATACCACCAGAGCATACTGGAGCACAAAGCAGAAGCCGGATACGGCCAGCTCCCAAAGGTGCCTGCGCTCCCTGGTGCGGATGAGCCGGAAGGCCGTATATGCCAGAAGCGCCCCATAGAGGATCCCCATAACCAGATAGTACCAGTCCCGCTCTCCGAAGGTATAGGTCCCGAAGAATCCGGCAAAGGTGCAAAACAGATTCTTGTGGAAGTCGTACCCGGTTAACAGTTCCGTGAGGGTGACGCCCTTTCCTTTCAGGTTCAGGGAGCCGGCCCGCTCCATGACGGGCGTGGAGGGCTTATAGGCGTACTGGGCCCGCAGCTCCGTTACCTGTTCCATGGCTGCCGCCTTGTGGATGCCGTAATAGGGATAGTCGGTGATCAGATACCGGATCAGGAACAATCCCAAAGTCAGGCCCAGGAGGATCAGGCATTTCAAAAAGACGTCCTTTTGCTCCTTTTTGTCCAGGCAGAGAAGCCGGACCAGCAGAATCAGGAACAAGAAAACCAGGATCGGGTAAAAAGAGATCTTGGCCCACAAAAGCTGGACGAAAAGCAGGGGGAGAAGGGCATAATACCACAGGTGCCGCCGCTGATAAGGTTCCCGCAGCAGCCGGTTTAACATGCTCTTCTCTTCTATCAGTTCCCGGATGGCGAGGAAGCTTAAAAAGAAGTCCAGGCCGTCGGAGGTGGCGTAGCTGAACAAGTACCACACCTGGGGGGTCAAAAGGAGCAGAAACAGGTAAGCGGGCTGACGCCGGATATTCCGGATCAGGAGGCCGGCCAAAGCCCCGAAAAGAAGCAGGCTGAAAAGACGGATCTGTACTGCCGGGTCCGTAAAATAGCGCCCCAGCTTTCCGGCGCAGAGGTAGAACAGGTTCCACTCAAAATGGCGGGAAGTCCCGTATACGGAGAAGCTGCCGGCGATGGCATCGCTTCGGATATCCGGGGGCATAAGGCCGGTGAAATAATAGCCCACGGCCGCTTTTACCTCGTATTCGTCCGGGTTCAGCCAGAAAGGACTGCGAAGGCCCGTGTAGGCGCAGAGCAGTAGGGCTCCCAGGATACCGGCCAGGAACAAGATTTTTAAGGTTCTCTGGAAACGCGTATCCTCTCTCGTCTCTTTCAGAAACCATAGTATCAGGGCATACAGACAAAGCCCTGCGGCTCCGAAGAAAAGAATGGCAGCCAGCAGGACCGGGAGATGGAACCCGGCGTACATGTTCCGGAAGGCTTCATTGGGAATCAGCTGGGGATCTTCTCCCGTTACCAGGAAGGTGAAGCCCGTATCTTCCGTAAACTGTACCTGATCGTTTCCTGTAAAATAGGCCCGCAGATCCGCTTCGTTCAGATAAAGGGTCAGGATACCGTTCTGCCGGACGGTCATTCCCGTAAGCGTCAGGGGACCTCCCTGGTAATCCTGGTCCACCGGGTCAATGCGTTTTAGGGAACAGCGGTTTCCCAGGCGGAAGTCCAGATAAGAGATGCGGGCTACGGCGCTAGTGACCACCCGGCTTCTGGCGTCGGAGGGAACCACATGTGCTTGAGGGCCTGCGTATACGGTGGTAATCACCTCCCCCTCGGGATCGTCCTGGAAACTTAAGGTGACGGTAGTGTAAACGGGGGTGGCGATGACGCACAGCACAATCCAGAGAAGGGCCGCCGCCAGGCAGAACTGAGGTTTTTTCAGGTTTATCCGTGTCATATGCTCTGTCCTATCTCACTTACAACAGGTGTTTCAGCTCCCGGAAGCTGTGTACTTCAAAAGTAGCCGGAATCTCCGGGTCCGGATCCGCGAAGCCGGGATTGTACCAGCAGGTGTCAATGCCGGCCTGAAGGCCGCCCAGAATGTCGGAGCTTAGGGTATCCCCGATGATCAGCATGGAATTCCGGCTGCCCGGATCCTTCATCCGCCGGATGCAGGCGTCAAAATACTCTTTCCGGGGCTTTTGGACGCCCAGCTCCCCGGAGATAAAGATGTCTTTCATATAAATCTCCAGGCCGCTGTCCGTAAGCCTTCTTCTCTGGGTAGCGGTGACGCCGTTGGTGATGATGTACAGCGTATATTTCCGGAACAGGTACTGTACCAGATCGAGGGCCCCTTCCAGAAGGTAAGCGCCGGATCCCAGAAAGTCCTGATAGGTATCTTCGAAGGCAGCCGGATCTCCCTTTATGCCGGTTTCTCGGAATAAATGTTCGAAACGGCCGTATATGACGTCTTCGCGTGTGATCTCGCCCCGCTCGTACCGTTTCCAGAGGCTTTGGTTGATTTGATTGTACAGGCAGACAATTCGCTCTGTCAACGGGTATCCGTACCGGGCAAAGGCAAGCTCCAGGGCCTTTGCCTGGCTCTTTTCAAAGTCCAGCAGGGTTCCGTCTACATCCAGCAGCAGCGTTTGGTACATAGGAAGTCCTCCCTATCTTTCTTCTATTATGGTTTTTCCGATTCCGATATCCAGATAGAATCCATCACTTTTGCAAAGGTTTCCTCCAGGTCCAGATCTTGTGTCATATCCCGGCTGATTGCCGCGTAAATCCGGCTGCTGTCCAGGGTGTAAATAGATGCCTTGGTGTAATCCAGAATCAGATAGCAGACAAACAGGCAGAGACTGACGTAAAAGCGGATGCGCAGAAAGCCCGCCGGCTCTCCTGCCGGGTCCGGGGCAGATCCGCGCTGGCCCCGCTGCTCCAGCAGCATCCGGCGGTACTCTCCTCCCCGGTTCTGTGTTTTTGCCATAAGCCCTCCCGTTTTGTGTTCTTGTCTAACTTTATGAGGGAAGGGGGCAAAATATGAGCCGTTTACCGGTTGGCAAGCTCATCGGTCACCTCTTCCCAGGTAATGCCCCGCTCTGCCATCAGGACCATGGCATGGTAGAGAAAATCGGAAAGCTCATATTTGATTTCCTCCGGATCCGGATTTTTGGCGGCAATAATAAGCTCAGCGGCTTCCTCGCCGATTTTTTTGAGAATTTTGTCAATCCCCTTGTCAAAGAGATAGTTGGTATAGGAACCTTCTTTGGGATGCTCTTTCCGATCCAGAATCACCTGGTAAACATTCTCAAAGACTTTCCGGGGATTGGCAGTTTTGTATCCGTTTCCGGCAATCTCCTGGAAAAAGCAGGAATGGTTTCCCGTATGGCAGGCGGCTCCCGTCTGGGATACCCGGGCCAGGATGGTGTCGCAGTCGCAGTCCACCCGCAGCTCTTTCACATACTGGAAGTGGCCGCTGGTCGTGCCTTTGACCCAAAGTTCTTGGCGGCTGCGGCTGTAGTAAGTCATTTTTCCCGTTTCAACGGTCTTTGTGAAGGCCTCCTCGTTCATATAGGCCACCATAAGCACTTCGTCCGTGCGGCAGTCCTGGACCACTACAGGAACCAGGCCGTCCGGCCCCAGCTTAAATTCCGCCCAGTCCATATTGCAGCTCAGGGAGGAAAGACGCTCCCGGAAAGGACGCAGATCATCCAGATAAATAATTTCGCTTACGTATGTTTCCACCAAATCTGCGGGGGCGCTTATCACGTCCGAACTGTCCACGGACCCGGCGATGCGTTCCTTTCCGAAGCGCCGGGAGGCCTCTTCTGTCAGATCGATGTTGCTTTGCTTGGCGTAATTTAAAATCACCTTGCTGCAGCCTGCATAGAGAATTTTCTTCACGTCCTCCAGACGGCAGATATGTCCGCCTGCTTTCACCGGGACTTCCGAGGCCCGGCAGATCTCTTTGAGAAGGCCGAGAGAAGCTTCGTGCTCTTCATCGCTGTCCGAGTGATCAAAAACCAGAATCTCTTCCGCCCCGTTTTCGCTGTAATACCTGGCCAGGGAGGCGGCGCCTGCACCTTCCTTTTCTTCTTTCAGCGCGCCTGCGCTCATGTGTATAACGGCAATGTTGCGTTCACTCATATCAAAGACTTCCTTTCGTTGATAAAACATCCGCGATCCGGGGATCCGTGGTGACGGCCATGTCCAGGGCTTTGGCAAAGGCTTTGAACATGCCTTCTGTGATGTGGTGGCTGTTTTCTCCGGAGAGCATACGGAAATGGAGATTCATGCCGGCGCTGTAGGAGACGGCGTAGAAAAATTCCCGCACCATCTGGGTATCCATCTCTCCCACCCGCTCCGTGGGAAAGACCACGTCCGATACATAAAAGGGGCGTCCGGACAGATCCAGGGAACATAGGATCAGAGCTTCGTCCATAGGAAGAATGCAGTTTCCGAAGCGGACGATGCCCTTCTTGTCCCCTACGGCTTCCCGGACGGCAGTTCCCAGGACAATGCCCGTATCTTCTATGGTATGATGGCAGTCCACCTCCAGATCTCCCTTCACCCGGCAAGTTAGGTCAAAGAGCCCGTGGCGGGCAAAGCCGTCCAGCATATGGTCGAAAAAGCCGATGCCGGTAGAAATCTCAGCATATCCCCGGCCGTCCAGGTTCAACAACAAGTTAATATCTGTCTCCTTGGTGGTTCGTCTGCATTCTGCTGTCCGTTTCATGGTTCCTCCCTTCTTTGGATGTCCGCCTGGTCTGCAAAGCGTACGGCGATGGAATTGGCATGAGCCGTCAGCTCCTCTGCATTTGCAAAGCGGATAATATCCTGATGTACGGCTTCCAGGGCTTCCCTGGAATAATAGACAATGCTGGATTTCTTGATAAAGTCATCCACGCTTAGGGGGGAGAAAAACCGGGCCGTCCCGTTGGTGGGAAGCACATGGTTGGGGCCTGTGAAATAATCCCCCAAAGGTTCGCTTGCGTATTCTCCGATGAAAATAGCTCCGGCATTGCGGATTTTTGTCATTACCTGGAAGGGATCCCGGGTGACAATCTCCAGATGTTCAGAGGCGATGGCATTGGCGGCTTCGATGGCCGCGTCCATGCTGTCTGCCACCAGAATGCAGCCGTAGTTTTCCAGAGATTTTTCCAGGATGGCCCTGCGGGAGAGCTTCTGTACGAAGCGGTCTGTTTCTGCGGACACCTGTTCGGCCAGCCGGCGGCTGGTGGTAATCAGAATGGCGGAGGCCATCTCGTCATGCTCTGCCTGGGACAGAAGATCCGCGGCCACAAACCTGGGATTGGCTGATTCGTCAGCCAGGACGAGGATCTCACTGGGCCCGGCTATGGAATCGATGCTCACAAAGCCGTAGACGGCCTTTTTCGCCAAGGCTACATAGATATTTCCCGGTCCTACGATCTTGTCCACCTTGGGAATGCTTGCAGTTCCGTAGGCCAGGGCTCCGATGGCCTGAGCCCCTCCTGCTTTGTAGATCACGTCTGCTCCGGCCTCGCTGGCGGCTACCAGGGTGTTGGGACTGATTTTCCCGTCCTTTCCCGGGGGTGTAGTCATTACGATCTGCTCCACGCCGGCTGTCTTGGCAGGTACGATATTCATCAGCACGGAGGAGGGATACACAGCCTTTCCGCCGGGCACATAGACACCTACGGACTGGAGAGCGGTGATTTTCTGCCCCAGAAGGGTTCCGTCCGGCTGGCTGTCAAACCAGCTATAGCGGCGCTGCTTCTCATGGTAGCTGCGGATGTTGGCAAGAGCCCTGCGCATGACCGCCAGAAGCTTCGGATCTACCTGTTCGTAGGCTTCCCGGATTTCCTTTGGTGTAACCCGGAAACTGTCCTTGTCAAGACGCACTCCGTCAAAGCGCTCCGTGTAGGCGAACAGGGCTTCATCCCCCTTCTCCTTTATGTCTTTTAAGATGGCTTCTACCTGTCCTGCGTATGCCCCGTACTGTCCGGGACTTCGTTTTAAGAGATCTTCCAGCAGGTTGTTCCGGCTGGTTTCATTTAAGTCTATGATTCGCATAAGCTCCTCCCTTACAGCAGATCTTTCAGCTCCTGAATCAGGGCTGAAATCCGCCGGTGCTCCATTTTCATGCTCACCTGGTTCACCACCATGCGGGCCGAAAGAGGCATAATCTCCTCCAGAACCTCCAGGCCGTTTTCACGCAGGGTGGATCCGGTTTCCACAATGTCTACGATTACTTCGGAAAGGCCTACCAGGGGGGCCAGTTCAATGGAACCGTTCAGTTTGATGATCTCCACCGTCTGATGCTTCTGGTTGTAGAAGTAGTCTTTGGCAATGGCCGGGTACTTGGTAGCCACCCGGATCTGCTCCTGGTGAGCCAGTTTTTCTTTGGCCTCTCCCGGTCCGCAGACGCACATCCGGCACTTTCCAAAGCCCAGATCCAGGACCTCGTACATTTTACGGCCTTCTTCCGCCAGGGTGTCCTTCCCCACCACGCCCATATCGGCCGCCCCGTATTCCACGTAGGTGGGAACGTCCGGTCCTTTGGCCAGGAAAAATTTCAGTTTCCGCTCCTCATTCACAAAGATAAGCTTCCTGCTGTTGGGATCCTTCATCTCCTGGCAGGTGATGCCCACCTGTTCCAGAAGCTCCAGGGTCTTCCGGGCCAGACGTCCCTTGGTCAGGGCGATGGTGAGATACCGCTCTTTTGCTTTTTCCTGAATTTTTTCCCGCTCCCGTCCCCGGGTTAAAGCCCGCATCAGCTGGTTGATGTCGATGGCAAAGCCCACGGCCGGAAGCGTTCTTCCGAAATGGGAAAGCAGGGTATCGTAGCGTCCTCCCTTGACCAGAGGTTCCCCGTAGCCGTAGGAATAGGCGCGGAAAATAATGCCCGTATAGTAATTGTATTTGCTGAGCATCCCCAAATCAAAGGTGACATAGGGTGCGCACCCCCGCTCTTTTAAGTTCTCAAAGATGTCCTCCAGACGTCTTAAAGCATGCAGGGCTTCCGGATTGGAAGTTAGATCCCGGGCTCTTTGAAGCACGTCCTCTGTGCCGGAAAGGGTAGTCATTTCCAAGAAGATCTGCCGAAGCTTAGGGGAAACGGCGTCTCCGGCCAGCAGCTCTTCCACCCCGAAAAGGTTTTTGTCCGAGATAAACCGGCGCAGGGCCTCTTCCGTCTGGGGATCGATGCCTGCTTCCTTTAAGAGGCTTTTGAAAAAGCCTACCTGGCCCACGCTTACCTGAAATTCCGTAAGCCCGGCTTTTTTCAGGGATTCCACCACTAGGGCAATGAGCTCCGCATCCGCCTGTGCGCTTTTGTCCCCCATAAGTTCCGCCCCCAGCTGGGTGGTCTCTTTTAAGCGGCCCTGGTAATTGTCGTAGTTGATAAAGGTATTTCCCATATAGCAGAGCCGGATGGGGGTTTCCTCATGAAAATATTTTGATACTGTCCGGGCAATGGAGGGGGTCAGATCCGGGCGGAGAACCAGGGTATTTCCCTCTTTGTCGAAAAATTTATACAGCTCCCGGGAAGGAACCGTTCCTACCTCCCTGGAAAACACGTCGAAGTATTCAAAGGTAGGCGTCTCAATGCCTTGGTATCCTTCCCCTGCCAGCAGGCGGTACAGCCGCTGCTGCAGTTCAAATTTCTGTACAAATTCACTTCCGTAGATGTCCCGCACACCCTCCGGCGTGTGGAGAATCTGTTCCCGGTTTTTCATGGCTTTGCTCCTTGCTCTCTTTCTTTTGCTTTATCATATTATCACAATAAAGCGTTTCCTGCTATTATAAAACAATCAGCCGGACGTGTCAATCACCTTCTGGATTCCGTCCAGATAGGGAACCAGATAGCCTCCGTGGGGACGCAGGATAAACTCCGGGTTCAGCTCTTCCCGGCGGAAGCTCTTGCGCCCTCCTTCCTGGGCACGGTTCCAGAATTCTTTCATGCGCCGAAAGGACAGGTAGTACAGTTCGTTCCGCTGGGAAAACAAGAGAATCAGGAAGGCGATGCCCTCCTGTTTCTCAAAATCTTCCATAAACTGTACCTGATGGGGATGGATATTCTGCAGGGGAAACGTGTCGCTTACACATTCCTTGGCATCAAAGCACACAGGTATTCCCTGCACGGCCCCGATGTAGTCCACGGTACTCTTCTGCTCAAAATAGGCAAGGGTAATATGGCGGTGCTCCTTGTCGATTTTGATGGGGGTAATGGGGGTGGGCACTTTCTGAATCAGGGCCAGCCCCTGTTCCCGGTATTTTTCGTTGGTGCGGTTGATGAGATCTTCCAGGGTGGAGCCCCGCAAGCCTCTGGAATTCCAGGTTGCCATAAATCCGATGCCCTCCCGAAGGTTAAAAGATCCGCGCCAGCAGATAGGGAATCAGCATTCCGGCGCTCAGAGCGTAAGCCAGATCCAGCCAGAAGACGGAGCCGATGGAGAATATGTAAATCAGGCCGATCACCGGGGCGGACAGAATCCGCCACAGCATACTGACTTCCGGGTTTTTGAGAATCCGGTTCACCATCACCTTGGCATCTCCGGTGCTGGGAAAGGCGTGCATGAGAATGGAGATTCCCAGCCATCCGAGAAGCAGGTTTAAGGGATTGGAATATTCCTTAAAGGTCAGAAGCTCGATGGAGGCCGGAAGGAGAATCAGCATTCCCAGAACCGTATTTACCAGAAAAGGCCCGGTGGAGGTGAGAAAAATCTTTCCCGGCTGGTCGGAAGCCTGATGCACAACATAGCCGCTGGGATTTTTGAGTTGGAAATATTTTACTTCATAAACAGGAAGGCCGCACAAGATACAGAAGATCTGGTGGGCCAGCTCATGAATGATAACGCCCGGAAAGGTTAGGGCAGAAATCAAAAAGCCAGGTACAATCATGGTAGGTCTCCTATTGCTGTTTTGCAGAGTTTGACAGTTTTTTATTCCATATAGTATTCCTGAAGCGTACATTCTCCGTCCAGGAATCTTTTTGTATCCTCGTCCAAAGCTCCCTGGGCGTTTTCAATCTCTGCCCGGATATACCCTTCTTCCTTCGTCTGTCCGTTTACATGCAGGGCAATCAGATAGGTATCCATCACATAATCTCCCTCCGGGTAGAGCGCATAGGCCTCTTCCGCCTGGGAAAGGGCAGATGCGGGATCGCCCTTTAAGAGAGACAGCACGGCCATTCCCCGAAGAGCGCCGGAATCCGCGTGATCCTTTGCATAGGCTTCATTTAAGTACCGGTCCGCCTCATCCAGCTTTCCCAAAGTCCGGGATGTATTGCCCAGCTGGACCCTCAGATCAAAATACTCCGGATTTGTCTGGTAGCCTTTCTGCAGCCATTCATAGCGTTCCTGAGTGTTCTCGGAAAACAGGGCCATAAAATAAAAGAGCATAGTCTGATCCGTGTCCGGATCCTCTAAAAGAGCGCTTAAATGTTCCCGGACATCCGCCCGGACAGCGGCAGCCTCTTCTTCTGTGGCAGCTTCCGTTTCGCTTGATTTTGTCAGCAGCTGTTCCACGATTTCATAGGTGGAAAAGTAAGTTTCCAGACGGCCGCTGTAGCCCATCATGCGGCTGTACTGGCTGTCTGTCAGATCTTTTCCTACCAGGTATCCGTCAAACACATAGGCAGCCAGCTCGAAATAACCGGCCTCCATGGACAGGTCAATCAGCTTTGTAACCATGGGAACAGAATCGGGATGGGCTTCTACTACCATCATCAGGTCGCTTAAAGCCTGGCTGGTTTCCCCGTTTTTCATCCGCTGTTCTGCTTTTATATAAAACCGGTATTCGGAGAAAACTTTTGGAAAACGCAGCATGGAAATGACGGCCAGCAAAAGGGAGACGGACACAAACAGGACAACCCATACAGGGATGCGCCCATGACTCGCTTCCGGTTCAAAGCCCGGTCCTAAGGAGCTGTAATTGCTTTGGGAATCCATGGTTCCTTTCCTTTCTTTCTTGTTATTTCAATACCCTATCATATTTTGGGGAAAATTTCAATTTAGGATTTTTTTGAAAAGCGGAGGAAGGGGTGCCGTAAATTTCCGCCCGGACAGTTCTTCTAAAGTACCGGAAAGCTCCGGAAATTCCAAGCGGCAGGCATGTAAGAGCTGGAATTCCAGTCCGAACTGTTTCTGCGCATAGCGGTTGATTTCCCGGTTTCCGTACTTGCGATCTCCCAGAATGGGATGGCCCAGGCTTGCCAGGTGGGCCCGGATCTGATGAGAGCGGCCTGTGACAAGGCGGATCTCCAGATAGGTACAGGCCGTCTGGCCTAAGGCCAGGGAAGAAAGGGGGAGATACTCCGTGCAGATGTACAGGCTGTCTTTGCGCTCCTTTGGATAAATGTTCACCTGGTTGGTTTTCTCATTCTTCCAAAGCCACCCTTCTATGCGCCGGGCTTCCTTAAGGGATCCCAGGGCAATGCAGCGGTAGTATTTTCCAAGGCTTCGGGTGCGGATGAGATTGTTTAGCTCCTGAAGCCCGGCAAGGCTTTTTCCGGCAGCCACCAGGCCGCTGGTATTCCGGTCCAGGCGGCTGCAGATGCCCGGACGGAAGCTTCGCAGGTCCCCGGGACTTAGCTGGCCCGATTCCAGCAGGTAAGAAATAAGATGCTCCACAAGGGATATGTCCCCCGGCCCGGCTTTCTGGGAGAGGACTCCGGCCGGTTTGTTTAAAAGAAGCACATGGCGGTCTTCATAGATAATTTCCGGCTTCGGGTAAGAAAAAGGGAGGGGTGCTTCTATCCGCGGGGAAGAAAAACTTTCGATGGTTTCTTCCGAGAGAAAGAGGCGGATCTCATCCCCCACCCGGAGCTGTTCGCTGCCGTCGGCCTTTTTTTGGTTCAGGGTAATATTCTTTTTCCGGAGCATTTTGTAGAGAAAGCTTTTCGGTGCTTTGTCCAAATATTTGGTCAGAAGCTTCAAGAGCCGCTGGCCGGATTCGTTTTCGTTTACAGTCAGGATCTTCATACAAGTATCCTATCACAAAAATCATTCACAGGCAATCTTTAGAAGCTCTTCCGGTGTGGTAACGCCCTTTTTTACCAGTTTCAGGCCGTTTTCCCACAGGGTCAGCATCTTCTGGTGCTCCTTTGCATAAGCCGTGATCTCTTCCTGGGTGGCATGGCTGCTGATCATCCGCCGCAGGGAAGCATCCATGGAAAGAATTTCATGGACGGCAATCCGTCCCCGGTAGCCGGTTTTGCTGCACTGGGCGCAGCCCTGTCCCCGCCGCACGGTTTTTACATCCTCTCCCAGGAATTTCTGCTCTTCCCAGGTGGTGTCCATTTCACGGGCGCAGTTGGGGCAGACCTTGCGCACAAGGCGCTGGGCTACAATGCCTGCCAGGGAATTGGCGATTAAGTAGGTTTCCACGCCCATATCCTCCAGACGTACAATGCTGGCAGCCGCGCTGTTGGTATGCAGGGTGCTTAAAACCATATGTCCGGTAATGGCAGCCCGGACGGAAATGCCGGCCGTCTCTTTGTCCCGGGTCTCTCCTACCATAATGACATCCGGGTCCTGGCGCAGCAGAGCCCGAAGACCCGCTTCAAAGGTCAGGCCTGCCCCGGGACTTACCTGGGTCTGGCTGACGCCGGGGACGTTCTTTTCCACCGGATCTTCGATGGTAGAAATATTGAGAAGCCTGGCGGAAAGGTATTCCAGAATCATATAAAGGGTGGTGGATTTTCCGCTTCCCGTAGGTCCCGTAATGTAGACAATGCCGTTGGGGCTGTTCAGCATAGGAAGGAAACGCCGGAAGCTCTCCTTGTTCATTCCGAACTGATCCGGATAGTCCAGGTGGACGGTGGAGGCCAGAAGGCGGAGCACGGCTTTCTCTCCGAAGACCGTAGGCATGAGGGAGACGCGGATATTGGCATAGCCGCTCTCCGTGCGCACCCGGAAATGTCCGTCCTGGGGAATCCGGCGTTCTGCAATGTCCAGGTTAGCCAGGATCTTAATCCGGGCAATGAGAGGCGGGTGGACCTTTCTCTGGAGAGAGACATACTCCAGAATCACGCCGTCTATACGCATCCGGACCTTAGTTTCCCGATCAAAGGGTTCGATGTGGATATCGCTGGCTCTGCTTTTGATGGCCCGCTCCACCAGACTGCTTAGAAGATGGATAACAGGAGCTTCATCTTCTGCCTGGTCCAGATCTTCCAAATCCAGATCTTCGAAGGAGTCCTCCCCGAAACCGGCGTTGGCCTCTGTGGCCGCCTGCCGGGCTTCTACTTCCGCAAAGTAGTAAGAAATAGCCTGGCGCAGGGGCTTTTCGCTGCTTAAACGGATCTGCAGATCACAGCCTGTCTGCTGGCGCACTTCCTCCAGGGCAAAATAGTTCAGGGGATCGTTGGTTACCAGGGTCATGGTGCGGTTTTTCACGTATAAGGGAAGAAAAAGATTTTTTTCCGCCAGAGCCTTATCCACCATGGCTACGGCTTCCAGATCCGCCTGCTGGGAGGCCGCGTCTACAATCTCCAGCTCCAGGCGGCTGGCCAGGGCTTCCAATACCTGCTGTTCTGTGACAAACTCCAGCTCAATCAGGATCTGGCCAATCCGCCGATCCCGGTGTTCCCGCTGATAGGCCAGGGCCTCCAGCATCTGCTCTTGGTTCACATAACCTTTTTCTTCCAGAATTTCACCGATTCTCAAATTTCGATTCAACATGGGTACCTCATACTTGTGGCTGTTTTACAGGCTGCTGCGGTCGCACATATAAACCGCCAGGGTAAAGCTGGCCTCCGTCTGCTCCGACGCGACCCAGTCCTCGTCCAGGTAAGTCCGCTTCGCCAGCTGCATGGAACGGATTTGTACGGCCGGGCACCGGGTTTCTACGGCGTCCAGAAAGCGGAAGACATTTTCCTGGGTTCCCAGCAGGATCAGCCGGGCCCGGGCTGTGAGAACGTATGTCCCGGAGGGAGGCTCTCCTGCCTCCGGAAGCGTGCTGTAGAGATAAGCCTCCGGCAGCTCCGGCCGGGTGTCTTCGATGGAGAGGGAGACAGGAAAGAGATCCATCTCCAGGGCAAGTCCTGTGAGGAGTTCATCTACCTGCCGGTTTTCCATGGCGTCATAATAAGGCTTAGAGACAGCCAGAAGCTCCTCCAGGCGTGCCGTAGCAGAGCTTTTCAGGGAAGGGACAGAAGCGATGGAATCTTCCATCTCCTGCCGGGTTTCAGCCAATTCCTCCAATCGGATGCCGAGCTCCTGCCTGCGGGACAGCTGGGGCATAACCAGAAACCGCACAGCCAGAAACAGGATCAGAACGGAGACAGCCAGTTTCAGTAAAAATACGTCTTTCTCTGTTAATTCTAGTTTCACTCGTCTCCTCCTTTTCTTTGGTTTCCGGCAAGGACGCAGGAAAGCGACAAGGTATACCATTCGTTTTCATACGTATAGCCGGTGTAGTCCATGGTGTGGAATATGCCCGTCTCCTGCATTTGCAGAATGTAGGAGGGAACGTCAATAACTTCACGGCTTCCGGCGCGGAAAGTGAGGATGCCGGTCTGGGCATCGTAACCGGTGATCTCAAGCTTTATCCCGCTGCCGCCCGCGTGTTCGATGCGGCTTAATGTTTGGGCGGAAAGAGCCGGGTAGGAGGAAAGATTTTCTTCCAGCCGTTCTACAGCGGCAATTCCTCCTTCAATCTCCAAAAGCCGGGCTTCCAGGGCCGCAGCCTCCTGATACTGGCTTTGTACCTTAGAATTATCCATCCAGTCTTGAATGGTTTGAATCCGGTGCTCCAGGTTCCGGTTGAGTATCCACAGAATGCCCCCGAGAAGCAGTACGGTTCCCAAGAGAAGTCCCGGTACTGTGAGATGCTTAAGAAGTGTCTTGGAAGAGGGCTCTTGGTCCAGAGCTTTTAAAGCTGCGCTGTAGAGATTGATTTGCCGTTCCCGTTTCCCGTTCCGGATCATGGCGCCCATACAGGAGAGCCAGCTTTCGGGCCGTTCTCCGGGGGGGAACGTGATCCGGCGATCCGTCCGGAGAGGACAGGCCTTGAGGCCGAGCCCGCGGATTCCCTCCTGGCCGGCTTCGAAATCTTCCGAAGGACAGCCGGAATAATAAACCGTTGTAATGGGAAGCTCCTGCCGGCTGCCTGCGTAGAACTGGAGAATGCCGGAGATGCTCCGCACTATCTCCGTTCCGAAGTCCAGGGTTCCGGGTTCGCTGAAAAGCCGGCTGCGGCTGGAGTAAAGGCATCTGCCGTTCAGCCGGAGGATGCTGGTCATACTGTCCTCTTCGAAGAAGAGGCAGATGGATGCCGGGGCTTCACAGTCCTCCAGCCGTCCCAGTATGCGCAGATAACCCTCAAGGGGAACCGTGATGCCTTCCATGGAAATACCGGCTTCTTCGCAGATTTCCATAAAATGTTCCAAAACTCCCTTATCGGCACCTCCGGCACAGAGATCTACGCCGTCCTTTTTGTGGGAGAAGGCAATGGAGTAATCTGCAATTTCATTCCGGAAACTGTTCTCCACCTGCCGTTCGGCCATTTGGGAAAGCTGGCGTCCTCTCCCCGGGGGAAGGGACAGCACACGGGTAGCGCTCATTCCGGCAGGAAGTACGAGACGCACCGGCTCTGCTTTCCATTCCGGGTCAAGCAAAGAGAGCGCCTGGATCCAGCGGGCGAAGGTATCCCCGGTACCGGGCAACGGGATGCGCCTGACCCGGGAGATAAGGGGGTAAGCTCTGTCCTTTCCTTTTGCAGCCAGTATACAGTCCTCCTGAAATACGATGACGGTTGTGTCCATGGTCTTCCTCCTTTTTCTGTCTGTTCCGTCCCGGGGTTAGGCCGCCCCTTCGATGGCTCCGTAGGATTCATAGATGGGCAGCATTATGGCCACAATGATAAATCCCACGATCAGGGCCATCATGCAGATGAGCATGGGCTCAAGCAATGTCACCAGCCGTTTGGAAGCGGCTTCTGCGTCTTCTTCCATGGTTACGGCAATGGAATCCAGCATAACATCCAGCCGTCCGCTCTCCTCTCCTACCAGAATGATGCTGGAGAGCTTTTGGAGAAAACCGTCTACCCGGCAAAGAGACTGGGACAGGGATGCGCCGCTTCGCACCTGGGAAACCACTTCTTCAAACTGCTCTTCGATGTAGAGGTTTCCCACCGTTTCTCCGGCTGTCTTAAGGGCAGAGAGAATGGGCATTCCGCTGGCATAGAGGCTGCTTAAGGTCCTGGAAAAGCGGGCTGTATAGATAACTTTATTCAGCCTCCCCACCACCGGCAGATGGATCTTGAGATAGCCGAGCGTGCGCCGCATGGTTTCGGTTTTCCCGAGGATCTGCAGAATTACGGCTAAGAGAAACACTGCCAGCAGCAGGACATACCAGCGGTTTACCAGAAAATTTGAAGCCCCCATCAAAAACATAGTGACGGCAGGCAGATGCTCCATTTCCGAAAACAATTCCTCAAACTGGGGCAGGATAAAGGTGACAATCAGGATTACGACTGCAGTGCTCATAACCAGCAGAACGGCAGGGTATGTCATGGCCGATTTCACCTGCTCCCGCAGGCGGTTATCCCGCTCATAGTGCAAAGCAAGCCGTTCCGTCACCTGGTCCAGCCGTCCGCTTTCCTCTCCGGATCGGATCATGCCAAGCATCAGTTCGGGAAAGCATTTCTGCGCTTCCATGGCTTTCCATAAATGGACGCCTTTTTGGAGCTGGGAGAGAACATCCAGATAGACGGAACGCACCCGGGCGGATAAGCCTTCCCCGCCGGCCACAATTTCCAGGGCGCGCACAATGCTGATGCCGGAGGCCAGAAGTGTGGAAAGCTCCCTGGAAAATTCGGAGAGCTGCTTGGGCGTGAATTTCCGGTGCTCCCGCACGGGAGATGCGTCTTTGGACCGGATTAGGTAGAGCCCCTGGTCTCCCAGCTGCTGCTGGAGGCTGCTCTCTTTGGCTGCGTCCATAACGCCCCGGAAGATCTTGCCCTCCATATTTTTTGCCACATATCGAAATCTGGCCATAGGAATACTCCTTTCTCTCGCACTTCTACAAAATCGAAAGATACCAGCTAACCATTTGGTCGCCGTAAAACAGGGCGGCAGTCAGACCCAGGGCCAGAAAAGGCCCGAAGGCCATGTGATCCCTGCGGTTCAGTTTTTTGCGGGCCATCAGCCACAAGGCTAGAGTTCCGCCCAGGAGCAGCCCCAGAAACATGGCTGCCACGATGGATTTCCAGCCCAGAAAGAAGCCGCTGACAGCCATCAGCTTGATATCGCCTCCTCCGAAGGCTCCCTCCACCAGGAGGGCCAGGATCAGCATGGGAAGGGACACGGCTATGGTCCCAATCAGCCGATCCGCAAGTGTATGTTCGGGAAACAGCCATAGAGCTGCTATTCCCAGAAGTCCGATACACACCTGAAACCGGTCCCGGATAATCTGGGTATCCCAGTCTATGAGGGCGATTAAAAGCAAAAGCCCAAGATAGGCAAAGGCCAGAAGCCCCCGCAGGGAGATAAGCCCCCAGGTTCCAAAGCCGAAGCGGGCGCAGCAGCAGACGAGGGCCAGTCCGCCTGTGCATTCTGCCAGAAAATACCGCTTCGGAATGAGGGCTTTGCAGCCCCGGCATTTCCCGCCCTGGGCCAGATAGCTGACACAGGGTATTAATTCCCAGACAGTTAAAGTTTTCCCGCAATGGGGACAATGGCTGCGTCCGCGGACTGCGCTCTCTCCTTTCGGCAGGCGGCAGGCAATCACATGCAGGAAGCTGAATATGCAGGCTCCCAGGGTGAAGCGGAACAGCCAGAGGATTCCTTCCAAGAATAAAATCATGGCTGATTCCTCCCTTCCTGACGCAGGGTTTCAATCAAGGGCTGCTGGTAGGATACCTGGTAAGTGAGGGGATCCTGACAGTACAGCACCCAAAAATCCCCCTCCTGATAGAGGAAGCGATAGACCTGGTATCCGTCTTCGGCCGTTTGAAGCACCCAGAAATCTCCGGGCACCCGGCTGTCCGTGATAACCTGGTTCCAGACCTCCTCTGTGACGCCGCCTTTTTCGGAGGCATCGTGAAAGGGAATGTCTGCGGCATAGCATCGGGTAGAAGCTGCCTGAAGTGCAATCCGCAGAGATTTGGCATTTCCCAGCGCTACCTGGGCGTCCGCGCGCCGCATAAGGGTCAGCGCGCCGGGAATGCCGGCTGCTAGGATCGCCAGAAGAAGAACTATGACAGAGAGGGCGAAACGCACCCGCCTGTATTTGATTGGATGTTTTGCGGTTATCTTCATGAGCGGTCCTTTTGGTCAGAAACAAATGATTACGGTGCTGCGGGTTCTCCGTATGATCCTGCCTTAGAGGAATCATCAAAAGTATAAGTACATGCTAAGTTATTGGTATAAACAAGTTTTGTTATCTTGCCATCCTTAACTGCAATGTCCGAGACCGTTCCGGGGACTTCTGCCAATTTTATTACAGCAGAGCTATCGCTTTCTTCTAATTTTGTTACGATGGCAGTATCGTCAGTTCCTTTTGCGTACTCCTCATCTGCAATGGTCTGGGCCGCCATAACAGCCTGCCTTGTCTCTGCAACAATCTGCTTTTCCTTCGCCTTGTCAATATACCCCGTAAGGGCCGGAATCAGCAGGGCCGCCAGGATGGCCAGGATGACCAGTACCACGATCAGCTCTACCAGGGTAAAGCCTTTTTTCTTGTTGTCTCTCAATGTTTTCAGCATTTTTTTTCTCCTTTTCTAAAAATATTTGATGAGTTTCTATCTATAAACGGGTGAAGTTCCCGTCTATATACCTGTTTCTTGGGCGGTGAATCCGTCCTGTCTTTTTATGGGAACCCGGAAGTCCAGGACTGCACTTTCCCTGGCTTCCAGCCGGGTCCGCTCCGGATCGCTGTAAAGCCGGAGATCCGCGTAGAGGCAGCGGTAAAATTCTGTGATGCTGCCGTCTGCTTCCGTTCTGGTGCTGTCCGGCGTGCCGGGATAGGAAAATTCCAGTTCCAGATAAGCGCCCATATAGTAGCCGTCCGTAAAGACCGCATGGACGGCACGGGCCGTTTTTTTCCCGTCTTTGTCCTGATAGCCGTAGGTTCCGCCGGCATTGCGGACATAATAGCGGGCCAGAAGACGGCCTGCCGGGATTTGGTCTTTTGAAACTGTGCCTACGGCGGCGGAACCGAGAAAAATGTCCGTCTCCGGGCAGCCGTCTGCGGACAGGAGTACGGCATAGCCCTCGCTGTTGACAAACTCCAGGGCGGCTCCTGTTTCTGCGCCCTCCTCCCGGGTGAGATCCGTGTCCGGGCTGCAGGCGCCGTAGATTTTTACATATCCGTTTCCTGAGGCCTCCAGGGCAGTTCCCCGAAGTTCCTGCATGGTATTGTCCAGAATCACCTGGGCATATTGGAGTCTCTGCATCTGTACGAAGATTTTGGAGGCCGGGTGAATCACGGCAACAATCATGGTCATGAGAATGCTGAAAATCAGCAGTGCAGCCACCATTTCTACCAGGGAAGTACCGGATTTGGCATGTGTCTTTAAGGTCTTCCAGGCATTCAAGGTTCTCCACCTCCCGGTTCCCCTGCGCTTGTGTCCGCAGGCAGAAAGAGGTAAAAGATTGTGTGCTTAGGCTCCCCTTCTCCGTCCTGAAAGGGAACTTTTTTCTCACCCAGAGCAGTTTCTATTTCAAAGAGGACGGCGCCTCCGGTTTCCCCGGTGAACGAGGAGGCTTCAAAGCGCAGCGTAACGTTTCCGGTGGGTACGGCCTCCTCTGCAGTCTGGAAATTCCGGCAGATCTCCGCGTTTACCCTTCGGATTTCTTTGCTTTTTCCCTGGGCGTTTGTACAGAAGGAGACGGCGCTCTGCATAACCGCCATCAGAATAAGAAAAACGGCAAAGGCAGCCAGGACTTCCACCAGGGTTTCACCCCCTTGGGCTTTTATGCTCCGGATTTTCATATCCCCTCTCCTTCCTCCAGATAGGCACTTTCAAAGCTGCAGCTCTTCATATTGGCAAGTCCGGTGAGATATTCATATTCCAGCTGTACGGGGGAATCAAAATTACACAGTTCCCCGGAGGCATTGTCATAATGCCACTCGCTTCCGGCCAGGACTACGGGCCGCTTGCTGTCCCCGTAGGTAAACCGCACTTCGTAAATTGCGGTTTGCCGGTATTCCGTGCGGTAGCGGAAAGACGTGCTTCCTGTTTCGGCCGTTACTTCCACAGTAAATACATACCTCTGGATGGGGTTGGTCAAAATGTCTTCGATGGACGCATCGGAGGAAACGGTGCCGGACAGCTCTTCTTCTTCCTCGCCGGCCTCCTTGTAAAGGGCCACCCGGATGGTTCCGTAATGGCTTTCGTCCATCCCCTCGGGTGCCTCGCCGGCAGTATAGTGGAAAATCGTTTCGTCCAGGTAATCGGGGTCGTATTCCCCGTACTGCCCTTCCAGAAAATGTACGGCGTACCGGTAAAAGCTTTTTTCCGGTGCGTCCCCCAAAGCATTGTATTTTTTCAGCTCCAGGTCCAGGATCTGGGAAAAGCTCCTGGCAAGCTGGTAGCTTCTTTCCTGCTCCAGCCTCCGGTTGGATCGGGAGAGCAGGAGCCCTGCCGTGTAGATCATGGACAGGGCAAAGGCCATAAGAAAGGCACCGATGCAGATGACCATCACAAGGGAAGCCCCCTCTTTGGCTTTTACGGAATGAAACATACATGCTCCCTCCCCAATGTTTTAGTTTCCTAAATCTACCGTGCCGGAATCGGACGGAATGTATGCGCTGCTGGTTTTGTCCGGATCATCCGGATCGTTTTCTTTTACATCGGCGTAAATACTCACCGACGCGGTGGGACGCAGGGATTCCTCCGCAATGGTAATATCCGGCACAGGCTTTAAGCTGTCGGCGTCCGGCAGGATCAGCGTGTAGGAAACTTTCCCTCCCTCCAGCCGGACTGCTTCCAGCCCGGCATCTGCCCAAACGGTATAAGGAATGGATAGCCCGGCTTTTGTATAGGTGCCGGATACTTCCATGGAATAACCGGACAGCCGGAAGCTCTGTATGCCGTCTGTCTCTGTTCCGGGAATTTCATTCCAGGATACCCGGCCGTTTTCATCTGCGGCCTTTTGGAAGACGCGGACTTCCCGGTGTGTGCTTTCTCCGGTCCCAGTTTCGGTTTCGGTTATTTTAAAATGCCGGGGAGCTGTTTTCCCGTCCTTTGGCATCAGGGTAACATAGTAGCAGTCGGCCAGTTCCACGGACTCCCACTGGATCTGCTTATGGGCAGCTTTCCAGGTTTCCTTTACGGGAAGATCCGGGTTCAGGTTATTTACAGCCGTGATGTTAAGCTCCCGGCTGCCGCCGGAAAGCGCCGGCTGGGCCAGTTTTACGTAAGGCAGCTGCCATACGGCCGGATTGGCCGTCCATTTGGAACTTACCTGCCCGTTTCCGGATGAGATCCGGGTGAAAAATAGGATAAAGCGTCCCGCGTATTCGGCGGACAGCTGCCGGAGGGTGTGCAGATAGCTGGTGCTGCTCTCCATAACCATGGCAGCCGGTGTGAAAGCATTCCCATACTTTAACGGGTAGGTTAAAAGCAGGCCGGGGATATTGTCTTCTTCCAGGCCTTTTTCCAGATGGGCCCGTGCGGCTTCCGCCGCCTCCCGGCTCTCAAACACATAGGCTTTCAAAAGATAGCTGCTGTCTCCGGGAGGAATGCCGGCAGCATCGGCCGGATGGACCCGGACATGTAAGCCGCCGCTCTGCGTTTCGTCTGCCGCCTGGAAAAGGGCTGCCGGTATGGGTGAATTCCGGTCGTATTCCCAGCTTTTTTCCCAGGTGACGGCGGGCGTCTTGATACGGCTGGGGATTTCCACTTCAAAGGTCACGCCGTTTACGCTGTTTACATACTTGGTGCTGTCCTCTTCCGGCTGAGCTACAAGAAACAATAGCGCTTTGGTTCCGGCGTAGTCTTCCAGATTCAGCGTCCGGCGGTACAGGCCGTTTTCTTCCTTTTCTGATACAAGTACGTTTTCTTCCAGGGCCACGGGAAGATCCAGGGTGCCGTCCTCCTTGTAAGGCTGGAGATAGACGGCGTAAGAGGCGCAGCCCTGCTCCGGGAGGACAGGATTCCACTCTACGGTATAATGCAGCTCATCTGCGTTGGGATTGGACACGGACGGCTGGGCCGGTCTTGGCAGCCTCTGCTTTACCGGATAAACCCGGGAGGCAGACAGGCCGATTTTTTTCGCCGCCGCGTCGCCTTTTCTGGTTACAGTCAGCTCTACCTCCTCATAAGACCAGTCTTCCGCATCCACAGAAAGGGAATTTCCCGAGACTTCCCGTCCGGTGACC
>CAJUNN010000031.1 GCA_910587955.1 uncultured Lachnospiraceae bacterium | reverse complement strand
TTGGATCAGCGATACGAAAATCCTTCTGGACACGGATTTGGCTTTTAAGTGGGAGGCCTGGGAGCTGATGCGGACCTGCAGCGGGGCCAAGTTTCCGGATTTTTATGAGCTGTTTGTCACAGCCAATAATGAACAGCTTTTGACCTATCCCCTGAATAACCGTCTGGTCTCCGGACAGTTCCGAAACGGCGGGAATACCTTGTGTCCCTCCGGGCAGACCAAAGAGCATCTGGACAGTCTTGAGATGCTGGGAGGAAGAGACGGACTGCAGATAGCCCAGCTGGAGGGTTACCAAAAGCTTCTGGAGCTGGCCGGGGAACATGGAATCCAAGTGTATTTTCTGGAGACTCCTAAGTTTGAACGGATGTACCGGGACAGAGACTACCGGGAACTCTACGAGGCCAGCGTGCAGGCTGTAGGGGAGCTGGCAGGGGAGAGCCGGACGGTGCTGGCAGAGGAGCTGGACTTTGATACCTCCGATGCTTCCTGCTTTCAGGATTTGATTCATCTGTCGGCAAAGGGGCGGGAGACGTATACAAAGCTGCTGTGTGAAAGGGGGCTTAAATATCCGTGAAAAAGCTGGACTACATTGACGGCATGAAGGGGCTTGGGGCATGGATGGTATACCTCTGCCATTTTGTGTACGCATTTTATTACGGGGCATACAGCCTGAATCCGGATCATGCTCACACGGAGAGCGGCCTGGAGCTTGCCATCGGAAAGACACCTTTTAATTTCTTTTACAACGGAAATGCGGCGGTCTGCATGTTTCTGGTTTTCAGCGGCTTCGTACTCTGCCTGTCTTATTTCCGCACCAGGGACAAGGAGCGGCTTAAGAAGGCAGCGCGGAGACGGTACATTCGTTTGATGCCTATGATTTTGTATGTGAATGTGCTTGTCTTCCTGCTTATGAGCTTTGGGCTGTACCGGAACAAGGAAGCGGCCGTTCTGACAGGCTCGGAGGCCTGGCTGGGGGGCTTCCACCGGTTTGCGCCGGAGTTTCCGGGCATGCTTTTTGAAAGCCTTATCGGCTGTTTTCTGCAGGGAAGCAACGCCTACAACGGGGTTTTGTGGACCATTCCTTATTTGTTTTCCGGGGCTTTGGTGGTGTACCTGGCTGCCTATCTGGTAGGTGAAAATCCGCTGCGTTATGCGGCCTATGGAGCAATGCTTCTGGTTTCCCTGAAAACGGATGTTTATTTTGCGGCAATTTTTCTCGGGTTTGTGCTTTGCGATTTTTACAGCACCCAGAAATGGCTGGTGAATCTTTATGAACGCATTCCTCCGGTGCCGGCTTTGGTGTTTGTGCTTGGATTCTATCTGTCCTCTTATCCCTCTTTTGGAGAGGCGCTTCCGGGCACGATTTACAGGTTTCTTCCCCCTTCCTACGCAGTGATCTATCACATTGCCGGGGCTTTCTTCCTGACGGCTGGCGTTCTGGGATGCAAAACACTGCAGCGCTTCTTTTCCGGGAAGGTATTCCGGTATCTGGGGAAAATATCTTTTTCCCTGTATCTTCTGCATTTTCCGGTGATTGCCAGTTTTTCCTGCTGGTTTTTCCTGGAATTTTCAAAGCGGCTGGGCTATCATCTGACGGCCGGGCTGGATTTCCTTTTGACTACGGCGCTGGTACTGGCGGTTTCCACCCTTAGCTGGAAATATCTGGAACCTTCGGGACAGAGGCTGGAGGATCTGGCGGCAGGTATCCGGAAGAAAAAACAAAAGAACGGAGGGGCGGCATAATGGGAGAGAAGCGGATTGTGTGGATGGATCTTGCCAAAGCAATGGGAATCCTGGTGGTGCTGGTGGTTCACACAGGGGCCAGCCTGGGTCCGGTAACGTTTCTGGGCGGTATGTTTTATATGCCGGTCTTCTTTGTGCTGGCAGGCATGACGTTTTCCTACCGTCCCCAGGAATCTTTTTTCGTTTTTGTAAAAAAGAAGGCCCGGAGGCTTTTGGTTCCTTATTTTGGTTACAACCTGTTTTTGTTTCTTGTCTTTTTCCTCCAAAACAATGTTCTGGCAGGGAAGGTGGATAGCGCATCGTTTTTCCCGCTTTTGGGAATTTTGTATTCCCGGTACTGCCTGCTGCCCCAGGATGCGGTGAGCAATGTGTTTTTTCTAAAGATTCTCAACACGCCTACCTGGTTTTTGACCGGACTTTTTGTGAGCCTTGTGATTTTCTGGGGAATGATGCGGATCTGCAGGGGAGATTTGAAAAAGCTTATGATTTTGGACAGCGGTGTGCTGCTTTTCTCAGTGCTCCTCCACTATCTCTGTCCGGTTCTGCTGCCCTGGAGCGTGGATACGGCGTTTTATGCTGTGTCCTTTCTGACTTTTGGGAAGGTGGCGGCCCAGCGGGAGCTGGTGGAGAAGATTTACCAAAGGCCGGGGATCCTGCTGCTCCTGGCAGCTCTTTTTGCAGGCCTGTCCATGGTAAATGGAAGCGTGAATATGTCTGTGGCTTTCTACGGACGCTCCATGATTCTTTATCTTGCGGTGGGGTCTCTCGGCTCCCTGCTGTGTATGGAGGCGGGGCTTTTCGCGGAGAAGCATCTGCCGGTTCTCTCCAGAGCCGGAGCCTGGGTGGGACGGCATACCATGCCGATTCTGTGCCTGCATTTGCTGGGGTATTCGGTGATTGGGATGGTGCTGCAGGCGGTGCGGGGGATTTAGGACTGTGACAGGAAAGAGTGAGGTTTTGATTTAAGGAGGCGGATTATGATTACAGGCGAATTGAGAAATAAAGTAGACCGGATCTGGGAGGTATTCTGGACAGGCGGCATCACCAATCCCTTGGAGGTAATTGAACAGTTTACCTATCTGCTTTTTATTAAGCAGTTGGATGAGGTGGAAACGAGGAAGGAAAAGGAAGCGCATTTTTTTCAAGTGTCTTATGTGGGAATGTTTCCGGAAGAATGTCAGAAGTACCGATGGAGCAGATTTAAAAATCTGGGAGATGCGCAGGAAGTGTATGATTTGGTGTTGAATCAGGTATTTCCTTTTATTAAAAATCTGCATCAGGACGGAGAATCTGCCTATAGTAAATATATGGGGGACGCCATTTTTAAGATTCCTACGCCGGCTATGCTTATAAAGCTGATAGACGGGATTGATTCTTTGGAATTGGGAGATTCTGACAGTAAAGGGGATCTGTATGAATATCTGCTTTCAAAGGTTGCTACAGCGGGAACAAACGGGCAATTCCGGACGCCCAGGCATATTATCAAAATGATGGTGGAATTGGTGAAGCCAGGGCCTTTGGACGTTGTGTGTGATCCGGCTATGGGTTCTGCCGGATTTCTGGTAGAAACACAGGAATATCTGCGGGAACATGAACCGGGATTACTGTTAAAAGCGGAATTGAGAGAGCATTTTAACAGCCATATGTTTTACGGGTTTGACATGGATCGGACGATGCTGCGCATCGGAGCTATGAATATGCTGCTTCACGGGGTGGATAATCCCCATATTGAATACAGAGACAGCTTGTCCGAGAATAATCCGGATCAGGAAAAATATACTTTGATTTTAACCAACCCGCCGTTTAAGGGGAGTCTGGATTATGAGCGGGTGTCTGCCGATTTGCTGCAGGTTACCAAGACAAAGAAGACAGAGCTTTTGTTTCTCGCTTTATTTCTGCGCGTGCTGAAAAAGGGCGGCAGAGCTGCGGTGATTGTCCCGGACGGTGTACTGTTTGGAAGCAGCAACGCCCACAAACAGATTCGAAAAGAAATTCTGGAGAATCACAAACTGGATGCAGTCATTTCTATGCCTTCCGGTGTATTTAAGCCATATGCAGGAGTTTCTACGGCAATTTTGATCTTTACGAAAACGGGAGCCGGAGGAACGGATCAGGTCTGGTTTTATGATATGAAGGCAGACGGGCTCTCTCTGGATGACAAGCGGCAGCCGGTTCCGGAGAATGACATTGAGGACATTATTGAGCGCTTTCACCACAGGGAGCAGGAAAAAGATCGGAAGCGCACAGAACAGAGCTTCTTTGTGGATTTGGATGAGATTCGGGAGAACGGTTATGATTTGTCGGTGAATAAATATAAGGAGATGGAATATCAGGCCGTGGAGTATGACCCGCCGTCTGTGATTCTGGAACGGATTGAGGAGCTGGAGGGGAAGATACAGGAGGAGATACAGGAGCTGAAGAAGCTGCTAAATTCGGATTTGTAGGGGAGACGGACACGGAAAAGTCTATGAGTAGAGAATATAAACCGCCTTTTACAATTACAAAAAAAAGAGAAAAATGACGGTACAAATGACTGTGTAAAATTGCCGGTATTAAAAACAGAAGATAAGATTTTGCGTTTGTTGTGGGAGAATCCGCGAATGACTGCACAGGGACTTGCGGATACGCTGGGAAAGTCCAAGAGACAGATAGAAAGGATTCTGTCAAATTTAAAGGCCGATGGAAGGTTGGAGAGAGTTGGAGCGGCTAAGTCTGGGCGTTGGGTAGGTTGGGTAGTGAAAGGATATGGAGCTATGAATAAGGATATATTTTCATTTGTGATATATATGATTCACGCATGTGCGAATCATTGGAAACAGAATCCTTCGGAAGTATATAAGAATATGAAAAGCACAAATTGTATTATGGGTTTTTTAGTGCCTAATTATGAAATTCTTCACACGCAAAGTACGAAGTATATTGTTGAAGATATCAAGGAATATTTTAATGTTAGGGGGATATCTATATGATTGTTTATCACGGATCAAATATGATTGTAGAGTATCCAGATATAAAACATTCTTTTCGGGCGCTGGATTTTGGAAAAGGATTTTATGTGACAACAGTAAAGGAACAGGCGGAGAGATGGGCAAGAAGGAAGGCTGATATTTGCAGTACGGATAAAGCGATTGTCACAGTTTATAATATGATGGAAGATTTTAACGAACTCATTTATAAAAGTTTTGAAAAGGACTTAACGGAGTGGATTGATTTTGTATGCAGGTGTCGTGATGAAGAAAAAGATTATTTAGAGTACGATGTAATTAAAGGGAAAGTGGCAAATGATAAGGTGTTTAGAGTAGTGGATATGTATCAATCCGGTATCTGGGATAAGGAAAGAGCTTTGGAGGAAATAAAGGTGTATCCTGATTATGACCAGATTGCCTTTATAAGCCAGAAAGCGATAAATCATCTATTATGCTATGAATCATTTTACGAGGTAACAATGAAATGAATGAAGAAATATTAGAACGAGTATATCAGGAAAATCTTGAAGAAAGGCTCATAGAACATTTAGCAAAGACGTGTGGTTTTTCCTATGAAAAGGCAATGGATCTATACTATACCAGTAAATTGTCTGATAAGATTTATCTCGGAAAAGATGGTATACAATATTTGGATTATAAAGTATTAGTTCAGATATTTCTTGAAACGGAGAAGGAATTACTGGAGTAAGGTCTTGCTTTTACTAGGGAAGGTTTGTGTGGATAAAGAAATGGATAAAGTGAAATTAGGTGATGTGAGTGAAAGAGGGAGTTCTAATCTGGCACAAAAGGATATTGAAGGTTTGATTGGTAATTATCCAATTTATGGAGCTGCTGGATATATTGGAACAGTAGATTTTTATCATCAAAAGAAAGACTATATTGCTGTTGTGAAAGATGGAGCAGGAATTGGGAGAACAATGTTTTTGCCAGCTAAGTCATCTGTTCTTGGAACATTGCAATATATTATTCCAAATGAAAGAGTTGTTCCCAAATATCTATATTATGCTGTAAAACATATGAATTTGGCAAAGTATTGTACAGGAGCAACAATTCCTCATATTTATTATAAAGATTATAAGAATGAGATTTTTGGATTACCAGATATACCAAAGCAACGAGAGGTTGTATTCATTCTTGAAAAAACTGAAAAGATAATGGAGGGACAGAAACAAGAATTATTAGATTTGGAAAATCTCATCAAATCCCGATTTGTGGAGATGTTCGGAGATCCAGTTTCGAATCCTTTTAGATGGGATAAAGTATTGATGAATGAATGCCTTGAAAATATTGATAATGGAAAAAGTTTTGTGTGTGATACGGTTGCTAGAGTGGGAGAGCATCCAGCTATATTAAAATTGAGTGCGGTTACCTATGGAATATATAAACCAGAGGAAAACAAAAGAATTATAAGTGAAAGTGATTTTGTTGAAAATGCAGAAGTTCGTGAGGGAGATTTGTTATTTACAAGAAAAAATACGCCGGAACTAGTGGGAATGGCGGCTTATGTAGCATCTACACCTCCTAAATTAATGATGCCTGATCTGATTTTTAGATTAAATACAAAAAATAATTGCAATAAGGTATTTTTGTGGCAATTAATTAATCATGATTTATTTAGAAAACAGATTCAAAGTATTGCAAGTGGATCAGCAAAATCCATGTCAAATATATCAAAAGAAAGGCTTGGAAAATTTTCTATATATTTGCCACCAATAGAACTCCAAAACCAGTTTGCCGCCTTCGTTCATCAAATCGACAAATTGAAATTTCCCAAGCTATTTTGGTAAAGAATCAGCTTATGGAGCCTTGATAAAATGGAAAGCCGAAAACAGGAGGTTTCTGATATGTGTACAAACTTTGACTTTTTAAAAAAGAATAAATTATTTTCTTCTTTTTCGGAAAATGCCATAGAGGCGGAAAAAGGGCTGGGTGTTTCGGCGGCAACTGCGGCGATTTTATCCAGGAGAGCGCTGGAGTTGGCTGTCCGCTGGGTGTTTGTCTATGATGATTCGTTGAAACTTCCGTACCGGGATAATTTATCCAGTTTGATTCATGAGGACACCTTTCTGGATGTTTTGGAGCCGAGGCTGTTTCTGCTGTTGAAATATATTGTGAAGCTGGGGAATACGGCAGTACATAGCAATCAGCGTATCAAAAGGGACGCCGCAGTCCTGTCACTGAGGAATCTATTTGAATTTTGCAAATGGATGGAGTATTGTTATGCAGACGATTATGAGGAAAGCAGTTATCAGGAATCTCTTTTAGAAAAAGGAAAGGAGAAAAAGGAAAAACCAGAGGAACTGCAAAGATTATATGAAGAGCTGAGCAGCAGGGATAAAAGACTGGAAGATCTGCGCAGGGAAAATGAAGCATTGCGGGATGAGATGACCGGTTTGCGGAAGGAGCACGTTTCTTCCCGTGAGTTTTCTGTCGATGCCTATACAGAGGCAGAAACCCGCAAAAATTACATTAATATTGTGCTGATGGATGCCGGATGGCAGATAGGAAGGGATTGTCTGGAGGAAGTACCAGTTTCAGGCATGCCGAGTCCGTCGGGAAAAGGAGCGGCAGATTATGTTCTTTTTGGGGCCACTCATCTTCCCTTGGCAGTGATAGAGTCGAAAAGGGCAGGCGTGAACCCTGCGGCGGGCCGGCAGCAGGCAAAATTGTATGCGGACTGTCTTGAGAATCAGTATGGCCAGAGGCCTTTGATTTTTTTGACCAACGGGTTTGAATTCTATTTTATAGATGATTATAATGACTATCCGGAGAGAAAAGTGTCCGGTATTTTTACAAAAGAAGAATTACAGATCTATATAGATCGCAGGAAAATCCGCAAATCTCTGGAGTACGTGGAAATCCGCGATAAAATTACAAACCGCCCTTATCAGAAAGAGGCGGTTATGGCTGTCTGTGATGCAATCCGGAAAAAGCGTCGGAAAATGCTGCTGGTGCAGGCCACGGGGTCCGGGAAGACCAGAGTAAGCATTAGTATTGTGGACGTATTAACACGGCATAATTATGTAAAAAACGTTTTGTTTCTTGCGGACAGAAAGGCATTGGTGAGACAGGCGAAAAAGAATTACGGGTATTTACTGCCGAATCTGACCTTGTGCAACCTTTTGGATTCCAAGGACGATCCGGAGCAGAGCCGGATGATTTTTTCTACTTATCCCACCATGCTGAATGCGATTGATGAGACAAAAAGGAAGGATGGAAACCGTCTCTTCACACCGGCACATTTTGATTTGATTATCGTTGATGAGAGCCATAGAAGCATTTATAAGAAATACCTGGATATTTTTGAATATTTTGACGCTATGCTGCTTGGCATGACAGCCACTCCCAAAGATGAGATTGACAAAAATACATATAGTATTTTTGATCTGGAACGGCGGGTGCCCACATATGCGTATGAATTGAAGCAGGCAGTAAATGAACATTATCTCGTGAGCCATCGGACGCTGGAATATAAAACGAAAATTATGGAGGACGGGATTCACTACGATCAGCTTACAGAGGAAGAAAAAGAGGAATTTGAAGAGACTTTTCAAGATGAGGAAAAAGTAGAGAAGGATGTTTCCAGTACGGCGGTAAATGAATGGCTGTTTAATGCAGACACCATTGATATGGTGTTAAAGATTTTGATGGAACAAGGGCTGAAGGTGGAGGACGGTGATAAATTAGGAAAAACCATAATTTTCGCAAAGAACAGTCCCCATGCAAAAGAGATTGTAAATCGGTTTCACATACTGTTTCCGGAGTATGGAGAAAGTTTTATCCAACAGATTGATTACAGCATCAACTATGCGGAAACTTTGATTGATTCTTTTAGTATCCGGGAAAAGATGCCCCAGATAGCTGTCTCTGTGGATATGCTGGATACGGGAATTGATATTCCGGAAATTTTAAATCTTGTGTTTTTTAAGAAAGTAAGAAGCTATTCCAAATTCTGGCAGATGATTGGAAGAGGGACCAGGCTCTGTCCGGATCTGCTGGGGCCGGGAATGGATAAAGAAGAATTTCTGATCTTTGATTTTTGCAATAATTTTAGCTTTTTCCGGGAGGAGGCAAAACCGTTGGAGGGAAAAATCGGCCAATCTCTGGCAGAAAAGATTTTTTGCTGTAAGGTCCAGATCGTCCGGGAACTGCAGGAGGCTGTCTATCAAAGTGAGGAAGAATATGTGGCGTATCGGGCGGAATTGGTAAACGGGCTGCATTATGTCATAACAAAATTAAAAGAGGATAGTTTCCGTGTAAAACAGCGGATGCGATATGTAGAGAGTTACCGCAGAAAGGAAGCCTGGCAGCATTTGGGCGCTGTGGAAGCTGCGGAATTAAAAGAACAAATAGCGCCGCTTATGGTTCCCAAGAAAGAGGATGAGCTTACAAGGCGGTTTGATTATCTGATGTACTCGATTGAACTGGCACATCTGCAGCATAAAAATGCGCCGCAGAATATGGGGCTTGTAGTGTCTGCAGCAGAGCAGCTGTCAAAACGTTATACGATTCCCCAGGTAAAAGAACAGAGAGAAATTATTGAACGGGTTTTGGAAAAGGATTTCTGGGAACAGGCAGTTTTGGCAGATATGGAGCAGGTGCGGACGGCTTTACGGGAACTGATGCAGTTTATAGAGAAATCGGAGAGGCATCTGTATTATACAAATTTTTCCGATTCTGTTGTTGATGCAAGAGAAGGGGAGGCGGTTTACGCTTCCGATGATTTGAAAAATTACAGAGACAAGGTAGAGTATTATCTGAAAGAGCATCAGAATAGCCTGGCAGTCCATAAATTGAGAAATAATAAAAAGCTGACAGCCGTTGAATTTTCCGAACTGGAACGGATTTTGTGGGAAGAACTTGGAACAAGGAAAGAATACGAACGGGAGTACGGCGAGACTCCTGTGGGAAGGTTGGTCCGAAAGATCGTAGGCATAGACAGAGAGGCAGTCAACGAGGCGTTTGGTGAATTCCTTCGGGACGAACGGCTGAATTTGAACCAGATGCGTTTCCTGCGCCTGATTATGGATTATATCTCGGTTAACGGAAATATAGAGGACAATTCGGTTTTGATGGAGGAACCGTTCCGAAGTGTCGGGAGCATGATAACGCTGTTTGAGAACGATATGGCGGCGGCACATAGAATCTTGCATGTGGTGGAAGAAATTCGAAAAAATTCGGAGGAAACTGCATAAATGAAACTGAAGAATATCTTAATTGTTGTAAACGACATGGAGCGCTCTATAAAATTTTATAAAGACTTGTTCGGCCTGGATGTGCTTCTGGATAATGACGGCAATGTGATTCTCACGGAAGGACTGGTACTTCAGGACGCATCTATCTGGAAGAAATTCATCGGGCGGGAGATAATCCCGCAGAATCACGCGGCAGAGCTTTACTTTGAAGAGGCGGATCTGGAGGGATTTGTAGAGAAGCTGGAACAGTATGGAGAACCGGTGTGTTATGTCAATCGCCTGACGGAGCACTCCTGGGGGCAGAAGGTGGTCCGCTTTTACGATCCGGACGGGAATCTGATTGAAGTGGGGACGCCTATGTAAATGAGAGACGGAGAAAGGTGTTGGGGGAAGGAAGCAAGTATAGAGGGCAGGGCAGTATGGGATTTCGGGAAATTCTTGAAAGCAGGGAAGAAGAGACAGAAGCAGTAAAGAGAAGGGATTTAGAAAAAAAGAGCCGGGAAAGAGGTATCCGGGAGAAAGGAGACGTTTCTGTGGAGGGAGAGATTGCCGCAGAGCGGGATTTTTTCTGGCGTCTGGAGGATTTGAAGCTTGTCCGGGTGAGAGATGACCGCGCATTTTTCCGGCTGGATACCAATCTGGATGCAGTAATTGCCCCGCTGGGGAAATTCGGGAACCATGAAGAGGCCGCAATCGTGCGCAACATCAGTGCCGGCGGTGCCAGCATCGGAACCCAATACGAGTGCTGCCAGAAAGAACGGCTGCTGCTGAAGGTAGGGCTGCTTTCCGAATGCCCGGAGTGGAATTTGTTCTGCCGGGTATTGCGGGTGGAGAAAAAGGGGATTTCCGGTTTTGTATACGGATGCCAGTTTATTGAACTAGGGGATGCAGAGCGGGAGGAATTGATGCAGGCTATTTTAGAACTGCAGCGCAGGATGCGCGGGATGAAGGTATAAAAGAAGGGAAGCAGAGATGGAACGGCAGAAAAAGAGTTTTAATTCCAACCAGTTAAAAATGATTGCCATTCTGGCTATGACATTGGATCATTTGCTCAGCGTAGTATTTCCCAATTACCCCAAGGATTGGTGGGTTCTTGCGGGCCATGTGATTGGAAGGCTGACGGCACCCATTATGTGGTTTTTTATTGCGGAAGGCTATCATTACACACAGAATGTAAAAAAATATGCCATGCGGTTGTTTCTGTTTGCCTTTATTTCCCATTTTGCCTACAATTTTGCTTTTGGGATACCCTTTGTACCTTTTCAGACTACGGTTTTTAACCAGACCAGTGTAATCTGGTCTCTGGCCTGGGGGCTGGTTAGCCTGATGATTCTGGACTGCGGGAGGCTGAAAGAGTGGATGAAAACGGGACTGCTGATTTTCATCTGCCTGCTGACATTTTGTTCTGACTGGAGCTGTATTGCGGTGATGGCCATTGTATCCATTGGAGGCAACCGCGGGGATTTTAAAAAGCAGATGTCCGGCATGATGTTTTATGTGGCCTTGTATGCTTTGATTTATTTCCTGTGCATTGATAAAGTCTACGGCCTGCTGCAGTTTGGCACGGCCCTTACGATCCCTCTGCTGAAACGTTATAACGGACAAAGGGGGACCTGGAAGGGAATGAAATGGTTCTTTTACCTCTATTATCCGCTGCATCTTATTCTCTGCGGGGTAATCCGGGTGGCGCTCTACGGCAATGTAGGTATAATGATCGGGGGATAAGGGAGAGAAAGGAGAAGAAACGGAGGATGACCACAAGAGAAGAAGCAATCCGGTACTGTCTGACTTTTCCGGAGGTTTATGAGGACTATCCTTTTGAGGATCCAAACTGGACCTGTATGCGGATACGCACCAGCCGGCGGATTTTCGCCTGGATTTTTGAGCGGCAGGGGCGTATCTGGATCAATGTGAAATGCGATCCTTCGTGGAGGGAATTTTGGCGGAGCGCCTATGAATCGGTGGTTCCCGCTTATCACATGAATAAGGTACATTGGAATTCGATTATTTTAGACGGGAGCGTCCCCCGGAAGGAAATTTGCAGAATGATTGGGGAAAGCTACGATTTGTGTAAAGGAAAATAGAGTTAAAAAGTCCTGCCCGGGGTTTGGCGCCCGGGCAGGACTTTTTCTATTCGCCTGTCAGCAGCTAAGCTTCCGGTAGCGGTTCAGACAGGCCAGAATCTCCTGACGTCTGGGCCGTGCCAGGGAAGAACGCACGTCCCCGCGCTCAAAGAGGCCTTCCAATCCCTGGTTATCCAGCAGGCGTTCCGCCTGGTCGGCCAGGGCAGTCATACTTCTCCTTCCGTCCATCACCTGCAGCTGGAGGTATTTCAGGAGATAGGCCAGTGCCATGGTCTGTTCCGAATCCCGCAGCTGTTCCAGATAGCGCAGTTCCACCGTATCGTAGCCCAGGGAGAGTTCACTGGTTCCAAGAGCCTTTAATTTCAGGCGGTCGTCTTTTTTCAGGGCAGCGTTGGGCCGGGGACAGCGGCTGGCAGAGCAGGCAGGGAATTTTTCCTGGTTGGCGGAGAAGACCGGGAAGGCTGCCGCCGCTTCCCTGGCGCGTGTCGTAATGTCCCAGGGTTCGTACTCTTTCATCTGTACCACCGTGTCTGCCACGTGGAAATAGGATCCGGAGCTTCCGGCAACAATGACGGAGGAGATGCCGAAATCCTCGTAGAGGCTCCGCACCCGTTCAATAAAGGGGATGATGGGCTCCTCCTCAGGAGCCACCACCTCCTGCATCAGCTTGTCCCGGATCATAAAATTGGTAGCCGAGGTGTCTTCATCGATGAGCAGCAGGGTGCTGCCGCTTTCCACGCTCTCCATAAGATTGGCTGCCTGGGAAGTGCTGCCGCTGGCATCCTCCGTAGAAAAATGCCGGGTGTCCCTGCCTCCTGGGAGCTGGCGGATAAAGGGGGAAATATCTACGCCGGTTACGCTGCGTCCGTCCTCCGAGCGCAGCTTCCAGGCACTCTCGTCTGTGATAACCAGTTCCCGGCCGTCGCCGCCGATGTGATTGTAGACCCCGTATTGAAGGGCCTGCAGTACCGTAGACTTGCCGTGGTAGCCGCCCCCGACAAAAAGGGTGATGCCTTTTGGGATTCCCATGCCCGTCACGGGTCCCCGGTTGGGGAGGGCCAGGGTTACTTCCATAGAGGCCGGAGAACGAAACGGAACGGCTCCTTCCATAGGACGGTCCGAGACGCCGCTTTGGCGGGGCAGGACAGAACCGTTAGCCAGAAAGGCGCACAGACCCAGAGCCGGAAGCTGGGAACGGATATACTGCTGGTCTTCGCACAGTTCTATGGCAGCTTTCAGGCGGCTTTTGTTGATTTTCTGGTAATAGAGGCTGGCATGAACGCAGGCGGGCAGAATGTCAAAGAGCATTTTTTCCAGCTCCCCTGCGTCAATGGTGCGGCCCCGGGCGGGAAAACCGGCCTCAAAGCGCAGGGTGACGGCGCCGTCCTTCACCCGGCAGGCAGTGCGCTCCAGAATCTCCTGTCCGCAGCGGGAGGCTGCCAGAAGGCCGCTTTTCCCGGAGCCTTTGGCCTGCTTGCTGCCGGAAGAGAGCTGCGCGGCAAAAAGCCGGGTCAGATGATCCTGAAGGGTAATCCGCTTGGGAAATGTCTGGTAATATTCTTCTGGGAACCCGGCTTTCTTTCCGGCTACCAGAACGGAGAGACGGGAGGGAGCGGCGAAAGGATCACCTTGTACATGGTCAATGGAGAGAACGAAGCTTCCAAAGTCGTACTGTCCCTTTAAATCTTTGTAGGCCGGGTATCCCCGGTGGTCGATAGAACGCAGTTTTATGCGAAGGTCTTCGGATGATTTCATAGCGTGTGCTCCTTGCTGCTGACATAATTTTTCTGACCTCTATTTTAAATCAGAACCCGGATGCGGTCAATGAAAAAAGCAGGCGGATTTCTGCCAGTGAAAGAACATTGCCTTTTTTGATATAAGAATTTATAATAAAAACCGTAAAAATGTTAAAAAGCAACTGCCGGTTTACAAATTTCAAAGCGCACTTGGTGGTTGACAACCGGGAAAAAGCCTAAAATAGGGTTAACGATCGTTAGAAAAAGGCTTTTGAAAGGAATGAAGAATTATGATATTGGCTGAAAAAATTACGGCACTGCGCAAACAAAAGGGATGGTCCCAGGAGGAACTGGCCCATCAGCTGGAGGTCTCCAGACAGGCAGTTTCCAAATGGGAGAGCGCGTCGGCAATTCCGGATCTGGAACGCATTTTAAAAATGAGTGAGATCTTTGAGGTCAGCACAGATTATCTGTTAAAAGAGAAAGAAGAAAAAGCTCCGGCTGCCGCGGGAGAGACGGAAGAATCCCAAGATCTGCTCCGCAGGGTTTCCCTTGAGGAAGCAGAAAGTTTTCTGGAAAAAAAGAAGAAACTGGCATTGTCTACGGCATTGGCAACAGCCTCCTATATTCTCTGCCCGGTTTTGCTGATCTTCCTTGCAGCCTTTTCAGAGATGGAAGCTTTGGATATAACAGAAGAAGCGGCAGGCGGTTTGGGGCTGGTGGTGCTTCTCTTGATTGTGGCAGGGGCTACGGTGGTGCTGGTATTAAACAGCGGCAAAACGGAAATCTATGATTTTATGAAGAAAGAGAGATTCCGCCTTGCGTACGGAGTAGACGGAATTGTCCGCAGGCGCAGAAGCGAGCTGGAGAGGAGACATCACAATTTTACGGCGGCAGGTATATTTTTCTGCATCAGTTCTGCCCTTCCGATTTTTTTCGTTATGATTTTTACGGAAAATGAAATGGTTCTTGCTATGAGCATTGATTTGGTACTGCTTTTGGTGGCTTTGGGCGTATTCTTATGTGTCCTTGGAAGTGAGGAGTGGGATGCCTGCCAGATGCTTCTGCAGGAGGGGCAGTTTACGCCGGAAGAGAAAGCTTCCAATAACCGGAACCTGCACAAGGTTTACTGGTGCGTGGTAACGGCTGTCTATCTTGCCTTGAGCCTTTCGGCAGACGGACATGAGGCCTGGCGCCGCAGCTGGGTGGTATGGCCCTGCGTAGGGGTGCTGTTCGGGGCAGTCCGGGGAATTGAGCGTATGAGAATCCGCAGACGGAACCAAACACAAATATGACATACTGATGTCATGTTTTCTGTGGTAGAATGTATCCATACAGTCCGGGAGAAAGGTATCGCATTACCCGTCCGGCGGTTTTAAAGCGCCGCCGGTTTCCGGACGGAAAGAGAGGATTTTATCATGGCATCCAGTTTGGAATTTGTTCAGTATGCAGCGGATCAGATGGGAGAGGCAGGAGAGATTACTTATCGGAAGATGTTCGGTGAGTATGGAATCTACTGCGACGGAAAGATTTTCGGCGTGATCTGTGAGGATCAGCTGTTTGTGAAGATTACGGAGCGGGGAAGGGAGCTTGCGCCGGATTTGGGGGAAGGCTCTCCCTATCATGGGGCGAAGCCTCATTTTCTGGTGGAGGATCTGGAGGATCGGGAGAAGCTTTCCCGGCTGGTGCGGGAAACCTGCAGTGAACTTCCCATGCCGAAACCTAAGAAAAAGAAAGTAAAGAAGGAGGCGGCTCATGGGAACGAAGCAGACAGTGAAAAAGCTGGATTATAAAAAAGAGTTTCCGGATCTGTATCTGCCCAAGAAGACGCCTGCTTTGGTGGAAGTGCCGGAAATGGTGTTTCTTGAGGTGGAAGGAAAGGGAAACCCCAATACTTCCGAGGATTATGCCCAGGCCCTGGAACTTCTCTACGGCTTGTCATACGGGATTAAGATGAGTCTGAAATTCGGTACGGTTCCGGGAGAACTTTTGGAGGGGACCGGGATCATAGGTGATCCGGCCGTGGCTTCGGGGAATTACGTAGTTCCGCCCCTGGAAGGATTGTGGTGGGTGGAAGACGCGGATTTTGACGGAAGAAATATTACAGATAAAGAAAAATTCTGCTGGTTTTCTATGATCAGGCAACCGGATTCCATTACGGAGGAGGTGCTTGCCTGGGCGGGGGAACAGCTTTCGAAGAAAAAGCCGGGACTTGACGTTTCCAAGGCGAAGCTGGTGCGCCGGGCGGAAGGACTGTGCGCCCAGGTTCTCCATGTGGGTCCTTATGACGATGAGCCGGAAACCATCGAGCGGCTGGAGTGTTTTATCCGGGATTCCGGGTATGAGACAGATTTCCGGGACCGCTGCCATCATGAGATTTATCTGGGGGATCCCAGGAGGACGGCGCCGGAGCGGCTGAAAACCGTGATCCGGCATCCGGTAAAGCGGGCTTAGGAAGCTTCGAAAAATCTGCAGACACCGGCCTTTTTCGGCGGTCTCGTACCATAACAGGCGGTTCTTAGGATCTGTCATGCGGGGGGCTCGAAGGGTGCATAACCATGCGGAATTTGGAGTCATAGTAGAGCCCCAGATCCTTGCAGATCCGCTGGTTGACGGCTGTTAGCGCCTCATGGTACTCCCGGTACTTGGGGGAGAGCCGGGTCATGGCAGGGATGAAAATATCGTTGTAGCCGCAGTCTTGCAGCCTTTTCATGAAGCGCCGCTGGGCAATAAAAGCCGGATGAATGCGGACAAAGAGGCTGTTTTTGAATTTTACACCTTTCCGGGTCTGCTCCAGAAGCTTTTGGTACTCTTCTTCCGTGGGGTGGAGCATGCTTTGAAGCCTGGCATCTGTTCTGCGGACAAGCTGCTCCATGCTCTGCCGGGGCAGGAGCCGAAGAGTAATGAAGCCGGAGATGCGGAGAAAAAGAGGAATGCGGATTTTAGTGTTGTCCCAAAAGCCGATAATGGTCTCGTAGGCTTTCTGCTGTTCCTCTGTGTGGATTTTAATTTGCAGATAAGGCAGAAAGTGGTTCATAAAATAGGCTCCGTAGAAGCCGGGGATCATTTCCTGCATGGCCTGTGCAATGGTTTCGTAGTCAACGGCAGCGCAGGCCGTGTCCACATCGTTGTTTTCCAGAAACCGTCCCAGGGCTTCCAGCTCTTTTGCTTCCAGGGCCAGGGTCCGCTTCTTTTCTTCGTAAATTTGTTCCAATTTTCCGGGGGCTTTCCCGGACAGAAGGGAGCGGATATCGGCCAGTGAGATGCCAAGTTTCCGGTAGAGAGAGATTTCTTTTAAAGTGCGGACATTTTCGTCCGTATAGTTCCGATAGCCGTTGGGAGACTTTTCCACTTGGAGAAGTCCTTTTTCTTCGTAAAATTTTATGGCCCGCTTGCTTAGGTTTAGCTGCCGGCTTACTTCGTTTAGCTGCATATTGCCTCCTGATCTAAGTTCCTCGTAATCCCGTCAGTTATAGTATAGACGTATCCCCAACGTACAGGTCAAGGGGAAAAAGAACTTTTTTCAAAAATTTCAAAAATAGTTTGCAAAATCCCTTGACTTTGACGCCGGGGAAAGGGATATGCTGAAACCGTCCGAAGGAGGTGGCATGCAGATGAAGAAGAATGTATACGGAATCCGGGAGCTGTCGGAGCTGGCAGGCGTGAGCGCGCGCACTCTGCGGTATTATGATGAGATCGGCCTTTTGAAGCCTTTGTATACGGAGGCCTCCGGGTACCGCTTCTATGGGGAGCGGGAGGCGGAGCTGCTCTGGCAGATTCTCTTTTACCGGGAACGGGGGCTGGAACTGAAGCAGATTCAAAAAATCCTCTATGAAAAGGATTTTGACATTGTAAAGGCCCTGGAAGAGCAGCTTGCGCAGCTCCAGGAAGAGAGAGATAAACTGGATATGCTGATTCGGACGGTTGTGCAGACGATCCATTCGAAGAAAGGAGATTTTGAAATGAGCGATCAGGAAAAATTTGCGGCGTTAAAAGAAAGAGCTCTCCGGGAAAATGAAGAGCGGTACGGGGAAGAAATCCGGGAGCGGTACGGGGCAGAGACAGCGGAGCAATCCAACCGAAAACTGCTGGATATGACACAGGAGGAGTGGAAGCGCTTCCGGGAACTGGAGGAAGAGATTCGGGAAATGCTGAAGAAGAACGTTCTTGAGGGGATTTCCCCAAAGAGCCGGGAGGCGGGAGAGCTGGTCCGCCGGCATAAGGAATGGCTTAACATGACCTGGCCTTCTTATTCTGCAAAGGCTCATGAGGGTGTGGCCTCCATGTATGTGTGCGACGAGCGGTTCCGGTCTTATTACGACAGAGAGACAGAGGGCTGTGCCGCCTTTTTGGAACAGGCCGTCCGGTACTGGGCCGGACGCTTGGAAAACGAATCATAAAAAATGTAAAGTTTCTCTTGCCCCTGACCCTGCGTCATAGTTTAAGGTGGTTTTATCAAAATCAGGAGGCGGTTTTATGCAGACGGTAAAAGAGGTTTCCAGACAGACGGGTATCAGTGTGCGCACCCTTCACTATTACGATCAGATTGGTCTTCTAAAGCCTGCGGCGTTTAGTGAGGCAGGATATCCAAGAGATTTGCCGGGCATCTTTTGCCAATATGCCGAAAGAGGCGCAGGAGCTAGCGGCGAAACAATACGGAAGCGCGGAAAATTACCAGGAGTATCTTCTGGAACAGATGTCAACGGAACGGGCCCGGAAAACCATGGCTAAGCTGGTGGAATGGTACGGCGGCAAAGAGAATTATATGGAGGCAGCGACGCATCCCTTAAGTGCTCAGGTGACGGCGGCTTACGGAAAGCGCTTTGATGCTGCCCGCACAAAATTGATAGAGAAGAAAGGGACGGATGTGAATACCTTTGAGGTAAAGGAATGTGTGGGAGAGATGGAATTTGTATCCGGGCAGTTTCTGCGGCTTAAGGAGATGAAAGGCTATATGCTGGAAACGGCCAAGGATTACCGGGAGAATGAGGAGCTCCGCAAACACATAGAAGAAACCTACGGGGAAGGTACTTCCGACTATCTTGCAGATGCCATTGAGGCATTTTATCAGAACTAAGAGAGCTTGCGCTCCCATTTTCCGGTGCGGTATTCCCAAAAAGAAATCAGGAAGTTGACCAGCCATCCCAAAGGCACGGCATACCAGACCATGGCGATACCGAATCGGGGAGCCATGGTGACGGCGAAAATCACCCGCAGGGAGAGATTGGCCAGGTTGGCCAGAGTGAAGAGCTTCATGTCTGCCGCGCCCCGCAGCAGGCCGTCGGTAGACATTTTCAGTCCGATGAGGGCGAAGAAAAAGCCGATAAATCTCAGATAACTGCTTCCGGTCTCCAAGGCAAGGCTGGTTCCGTCGCTGCCCAGGAAGGAAGCGATAATGGGAGCGTGGAAAAATTCCAGGGACAGGCAGAGGAAGACGGCAAAGAATGCGGTCAGCCGGAGGGCAGCATGATAGCCCTCCCGGACCCGGCCTGTCTGCCTGGACCCAAGATTCTGTGCGGTATAAGAGGACATGGCATTGCCGAGGGCGGCCATGGGGACGATGCAGAGGCTTTCTACCCGCATTCCCGCGGAGAAACCGGCCAGCATCTGGGGGCCGAAGCTGTTGACTACAGACTGTACCAGCATCATTCCGATGGAGACTGTGGACTGCTGGAAGATGGACGGAAGGGCTACCCGGCACATGGAGGAAAGTTCCCCGGGACTGCAGAGCTTCTTCGGAGTGCCGGGATAAGATTTCAGCTCCCGCAGAAAGATCAAAAAGGAGACCAGAGCAGAGATTCCCTGAGCAATAAGCGTTGCCCAGGCCACCCCGGCGATTCCAAGATGGAGGGAACGGACCATCCAGATGTCCAGGACGATGTTAAATACAGAAGAGAAGATTAACAGATACAAAGGGATCCGGGAGCGGCCCAGAGCGTTGAACATAGAAGACAGCACATTGTACATAAACAGAAAGGGCAGCCCGCAGAAATAAATATTCAGATATTCCACGGCCATATTAAGAATGTCCTCCGGTGTTTTTAAAAGGATCATAAATTCCCGGCCCAGCGAAAGGCCCAGGGCGGCCAGAACCAGGCTGACGGCCAGGAAGGAAAGAAGGGCTGTGGAGATGGAGCCCTTCATCCGGTCGTATTCCCTGGCTCCGAAATACCGGCTGGTGAGTACGGAAGCCCCTGCGCCGCCGCCGATGGCCACGCAGATAAATACATTTGTCAGGGAGTAAGAGGCTCCCACGGCCGCCAGGGCATTTTCACTTACATAACGTCCAACTACCATGGAGTCAGCCATGGTATAAAATTGCTGGAACAGGTTTCCCACGATCATGGGAAGGGCAAACAGAAACAGAGCCCGCAAAGGCCGTTCTCTTAATAAATATTCTTTTTCCATTCCGAAATCATTCTCCTATGATTGCTGTTATTATTTTATGATAAAAGAGAGGTTTCCATTTGTCAAAATTTTATGATATACTTGGTAAAGTTCAGAAATCAGACACAGAAGGAGCCGCCTATGTACATCGCAGACCTGCATATCCACTCCCGTTACGCCTACGCCACCAGCAAAGACTGTACGCCGGAAATGCTGGATTTTTGGGCCAGGCGCAAAGGGATTGATTTACTTGGAACCGGGGATTTCACCCATCCGGCCTGGAGGGCCGAATTGAAAGAAAAGCTGGAGCCGGCGGGAAACGGATTTTACCGGCTGAAAGAAGCATACCGGATCCGCAGCAGCGAAGCGTCAGATTCCCGGGAGGTCTGGTTTGTTGCAGCCGGGGAGATCAGTTCCATTTATAAAAAGAATGGAAAAACCAGGAAAGTTCACAGCCTGGTTCTTCTTCCCGGCCTGGAAGCGGCGGATAAAATTTCGGCCCGGCTTCAGAACATTGGGAATCTTCACTCTGACGGCCGGCCGATTCTGGGATTTGGATGCAGGGATCTTCTGGAATTAGTGTTGGAGGAGTGCCGGGAGGCAATCTATGTGCCGGCACATATCTGGACGCCCCACTTTGCCTTGTTTGGCGCAAAATCCGGTTTTGACCGGATGGAGGAATGCTTTGAGGATCTGACGCCCTATGTGCGTGCTGTGGAAACAGGCTTGTCCTCGGATCCGCCGATGAATTGGCAGATTTCTGCGCTGGATGGCTGTCAGCTTATCTCAAATTCCGACGCGCATTCTCCGGGAAAGCTGGGGAGGGAGGCCAACCTGCTGGATACAGGGCTGTCTTATGAGGAACTATATGGGGCGATCCAGGAAGGAAAGGGGCTTCAAGGAACCATTGAGTTTTTCCCGGAGGAAGGGAAATATCACTATGACGGCCATCGGAAGTGCGGGATTTGCCAAAGCCCAATGCAGGCGGAACAGTCACAGGGAATCTGTCCGGTCTGCGGGAAAAAAATGACTATGGGCGTCGCCCACCGTATCAGGCAGCTTGCAGACCGCCCGGAGGGCTTTGTCAGGGAAGAAGCAAAAAGGTTTGAAAGCCTGATGCCCCTGACGGAGCTGATTGGAGCTTCTGCCGGGTATTCTCCTACAGGCGTGAAGGCAGCCAGGGAATATGAAAGAATGCTGGGGGAGCTTGGATCAGAGTTTGAAATTCTGCGCAATATTCCTGTGGAAGAAATCCGGCGGGTCTCCGGAACACAGATTGCGGAGGGAATCCGGCTCCTGCGGGAGGGAAAAACGGAACGCATACCTGGTTTTGACGGGAAATACGGCAGGATCCGCCTGGTTTCCCGGGATGAAAGAGAAAATTCGTAAATTCAACACTATGAAATCACCGGAATATGATAATCGTAAATGAAAAGATTCCGGTGATTTCATGTTTTCTTCTTTTTTAGAAATCCTTCTTTTGGTGACGGCCCTGTCCGTAGATGCGTTTGCCGCCGGTTTTGCCTATGGCGTGAGTAAGATAAAAGTTCCGTTTCTTTCTGTTCTGATTGTGAGCGGAGTGTCAAGCCTGACACTTGCAGTTTCCCTGTTTTTGGGCGGCGTGGCCGGCAGCCTGATTCCTCAGGGATTGACGCGCCAGTTTAGCTTTGTGCTGCTGTTTGTACTTGGGGTTGTCAAATTGTTTGACCGCTCCCGTCACGATGAGGCAGAAGCGGCCAATAAGAATCAGGATGATTTGGTGTCTCCGGGGGAAGCCCTGACTCTGGGGGCTGCGCTTTCCCTTGACAGCGTGGCGGCCGGTATCGGGGCCGGGGTAGCCGCGTCCCGGATTCCGGCCGCTTTAACTGCTTCAGCTCTGGTTGGCGCGCTGGCTGTGGTGTCCGGTACGCATCTGGGGCGGCTGATTTCGGCCCACTGCAGATCCAATCTCTGCTGGGTCAGCGGATTGCTGCTCATTTTGCTGGCTTTGATGAAACTGTTTTAAAATCCGGTCCGGCGTAAAGAGCAGAAGCTCATGGGCAATAAGCGGCATAGAAGCCAGGAGAATCAAGCTGATCCACTCGCTGGAGTCCAGGTGGCAGGTGCCGAAGGCCCGGATGAAATACGGAAATTCCGTTACCAGAGCTTGGAGAGCCAGGCCCAGGGCGAAAGAGGCCAGCATCAAGCGGTTAGCCAGATGATTCATACGGAAAACGGAAGTTTCCACATCCCGCATTCCTACGGCGTGAAAGAGCTGTGAAATGCCGAGTACCGTAAAAGAGTAGGTCTGGCACCGGGCCAGAATTTCAGGCGCTGCCAGAAGCGTCCGCAGGTTTTCCAAGCTGACCGGCAGCCCTTTTGCCGCCAGTATGGAAATGGGGAGCTGCAGGAAAGCAGTCATGCTGATAAAGGCAATGAGAAAGCCGTAGAGCAGGGTGCAGTTCAGTCCGCCTCCGGCAAAGAGGCTTTCATCCTTGGGGCGGGGCGGGCGGTTCATAAAGCGGCGGGAATCGCTGCGGTCCACTCCAAGAGCCAGGGCGGGAAGGGAATCCGTGATCAGGTTGATCCACAGGATATGGCTGGGTTTTAAAGGAGAGCCAAGCCCCAGCAGGATGGCAGTGAGCATGGTGATAATCTCTCCAAAGTTGGAGGAAAGCAGAAAAAGTACGGATTTCCGAATGTTTTCGTAGATCCCCCGCCCCTCTGCAATGGCTTTGGCTATGGTGGCAAAATTATCATCGGTCAAAACCAGATCCGCGGCGTTTTTTGCCACATCGGTTCCGGTGATACCCATGGCGACTCCCACATCCGCAGCTTTCAGGGAAGGAGCATCATTGACCCCGTCCCCGGTCATGGCTACGATTTTCCCGGAGTGTTTCAGGGCTTTTACAATGCGTACCTTGTGTTCCGGTGATACCATGGCAAAGACGGAGGTGTGCTGTACAGCCCGGGAAAACTCCTGGGGAGAGCAGGCATCAATCTGGGCTCCGGTCATGCAGTCTGAGGGAGCACGGGCAATGCCAAGCTCCCGGGCAATGGCAAAGGCCGTGTCTTTTCGGTCCCCGGTAATCATAACGGTTTTCACGCCGGCCTGCCGGAAGTCCCGGACTGCTTTCACCGCTTCCGGGCGGATGGGATCCATCATTCCGGCTGCGCCTACAAAGGTGAGGCCGCTTTCTTCCGGGCGCGGAGCACCCGTTTTCATGCCCAGGGCCAAAAGACGGAGGGCTTTTGCCGAAAGTGTCTGTAAGGCAGTGTCAATCTCCCGGCGTTTTCCGGCATCCAGGGGAACGACCCGGCCGTTTAGAAGGATGGTGCCGCAGCGCTTCAGGATTTCATCGGGAGAGCCTTTGGTGTAGGAAACCGTGCTTCCGCCGGCGCGGTGAAGCGTGGTCATCATTTTACGGTCGGAATCAAAGGCGATCTCGTCCAATCTGGGAACACGCCGTTCCAATTCCGGCCGTTCCAGATAGAACCGGCGGGCCAGATCCAGAAGCGCCAGTTCCGTGGGATCCCCCAGGCGGCTGTCCGGTGTAAGCACGGCATCGTTGCAGAGGGCAAAGCCTTCCAGGAGATGCCGATCCGTTTCCGGGTTTAGGGCGGACGCTTCCAGAGTCTTTCCGTTGGAATAGCAGGCGGCGACAGTCATTTTGTTCTGGGTCAGGGTCCCGGTCTTGTCCGAACAGACGACGCTGACGCAGCCCAGGGTTTCTACGCTTGGAAGGCGTTTTACAATGGTATTGACGCGGACCATGCGGGAGACGCTTAAGGCCAGTACCATCGTGACGATAGCCGGGAGGCCCTCGGGAACGGCGGCTACGGCCAGGGAGATAGCGGTAATCAGCATTTCTACCACATCACGCTTCTGCAAAACGGCGATAAAAAAGAGCAGGGCGCAGAGAAAGATGGAGACAATGCTTAAGATTTTTCCCAGGTCTGCCAGCCGTTTCTGAAGAGGTGTAATTTCAGAGGGAGAATCATTGATAAGGCGGGCAATGCGGCCGATTTCCGTGTCCATTCCGATAGCGGTGACAACGCCCTCCCCCCGGCCGTAGGTTACATTGGTGGACATGTAAGCTTTGTTCTGGGACTGCAGATCTTTTTCTACAGGAAGCGATTCTCCGGTCAGGGCCGATTCTTCGATTTTCAGGCTGTTTACGGAAATAAGTTTCAGATCGGCGGGAACCTGCCGGCCTGCATCGAGACAGACAATATCTCCGGGAATCAGATCCCGGGCCGGAATTTCCGCCTGGATTCCGTTTCTTCGGACCAGGGCTGTAGGGCTTGTCATCTGTTTTAAGGCTTCCAGGGCTTTCTGGGCCTTTCCCTCCTGAATAACGCCCACCACGGAGTTGACCAGAATCACAGCCAGAATAATAGCAGTGTCGCTGACTTCGCCCAGAAGCATGGAAATAGCGGCAGCTATAAATAGGATAAAAATGAGCGGATCGTTGAGCTGCTCCAGAAAGGCTTCCGGCATGGTTTTCTGGCGCCCTTCTTCTAAAATATTTTGTCCCCGGAGCTGTTCTGTATGATTTGTCATGAATTTTCTCCCTCCCGGAAATTTGTACAGGCCGAATTGCTGCGGTTATCCTAAGATATGAAAAGAGGGACAAAGATATACCTTAAAAGACGAGCCGAAGGCTCTGTCATACGGGGTGCCCGAAGGGTATACCTTAAAAGACGAGCCGAAGGCTCTGTCATACGGGATGCCCGAAGGGTATACCTTAAAAGACGAGCCGAAGGCTCTGTCATACGGGGTGCCCGAAGGGTGTACCTTAAAAGACAGCACCTGCCTACCGCCGGCGGACGGGGACAGGCGTGGGGTCGGGCTCATCCAGGTGTTTCAGATAATAGCAGGTGTCCCTGGAAACCGTACCGGAGAGCAGCAGGACAGCGGCCAGATTGGGAATTGCCATCAGGGCGTTCAGGGCATCGGAAATACTCCAGACCAGTTCCAGGCGGACAACGGGTGCAAAAACCAGGACCAGGATCCAGAGAAAACGGTAGGGAAACAAGGATATTTTTCCGAAGAGATATTCCAGACACCGTTCCCCGTAATAGGACCACCCAAGGATGGTAGCGTAGGCGAAGGTGATAATGCCGAAAATTAAGATCGGCCTTCCCAAATAGGGAATCCTGGAAAAGGCCAGGCTGGTCAGCTCCCCGCCGGAGACGGATTCCGTGGGAAGACCGCCCTTTAAAAGGCTGCTGACAAGGACCAGCCCTGTGATGAGGCAGACGACTACCGTATCCCAGAAGGTTGCGGTGGAAGCGATCAGGGCCTGGCGCACCGGATTGCGGCTTCTGGCTGCGGCCGCAATGATGGGCGCGGAGCCCATGCCGGCCTCGTTGGAAAAGAGACCCCGGGCAATGCCGTAGCGGGCGGCAAGCATCAGGCCGGAGCCGGCCAATCCCCCGGCGGCAGCCTTAGTTCCGGTAAAGGCGCTGCTCACAATCAGGGACAGGGCTTCACCCAGGAAGGCCCGGTTGAGATAGAGGAGGACGATACATCCCAGCAGATAGGAGCCGGCCATAAAAGGGACCAGGCGTTCACAGACCCGGGCGATGGAGCGGACGCCGCCCAGAATCACCGCGCAGGTAATCAGGCCGGTGGCAAGGCCCACGGCCAGGCAGACGGCATCGGGACGCCGCAGCAGAAGGTGTTCCAGGGCCGATCCGGTTCCGGTCACAGCCGATTTCACAGCGGAGTCTGCAATGGTGGAGATAGCATTTACTTGGACGCCGCAGCCGATGCCAAAGGAAGTAAGGACACCGAAGCAGGCGAAGAGGATTCCAAGCGGTTTCATATTAAGCCCCCGTTCCAGGGCATACATGGCCCCTCCCAGCATCCGGCCGTCAACAGTTTTTACCCGGTATTTGATGGCGATCAGGGATTCCGCGTAGGTGGTTGCTATACCGAAAACACCGGTCAGCCAGCACCAGAAGACAGCGCCCGGTCCCCCCAGGGCAATGGCGGTCCCTACACCGATGATATTGCCGGTGCCGAGGGTGGAGGCCAGGGAAGTGGAGAGGGCGGCAAAGGGACTGATATCTCCGTGAGAAGCCGGATCACGGGTCAGGGACAGGCGGATAGCCAGAGGGGTTTTTCTCTGGATAAAGCCGGTTTTCCAGGTCATGAAAAGGTGGGTTCCGAAAAGGAGGAGCATCATGGGAGGCCCCCAGAGGTATTGGTTGAGGGTTTCGATGAAGGTGCTGAAGGTGCTCATAGGTGATTCCTTTTATGGGTCTCAAGAAAATATATGTAAGGGTTTCCGGGTTTTATGCGGTCTGCAAGTATGGATTGCAAATTACAGAAAATTAATCTAAAATAAGACTTATCGAAACGAAAGCGGAAAGGGAAGGGAAAACAAAAAATGGAACGGGAGATACTGCTGCTTGGAAATCCCCGGCTGTATGAAATTTCTGAGGATGTGAAACGGGAAGAATTGGAGATGCTTAAGCCTGTAGTTGCGGATATGTTTGACTGCATCCGGGGGATTCGCCGGGATTACGGTTTCGGCCGTGCAATCGCGGCGCCGCAGATTGGAGTAAAAAAGCGGCTGATTTGTATTTTAACTGACAAACCTTATGTTATCTTCAACCCGTCTTTGGAATTTATCGGAGATGAAACGATGGAACTCATGGATGACTGCATGTCTTTCCCCGGCCTGCTGGTGCGTGTGCGGCGTTACCGTCATTGCATTCTGCGTTACCGTGACCAGGACTGGCAGGAACGGGAACTGCGCATGGATGACCAGATGGCAGAACTGATCCAGCATGAGTATGATCATCTGGATGGGATACTGGCTACCATGAGGGCGGTTGACAGCAAATCCTTTGTTATGAAAAAGAAAGAAGCTGTAGGAAAAAAGGAGGAATGAGAGATGGGACATCTTGCGAGCAGGGATGCTTATAAAAATCTGGAGGACCGGATTAACTGGTTTACTCAGGGGGCTCCGGTGTCAGACACATTATATAAAATTCTGCAGGTGCTTTACACGGAGAAAGAGGCCAAATGGGTGGCCCTCCTGCCTGTAAGGCCGTTTACGGCGAAAAAGGCGGCCCGTATCTGGCAGACCAGCGAGGCGAAAGCAGAGAAATTTCTCACACATTTATGTGAAAAGGCATTGCTGGTAGATTCTTATCACAACGGTGTGCGCAAATTTGTTATGCCGCCTCCCATGGCAGGCTTTATCGAATTTGCGCTTATGCGGACCAGGGGCGATATCGATCAGAAGTATCTGAGTGAACTGTATTACCAATACATGAATGTGGAGGAGGATTTCGTCAAAGATCTATTCTTTGTCACGGAAACACGGCTGGGCCGGGTGTTTGTACAGGAACCGGTGCTGACCAATCCCAACACCCTTCACATTCTGGACCATGAGCGGGCCAGCCACATTGTGGAGGAAGCGGAGTATATCGGCCTGGGGACCTGCTACTGCCGTCACAAGATGCTTCACGCCGGCCATCCCTGTGAGATTGACGCGCCCCTGGATGTGTGTCTGACCTTCGGAAATGTGGCCCGTTCCTTAGCGGAGCATGGAGGCTATGCACGGCTGATTGACAAGGCGGAAGCTATGGATGCCCTGGAGCGCTCTTATGCCCACAATCTGGTGCAGATCGGGGAAAATGTCCGGGAAGATCCGGCTTTTATCTGCAACTGCTGCGGCTGCTGCTGCGAAGCTTTGCAGGCGGCCCGGAAGTTTGCACCCATGCAGCCGGTTGCAACCACCAATTACATTCCGAAGGTGCAGAAGGAGACTTGTGTGGGCTGCGGGAAATGTGAGAAAGCATGTCCCATCCTTGCCATTTCCCTGGAAGAGGGAGAAAACGGAAAGAAAAAAGCGAAAGTGGATGCGGAAATCTGCCTGGGCTGCGGAGTCTGCGCAGCAAATTGTCCTGCCAAGGCCATTGAAATGAAGCGCCGCCCGGTACAAGTGATCACTCCGGTGAACAGCACGCATCGCTTTGTGCTGCAGGCTATAGAGAAGGGAACCTTGCAGAATCTGGTATTTGACAACCAGGCCTTTGCCAATCACCGGGCTATGGCGGCGGTATTTGCCGCAATTTTGAAGCTTCCGCCTCTGAAACAGGCTCTGGCAAGCAAGCAGTTTCAGTCTGTTTACCTGGACAAGCTGCTGGCCGGTCAGAAAAAAGTGAAAAATTAGCAGCCGCAGGCGGATTTTCCGCGGAATTTTCTTGTGGCACAGGGGCGTTTCCGATATAATAGAAAAAGAGTGTTCCTGTGATTTGCGGATGCGTAAGATAATAGTAGAAAGAAAAGAGGGAGTAATTTTATGCAGAAATTATTTAAAAGCCTGCCTTTCCGGCTGCTGGTAGGTGTGGTGGCCGGCATGGTTCTGGGGCTTGTGGCGAATGAAGATGTTATGAATGTGGTGGTGACGGTAAAGCAGGTGCTGGGGCAGCTGATTACCTTCTGCGTTCCCCTGATTGTGATTGGGTTTATAGCCCCTTCCATCACAAAACTGGGGAACAATGCGTCTCGGCTTCTGGGAGTGGCACTGGTTCTGGCGTACGTGTCTTCCGTAGGGGCGGCCCTGGCTTCCATGGCGGCGGGATACGGACTGATTCCCCATCTGTCCATTGTATCGGAGGTAGAGGGGCTGAAGAGCCTTCCGGATCTGCTGTTTGAGCTGGAGATTCCGCCGGTCATGTCGGTGATGAGCGCGCTGGTATTTTCCCTGTTGCTGGGGCTTGGCGTAACTTGGACCAGATCGAAAAAGCTGGAGGAGCTTCTGGAGGAATTTCAGGCCGTGGTGCTGGCCGTGGTGACGAAGGTGGTAATTCCCGTACTGCCCTTCTTTATTGCATCGACCTTCTGCGGGTTGGCTTATGAAGGAACGATTACCAAGCAGTTTCCGGTATTTGTCAAGGTAATTCTGATTGTTATGGTGGGACATTACCTTTGGATGGCTCTGCTCTACGGGCTTGCGGGCACATATTCCCAAAAGAATCCCATGGAGGTGGTAAGGCATTACGGTCCGGCTTATATTACGGCGGTGGGAACCATGTCCTCTGCGGCGACTCTGGCGGTAGCTCTGCGCTGTGCCGGAAAATCTTCCGTACTGCGCAAAGATATGGTGGATTTCGGAATCCCGCTTTTTGCAAATATCCATCTCTGCGGTTCCGTGCTGACGGAGGTATTTTTTGTAATGACCGTGTCCCAGATCCTTTACGGGAAGCTGCCTGCCCCGGGGACTATGGTTTTGTTCTGTCTGCTGCTGGGCGTCTTTGCCATCGGAGCGCCGGGAGTTCCGGGAGGAACGGTAATGGCTTCTCTGGGGTTAATTACAGGAATTCTTCTCTTTGACAATACGGGAACGGCTTTGATGCTCACCATCTTTGCCCTTCAGGACAGCTTCGGTACGGCCTGCAATGTAACGGGCGACGGGGCTCTTACACTGATGCTGACCGGATACGTGGAGAAGCATCATATCCAGGCAGGAAAAGCCGTAAAGTAATTAAAATAATAGAAAAGAAAAAAGCTCTGTGCGGCGGAAACGGTCTTGCAGGGCTTTTTTCTTTTTGACTGGGAAAAGAAAACTTTTCGGAATGACGGTGCGTCTAATAGATAGAAAGGAGGATGAGGAGATGAATACGGAAACCCTGCAAAAGAAAGTGGAAGAGCAGGTGCTGGATTCCTATGAGGCAATGTACCGGCTTGCATACACTTATGTGAGGAATGAGGAAGATGCCCTGGACATTGTGCAGGAAAGCGTGTACAAGGCCATGAAGGGTGCCGGCAGTGTAAAAGGAGAAGCATATATCAAAACCTGGCTGTGGCGGATTGTTATGAACACGGCGGTGGATTTTATCAGGAAAAACCGGAGAGAGATTTCCGTGGATGCGTTTTCCGAGACTGGACGGGAGGATATATACCGGGATTTCGACACCCTTGATGCTTTGAAGGTTTTAGACGAAAGAGAGCGTGCGGTGGTGGTTCTCCGTTTCTTTGAGGAGCAGAAGCTGACAGAGATTGCAGAGACCCTCTGCGAAAATGTCAATACGGTGAAGACCATTTTGTACCGCAGCCTAAAGAAGCTGAAAATGGAATTGACGGAAGGAGAGGTGCTCTGTGAAGGATAAAAGGCTGGAGGAAATGAAACAGGATTATGAGACAATCCGGATTCCGGCAGAGCTGCGCCGGAGAGTGGAACTGGGAATAGAGAAGGCAAAGGAGGAGGAGAGAAAGGAGAAAATGATGCAGAAAAATCCGGGAAAGAGAAAATCAAAGATTAAGGTGTATGGAGTGCGCGCAGCCGGGGGAGCCGCTGCGGCCCTGCTGGCAATTACCATAATGGCAAACTCAGGAGCTGCCATTGCACATGCCATGGAGAAGATTCCCCTGATTGGCTCCATTGCGAAGGTGGTGACTTTCCGTGAATACGAGAGCTCCACCAACAATATGGAGGCAAATATTAAGATTCCTGAAATTAGCGTGGAGAATGAGGACGGAACCGTCAATGAGGAGAGCACGCAGAAGATTAATAAGAGCATTGAGGAGTATACGGACGAAATCATTGCCCGGTATGAGGCGGATGTGAAGGCTGCGGACGGGGAAGGGAATATGTCGGTGAATTTGGACTATACGGTTATCAAAGACAGCGACCGCCTGTTTTCCATCCGGTTTGACCAGCTTCTTGTGATGGCCAGCGGCACGCAGCTGGTAAAGATTTATCACATAGATAAGCAGACGGGCGAAATGATCAACCTGGCCGGATTGTTCCGGGAAGGTACAGACTTTATCACTCCCATTTCGGATAATATTAAAAAGCAGATGAAGGAACAGATGGAGGCGGACGAGATGATTACCTACTGGCTGGACAGTGAGACGCCGGAGTGGGATTTCCAGTCTGTCAGGGAGGACAGCACCTTCTATGTAAATGAAAAGGGAAATCTGGTAATCGTCTTTGACGAGTACGAGGTAGCTCCCGGATATATGGGCAGCGTGGAGTTTGAGATTCCGGATGAAGTGACAAGAGATCTGGTGCAGGAAGGATTTTTGGGGAATTAAAATTATGGGGCCGCCGAAAAATAAGGCGGCCCTTGCTCTCTACAAGACGCAGTTCAAAAACTCTTTTGTCCGCTGTTCTTTCGGATTGGAAAAAATCTCGGCGGGGGTTCCCTCTTCCACAATGTAGCCGTCGGACATGAAAAGCACCCGGTCCGCCACATCCCTGGCAAAGCCCATTTCGTGGGTGACAACAACCATGGTCATGCCGGAGGAGGCCAGCTCCTTCATAACGGACAGGACTTCTCCCACCATTTCCGGATCCAGGGCCGAGGTAGGCTCGTCAAAAAGCATCACGTCCGGCTGCATGGCCAGGGCGCGGGCGATGGCCACGCGCTGCTGCTGTCCGCCGGAGAGCTGTCTGGGCATAGCGTCTGCTTTCTCCTCCAGTCCTACCCGCTTGAGAAGCTGCATGGCGGTCTCTTCGGCCTTCTCTTTGGTCATTTTCTTGCGGTCCAGAGGGGCCATCATAATATTTTTTTTCACGCTCATATGCGGGAACAGGTTAAACTGCTGAAATACCATACCAATGTTTTCCCGCACCTTATTCATATCCGTGTGCTTATCCGTCACCAGATAACCGTCCACCTCGATGGTTCCGCCGGTGGCTGTTTCCAGCTGGTTGATGCAGCGCAGGAAGGTGGATTTCCCGGAACCGGAGGGACCGATAAGGCAGACAACTTCGCCTTCTTCCACTTCCAGGCTCACATCCTTTAATACCTCTAGGTTCCCAAAAGATTTTTTCAGGTTGGTCACTTTGATTTTATGGCTCACGGTTCATCCTCCTTTCGATCACAGCGGCTGCCCATTGCAGAAGGCTGATGATAATCAGGTAGACAATTCCGATCAGTGCGTAGGTGGTGAAAGACTGCATCGTGCGGGCTACATAGATTTTACCCCGGTACACGATCTCTGCCAGGCCGATAACCTGGGCCAGGGAGGAATCCTTCAGGGTGATGATGCACTGGTTGCAGAGGGACGGAAAGCAGATGCGCAGAGCCTGCGGCAGGATGATTTTTGCCATAGCGTTTTTCTTGGGAAGGCCGAGGCTTCTGGCCGCCTCCATCTGTCCTTTGTCTACGGCCGAGATACCGCCCCGGAAAATTTCCGACATGTAAGCGCCGGCATTTAAGGTCAGGGTTACGGTCGCCGCAGTAAATGAGGTAAAACTGAAATTGGAAGCCCCCAGGGATTGAATGAGCTGCGCCATACCGAAGTAGATAAAGAAAAGCTGTACGATAAAAGGCGTGCCCCGGATGACCCAGATATAAAATTTGGAAATGGCTTTCAGGGGTTTTATAGAAGACATTCCCATCAGGCAAGAAGCAAGTCCCAGCACAAAGGCAATCAACAAAGACAGGACGGTTACCTGTATGGTAACCGTCAGTCCCTGAAGGAGTGATGGAAAGACTTCTGCGAATACTTTTGCAAAATTCATAGATACTCCTTATGTATTACGATGCTTCTTTGTCTGGTTACTCTGCGGAAATGTACTTGTCCAGGATTTCCTGGTAGGTTCCATTTGCCCGGATGTTTTCCAGGCCTTTGTTGAACATTTCCAGAAGCTCGGCGTCCTCGCCTTTCTTTACGGCAAAACCGTAGGAGGAGCCCACTTCCATGTCGCCGACCATTTTCAGGCCGTTTCCGTTGGCAATGTTGTAACCCATAACCGGGTAGTCCTCGCAGCAGGCAGCCGCATTGCCGGTCAGAACCTCCTGGTACATCAGGGGTGAATCGTCAAAATATTTCAGTTCAAAATTGTAGGTGCCTGCCAGGGTCTCCGCATAGGCAGCGCCCTCGGTTCCCATCTTGACCGCAACAACCTTGCCGTTCAGATCCTCGTAGGAATTGATACCGCTGTCTGCTTTCACAGCCATGACCACGCCGGAATCATAGTAAGGATCAGAGAAATCATATTTTTCTTTCCGCTCTTCCTTGATGCTCATGCCGGCGATCACGCCGTCTGCCTGTCCGGACTCCAGGGCCGCGCACGCTGCGTCGAAGCCCAGGGGCTGGAGCTCATATTCGAAGCCCTGATCCTCGGCAATAGCTGCCAGAAGATCCAGGTCGATTCCCACATACTCCCCGTTCTCGTCTTCGAATTCAAAAGGTGCAAAGGTAGTATCCGTTGCAATCTTATATTTCTCAGATTTCTTCCCGCATCCGGCAAGAGACATGACGCACAGGGTTAATACGAATATCACAGACAGTATCTTTGTGCATTTCTTCATAACTTTAGTACCTCCATTAAAAATTTTCAAAATCGCATCTATTATATCATAAAAAGGAGGCCTGTACAAGCAGGAAAAGTGTAGAAAAATGGGGCTGTTTCAGAGCAGGTTTAAGACGGCGGTAGCAGTTGTCCCATCCGTGATCAGCGTGTTGATAAGTTTTCCCCCCGAGTTTGCCACTTGTCCTACAAAACTAAATAAAAAATTTCCTTATTTTGCAAGGTTTTCCTTGCTTTTTTTATTA
>CAJUNN010000030.1 GCA_910587955.1 uncultured Lachnospiraceae bacterium | reverse complement strand
AACACCAGAACAGAGATGTAGGCTGGTATAATCAGTATATAGTTTTGAAGGTACAACAATCCTCAATCCCTTTCGTCTGTATTTGAAGATTTTTCAAATACAGACCTTTTTCATTTACGGCTGTTACAGAAATTGTGCCATCTCTTGATGCTTTTGCAAGAGATGGCACGGTTTCTAAACGGCACATTTTTTATTCTCAGCAATATAAGGATAATACAGACGCTCTTTAGGTTTGTTTGCAAAGCTTCCTTCCCATGTGTACAATCCATACATAGGCCATAGTTTTCGGAATCATAAGCATGCCCACAGCCGGGGCGGTTCTGCTGAACAGAACAACAGGCAGGTAAAATCCGAAGGAAAGGGCGACGGCCAAGGGCATAAACCGGAAAACAGAGTCCTTTGCTTTTCCTGCTTCCTGGGCAAATAGAAAGATTATGAGGATTCCCATGACAGAGAAAGGGATGTTGCGGAGGATGCCGGGCAAAAGGGGCTGCCGGTAGGAAAGCCACTGGTTTTGGGGAAGCAGGCAGAGGGCAATCCGCAGTGCGGATAATCCCCACATGCTCGCTGTAAGGGGTTTTTGCCCTTTGATTTGGTAGCGATCGCGCCAGATGTAGTACAGAATCAAATAGAAGAGGGTCATGGTAATGGAAGTGATAAATTTTCCGATCCCAAGTGCCGCCGCATTTGCTTCCAATCCGGTTGTCCAGAGCGCATAGGCGCGGGGAATAAGATGAAAGGAATCTCCGGCGCCGAGCAGAGCCGCCATGAGTCCGGCTTTTTTCACCAGAGGATCGCTTCCTTTGAAGAGCATGGTAAGTCCTGCAGTCAGTGCAAAACTAAGATAGAATACATCAAAAATGGTTTCTGCGATTGCCTGAGGCATAATAAATTCTCCTTTTTGTCAAGAGATGGTACGGTTGATAATTGTGATAAAAAAGTCTATGTCGGGCGCTTCCGTTCTTAGCATCATCATCATATTCAGCATGATAAAATGTGCAAATTGCTTTTTCGTAAAGGATTCCGTCCAAATGTCCCTGCGTACGAGAGGGTCTTGCTCCATCCGCCGGATAAAGATAGATTCCAGGGCTGACTGCATGGATACCATGCGTTCCTGGCCTGCCGTTTCTGCATTGCCGAGGCTGTTCATAAGCCTTCCGGCAGATTGGTGAATCCGTTTTTTGAGAAAAGCATAGATTTCCTGCAGTTGTTCACAAAAAGAAGCGCCTGTATTTAGGGCTTCCATTTCAAGAAGTGCTTTCTGCCAGTATTCTTCCGTCAGGGCCAGAAGAATTTCGTCTTTGCAGGAAAAATAATTGTACACCGTTCCGGTAGCTACGCCGGCTTTTTCTGCCAGAATACGGATATTTACGGCATCCAGCCCTTGCGTATCTGCTGTTTCCCGGGCCAGATCCAGCAGTATGCCCCGCAGGGCGGTATCTTTTTTTCTCATCAAAGCCTCCTTTCCGATCATATAAATGAACGCGTTCATTTATATGATAGAGGAAAATGAGCGGATTGTCAATCTTATTTGCATGTGTAAGCAGCTGCCCTCTCTTGATTAGGGCAGCTGTAAAAAATATTCGAGAAAAAGTTTGCGCCGGGAGGCTAAACGTTGTAAAATGATAAAAAGCTTCATTCATCCCTCAAAGGAGGTTTTCTATAAATTTATGAAAATCCTAGACATGAAAATCCAGCAGCAGCTGGAACAGGCATCTGAGGCCCGGGTAAGCCAGGAACAAAAAATCTTGTATGAAGATTTTTACCAGAGACTTAGGGACAGAAAACCTTTCAGTCAGGCAGAATTAAATGAAATGCAGCGTACACAGCCCGGATTTTATGATATGGTCCAATCCCTGGAGCGGGATATCCGGCTTTGCGAAAGCAGGCTTGAGAACTGCAGGTCCAGGGAGGCTGTATGGCGTGTGAAAGAAGATTATCTGGAGGAAATCAGCCTCAGTGTACGCTCCATGGAAAGCAATTCCCTGCTCCCCTGGGAGAAAAAATTGGAATATATGATGTTTAAGGATACGAAAATTTCCGTGATTGAGGAATTGATTGATAAGTTTGCAGGAAGTGCTGAGTATGAGAAGCTGCCGGAAGAGGAAGAAGACGACGAGAATACGGCAGCGGAAAGTGCGGAAAAATTTTCCGAAGAACATGGAGAAGTAACGAAGGAGAACAGTATCAAATATGCGAAGGCCAAAGCCATTTATAACAACTTTGGACGTTTCGCAGAAGAAGAGCCGGATCCGGCCCTTCTTCTGTCTTCTTCATTTGAGGCAAAGGGATAAGCCTTTCAGCTCTGAAGCCTTTGCAGATCCTCATAAAAGCCCGGATAGGAAATATGGACGCATTCCGCGCCCCGGATTTCGGTTTCTCCGTCTGCCTGCAGAGCGGCTACAGCGAAAGACATGGCGATCCGGTGATCCAGATGGCTGTCAATGACAGCACCGCGGAGGGAGAAACCGCCTTTAATGATCATGCCGTCTTCCGTGGCAGTTACCCGGGCGCCCATAGCCGAGAGATTTTCCGTCATCACGTCGATGCGGTTGGATTCTTTGACTTTCAGCTCTGCGGCATCCCGTATCGTGGTGGTTCCTTCGGCAAAGCAGGCCATAACTGCAAGGACGGGAAGCTCGTCGATAAGGGCGGGAATCAAGTCCCCTTCTATGGTGCACCCTTTCAGGGAAGCACTTTTCACCAGAATATCTGCGGTGGGTTCTCCGGTCTCTTCCAGGCAGGGGAAAACCTCAATGTCCGCTCCCATTTTCTCACACACTCTCAAAATACCTGCCCGGGTGGGATTGATGCCCACGTTGCGGATCAAAAGCCGGGAGCCGGGAACAATGCAGGCAGCGGCAATAAAATAGGCGGCGGAAGAGATATCTCCCGGTACTGTCACTTTGCGTCCTTCCAGGCAGGAACCGGGCAGAATGGAGGCTGTGGTGCCCATGGTTTCAATCCGGGCGCCGAAGTAATCCAGCATCCGTTCGGAGTGATCCCGGGAAAGTGCCGGTTCCGTTACACAGGTGGGAGCATCGGCATAGAGGCCGGCCAGCAGAATGGCGGATTTTACCTGGGCAGAAGCGACGGGAGACGTATAATGGATTCCGTGAAGAGACCGTCCCTGGATCCGGAGGGGCGCACAGCCGTTTCCGGGCAGGCTTTCAATGGAAGCACCCATCCGGGAGAGGGGCTCTATGATGCGCCCCATCGGCCGTTTCTGAATGGAGGCATCCCCGGTCAGTGTGGTTTCAAAAGACTGGCCGCTCAAAATGCCGGAGATCAGGCGGACAGTCGTTCCGCTGTTTCCGGCGTCCAGAATTCCTTCCGGCTCTTTCAGGCCGTGGAGCCCCTTTCCATAAATATAGATTTGATTGTTTTTCTCTTCTATATGGATTCCCAGTCTGCGGAAACAGTCGATGGTTGAAAGACAATCGGCTCCTTTAAGAAAATTTTCAATGCAGGTGGTGCCTGAGGCAAGGGAACCGAACATCACGGCCCGGTGGGAGATGGATTTATCTCCGGGGACGGCTAATTCTCCTTTGAGTGCGGCGGCGCGTCTGAATTTCATGTAAATTCCTCCTCAGCGTTCGTAGATGGTGTAGCGGTATTTCCGCAGAAGGGCCACCGCTTTTTTATAAGAAATTTCGTCGTAAAGTTCTACCTTTAAGACAGCTTCTTCAAATTCCCGGTTATGGATAATCTCAATATTTTTCAGGCTGATACTTGCGGAGGCTAGGATGGTGGAGAGAACAGCGATTCCTCCCGCTTCGTCTACCATATCGCAGTAAAAGGCGTACATCTTTTTAATGGGACCTGCGGAAGCGTCCGGTATGGAATTGCGGTAATCCCGGGAGCCCTCAAAAAAACGGTGGAGTTTTTGGGAATCTCCTTTGGCAAGCTGGTCTTTCAAAGTTTCCAGTTCCCGGATATAACGCTCCAGGACTTGTGTGATGTTAGAAGCGTTGGTCAGGCAGATCTGCTCCCACATTTCCGGGGAGGAGGAGGCAATTCTTGTAATGTCCTTAAACCCTCCGGCAGCAATCCGCTTCATAAGCTTTTCTTCCCCGTCCAAGTCCCGCACCAGGTTTACCAGGGAGGAGGCGATCAGGTGGGGCAGATGGCTGATAGAGGCAGTGATAAAATCGTGCTGCCGGTGGTCCATCACCAGGGGGAGGGCCTTTAAGGAATCAGTGAAGGAAACAAAGGTCTCTACCGCATCCGCGGGAACCCGGGCGGCAGGAGTAATCACGTAATAAGCATTTTCGATCAGATGGGGTTTGGCGTTGGAATAGCCGGTTTTTTCCGAACCGGCCATTGGGTGTCCGCCGATGAAGCAGTCTTCCAGACCGAGAGCAGCCGCTTTCTCATGGATGTCTGTTTTCGTACTTCCCACATCTGTCAAAATAGCTCCCTTTTTCAGAATGGGTTTCAGCTTTTCTAAGTACATGGCGTTGGTGGACACGGGGGCGCACAAAAAAATGCAGTCGCAGGCGGAGAACTGGGTATCCACTGCTGTGCAGGCCATATCTACCGTTCCCTCATTGGCAGCTTCGATCAGCGTATCGGTGCTGCGCATATAGGCCATAATTTGGATTTCCGGGTGAAAGGCTTTGATGGCTTTGGCGATGGAGCCGCCTATAAGCCCCAGCCCCACAAAGCCTACCGTCTCTATTTTCATCTTAAAAACTCCTTCCCGAGAGAGCAGCGTAAGCCTTTAGTTCCCTGGTCAGTTCGTCAAACTGGGCGAAGGTCAGGGACTGGGGCCCGTCCGAAAGGGCGCAGGCAGGATTGTTGTGGACTTCGATCATCAGCCCGTCCGCGCCTGCAGCCACGGCGCATTTAGCCAGGGGCGGCACATAAGCCCGCACGCCGGAGGCGTGGCTGGGATCCACAATCACCGGAAGATGGGTCTTGGACTTGAGAACGGGAACTGCGCTGATGTCCAGGGTGTTTCGGGTGGCAGTCTCGTAAGTGCGGATGCCCCGCTCGCATAGAACCACGTTGGAATTGCCCTCCGCAATGATATATTCTGCCGCATTCAGCCATTCGTCGATGGTGGAGGAAAGTCCCCGCTTTAAAAGAACCGGAATCCCGGATTGCCCCACCTGGCGGAGCAGCTGGAAGTTCTGCATGTTCCGGGCCCCAATCTGGACCATATCCACATATTTGACAGCCGCGTCCAGGGATTCTGCGCTGATGACCTCGCAGACGGTGGCCAATCCCGTTTCTTCCTTGGCCTTTTTCATATAGCGCAGGCCTTCTTCCTCCAGGCCCTGGAAGGAGTAGGGGGAAGTCCGGGGCTTGTAGGCCCCGCCCCGCAGAAAGGTGGCTCCTGCTTTTTTCACCGATTTGGCAATCAGGATGAGCTGTTCCTCCGATTCGATGGCGCAGGGCCCGGCCATAACAGTTAGGCTGTCCGGTCCGATGGAGGCGGAGCCTACTTGAATGGAGGTGGGATCCGGGTGAAATTTCCGGTTGCTTAGCTTATAGCTTTCCGTGATGGGAACAATCTTGTCCACATCCGGTGCAATTTCCAGGTTAGACAGCTTTAAGAGGGATTTGTCGCCCACTACGCCGATGATGGTGACTTCTTTTCCTTCGGAGAGATGGGCGTCCAGTCCGCTGGTGCGGATTACATTTACAATATGCTCCAAGGATTCTTTCGGAGCCTTGGGTTTCATTACAATAATCATAAGTTCCAGCCTCGTTTCTTCGGATTTCCGTTTTAGTTTACTTTTTTTTGGAGGGAATGTCAATACAATTTCGCTTTAAAGCGGTGAAGTAAAAAGAGATGTTTTTTCTGAGTTTTACAAGTTATGGTATAATGAAATATTTGTTGCAGGTACAAAAGAAGGAGGGATACAACGATGAAATGCAAATCATGTGGCGCAGAGAGCGGAAAATATCCTTTGTGCAGAGAATGCTATAAAAAGGAAAGGGCAGGCTCTGGCTTCCATGCCGGACAAGGACAGGAGGAACCTCATTCAGACGAGAGCAGAAAATTTCTTTATGAATTAAAAGCTTCTTTGGTAACAGAGACGGAGAGGAAATTTCTGGACTGCATCAAGTCTGTGCTGCCAGAAGGGTATCAGGTGCAGCCTCAGGTGAATCTGGCGTCCTTTATTGTGAGAACAGACGGAGCCAGATTTCAGAATGAACTGTACCGGAACGTAGATTTTATGATCCTGGATTTTTCTTACAAGCCGTTGATATTGATTGAAATCAATGATCAGACACATTTGTCGCCGGAGAGGCGGGAACGGGACAAAAAGGTAGACCGTATCTGTGAGGAGGCCGGGATACCGATTATCAAGCTGTGGACTTCCTACGGAGTAAACCCGGAATATGTAAAAAAGCGGATTGTGGAAACACTGGCTATGCTGCCGGTGGAACGGATCTCTCATTTTGAGGAAAAGAAAAGAGAAGAAAAATTACAGACAGAGGCCAGGGAAGAGAAGAAAAAGGGATGTTATATCGCTACCTGCGTGTATGGCTCCTATGACTGTCCGGAGGTATGGACTCTGCGCAGATTCCGTGACAAAAATCTGGAGAAATGCTGGTTTGGCCGTGCTTTTATAAAGGTTTATTACAAGGCCAGCCCTGTTCTTGTAAAGTGTTTTGGAGAGAATATAAGATTTCAAAGATTTTTCCGCTGGTTTCTGGATGCACTGACAGCAAAGCTTCAGGCAGCAGGAATGGAAGCTTCGCCCTATGAAGACTGACAGGCATGGCAGACGGACTGGGGAATTTTCACTCTCATCCAATTTCATCCAGGATTTTAGATTGTCAAAAGTGTATAAAAGGCTTGAATTTTACTGCAACTTTTAGTAGAATATATACATGGCGGCAAAGGCGTCGTTAAATTATGTATCGGAGGAAGAGGCATGAATATTTACACAACTGACAAGATTCGCAATGTAGTGCTGTTAGGACATGGCGGCTGCGGGAAAACCAGTCTGGTAGAAGCCATGGCGTATGTATCCGGGCTGACCACGCGTATCGGAAAAGTAACCGACGGAAATACGATCAGCGATTACGATAAGGAAGAGATTAAGAGAAAATTTTCCATCAGCGCTTCTGTGATTCCGCTGTTCTGGCAGGACTGCAAGATAAATATTTTAGATACACCTGGATATTTTGATTTTGTGGGAGAGGCAGAGGAAGCCGTGGCTGCTGCGGATGCGGCCATTATCGTAGTGTCCGGCAAGGCCGGTGTGGAAGTGGGAACCCAGAAGGCCTGGGAGATGTGCGAGAAGTACAAGCTTCCCCGGATGTTCTTCGTGTCCGAGATGGATGTGGATCATGCGTCCTTCCGCCAGATGGTGGAGGATCTGACTGAGCTTTACGGCAAGAAGATTGCTCCTTTCTATCAGCCCATCCGGGAGAACGAGAAATTTGTAGGCTATATCAATGTCTGCAAGATGGAAGGCCGCCGTTTCACGGACATCGGCAAGAGAGAGCCCTGCGACATTCCCGAATATTCCAAGGAAAACCTGACCATCTGCCGGGAGGCTTTGATGGATGCGGTGGCGGAGACGTCCGACGAGTTCATGGAGCGGTATTTCAACGGGGAGGAATTTACCATCGGCGAGATACGCGCAGCCATGAAATTCAACGTGAGCGACGGCGCCGTGATTCCCGTGTCCATGGGTTCCAGCACAGAGCTTCGCAATATCCACAACCTGATGAACGACATAGTAGAGCTGTTCCCCAGCCCGGACAAGAAAGCCTGCAACGGTATCAATACCAAGACCAACGAGATCTTTGAGGCTAATTACGACTTTGCCAAGACAAAATCCGCATATGTATTCAAGACCATTGTGGATCCTTTTATTGGGAAATACTCCCTGATCAAGATTTGCTCCGGTGTCATCAAGTCCGACGATGTCCTCTTCAACCAGGAGCGGGAGGCGGAAGAAAAGCTGAGCAAGCTGTATATGATGCAGGGAAATAAGCCTATTGAAGTAACGGAGCTTCATGCGGGAGATATCGGAGCTATCGGCAAGCTCTCCAATACCAAGACAGGGGATACGCTTTCCACCAAGGCAGCTCCGGTACTCTTCGGAAAGACGGAGATCTCCAAGCCTTATACATATATGAGCTATAAAGCGAAGAACAAAGGGGACGAGGATAAGATTTCCCAGGCTCTCACCAAGATGATGGAAGAGGATCTGACCTTAAAGACCGTGAATGATTCCGAGAACCGGCAGACGCTGATCTACGGCATGGGCGATCAGCACCTGGATGTGGTTGTGAGCAAGCTGGAGGAGAAATTCAAAGTGGCGGTAGAGCTCGACAGGCCCAAGGTAGCTTTCCGGGAGACCATCCGCAAGAAATCCGATGTGGATTCGAAATATAAGAAACAGTCCGGCGGACACGGACAGTACGGCCATGTGAAGATGACCTTTGAGCCCTCCGGGGATCTGGAGACCCCTTATGTATTTGAGCAGATCGTAGTGGGCGGAGCCGTACCCAAGAACTACTTCCCGGCTGTGGAAAAAGGTGTCCAGGATTCCGTGGTAAAGGGCCCCTTAGCCGGTTATCCGGTGGTGGGTGTGAAAGCAGTCCTGTACGACGGTTCTTACCATCCGGTAGATTCTTCCGAGATGGCCTTTAAGACTGCCACCAGCCAGGCCTTCAAGAAAGGCTTTATGGATGCCGGTCCCGTGCTCTTAGAGCCCATCTGCACCATGACGGTTACGGTTCCGGATAAATATACGGGAGACGTAATGGGAGATCTGAACAAGCGCCGGGGCCGTGTGCTGGGCATGAATCCGGTAGCAGGCGGAAAGCAGGAAGTGGTGGCTGATGTGCCTATGACGGAGATTTTCGGATACTCCACGGATCTGCGCTCCATGACAGGCGGAAGCGGCATCTATGCCTATGAGTTTGCACGCTATGAGCAGGCTCCCTCCGATGTTCAGGAGAGAGAGGTTGCGGCGAGAGCGGCGGAAGCAGAATAGAGAAAATAATTTGAGAAGAAAGTCCGGGCAGACCCAGAGCCCGGACTTTTTTTTCTTCCTACTTGTAAAAACCCTTCTATCAGAGTACAATACCAGATAACGGCGTCCGCAGAACGGCGGAATGCGCCAAGCCGGGCGCAGATTATGAGGAGGATTGTTATGAGGCGGTTGTTAAGCTACCTGAATCATTATCGGAAGGAGAGCATTTTAGGCCCGCTGTTCAAGCTTCTGGAGGCCAGCTTTGAGCTGCTGGTTCCCCTGGTGGTGGTGAGCATCATTGATGTAGGGATCAAAAACCGGGATGCGGCCCATATCTGGAGAATGGGCGGCGTCCTGGTACTGCTGGGTGTGATTGGACTGGTCTGTTCCATTACGGCCCAATACTTTGCGGCCAAAGCTGCGGTAGGGTGCAGCACAGAGCTGCGGCGGGATCTGTTTGTCCATCTGAACCGATTTTCCTACAGCCGTCTGGATGCCATCGGCGTATCCACACTGATTACCCGGCTGACCAGCGACATCAACCAGGTGCAGGCGGGCGTTAACCTGGTGCTGCGCCTGTTTCTGCGATCGCCCTTTATCGTGTTCGGCGCTATGGTGATGGCTTTTACCATTGACGTGAAGGCAGCCTTGATCTTTGTCATAGTCATTCCCATTCTGTCTGTGATTGTATTCGGGATCATGTGTATCAGCATGCCTTATTATAAGAAAGTACAGGGAATGCTGGACCGGGTGCTGCTCCATGTGCGGGAAAATCTGGCAGGCGTCCGGGTGGTGCGGGCCTTTAACCGCCAGGAGGAGGAGAAGGAGGCTTTTCACAGAGACAGCCGGGAACTGATGGGAACCCAGCTCTTTGTGGGAAAAATTTCAGCTCTTTTAAATCCCCTCACCTATGCGGTGATCAACGGAGCCGTAATTTTTCTGGTCTGGACAGGAGGAAAGCAGGTAGATGCGGGGGTTATTACCCAGGGAGAGGTAGTGGCCCTGGTGAATTACATGTCTCAGATCCTGGTAGAGCTGATTAAGCTTGCCAATCTCATTATCAATATTACCAAGTCCCTGGCCTGTGTATCCAGAATCAATGCAGTTCTGGAGGAGAAGCCGGGAATGACGGAGGGAACTGCGCTGGAGGGAAGGCCGGGCAGCGGTGTGCCCAAAGTAGAGTTCAAGGATGCAGGGATGGCCTACCATGCCTCCGGGGATCATGCTCTGGAGCACATTACCTTTTCTGCCATGCCGGGAGAAACCATTGGGATCATCGGGGGAACGGGATCCGGAAAAACTTCCCTGGTCAGTCTGATTCCCCGTTTCTACGATGCGGCGGAGGGAAGCGTACTGGTAGACGGAAGGGACGTGCGGGAGTACTCATATCAGGCTCTCCGGGGAAAGATCGGCGTGGTGCCGCAAAAGGCGGTTCTCTTTTCCGGCACCATCCGGGACAATTTGAAGTGGGGCAGGAAGGACGCTTCGGACGAGGAGCTTCTGGAGGCATTGGAAATTGCCCAGGCCCGGGAAATCCTGGAGCAGAAGCCGGAGGGGCTCGATACCAAGATCCTTCAGGGCGGAAGAAATCTTTCCGGCGGACAGAGGCAGAGGCTGACCATTGCCCGGGCGGTGGTGCGCCGGCCGGAAATCCTGATCCTGGACGACAGCGCCTCAGCCCTGGATTTTGCCACGGATGCCAGGCTTCGGAAGGCCCTCCGGGAAATGAAGGGAGAGACAACGGTATTTCTGGTCTCCCAGCGCGCGGCTACCATCCAGAATGCGGACCGGATTCTGGTTCTGGAGGACGGACGGATGGCTGGAATAGGGACACATCAGGAGCTTTTAAAGACCTGCCAGGTATACAAGGAGATCTGCATGTCCCAGCTTTCCAGGGAGGAGGCGGAAAATCATGAAGCGTAAGAGAACCGTAGTGAAGCGGGTACTGCAGGCCATTGGAAAATATAAGATCTGGCTGGCCGCCTCCCTTGTTCTGGCTCTTTTGACAGTGGCCTTAACCTTGTATGCTCCGATTCTGGTGGGAGATGCCATTGACTACATTCTGGGACCGGGGGATGTGGAATTTGCGGCCTTATGTTCCCTGCTGGCACGGATTGCCGTCATTGTCGGGGCTACATCCCTGCTCCAGTGGGCCATGAATCTCTGCAATAACCGGATTACCTACCGGGTGGTGATGGATGTGCGTACGGCAGCCTTTGACCATTTGGAGCGGCTTCCCCTAAAATATATCGACAGCCATTCCCAGGGGGACATTGTAAGCCGTCTGGTAGCGGATGTGGACCAGTTTTCCGACGGTCTTCTCATGGGATTTACCCAGCTCTTCACCGGAGTGATGACCATACTGGGCACCCTTTTGTTTATGCTGTCCATCCATGTGAAAATCACGCTGGTGGTAGTCTTGATTACGCCGGTATCCCTGCTGGTGGCCGGTTTTATCGCCAGGCGGACCCACAGCATGTTTTTGCTGCAGTCGGGAACCAGGGGAGAACTGACGGGATTGATTGACGAGATGGCGGGCAATCAGAAGCTGGTGCAGGCATTTAGCTATGAACAGGAGTCTGTGGCCCGCTTTGAGGAGATCAACCAAAGACTGCAAAAACACAGCCTGAAAGCAATCTTTTTTTCCTCCATTACCAACCCGGCCACCCGTTTCGTAAACGGGCTGGTGTATGCGGGTGTGGGAATTGCGGGAGCCTTTGCGGCCATCCGCGGAGCCCTGACCGTAGGACAGCTTTCTTGTTTCCTAAGCTATGCCAACCAGTATACCAAGCCCTTTAATGAGATTTCCGGTGTGGTGACGGAGCTTCAGAACGCCCTGGCCTGTGCCGGGAGGGTTTTTGAGCTGATGGATGAAGAACCTCTGACGTCGGATGCGGGAACGGCGGTGTCTGGCGGTGAGGTCCAAGGGCAGGTGGAGATAGACCATGTGGATTTTTCCTATACAAAGGAGCGGGAGCTGATTCAGGATTTGAATCTCTGTGTAAAGCCGGGGCAGCGCATTGCCATTGTAGGCCCCACAGGCTGCGGAAAGAGTACGCTCATCAATCTTCTCATGCGGTTTTACGATGTGGATCAGGGTGCCATCCGGGTGGACGGCCGGGATATCCGAAAGATGCCCCGGAAGAGTCTCCGGGAACAGTACGGCATGGTACTGCAGGAAACCTGGCTGAAATCGGCTACAGTCCGGGAAAATATCGCCTACGGAAAGCCGGATGCCGCGGAGGAGGAGATTATCCGGGCAGCCAAGGCCTCCTACGCTCACAGCTTTATCCGGCGGATGCCGGACGGGTATGATACGGTGCTGGCGGAGGATGGGGGAAGCCTCTCCCAGGGCCAGAAGCAGCTTCTTTGCATTGCCCGGGTGATGCTTTGTCTCCCGCCCATGCTGATCCTGGATGAGGCCACCTCTTCCATTGATACCAGGACGGAGCTGAAAATCCAGAATGCTTTTGCCAAAATGATGGAGGGAAGAACCAGCTTTATTGTAGCCCACCGCTTGTCCACCATCCGGGAGGCAGATCGGATTCTGGTTATGCGGGACGGGCAGATCATCGAACAGGGAACCCACGAAAGCCTGCTGGAGCAGGGGGGCTTCTATGCGGAACTCTATAACAGCCAGTGGGCAGTATAAATCAGCAGAAAAATCAGCATCCGCCCTGGAATCAAGCGGAACTGGAATCAGGAGGTTATACCATGAAAAAAGTTTTCTGGAAATTATTGGCGGCGGTTTTGGGACTGGGTGCAGCATTTCTCTATTATTACGTAACCATCCCGGCGTTCAACATTCACTCTACAGGCACCTGGACCTTCCTGGCCGCAGGCTGGGTGGTGCTGCTGGGGCTTTTGTCCTTTAAGAAGCTTCGCTTTACCAAACAGGGAAAGCTGGAATATGAGGGAGGAAAGAAAGGCGTACTCCTTATGAAGCTGGGCCTGGGAGTCCTGCTGCTGATGCTTGTAATCCTGGCCGCAGGCGGCCTTTTATCCTCCCCCGTGGTGAATGCAGACGCTTATCAGAGGCTCCTCACAGTGGAAGAGCGGGAATTTACGGAAGACATTAAACCGGCGGATTACAATCAGATTCCCCTGCTGGACAAAGCGTCTGCGGAACTTTTGGGAAACCGGAAAATGGGAAGCATGGTGGAGTATGTGTCCCAGTTTGAGGTCAGCAATCTCTATAGCCAGATCAACTATCAGGGAAAGCCTGTGCGGGTGACGCCCCTGGTCTATGCAAGTCCTGTGAAATGGCTGACCAACCATGGGGACGGGATTCCGGCCTATATTATGATTGATATGGCAACCCAGGAGACGGAGTGCGTGAAGCTTGAAAAGCCCATCCGCTATTCCCAGTCCGAGTACTTCGGCCGGAACATTTACCGGCACCTGCGTTTCCGGTACCCCACTTATATTTTTGACCAGATTAGCTTCGAGATTGACGATGAGGGAACTCCCTACTGGATCTGTCCGGTGAAGGAATTCCAGATCGGCCTTTTCGGCGGACAGACCATCGGCAAGGTGGTTCTCTGCAATGCAGTTACCGGCGAATGCTCCAGCATGGATGTGGAGGATGTGCCCAAATGGGTGGACCGGGTATATCCGGCAGATCTGCTGGTGGAACTGTATGATTATTACGGCAGCTTGAAGCATGGCTTCTTCAACAGTGTGCTGGGGCAGCGGGACTGTCTGCGCACCACGGACGGTTTTAATTACATTGCCATGGATGACGATGTGTGGGTGTACACAGGCGTCACCTCCGTATCCGGGGACGAATCCAACGTAGGCTTCGTGCTGATGAACCAGCGCACCATGGAAACCCGCTATTATTCCTGTGCCGGAGCGGAAGAGTACTCCGCCATGTCCTCGGCGGAAGGACAGGTACAGAACCTGGGCTACCAGGCCACCTTCCCTCTGCTTTTGAATATTTCGGGCGAGCCCACCTACTTCCTGGCTCTGAAAGACGCTGCCGGGCTGGTGAAAAAATATGCCATGGTAAATATCCAGCGCTATCAGATTGTGGCCATCGGGGACACGGTGGGAGAGTGCGAGAAGGCCTACCGGGCTCTTATGCGCACCAATAACATCGGCTCCGGGGAGGATGCGGCGGCCCAGAAACAAAGCGGAACCATTTCCCGCATGGCTCAGGGAGTCATAGACGGAAATACCCATTATTATGTGATCCTGAACGGATCGGATGTCATCTACGACGTTCTGCTGGCGGATTTTATAGAGATTGTCCGTTACAAAGAGGGGGACCGGATTACCCTGGAGTACCTGGAAGGGCAGGAGACCCGCCAGGTGGTGGGAGTTGGGGATTGACAAATGTTGCCTGTGTGCTATGATAAAACGGAGTGAAAACGGAAGGAGTGAAAGCAATGGCAGCACCTTTTAACCACCGTGCGGTGGAAGAAAAATGGAGAAAGAACTGGGAAAAAAACCCGGTGAATGTCAATGACGGTAAGAAACCGAAATATTATTGCCTGGACATGTTTCCCTACCCGTCCGGGAACGGGCTTCATGTGGGGCATTGGCGGGGATACGTGATAAGCGACGTATGGAGCCGCTATAAACTGATGCAGGGACACTATATCATTCATCCCATGGGATGGGACGCCTTCGGGCTTCCGGCGGAGAATTACGCCATCAAGATGGGCGTGCATCCGGCCAAATCCACAGCGGAGAATGTGGCAAATATCAAGAAGCAGATCAACGACATTGCGGCCCTTTACGACTGGGATATGGAAGTCAATACCACAGATCCCGGATTCTATAAGTGGACCCAGTGGATCTTCGTGCAGATGTTTAAGAAGGGACTGGCTTACGAGAAGGAATTTCCCATCAACTGGTGCCCTTCCTGCAAGACGGGCCTGGCAAACGAGGAGGTGGTAAACGGTGTCTGTGAGCGCTGCGGAACCACCGTGACCAAGAAAAACCTCCGCCAGTGGATGCTGAAGATTACCGCCTATGCGGATCGGCTTTTAAATGATCTGGATAAGCTGGACTGGCCGGAGAAAGTGAAAAAGATGCAGACCGACTGGATCGGAAAATCCTACGGTGCGGAGGTGGATTTCCCGGTGGAGGGCAGAGACGAGAAGATTACCGTCTACACCACCCGTCCCGATACCCTTTACGGCGCGACCTTTATGGTCCTTGCGCCGGAGCATGCCCTGGCCAAAGGACTGGCCACCGACGAGACCCGGGAGGATGTGGAAGCCTATATTCTGCGGTCATCTATGCGTTCCAATGTGGACCGGGTCCAGGATAAAGAGAAGACAGGTGTTTTCACAGGCAGCTATGCAGTCAATCCTATGAACGGGGCCAAGCTTCCCATCTGGCTTTCCGATTACGTGCTGGCGGATTACGGTACGGGTGCCATCATGTGCGTTCCCGCCCACGACGACCGGGACTTTGAGTTTGCTACCAAATTTCACATTCCCATTGTCCAGGTCATTGCCAAGGACGGTAAAGAGATTGAACATCTGACGGAGGCCTATACGGAGGCCAGCGGAAAAATGATCAATTCCGGGGACTGGAACGGCAGGGAATCCGCAGAGCTTAAAAAGGAAGCGCCCCTGATTGTGGAGAAAATGGGCGTGGGAAAGAAGACGGTGAACTACAAGCTGCGCGACTGGGTATTCTCCCGCCAGCGTTACTGGGGGGAACCTATTCCCATTATTCACTGTCCCCATTGCGGCAACGTGCCGGTTCCGGAGGATCAGCTTCCCCTGACCCTGCCGGATGTGGAGAGCTACCAGCCCACAGGTACGGGAGAATCCCCCCTGGCGGCCATTGACGAGTGGGTAAATACCACCTGCCCCGTCTGCGGAGTGCCGGCCAAGCGGGAGACCAATACCATGCCCCAGTGGGCGGGGTCTTCCTGGTATTTCCTGCGCTATGTGGACAATCATAACAGCAAAGAACTGGTAAGCCGGGAGAAGGCAGACAAGTATCTGCCGGTAGACATGTACATCGGCGGGGTGGAACATGCAGTGCTGCATCTTCTGTACTCCCGTTTCTATACGAAATTTTTGTGCGACATCGGAGCTGTTGACTTTGACGAGCCTTTTATCAAGCTCTTTAACCAGGGCATGATTACGGGCAAGAACGGCATTAAGATGAGCAAATCTAAGGGCAACGTGGTTTCTCCTGACGATCTGATCCGGGATTACGGCTGCGATTCCCTTCGGATGTACGAGCTGTTTGTAGGTCCTCCGGATCTGGATGCGGAGTGGGACGACCGGGGAATCGACGGCGTGTCCCGTTACCTGAAGCGCTTCTGGAATCTGGTTCTGGACAATAAGGACAAGAATGCAAAAGCCACGGCAGAGAGCCTGAAGCTGCGCCATAAGATGGTGTATGACATTACCTCCCGTCTGGACAGCTTCAGCCTCAATACGGTAATCTCCGGTTTTATGGAGTATAACAATAAGATGATCGATCTGGCCAGAAGAGAGAACGGGATTGATAAGGAAACCCTGGAGACGGCAGTGACTTTGCTGGCGCCCTTTGCGCCCCACATTGCGGAGGAGCTCTGGGAGCAGCTGGGACATTCCGAGACCGTGTTTGCCCATGGCTGGCCCTCGGCAGACGAGGAAGCTATGAAAGAGGACGAGGTGGAGATTGCCGTCCAGATCAACGGGAAAACCAGAGGTGTCGTAAAAATTTCCAGCAGCAGCTCCAAGGAAGAGGCCATTGCCGCAGGCAAAGCTGCGGTAGCGGACCGCCTGGAGGGGAATGTGGTGAAGGAGATTTATGTGCCGGGAAGAATCATCAACCTGGTTGTGAAATAAGATAGATTAAATTTCGGCCTTATGACGGAGGGAATTAGATGTCAAGAAAGGTGGCAACGTATGGAATGCTGGTGGCACTGGCTTTTCTGCTAAGCTATGTAGAGACGCTGATTCCCTTCTCCTTTGGCATTCCGGGAATCAAACCGGGGCTTGCAAACCTGGTCACAGTGGCGGCCTTATTCTGTATGGGGGAGCGGCAGGCCTGTTCCGTTTCCCTGGTGCGGGTTGTTCTGGCAGGCTTCACCTTCGGCAGTCTTTCTGTGATGCTTTACAGCCTGGCCGGAGCGCTTTTGAGCCTTATCTGCATGATTGGACTTAAGCGCTTCTGGGGATGGGGTATGATACCGGTTAGTATGGCAGGAGGGGCCGCCCACAATCTGGGACAGCTTCTTTTGGCGGCCTGGATGGTAAGGACGGGTGCTCTTTTGTATTATTTTCCGGTGCTTTTCGCAGCCGGGGCGGCTGCCGGATTTGTGGTCGGGCTGCTGGGCGGCCTGGTGGCAAAGCGCATCAGGCCTGTGATAGGAAATGGGGAATGAGAATGAGCGGATGGGATAAAGAAGAGGTTTCCAAAGAGATTCGGGAGGGAGAACACTGGCTGCATATCACCGTCTGGAACCGGATCGTGTTTCTTTTGCGCTGGCTGCTCCTGGCAGGTGTCACGGGTGTTGTGCTGGGCGCGGCAGGCTCCCTCTTTGGAATGTGCGTAAATTACGTGACAGAGATGAGAGCAGCCTATCCCTGGCTGCTTTTCGGCCTTCCTCTGGGAGGCTTAGTGATTGTCTGGATGTACCAGTGGGAGAGAAAGCAGACGGAAAAAAGCAGCACCAATCTGGTGCTGGATGCCATTCACGCAGGGACGGAAATTCCTGTGAAGACCGCGCCTCTTATCTTTGCATCTACGGTTGTCACCCATCTTTTCGGCGGTTCCGCCGGGCGGGAAGGAGCAGCGCTGCAGCTGGGAGGCAGCATCGGAAATTTTCTGGGAAAACTTTTTCCTGTGGATGACGAAGATCGGCGGATTGTGATTATGTGCGGCATGAGCGCCGCCTTCTCTGCCCTTTTCGGCACGCCCATAGCTGCGGCTGTGTTCTCAATGGAGGTGGCCAGCGTAGGAATTATGCAGTATGCGGCCCTGGTGCCCTGTGTGGTGGCTTCCTTTGCGGCTTCCGGGATAGCAGGGAAATTGGGGCTTGTCGCAGAACACTTTGAGCTGGGGATTCTCCCGGCTTTTGATTTGCCGAATGCAGGGAAAGTTCTTCTTCTGGGCCTGGCCTGTGCGGCGGTGAGCATTTTGTTCTGCGTAGTGCTGCATCAGACGGAAGGTCTGTTTCAGAAGTGGTTTCCCAATCCTTATCTGCGGGCCGCATCAGCCGGTGCTCTTGTAATTGTGCTGACGGTGCTTTTGGGTACTTCGGATTATCTGGGGGCAGGCATGGATATTGTGGAACGGGCCATGGAAGGGAATGTTTTTGCCGGAGCTTTTCTGTTGAAGATGCTCTTTACGGCCGTTACCCTTGCAGGCGGATTCAAGGGAGGGGAGATTGTCCCGACGTTCTTTATCGGGGCGTCTTTTGGCTGCCTGGCGGGCAGTATTCTAAAGCTTGCGCCTTCCCTGGGGGCTGCTTGCGGGATGGCAGCAGTATTCTGCGGCGTGACGAACTGTCCCATTACGGCTCTTTTGATCAGTTTTGAGATGTTTGGTTATGAAGGAGCGCCGTTTTTTTTGCTTGCCGTGGCTGTCAGCTATATGCAGTCCGGTTACTACGGCCTGTATCACAGCCAGAAAATTGTATATTCCAAAGTACGGCCGGAGAAGATCAACCGGAGTATCCGGTAGGAGACAAATACGAAGGCAGCCGCTCTCTTTTCTTTGAGGAAAAGGGCGGCTGCCTTGTTTTACTGCATCATAAAGCTTTTTGCCAGCTGTACCATCTGTTCCATGCGGGCTACTTCCTCCGTGGATTTGCCCTGTTTGAGAGTCTCAAAAATCTGGTTAAACTCATCCTGGGACATTGGCTGATCCGAATTTTTGGCCGCATTCATGATTTTCTGGAAATCTTTTGGGTTCATATTTTCACTCCCTTCTGACATAAATTGTGTAACATCCAGGGGATCCATATCCGCCATCTTATTGGAATACTGCATATAGGCAGTGAAAACTTCCATAATCCGTATCATCGAGTCAATTTTCTGATTCAATTCATGACATTTTTTCTGAACATCGCGAAGTATTTTGTACCCGTCGTCGTTTGGGTTCATGTGATTTCCTCCATTCCTTACAATATATGTGCAGAAAAGAGAAGTATGAATATAATAGAAAAAAAGAGAACAAGAGGGAAAAATTGGGATGAAGGAGCAGTTGATCATTGACCGCACGACAGTATATGAAGTTGACATGGAATGCCTGGAGAAAAAGCAGGACCACGTACCGGCAGGTGAAAATTCGGGTGTACCTTTATGCCCGGAAAACACGGGCGAATCAAGGAAGCACCCTGCGGGTGTACCTTTATGCCCGGAAAACACGGGCAAATCAAGGAAACGCCCTGCGGGTGTACCTTTATGCCCGGAAAACACGGGCAAATCAAGGAAAGAACCGGCCCTTTAGAGCCGGTTCTTTTTTGTACTGCAGATTAGCATCCGCACCCGCATCCGCCGTTTCCGAAGAAACCGCCGTTGCCGCCGCAGCAGAAGAGCAGCAGGATGATCCACAGACAGCTGTTGTCTCCGCATCCGCTGTTGCATCCGCCGTTGCCGCCGAAGAAGCCGCCGTTGCCGCCGCAGCAGCAGGAGAGAAGCAGGATAATCCAAATCCAGCTGCAGCATCCGTTGTTGCTGCTCATTTCGTTGCACCCGCATCCACAGTTTGTAGCCGTTAAATCACTCATGAGAAATCCTCCAAAATAATTATTTACAATCCCATACTATGTGAGAACTTTGAATGTGTGAAAATTACTTGTATAACCTAGGGTTTTGTGAGAGAATAATAACAAAGAAATGAAAGGGAGCGTATTGATATGCCTGCTACATATGCACACTATAAATTCGGAAAAGCAGTCTACCGGTCTCTTCCCAAAGAGATCCGGCAGATATTAAAAGAAAACAGGGCGGCTTACCTTCTGGGCCTTCACGGCCCGGATCTGGTTTTCTACTATCGGCCGTTTGGAAAGAACCGGGTGAACCAGCTGGGGGTGCGGATGCACAAGGAGAAGGCATCCGGTTTTTTTGAGACAGGGAGAAGACGCTATCAGGAGCGGCCAAGCTACGTGCTCTTGTCCTATCTCTGCGGCTTTCTCTGTCATTTTATTCTGGACAGCGAGTGCCATCCCTATATTGGCTGCTATATGGAGGAGCACGGACTGGGGCATCTGGAGATTGAGACGGATTTTGACCGCTATCTTCTGGAGAAGGACGGCTTTGATCCCACCCGGCACTGCTGTACCCGGCATCTCATCCGGGATTTGGACACGGAGGAGGCTATAGCCTCCGTTTTTGAAGGATTGACGGCAGACCAGATCGATCAGAGCATCCGGGGATTTTGCTTCTGCATCCGGGGACTGCAGTGTCCGGGACCGGCCAAGGAGCTCTTTTTGCGGACGGTGTTTGCACTGATAGGGCAAAAAGACAATCTGGAGGGCCTGATTATGAACGGAGTTCCCAATCCGGCCTGCAGGGAGAGCAGAGAGTTTCTGGAGGAGCGGATGAATCTGGCGGTACAGGCGGCTGCCCGGGCAATCCGGGAGTATGTGGAAGGGATTGATAAAGATACGCCTTTAAGCCCTCGTCTGGACCGGGATTATGAGAAAGCGCCTTCCGGGGACAAAGTGTGCGGGCAGGAAGGTGTTTTGGACGGCCGGGAGACGGGAGAAGAGAGTTATGAATAAAATGACGAACTTGGAAAAGCGCTGGATCCTCTATGATGTGGGAAATTCCGCCTTTGTGCTTCTGGCGTCTACGATTATTCCCATCTATTATAAGAACGTAGCCCAGGCCAGCGGGATTTCTGCGGCGGATTCCACGGCCTATTTCAGCTATGCAACCTCCCTGGTGACAATTCTGGTAGCAGTACTGGGACCGGTGTTGGGAAGCCTGGCGGACACAAAAGGCTTTAAGAAGCCGGTATTTACCTTTTTTATGATGATGGGGGTCATCGGCTGCGGGGGGCTTTCGGTTCCTAAATCCTGGCTGGCCTTTCTGGCAGTGTATGTGGTGGCTAAGGTGGGCTTGAATGCCAGCCTGATTTTTTACGACGCCATGCTGGGGGATGTGACTACGGATGAGCGGATGGATGTGGTATCAGCCCAGGGGTATGCCTGGGGGTATATCGGAAGCTGCATCCCCTTTGTGTTCAGCCTGGTTTTCGTACTGTTTTCAGATACCATAGGGATTTCCGGGAATGCGGCCATGGCCATTGCCTTTTTGATCAATGCGGCCTGGTGGTTTCTGGTGACGCTGCCCCTTTTAAAAAGCTATGAGCAGAAATACTATATAGAGCCGGGGGAGCATCCTGTGCGGGACAGCTTTGTGCGCCTGAAAAAGATTTTTTCGGAGATCCGGGAGAAACCAGAGATCTGGTATTACCTTCTGGCCTTTTTCTTCTATATTGACGGTGTATACACCATCATTGATATGGCCACCTCCTATGGAAAAGATGTGGGAATCACGGACACCAATCTGCTTCTGGCCCTTCTGCTTACCCAGATAGTGGCTTTTCCATGTTCCATTCTCTTTGGGCAGCTTTCCAAGCGGGTACAGGGCACGAAGCTGATTCAGGCATCTATTGTGGGATATTTCTTTGTGGTGCTCTTTGCACTGCAGCTTGATAAGGCCTGGGAATTCTGGTTTCTGGCTGTTTGGGTAGCCGTTTTCCAGGGCGCGATTCAGTCCTTGTCCCGCTCTTATTTTGCCAAAATTGTTCCCAAGGAGAAAGCAACGGAGTATTTCGGATTTTTCGATATTTTCGGCAAGGGAGCAGCTTTTATGGGGACGCTTCTTATGGGCATTTCCACCCAGCTCTTTGATACCTCCCGGGCCGGCGTGGCAGTTCTGGCTGTTATGTTTGCCATAGGCTTTGTCTTGTTCCGAATAGCAGTCGGGAAGGGTAACGCATAAGATAGTAGAAAAGGCTGGAGAGAGTTTTTGCTATGAATCGTGTGCGTGAGCTTGTGGGAGCTTCCTACGCTTACGGCCTGGGCTGCGACGGCGCAGGAATAGGAGTGGCGGTGCTGGACTCCGGGATGGACACCCGGCATCCCGACTTGAAAGGAAGGCTGGCATATGCCTATAATTTTTTGAACCACACGGAGGATGTGTTTGATGACTGCGGCCATGGAACACATGTATCCGGGATTATCGGAGGAACGGGAGTGGCATCCGGCGGCAGGTATCAGGGACTTGCGCCGCGATGTCATTTTATTTCCCTGAAGGTGCTGGACAGGATGGGGAACGGAAGCAGCAAGACGGTGATTGAAGCCCTCCGGTGGCTGATTGCCCACGGCCGGGAGTATAACGTCCGCCTGATCAATATTTCCGTGGGAAGCACGGCGGAGGGCTTTTCTGTAAAATCGGGACTTTTGGAGACTGTGGAGGCGGCCTGGGATGCAGGCTTTGTGGTCTGCTGCGCGGCCGGAAACAAGGGGCCGAAACGCTCCACCATAACGGTGCCGGGGACCAGTCCCAAGGTGATCACGGTGGGATGCTCCGACGACAACCGGGTGGTGCAGGTAATGGGAGCCCAGAAAGCCAATTATTCCGGACGGGGGCCGACGAATGCCTGTATCTGCAAGCCGGATGTGACGGCTCCCGGCTCTTATCTGGTGTCCTGCAATGCGGGATGGCAGAAGCGGGGAGCCAAAGCCTATGCGACCAAGTCCGGAACCTCCATGGCGACACCGGTTGTCGCCGGCTGCATTGCGCTTCTTCTGGGCCGGGAACCGGGACTGACCAACAAGGAGGTAAAGCTCCGCCTGCGGACCTCCTGTCAGGATCTGGGCCTTCCCAGGAACCAGCAGGGCTGGGGGATGATTTCTCTGCCGGGATTGCTGGCGAAGGGCAGTGGGAATGAAAACCGGGAAAACGCATAGTCTGTAGAAAGAGTATCATGAGGTATGGCATGGCAGAAGACTGCAGAGAGAAAATTATGTCGGAGGACTATGTGGATTTCATCTGGAGATTCAACCAGAGTGTGCTGGATTTGGAACGGCGGTATCCGGATTACTGCATCCAGGTGATCAATGCTTTTTACGCGGTGTTTTATGTGGAATCCCGGATTATCAACCGGGATCAGTTTCAGTACAACTATGAGGTATTTCCGGCTCTTTATACGCTTCTGGAGAATGAAAACCTGGAGGAGAGCGGAATTATCCGCCTGCTGGAGAATTCCGTTTTGAAGCTTCAGGGGGAAGGCGTGATTGTGGGCATCATTGATACCGGAATTGATTACACCAACCAGTGTTTCCGAAAGACGGACGGGAACAGCCGGATTCTGGAGATTTGGGATCAGACGGATCAGAGCGGCCGGCTTCCTGAGGATATCGGTTACGGAAGCGTCTATACCCAGGAGGAAATCAGCCGGGCTCTGAAGCTTGCGGATCCCTTTTCCGCGGTTCCCATCCGGGACGAATCCGGCCACGGGACCCAGCTTGCCAGCATCGCGGCAGGCAGCTTCGATGAGGACCGGGGCTGGTCCGGAGCTGCGCCTATGGCGGATTTGGCCGTGGTAAAGCTTAAGCCGGCCAAGGATTATCTGAGGCGGTATTATATGGTACGGCCGGAGGCAGAGGCCTATCAGGAAAATGATATTATGATGGGCGTGCGCTATTTGAGTGATCTGGCCTTCCGGGTGGGCAAACCTCTGGTGATCTGCATTGCCCTGGGCAGCAACCGGGGCGGTCATGAGGGAACCTCTCCCTTGTCCTCCATTTTAAATATGGCTTCCGCGCGTTCGGATCGCTGCATTTTGGTAGCAGGCGGCAACGAGGCCAACCAGGGCCATCACTTTTACGGAAACCTGATGCAGGGCCAGGCTTATCAGGAGGTGGAGCTCCGGGTAGCGGAGGAGGAATACGGGCTGACCATGGAGCTGTGGGGGACGACACCGGATCTGCTTTCCATTTCCATGATTTCCCCGGCGGGGGAAGAAATACCCCGGATCAGTTCCAGCCTGGGAAACCGGCAGTATGATTTCCTCTTCGAGCGCACGGTGGTGTATATTGATTTCCAGTCCCTGGACCCCAGCAGCGGAGATGAGATGATCCGCATCCGTATGTTTGCCCCGTCTGCAGGCATCTGGAGGCTGCGCGTCTACGGAACCAGCGTCATACATGGCATTTACAATATCTGGCTTCCGGTGACGGGATTTATTTCACCGGGAACCGTATTTCCCGACTCCAACCCGGACATTACCCTTACTTCCCCGGCCAACGCAGAAGCACCCATTACCATAGCAGGGTATCAGGTGCAGAATGACAGCATTTACATTGCCTCCAGCCGGGGCTATACCAGAAAAGGGCGCATCAAACCGGATATTGCGGCCCCAGGCGTGAAAGTTTCCGCCTTCGAGCCGGGAAACCGATTTACTACCGTGACAGGAACCAGTGCAGCCGCTGCCATTGCCGCAGGAGCGGCGGCCCTTCTGCTGGAATGGGGGGTGGTGCGGGGGAATCGGCCCACCATGGGAACCCAGGAGATCAAACAGCTGCTGATCCGGGGGGCCAGGCGCAATCCCAATGAGCTGTATCCCAACCGCTCCTGGGGGTACGGGGCTTTGAACCTTTACAACAGCTTCCAGCTTTTGGGGCGGTTTCAGTGATTTTTTTGGGATCAACGGCTTGCGAAGGAGAACGGGATCGACTATAATAAGGAACAGAATCGGCTTTGGGGCCGTTAGAACGGAGGAGAACGGAAGATGGAAAAAATTAGGATGCAGACACCGCTGGTGGAGATGGACGGGGACGAAATGACCCGGATCCTCTGGAAGCTTATCAAGGAAGAACTTCTTTGGCCCTTTGTGGAGCTGAATACGGAATATTACGATTTGGGACTGGAGAACCGGAATGCCACGGACGACCGGGTGACGGCAGAGGCGGCCGAAGCTACGAAGAAATACAAGGTGGCGGTGAAATGCGCCACCATTACCCCCAACGCGGCTCGGGTGGAAGAGTACGGCTTAAAGGAAATGTGGAAGAGTCCCAACGGAACCATCCGTGCTATCCTGGACGGCACGGTGTTCCGGGTTCCCATTATCGTTAAGGGTATTGAGCCTTATGTAAAGACCTGGAAGAAACCCATTACCGTGGCCCGTCACGCCTACGGTGACGTTTACAAGGCCAGCGAGATCCGGATTCCCGGTCCCGGGAAATGCGAACTGGTATTTACAGGAGAGGACGGGCGTGAGATCCGGGAGACAGTCCATGAATTCCGGGAGGGCGGCGTGGCCCAGGGGATGCACAATCTGGAGGGGTCTGTTGAGAGTTTCGCCAGAAGCTGCTTTTCCTACGCCGTTTCCCAGAAGCAGGACTTGTGGTTTGCCACCAAGGATACCATTTCCAAAAAGTACGATCACTTCTTCAAAGATACCTTCCAGGAAATTTATGAGAAGGAATACAAGGAGGAGTTTGAGCGGCTGGGGATTACTTATTTCTATACCTTGATTGATGATGCGGTGGCCCGGGTGGTGAAATCCGAGGGCGGCTATATCTGGGCCTGCAAGAATTATGACGGGGATGTCATGAGCGATCTCATCGCTACGGCTTTCGGATCCCTGGCTATGATGACGTCCGTTTTGGTTTCCCCTCACGGGTATTTTGAATATGAGGCAGCCCATGGGACGGTGCAGCGCCACTATTATAAGCATCTGAAGGGGGAGGAAACCTCGACCAATTCCATCGCCACCATTTTTGCCTGGTCAGGAGCCTTGAAGAAGCGGGGAGAGCTGGACGGCAACGGGGATCTGGTCCGCTTTGCCCAAAAACTGGAGGAGGCTTCCTTAAAAACCATTGAGTCGGGGAAGATGACGAAAGATCTGGCGCTGATTACCACCCTGCCCGATCCCACCGTGCTTTCCAGCGGGAATTTTATCCGGGAGATCCGGAAGACCCTAGAGGAACTTCTGCATGCTGTTTAATTCCAATGCCTTTTATGCGTTTCTGCCCCTTGTATTTGCCCTTTACTGGATGATCCCGGCCAGGCGCCGCTGGATTGTCCTTTTGGTGTCCAGTTACTATTTCTATATGAGCTGGAATGTGAAGTATGTGGCACTGATTCTTTTGACCACGGCGGTTTCCTACGGGACAGCCCTTCTGATGGAGGGGACAGAAAGCAGGAAAAAGAAGAAATGCTATATGGCGGTGGCCCTGGTGATCAGCCTGGGTATTCTCTTTTTCTTTAAATACTTTAATTTTCTGAGCAATTCCGTTACGGATGTGCTGGAAAAATTTGCCATTCCTGTGCACAGGGTGACGCTGAACCTGCTGCTTCCGGTGGGGATTTCCTTTTATACCTTCCAGACGCTCAGCTATGTGATTGACGTGTACCGGGGGGATGAGAAAGCCTGCCGCCATTTCGGAAAATACGCTACGTTTATCGCTTTTTTCCCTCAGCTGGTGGCCGGTCCCATTGAGCGGACCCGCAATCTCCTGCCTCAGATAGAAAGGGAACATCGGTTTGACTGCGAAAAGGCCCTTTATGGGGCGAAGGTGATTGCCTGGGGTTTTTTTAAGAAAGTGGCCATTGCGGATACCATTGCCCCTTATGTGGATGTGATTTACAACGATGTGGGACATTACACCGGGCTCCCTCTTCTCATGGCTACGGGGCTTTTTACGTTTCAGATTTACTGTGATTTTTCCGGGTATTCGGACATTGCCGTAGGTGTGGCCAAGCTTTTGGATATGGATCTGATGGATAATTTTAAAAGCCCTTATTTTGCAGCCTCCATCCGGGAATTCTGGAGCAGATGGCACATTTCCCTTTCCACCTGGTTCCGGGATTATGTGTACATTCCCCTGGGAGGGAACCGAAAAGGCGCCTGGCGCACCCGTTTTAATCTCATTGCAACCTTTCTGTGCAGCGGTCTCTGGCACGGCGCCAACTGGACGTATGTGGTCTGGGGGATGATTCACGGGGTGGGACAGGCAGCGGAAAAGGAGTGGGAGCACCATTTTCCTTCCAAAGAAAAGAAGCGGCCCTGGGGACGCGTTCTCTTTACCTTCCTGTTCGTGTGCTTTGCCTGGATTTTTTTCCGGGCCAACAGTCTTTCCGATGCCGGTTATGTGCTGTGCCACATTTTTGACGGCATTACCAATCCACTGGGCTACCTTCGGGACGGATATCAGGCTTACCGGACGGCGGGCGTGGCCCAATCTTCCAATATGCAGACGCTTCTGATCTGCGGGGCCTGCATTCTGGCTTTGCTCTTTCATGATTTTGTGGAGCTGCGGACCAGTATTTGGGAGTGGATGGGAAGATACCGGAAGCCTGTCCGGTATGCCGTATATTTTGTTCTGCTCTTTATGGTGCTGTACAGCCGTCAGCCGGGAGAGTATGAGTTTGTTTACTTTCAGTTCTAATCGGAGAATACAATGAAAAAATTTTTGCGGAAAATGGCTCCTTTTGTGCTCTTTATTGTAATTCTGGAGATTGCCGTTCCCATAGCAGTGGACCCCTACAATGTGTTTCATTGGCGGCGGATCCGGGACAACGGGGTGGAGCCCAACAGCAATTATATTAAGATGGAGTATATCCTTCACAATCCGGATAAGTTTGACTCCTTTTTATTCGGCTCTTCCCGGACAAGCTTCATCAATGTAGATCGCATTCCGGAGGGAAAGTGGTACAATATGTCCTACTCGGAAGGGCTTCCCAGGGAACATCTGGAAAATTTAAGGGAATTGATTGACAACGGCATCATTCCCAAGACGGTGATGGTTGGCGTAGACAATATTTCCTGCTTTGTGGATCCGGCTCTGCACGAAAACCAGTTTTACCGGATTCCCTATCCCAGGGAGAATAAGCTGGCTTTCTATGCAAACTATTTCAGCTTCAAAGGAGTGCTGCTCTCTTTGGATGTAAGCCTGAAGTATAAACCGAAAGACCCGGAGTATGTGGACCGTTATTACCGCAACGGGTGCAGCAGCCGCACCGGGTACTGGGGGGCGGGAATGGATATTCCCTATTGGGAAAATTATTACGATGATTTCCTGGGGAGTGCCGTGGTGGATATACGGAGGATTTACGAGCTCTGCGAGGAGTATGGAATCCGTTTGATTGTGTTTACCAATCCCATGTACTATAAGACTTATGAGGAATCCCAGCTCTACGGGTACGATATTTTCCTGGGCTGGCTGGCCGGACAGGTGGACTACTACAATTTCAGCGGAATCAACGATATTACAACGGATAAGGACAATTATTTTGAGAACAGCCATTTCCGGCCGGAGGTGGGGGATCAGATGATTGACCGTATTTTCTGCAATGCGCGGGATGAGAAGCTGGAAAGCCAGGGATTCGGCTATTTTGTGACGGTAGACAATATAGAGGAATTTGAAAAAGCGCTGGGCAGTACTTACTGAGCCAGCGCTTCCCATTGTTCGTAGAGGGCATCCAAGCGCCCTGCAAGTTCTTCTTTTTCCCGGTGAAGCTCCATGCACCTGGATACATCCGTGTACACTTCTTCCAGAGTGAGGAGGCCGTCTATCTCCTGCTCCCGGGTTTCCAGGGTGAAGATTTCTTCTTCCGTCTTTTTTAAGTCATTTTCCCGTTTCCGGGCCCGTGCCTGTTCTTCTTTCTGCTGCTTCCAGTCCCGTTTTCCAAGAGAGGAAGTTTCCGGGGCGGAAGAGGGGGCTTCGGCAGTGGCCGGAGTCAGGAGATCCCGCTTCTCCAGGTAATAATCATAATTTCCGATGTAGTTGACCAAAGTTTTTTCCGTAAGATCCAGAATGCGGGTAGCAGTGGTGTTGATAAAATACCGGTCGTGGGACACGTAAAGCACCGTTCCCGTATAGCGGTTCAAAGCCTGTTCCAGAATCTCCTTTGATACAATGTCCAGATGGTTGGTGGGCTCGTCCAGAATCAGGAAATTAGCCTCCGAGAGCATAAGCTTGGCTAAGGAGACGCGTCCCCGTTCCCCGCCGCTCAAATCGCCGATGCGTTTGAATACGTCGTCCCCGGTGAAGAGAAAAGCCGCCAGAGTGCTGCGGATGCGGGTGTTATCCAGATCCGGGTAGGTGTCCGAGATTTCTTCAAACAGGGTTTTTTCCATGTGCAGCACATGATGCTCCTGGTCGTAGTAGCCGATCTTTACTTTGGTGCCCAGGACAAAGGAGCCCTTGTCCGCCTCCAGAAGTCCGTTTAAGATTTTTAAAATGGTGGTTTTTCCGGTTCCGTTGTTGCCGATGAGGGCCACCCGCTCCCCCCGCTTGATCTGGAAGTTGAGATCCGAAAAGAGAGAGAGGGTTCCGAAGGATTTGGAGAGGCCTTCCACAGTCAGCACGTCGTTTCCGCTTGTGATTTCCGGCTCCAGACGAAGCTGCATTTCCGAGGAGATCTGCACGGGCTTTTCCAGAAGATCGATTTTTTCCAGCATTTTCTCCCGGCTCTCCGCCCGGCGGATGGATTTTTCCCGGTTGAAGGATTTTAATTTGGCGATGACTTCCTCCTGATGCCGGATTTCCCGCTGCTGGTTCAGCCATGCAGTCATCTGGGCATCTCTTAGCTGGGCTTTCTTCGCTCCGTAATCGGAATAGTTGCCGAAGAAAGTGCGCACGGTCCCGGCTTCGATCTCAACGATCTTTGTCGCCACCCGGTTCAGGAAATAGCGGTCGTGGGCTACAAGGATCACAGCCCCGCTGTAGTTGAGAAGAAAGGTTTCCAGCCAGGCGATGGAGGCCATATCCAGATGGTTGGTGGGCTCGTCCAGAAGGATGAGATCCGGGCGGGAGAGGAGAAGCTTTCCTAAAGACACCCGGGTTTTCTGTCCCCCGGAGAGGGTGTCGATTTGCTTTTCAAAGTCATTCTCCGCAAAGCCCAGGCCCTTTAAAACGCCGGTCACTTCGCTTTTGTAAGCATAGCCGTCTTTCTGCTCAAATTCCTGGTTCAGGCGGGTGTAGGCCTCCAGGGCAGCCGTTAAGGCATCCCCGCTAAGGTGCTTCATCTCAAGCTCCAGAGCGCGGATGCGCGCTTCCAGGTCAATGACGTCCTGCTTCACGGACAGAAGTTCTTGGTAAATGGTGCTGCCGCTCTCCAGGTCCTGGTGCTGGGCCAGGTATCCCAAAGACCGTCCCTTGGCCAGGACTACATTTCCAGAGTCCGCTTCCAGCTCCCCCACGATGATTTTCAAAAGTGTGGATTTTCCGGCTCCGTTAACGCCCACCACGGCAGCCTTTTCCCGCTCTTCTATATGAAAAGACGCATCCTTAAGGATCACGTCCGTCCCGAAAGACTTGTAGATATTTTGACATGCAAGTATCATAAAAAACCTCTTATTTTCTTCATTCGCTATGTTCCATTATATAAGAAAAGAGAGAAAAAGCAACAACTTTGTGAAAAATACTACAAATACATTGACAGGTTTTTGTCACATGGCTTATAATAAAAAAGCAAGAAAAGACGTGAGGGACAAGGAAGATTATGGAGGAGAGAGAGATTTCGAAGGCAGTCATCAAACGGCTTCCTCGATACTACCGATACCTGGGAGAAATATTAGAAAGCGGTGTAGAACGGATTTCTTCCAGTGAACTGAGCGCACGAATGAATGTGACGGCGTCCCAGATCCGGCAGGATCTGAATAATTTCGGCGGCTTCGGCCAGCAGGGATACGGATATAACGTCGCCTATTTATATGAAGAAATCGGGAAGATTCTCGGATTGGACCGGAAACACAACATGATCATTGTGGGGGGAGGCAATCTGGGACAGGCCCTTGCCAACTATGTGGCTTTTGAAAAGCGGGGATTTGTGATTAAGGGAATTTTTGATGTGAATCCGGCCCTGAGAGGATTGAGCATCCGGGGCATTGAGATTCATATGCTGGAGGACCTGGAGCGTTTTATCCGGGAGGAGGAGATTCAGATCGCGGCGCTGACGCTGCCCAAGTCCAAGGCCTCCGAGATGGCGGAGCTTCTGGTCCGCTATGGGATCAAGGCCATCTGGAATTTTGCCCACATCGATCTGAACGTGCCGGAGGATGTGCTGGTGGAGAGCGTACACTTGTCGGAAAGCCTGATGCAGCTTTCCTACAACATTACCCGGTATGAGCGGGAGCATCCGTGAGAGAATGCCAGGAGGGCTGTTGCAGAAGACAACGGCCCTTTGTCTTTTTGCACACGGGGCCTATTGGGAAATCATATACTATTATCAGGGTTGGTTAAAAAACAGCAGAAGCCCGGTCTGCGCGCAGAAAGGGCGGATGCGGAACTAAAAAACAGCAGAAGCCCAGGCTGCGCACAGAAAGAGTAACGGACGCAGGAAGCGGCCGGAAATCTTTCTAAGGAAGGTGCGCAGAAAGGGCGGATGCGGAACTATAAAAGGAGAACGAAATGCAGGGAACGAAACGCATAGCGGCTTATGTAAATCTGGATCGGATCGAAGCAAATTTCCGGGCCATGAACGAAAATCTTTCCGAAGGTACACGGATGATGGCCGTGATCAAATCCGACGGCTACGGGCACGGGGCAGTTCCTATCGCGTCTCTGATGGAGCCGAAAGCGTATATCTGGGGTTTTGCCACAGCCACTGCGGAGGAGGGGCTAAAGCTTCGGGCCCATGGGGTGAAAAAACCGATCCTGGTTCTGGGCTACACCTTTCCGGAGTTGTACCGGGAGATGGTGGAAGAGGATTTAAGGCCCACGGTTTTTGAATGGGACATGGCCCGGGAACTTTCTGAGGAGGCAGTGCGTCAGGGGAAAACCCTGAGGATTCATATAAAAGTGGATACGGGCATGAGCCGCATCGGCTTTGCGGATACGGCGGAAAGCGTGGAGGTGATACGGAAGATTAGAGAGCTTCCCGGTCTTAAGCTGGAAGGCCTTTTTACGCATTTTGCCCGGGCGGACGAGGAAGATAAGACCTGGAGAAAGGGGCAGCTTGATCGTTTCCAAAAGTTTATGGAAACCTGCCGGGAGAGAGGCCTTGCATTTCCCCTGTATCACTGTTCCAACAGTGCGGGAATTCTGGATTTCCCGGAGGCTCATTTGGGGCTGGTCCGGGCAGGAATTGCCCTCTACGGCCTCTATCCGTCAAAGGAGATGCAGGATGTTCCGGTAAAGCTGATGCCGGCGATGGAGCTGAAAAGCCACATTGTCCAGGTGAAGGAGATAGGCCCCGGAACCCAGGTGAGCTACGGAGGGACGTATGAGGCGGACCGTGTGCGGCGGATTGCCACCATCCCCGTGGGGTACGGGGACGGATATCCCAGAAGCCTTTCAGGAAAGGGCGTTGTACTGATTGCCGGAAAGAGGGCTCCTATCCGGGGAAGGGTGTGCATGGATCAGTTTATGGTGGATGTAACGGATATACCGGAAGCGGAGACGGGAACGGAGGTGACGCTCTTTGGGGAGGGACTGCCCTTGGAGGAGCTTTGTGAATGGTCCGGGCGTTTCCACTATGAGTTTGTCTGCTGTATTACGAAACGGGTACCCCGTGTATATCTGCGGGACGGAAGGGCGGTACAGCCGGAAGAGATCCGCGGTTTTTGAAAATCCGGCGAATACTCTTGAAGATTTTGGAAATACTTGAGATGTGGCCGGCAGAAAGCGGCCGGAAGAATTTCTGAAATCGGAGTGTGAGAAGATTGATTATCAGACGGGGTGATATCTATTATGCAGATTTGAGACCTGTGGTAGGTTCCGAGCAGGGCGGTGTCCGTCCGGTGCTGGTGATCCAGAATGATACGGGCAATCGTCACAGCCCTACGGTGATTGTGGCTGCAATTACGTCCAAGATGAATAAGGCGAAGCTGCCCACCCATGTGGAACTGAGCGCCAAGACCTGCCAGATTGTGAAGGATTCCGTAATTTTGCTGGAGCAGCTGCGGACCATTGACAAGCAGCGGCTGAAAGACAAGGTCTGCCATCTGGATGAAGGCGTTTTGGAGCAGGTGAACCGGGCGCTGCGCGTAAGCCTGGAATTGGATACATAAGCGCTTGCTATCCCGGTTAAATAGTGATAAAATAGATAAGAACGCCTGCATTTTGCAGTGTTTGCAGGCAGAAAAGAACAAGAGAAAAAGGAGCATTTTATGTCTGGACATTCGAAATTTGCGAATATTAAACATAAGAAAGAAAAGAACGATGCGGCGAAGGGAAAGATCTTTACCATTATCGGACGTGAGATTGCGGTAGCGGTAAAGGAGGGCGGCGCCGATCCGGCCAACAACAGCCGTCTGCGGGATGTGATTGCCAAGGCCAAGGCCAACAATATGCCCAATGATACCATTGACCGGGGAATCAAGAAGGCCGCAGGAAATGCCAATGCGGTCAATTACGAGTATGTGTCCTACGAGGGTTACGGGCCCAGCGGCATTGCGATTATTGTGGACGCTCTGACGGACAATAAGAACCGGACTGCGGCTAACGTGCGCAGCGCCTTTACCAAGGGAAACGGCTCTGTGGGAACGAAGGGCTGCGTTTCTTATATGTTTGATCAAAAGGGGCAGATTATCATTGACCGGGAGGAGTGCGATCTGGATCCGGATGATTTGATGATGACGGCTCTGGATGCGGGGGCAGAGGACTTTTCCGAGGAGGAAGACAGCTTTGAGATTCTCACAGATCCGGATATGTTCGGCCAGGTGAGACAGGCCCTGGAGGAACAGGGCATTCCCATGGCCCAGGCGGAAGTGACTATGATTCCTCAGAACTATGTGTCCCTGACGAGCGAGGATGATATTAAGAATTTACAGAAGACCCTGGATTTGCTGGACGGTGATGATGATGTCCAGAGTGTTTACCACAACTGGGAGGAATAACGAATGGATATCGTTGCGTACGGTGAGTATTATAACAAGGCAATGCAGGGGATTACGGACATGCTTCTGGAGGCGGGAAACCCGCTGGCTTCTTTTAAGAAGGACCGTTACCCGGAAGCCTTTCAGGCTTATCTGCGGAAGCATCTGGAGGTTCTGGATGCCGTAGAGCAGGTTTATCAGGCCGAAGAGGAAAAAAACGAGGGCGAAGGCGGAAAGTGGCTGGAGAAGCTGGCAGACCGCCTGGTGGACGTGGCCGGAGCGGAGCTGGAGCGCATTCCCAAGAAGGGACAGAGAAACGAGCAGCTTATCAATTACAATATGATTCTGGCAGTCTTTCTCTTCCCGGCGGTTCTGGAGCAGAAGCATCCCTCGGCGGAGCCTTTGACGGATCTTCTCGTGGAAAAATGGAACACCGCCTTTAAAACTTCTGTGGGAAAGGCCAGCTACGAGAAAATTGAGAGCGGTTTTCACCGGAAGTACTGCTATATCACTACGGCAGTCTGCGAGAGCCAGGGAAAGGCGGATGACTGTTATGAGCTGGAGCTTCTGCGCGCCTACCGGGACGGCTACCTTCTTTCCACCAAAGACGGGGCGGATCTGGTGAAAGAGTACTATAACATTGCCCCTACCATTGTTAACCGCATCCGGCGCACGCAGGGGGACAGATACTGCTCCCAAATCTCTGCATAAACTTTCCCGGCCTCTCCGGTGCGCCGGATGCGGTTAACAATGG
>CAJUNN010000029.1 GCA_910587955.1 uncultured Lachnospiraceae bacterium | reverse complement strand
ATTACTGGGTCTGTAGCCATTTTTTGATTTCACAAGTGTCAAACTCGGGAGTATATCACAGGAAGGAGAAAAATGGAAGGAAGAGACAAAGATTTTCCAGCCGGAAGGCGGGAGCCAGAGAAGGAGGTGGTGTGAGTGGATGAAAAAGAAGTGAAAAAGGAGTTTTTAAAATTTGCAGAGAATTTGTTTAAAAAAGCGGGAGCTCTAAGTGTGGAAGAAATGAAAAAAAATGAAGAAGTCGTTCATGCCGCACTCAGAGCAGGAGAAATTATTTGTGGTTTGAATTATCGCTGTTTTTCTGATGCTGATTAAGCTTTTCAAGTTCTGCTGCAATAATTAAAAAAGAGCATTTGTCATCTTTTAAAAGCGCACAGTTTGGATGACACAATGTGGTAGGATTTGCAAATGGACAAATATTCATTGTAAAAAACTCCTTTCTTTTGTACTGGGCATGGCAGTGCCTGTATAGGGAGTATAACACAGAGAGGAAGAAAATGGAAGAACCAGAGAGGAGGTGGTGTAGGAAATGTGGGTATCAAAAAGGAAAATAAAAGAGATAGAGCAAAAGCTGAATGAATTGGAAAGGAAAAGCGTAGCGTATTGTTTTGAACTTAATAAGAGCGTAAGTTTTCAGGATTATGTGAGGTTTGTACCTAAACTGATTAAGGAGGCTATTGCAAGGAACAATAGCCCCGGAGATCATAAATTTTCCAGATAGCCAACAATGCTATTTTTAATACCTTCCAAAGCATAACGTGTTTGTTTTAGATGTTCCGCAAGCTCACCTTTGGTAACGGGAGTTTTGTCATACTCGTCCAAAAGCGAGAGCTCACGATAATAATTATCCAGAACTTCATTTAAATCTTTTTCTAGTTTTTTTACATCCATAAGGCTCTCCTTTTCTGTGTACTCGGCTACTGCAATAGCCTGTATAGGAAGTATATCACAGAGGGGAAGAAAAAGAAAGAACCGGCAGAGCCGGAGAAGGAGGTGGTATAGGTGGTAATATCGGAGGCCGCGAAGTTGGCAATGGAACAAGGAGGAATGATTTACAGAAAAGAGATATGGAGTGATAAAGGATTTTTCAATGTTTTCATTAAACCCACCAATTCATATGATGCTTGTATCATTGTCGAGTATCAAGATGGGAAAGAGGCATCCTCCTGCCGGAACTGGAATCCGACAGGGGTTGATTTGATGGCGGATGACTGGGAGCTATGGACGGGGAACGAATTTAATAAGAAAGCTAGCGAGATTTAAAAGGGCATCTTTTTTCTGGGTTTCCATTACAGAGATTCCGTAGTCAGATAAGGCGCAAAAGTATACGGTATTATCGGCATAAAAATTGTCTAGGAAATTATTGCGACCAAGCTCTCGGAGGGAATCTTCAACATCTTCAAGAGGTAAGTCGGGAAAAAAGTTTTCTTGGATGAAACTTGCAGAGTTGAATCTTTTGGATTTAGATTTGGAAAAGCCGTGTTTCCTGCGGTCTGCATATTCTTTATATAAAACATAAAGGATGGTCTGGGCATCTTTTGTTAATTGCATAGAAGTAAATTCCTTTCTTATATACTCGGCGACTGCAATAGCCTGTACAGCAAGTATATCACAAGAAGGGAAAAATGGAAGAAACAAAACACTCCGCCAGGGGCGGGGCAGGGAAGGAGGTAGTATAGGTGAGGATCAGAAAAAGCCGTAGAGGTATGAATGTAGGAGATGCAACAGAAAGAGAAATCCTCCGCAGACAGATGGAGCTGCTTGCAGAGGATTCTACAGTCCCCGGGCATGTATCGGAAAATACACATGCAATGATGGAGCTTTACAGAACAATGTCAAAGCCAGGAATCCTTTTGATTACCTGCGTGCTCTTGTATTTTGCGGTAAGCATTTTGGTAGGAATCAAAAAGCTGCTCTGGAGTTGGGTTCCCGTCAAGACGCTCAACGTAAAGTAGCGCAAGCGCCTCGTAAAGGTTTTTGGGAAATACATTCAAATTGTTGTCGCTCATGTTTTTCTCCTTTCTTATGTACTTGGCTCTGGCAGGAGCCTGTAAAAGAAGTATATTACAGAAAGGGAAAAAATGGAATTAAATTTCTGTAAAAAAAAGTAAAATTTTAAAAAATAAAATAAAAATATAAGGAATAAAGAAAAGGTCCCGTTTTGGGGCCAGGGACCTATAGCCTAGCGGTCAGAGCAGCCGCCTCATAAGCGGAAGGTCCGGGGTTCAAATCCCCGTGGGTCCAGTATAAGAGAAGGAAAGGGGAAGGGAAATGAAGAATCAGGTGATTTCGACACAAATAAGACTTCCGGCAGAAATACATAGATATATCAAGCAGGAAGCAGACAGATTAGGGATAGCACAGAACGCTTTTTTGATTGTTCTGTTAGAACAGGGAAAGAAACTGTGGGAAGCGGAGCCAATTATTCATCCGAAAGAGTAATGACACCGTGTTCTTTTTCGTAAGTTTCGACCCCGAGCTTAACAAAATATTCAATTTGTGCGTTCGTATTCCGGCTTTCTTGTTGAGCAATGTATTTAGTTTTTTTATAAGCGATTTCGTTAATGCGGATTTGGGTAGCGATTCTACCAGGAATTGATGCGGGCATAAAAGCCTCCTTTCGTTTAGTAGCATATTACCACTAGACGCGTGGATAGGTAAAGATGCTATTTAGTTGCTAATAGATATTGACAAAGAAGAAAACACATGATTTAATATCTATTAGATACTAAATGGAAGGAGGAAAACAATGAAAATCACAATCATCGGATCCCGCTGTAAAACCTGTAGTTATTACACCCAATACTATTCCATTAATCGGAACGGAGAACTGGAAGCAATGGATTTAGGGTACTGCGGAAAGAAACAGGGAACTACCAATCCAGGAAGACGGTGTAAAGAGCATTTTGAGAAAGGAAATGCAGGGATTGGAGAAGTAGAATCCCTATACCGGAATATTTTAATGGGGAAAATATAAAGCCTCCTCCGGGGCTCAGGAGCCATAGCTCAACAGGAAGAGCAGCCTCTCCCAATCGGCGGTTTCAGGTTCGAATCCTGGTGGCTCTTTTACAGATGCGCATCTGGAAGCAACATGTACATGCAATCCTTCATATGTTTTAGGGAAAGGAGGCAGTTATGGAAGGGTTGGATATGGAAAAGCTCATAGCGGTAGCTGTTTCGATTATCGAAGAAGAGCAGGGAGTAAAAATTGAATACACCATGGAGAGAAAAGAGGAGTACAAAGAAGAGGCCAGCGCATAAGCGCGGCCGGAAAGGACAAGCAGTCAGAAAGGAGGGCCTGGTATGCCGTGGAGCATGTATATCTACCGTGTGGTGAGAGAGTACCCGGACGGAGGCCGGGGCAAGAGGACAAGGTCTCTGCATCGGTATAAGCCGGATTTGAAAGTAGGCGGTCTGTATACACATCTTGGGAGAGGCTTTCCCGGGCTTCAGCGGGTGGTTAGCATGGAAGAAAAGGCGTATCCGGGCCAAGAACAGAAGGAAATGAGGTGAGGAAGATGTGGATAAAGGCGGTGATGGTTGCCGTTTTGCTGCTGGCCCTGTGGGGGATAGCCATCGTTTGGGACGTCCGGGCGGAGGGAATGGACGACTGGGAAGAGTACATAGAGGTGGTCTGCGGGGAATACGGCATCTGTCCGGAGCTGGTGCAGGCGATCATCGAACGGGAGAGCAGCTGGGACCCGAAGGCGGAGAGTGACGGCTGTGAGGGACTGATGCAGATTTCCCCGGTGTTCCACCAGGGGAGAATGGAGCGGCTGGGCGTGACCGACTTGCGGGACCCGTATGACAACATCCTGGTGGGTGTGGACTTCCTGGCGGAGCTGTTCCGCCAGTACCATGAAATCTATCCGGTGCTGATGTTCTATAATGCCGGGTACTCGGAGAAAGAGGGCCTTTTGGCGTATGAAAAGGGCTATATCAGCGATTATGCCCGGGAAGTGGAACTTAGGGCCCGGGAGCCAACCGGGGAAAAATAAGAGGAATCAGGAGGAATTGCAGAATGAAAAAAACAATCGGAATCGTGAGAAACACGGATGATCTGGGGCGCATTGTGATCCCTGCGGAGATGCGCCGGATTCTGGGAATCGAGGTTGGAGAGGCTCTGGAAATGGTCCTGCACGAGGACGGGCTCTTTGTGCGGAAATATGCGGAAGGACAGGAATCGGTTGCCGGGAAGGTGAAGGAACTGAAAGCCTTGGTCCGGGCCAAAAAGGACGAGCTGGGGGCGGAGACGGCGGGGGAGCTATACCGGCACCTGGCGGACATGTGGGAGCTTCTTGAAGGATAGCAGAGGGAAAGAGCTTTAAGGAGGTACTTATGGAGAAGAGATACACGCGCCGGAATCCAAATGGCAGCTACCGGATCCCGGCGGAAGGGCTGGGAGAGTTCCGGATCATCCAGCATGGGATTTCCATAGCCCTGCACGGGGACCTGGTGGACAAGCTGGGGGAATATGAATCCCTCCTAAGCCTCAGGGAAGCCCGGGCGTATGCAGCAAAAAGAAAGCAATGAAAAAGGCCTTCCGGTTGCAGCCGGGAGGCCAAGCACTAGGCTCATGATGCTACAAAAATACCTGTGATTATTATAGCATCATGGGCCGGAAAAGTCAAGGAAACCGGGCGCTTTTGCGCCTTTCGTAAAACACTAAAAATATTATCTATTCGACAAGGAGAGGTAGATGCCATACGTAGAAGAGATATGTGTGGCGGGAGGTACTATCGAAGTCTGTAAATATTATACATACCGGGCTCATGCAAAGGGAGAGAAGAGGGAGAAGCTGGGGAAGCACACCTCAGAGGCTCAAAAGAAAGTAAACCTGAGGAAAGCGGAGAAGGAGCTCCGGCGGCTCATGGCGGCAAACTTCCAAAATGGAGACGTGCTGGTCCGGCTGGATTTTCGGAAAAGACCGGCCGGGAGTAAAGAAATGCAGGATCTGACAGCCAAAGCAATTCGGAAGCTCCGGACAGAGTATGGCAAGGCGGGGAAAATCCTGCGTTACATCTACGTAAAGGAAGTAGGGCCAAGAGGGAGCAGGCATATCCACATGATACTGGGGAGAGAGGAGATGGACGTCCTGAAGCTGCTGGTGAAGTGCTGGCCTCACGGAGGGGTTCATGTAGATCCATGGACCACCGGCCCGAACTTCGCAAAGCTGGCGGCTTATTTTGCCAAGTACGCGGCGAAAACAGAGGAGACGGAAGGAAGGCTGATCGGAAAAAGGTGGAATCCTTCCCAAAATCTCAAAAAGCCGGTGATTTGGAAGCGGGTTGTGAAGTCTAACCGTTTCCGGGAGAACATCACAAAGAAAAAAGGCTATGTGCTGGAACCGGACAGCGTGAGGTCGGGCGTATCGGGATTTACAGGCTACAGGTATTTTTCGTACACGCTCATCAAATGGGAGGGGTTATGGAGCGGGTAAATATATATACTTGCCATACTTAATAGAGTAAATACGGAATGGGAAGGGGATCGGGCATGTATTTCGTAAGGGTATTTTTGGAGACCAGCATGAAGGGGCCCAGGCGTGGAGACGGGTGGTACGGGTATCTTCTGGAGACCCTGACAAAAAAGGAGGAGATCCGCACTCTCCACCAGGTGGTGATGGAGAAAGATGTGACAGCGAACCAGCTGTATTTAAAAGCCCTGCTTGCGGCCCTGAGCCGCTTAAACCAGGAGTGTGAGGTGGAGGTTTACACCAGCAGCCTGTATCTTAGGGGAAGCTATGAGAACCATCTGCAGGGCTGGAAGGAGAGCGGCTGGCGGACGGCCAGAGGGGAGCCGGTGAAAAACCAAGAGCTTTGGCAGGAAGTATATGAGCTGGGGAAGAAGCAGCGCATCCGATTCAGCAGCGCCTACCAGTATGAGTATAAGAGCTGGCTGTGCACCCAGATAGCGGAGCAGAGGCGCAAGGCATCCCTGCCGGGGAGGAGGCGGGCCTGTGGGTAGAAGAAAGCAGGAAGGGACCGGGCTGATGTTTCCCAAAAGGACAGCCAAAAGGAAGCGGAAGCGCCACCCGGCCAGCCTCCTGCATTCCAGGGAGGAGAAGACTTGTTACCTGTGTATGCTTCTGGAGGAGAGCTTTGTCCGGCATCTGTATCTGGAAGAGCATCATATTTTCTTTTCCGGGCACCAGCGTTCCCTGTCAGAGGAATACGGCCTAAAGGTCTATCTATGCAGCAGGCACCACCGGGAGGGACCGGAGGCGGTCCATGGGAACCAGGAGAACCGGAGGCTTCTGGAAGCCAGAGGGCAGCAGGCCTTTGAGGAAAGATACGGGAGAGGGGAGTTTCTGCGGGTGTTCGGGAGGAATTACCTGTAAACAATACATAGAAAATGGAGGAACGGATATGTTTGATCGGTTTGGAGAATTTGATTCCGCGGAAGAAATCAACGAAACAGCGGTGAACCTGAGGAAAGAGGGAGATCAGGAGAGTTTGAAAGTATTGGTACAGGAGAATGGAATCGACGGGGAGGTTTTGGAAGCATTCCTTTCCGGGGAGCTGCTCTATCTGTGTGATGAGATGGCGGCGGCCATCGGCAAGCTTGAAGTGGAGGCGGGGGCGGTGAAATGTGCGGAGATTATGGAAGACTGGGTGGAGTACATCAAAGCCCAGTGTTTTGAGAGGCCGGAAGTGGCCAGAGCCGTCCGCCGGAAAGGAAAGAGCCTGGCGGGGTGCATTGCCGCCCTTCTGAAATGGAGTTTTCAAAATCAGATACCGGTGGATAAGAAAATCATGAAGGCAGCAGGAGTCACCGTCGGCCGGTGTACCATGGGGATTCCGGGTATGGCCAGGGCAAAGCAGATCATCACAGATTACTACCTGGGGAGGTGAGGGCAGTGAAAAAGAAAGCCATTGAAAAGGTTCCCTTCCTGACCCTTCCCAAAGTAAAAAGAGGGAAAAGGGTAGAGTGCGCTGCGCTCACAGCCATCCGGGAGATCGGAGGGGAAGAGCATCTGTTTGTTGAAGTATACCGAAACCGGAAAGAGCAAAAAGAGATCCCGGCGGTCCGGGTTGTACTCACAGAAAAGGATTTCGGCACGTACTTTCCGGAAAGCGGGACATGGTCCAGGGGAAGGATAAAAAGGAACACATGGAGCGATTGCGGTCTGATCTGGCAGGAGAAGGACGAATGGATCGGTAAGACCGTGAACATCATGGCAGAGGAAAATATCCTGTATTCTCCGGAAGACCTGGAGCGGATCCGGGAGTTCTTGAAAGGTATTACTGTGTGGAACCCGAAGGAGTGGTGGGAATATATTGACCGGAAACAGGAGAACATTGCCTCTAAGGAGAGCAGAGAGAAAGAGAGCCGGAAACGGCAGAGAAGGCAGCAGGCTTTGAAGGAGCGGGGAGAGCAGACGCCGGAGCTTCCCAAAGAGCGGATCCTGAACTATGCGGATGAGTACATATTCCATAACGGGCATTACCTCTGCTACAAAAAGCACGGAGCCAAGGCTAGGGTGGCCTGTTCCAGCTGCGGGGGTGTGACAGATGCCAGATGGAAACCCGGCCAGTCCTACGAAAGCCAGTTTGAGCGGATGATAGAAGAGCCGGTCATGGGAATACATGGCACCTGTCCCATGTGCGGGGCCCGAGGGAAATATATGCCTCAGGGAAGAGTAAAGAGCTTTCAACGGGAGAGAGGGTGTTTGTTTCTTGGACAGAAATACAAAGAGGCCGGCATGGTCTTCCGGTATATCGAAGTAGAGAAAGAGTGGCAGCTGGAATTTGCCTGTGGAGAGAAGGGGCCGGAAATGGTTGGAGCCAGGGAAGTACTGTGCGGTGTGGAGACGGCAAGAATCTTTTTTGAGGCCGGGAAAAATCCGCAGATTGATTACCAGAAGTACGATCACTATAGAGGAAAGGATTTTTGGGACGACTGCAATCTAAGCGGAGGCCGCGTGTATCACATTGAGGCGGCTGGGATCATGCCGGAAACCTATGAGAACATGAAGGGAACCATGTTTCAGTACAGCGCCCTAAAGGAATACGAAGAAGCTGTGGGAGAAGTAAATCCGGCGGAGTATCTGGAGCGGTATCTCCATACGCCTCAGATAGAAATGCTGGTAAAACTACGCCTGATTGAAGTGGTAAAGAACCTGGTCCGGTGCCGGTATGGGATTGTGCAGTGTGAAAACGTCAGGCGGCCAGAGGAATTCCTGGGAATCCGGAAAGAGCGGGTGCGCCTCCTGATGGAGAAACGGGGGGATCTGGATCTGCTGGAGGTTATGCAGATGGAGAAGCGGATGGGAGCATCCTGGACAGAGGAGCAGGTGAGGAACCTGGCAGAACTGAGAGCCGGAAGGGGGCAGATAGAAAGGGTAACACGGTACATGAGCCTCCAGAAGATGCTGAACCGGATAGCAGCATATGCGGGGTGTGAATTTGGCACCAAATGCAGCCGTGCAGAGGAAAGACTCCGGCAGACAGCGACAACGTATTTGGATTACCTGCATCTTCGGGAGCAGCTGGGCTATCGTCTGGAAAATAGTGTATACCTATATCCCAGGGATCTCCAGGCAGCCCATAACAAGATGGTGGCGGAGAGCAATAAGAAAGAGCAGGAAAAGAGGCTGGAAGAAAAGGCCGGGCGCTTCCCGCTTATCCGGAAGCAGTACCGGAGACTTCGGAAAAGGTACTATTTTGAAGATGAAGAGTTCTGCATCCGTCCGGCCCGGTCGGCGGAGGAAATCGTGCTGGAGGGACGCTTCCTTCATCACTGCGTGGGCGGGGACAATTATTTGCGGAGACACAACGACGGGGAGCGGTTCATCCTGATGCTGCGGACCAGGAAGGAGCCGGAGGTTCCCTATATCACGGTTGAGATAGACCGGGAGGACCGGGTACTCCAGTGGTACGGGGCCTATGACAAGAAGCCGGATCAGGAGCGGATGCAGCGCTGGATAGACGCTTATGTCACGAGGCTTAAGTACGGGGAAGCGGGCAGCGAAAACGAAGAAATCAGGATTTTGGCAGCAGGATAAAAAGGGATAGGGAAGGAGAAGGGAATGGGAGAATACACGCAGGTAACGTTGGCGGAATGGCTGGAGTGGAAAGAGGACATCCGCAGGAAGCTCCAGGAGACGGCCCAGAATTTTGTTTATATCGGGTACAGGCTGCGCCAGATCCGGGACAGCGGGATGCTGGACGGATGCGAGGACATCTTCGCGTTTGCGCAGAAAGAATATGGGCTGGGGAAATCCACGGTGAGCCGTTTCATAGCCATCAATGAGAGGTTTTCGGAAGGGGGCTGCTCCCTGGAGCTTCGGAGGGAGTACCAGGCAATCGGGAGCAGCAAGCTCTCGGAAATGCTGGCCCTGACAGACTCCGAGTGCCAGCTGATTACAGAGAGGACAACCGTGAAGGAGATCCGGGAATTGAAACGGTTTTCCCGGCAGGAGACGGAAGAGCCAGAGGCCGGGCCGGATAGAGAAGAAGCCGGAACAGAAGAGGCGGAGGCCGGAAAGCAGGAGCCGGAGGGAGAGGAAAGGGGCTATACGCCGCTGGGGAAATGTATGATAGACTTCTTTTCGGATCCGCGTTGGCAGCAGGAGCTCCCGCGCATTCTGGAGCTTCTTTGGGAGGGAACGGTGGAAGCCGTTAAGGAGGCGGCGGGGATCGTCAATCCCGGGGAATACGCCACCCACAAGAAAGGATTGGTCTTCCTGTTCCTGTATGACTGGAAAACAGGGGTAAAGTATAAGCTCTTAACCAAGCCGGATCCCGTATGCCTGTCCTGGCCGGATTTCTTGTCCGTGATTAAGGATTTGTACGGTCCTGTTTATGAAGCATACGGCCCGGAAGCCTGGGAGCATTTCTACGGGAAGGAGACCGGGAAAGGCCAGGAAAATCAAGGGCTTGCGGGAGCTGTTGCGACGTCGCAACAGGAGAGGGAAAAGCAGGAAAAGCAGGCGAAAGAAGCCAGTGAGGAAGCGCAGGGAGAAGAGGAACAGATCCCAGGCCAGGACAATGTCATGAACCACCCGGAATACCTTCCGGAAGAAATGAGAAGGGAAGCTGGGCAGCCGCAGGAAGAAGCCGGGCCCTGTGAGGAGCCGGGAGAACCCCTGCAGGGGGAGGTTGTCTGGGAGCCGGAGCCCATAGAGGAGGCGGAGAAACTTGCGGGACAGATCGCGGAAACGTTTGGGTGCTGTAAGGCCCAAGGGCTCTCTTTGGAGGAGCTGCGGGAAATCCGGGAGCAGATTGGGAGGCTGTTTTCCCTGGTTACGCAGGCCATTGCAGAGATAGAAGGGGAGGGAAACGGAGTATGAGGGAAGGCGATATTGCGGAAGTGGTGATCTGGGATGATAAGGAAGGCCGCGGAACAAGGAAAGTGGTAAAATACCGGATTTTGAAGGTGTATCCGTATTTTGTGCTTTGCCAGCATTGTAAAGCGGGGTATCTGGAGTGTTTCCGTCCGGGACAGCTGCAGGAGCCGAGGGCAGCAGGATGGAAAGATTGACAATCAAATTTGGTTAAAATCATCCAATTAGGCGGAAGGACGGCCAGCAGTATTGCTAACCTCAGTAGTAACGGTTGTTGGTGTTGAAACAGTGGTGTAAGTCATAAGCGCCTCCAATTCTGTACTCAGGGTACATAAAGATATAATAATAGCGGCTATAAATTTTATGACTGCTAACCGTATTCCCTTCGCCTGGACGTCCGCCCTCCTAAGTGGATGATAATAATATTATAATGCAATAATTGACAAAAATCAAATTTAGAGGTTTTAGAGAAAGGAGATAAGTAAAAAGACGAAAAAGAGCATCCGAAGATGCCCTAATACGGGTGATGGGATTCGAACCCACAACCATGCCTTTATAGGAGGCGGGGAACATGGAAGCGGATCAGGAATACGAAAAAGTGAACTTCCGGAAGTATTTAGAAGGAATAGAAATCTTGTAGTAGGGAAGGAGAAGGGAAATGGAGAAGGGTAGACAAGAACTGGAAGAACGTCTCACGGAAGATGCAGAATTACTTAATAAATATCTCAATCAGTACAGCCATTATATTGCAAAAAAGAAAGTTTTGGAGAAACGACGTGCAGAAATCAAACAAGAATTTGACAGCCCGATACATGCGATAAATATAAACGGAATGCCGAAAGGTGGAAATAATAATATTGGGTGTGCAGCGTTATCTTTTTTGATGGACGAAATTGAATCAAGAATTAAAGAGCAGGCAGAAGCGTCCGCAAAAATTTTGACCAATATTATGAGTGTCATAGAACTTTTACCAGATTGTTTGGAGAGGGATATTATCGAAAGTAAATATATAGATCGTCGTGGGTGGAATCGGATATGCAAAGAATACCACATAAGCCGGAGTCCAGCTATAAGAAAGTGGAGAAGAGGGCTTTATATGTTGCTGGAATTTAAAAAAGTGCGGCATATTTTGAAAGAGTATGAAGAAGAAAAGTGTGAGGTTAAGAAAAATTAAACTGGTTATGATTAAAAGGACCCGCCTGGATTTGTACCAGACGGGTAGTAGTGTTTAATGGCTAAAGCGCTCTTTGAGATCTGCATAGACGTATGCAAGACCATAAATTTCAATGCACGCCATTAAAATAGTGCTAAAGAAATTTGAAATCATGCAAATTCCTCCTTTCACTTTTTTTCTCTAATCAAAAACTAGTGGTGATTAGATACTTAAGTGTTAGGTAATTTTAATATAGCACTTTTTTATGTGGCTGTCAAACACTGGAAGGGGATTTTGTTTTAAGTATTGGATATAACACAATTAAATTTTCGTTTTCAGAAAGTCTCTGGCTTTTTTATAGGCTATTGTATTTTTGCTGCCACCTGTTATAGTGTAACCATTAAGACATGGTTTAAGTCATCCCAATACATTTTTTAGAAAGCATCCTGTAGAGATATAGGGTGTTTTCTTTTGTTGAAATATGTGGTATAATTTGGAAAAAATGTATGTGGGAGGATATAAAGCAATGAGAGTAGCTGTATTTTTAGATGGAGCCAATTTTTTCTTTATGCAAAAGGATGGTTTGAAGTGGTTTGCAGATCCTAAAAAGATTTTAGATTATATTGAGACAGAATATGGGAATATAGAGGATGCGTATTATTATATTGGACAAGATGCGCCCCCAGAAATGGGACAAAAAGCATTTTTAGAAGCGCTCCCTAATATGGGATACGCATTAGTATCCAAACCAATAAAAACAATATATGATACAGCAACAGGGCAGACTAAGCGGAAAGCTAATTTGGACATAGAAATTGTTCTTGATATGTTTAATACAATAGAGAATTATGATTTAGCTGTATTAATCAGCGGGGATGGAGATTTTGAAAGAGCTTTACAATTATTAAAAGCAAGAGGGAAAAAATTTCTCGTAATTGCTGCTGATGGTTATATTGCAAAGGAATTACGAGCTGTCGCGGGAAAGCACTATATCCGTTTTGAGGATATAAAGGATAAAATACTTAAAGAAAAAAAATAGAATTTAAAGTATGCGGAGGCGCCTTATTATAGGGTGCCTTTCATATACCAAAAACCACGAAAAGGCTAGCAATAGTCAATATACAGAATAACCAAATATTGCTAGCCATATAGAAAAGAGAATTGTGCAACTTGTCTATTGCTAGTTATATATATTAGTACTATAATTATTTTATAAATTTAAAATGGACTTTATAAAATGTGGAGGTGTGATAGTGGAGGATAAAAAAAGCAGGTATACAGAGGCGCAAAATAGAGCAACACAGAAATATCAACGGGAAAAATTGGAACAAATAAACTTTCGGATAAGAAAAGGCGAAAAGCAAAAATATGTTGCTGCCGCTGCCGCTGCAGGTTTGAGTATGGCACAATTTTTTATTTCTGCTGCTGATGAAAAAATAGAAAGAGAGGAAAGAAAAGCATGAGTGAGAGAGAACAGGCAATACAGTTGTTGAATGATGTCCCGGAGTTTAAAATTGATTGTGTAATCGCATATATGCAAGGGATCATTGCAGGAGCCGGAGCGAATGAACCAAACGCTGAAACAATAGCTGCATTTGCCGAAGGTGATAAAATGCTTGCAGAGGGAAGCGGGCAGAGATACACCAGCACAAAAGATTTGTTTGCAGATTTGGAGGCTTAAAGATGTTACAGGTCAGCTTTACAGGGCAGTTCAAGAAAGACTATAAATTGTGCAAGAAACGCGGATATAACATGGAATTGCTTCGAGCAGTTATTGATATATTGGCGGTTCCTGAAGCATTGCCAAAAAAGAATAAAGACCATAACTTGACGGGGAATTACACAAACAAAAGAGAATGTCATATACTGCCGGATTGGTTGCTTATATATCGTGTAGAGGGTTGCGAATTAGTGCTGTACAGAACAGGGACACATTCGGATTTGTTTAGGGAATAGAGAAGGCAGCAGGATGCAGCATCCAAATGTATACCTGTGTTTGCCACATAGCCAAGAAAAGAGAGTTGAACTTATAGTTAACATATAACCATAGAGACACATAAGGCGGAGCCTATTACTATATAAGGCGCTGCCTTTTGTTATATACAGAATTAAGCGCATAGGGCAGCAGGGCAAGAAGCGGCCAGAATGGGCCTAAGGTACTCCTATGTCCCCCCCATATGCGGGGTGGGGAAGGCCCAGTATTTTCCCCGATAAAAATGAAAATTTTTTTATGATTTCGTTACAAATTTGAGGTTGGAAATAAAAAAATAAAAAAAGGAACGAAAGGGCACTCCATAATGTGTTATTATGATAGCATAGAAATTTAGGAAGCGGAGCCATGGGCGGCCTAGAGGATCGCCTATGTCAAGGATCAGAAGGATAAGACGGGAGAAAAAGGAATGTTAGAACTATAAATATGTTTTGTATAAGAGATGCTTTCGGGTATCTCTTTTTTATAAGGAGAAGTTTGAAACAAAGAAGTAGCGGTCTGCCAATAAAAAAGAGTATAGCAAACAAACCTTTCACAAATCCATGTTTTATGGACATCAAGGCCGCAACAGTTTTTACGAAAGATTTTAAATGACAATAAAAGCACCTCCTATAGAAATATTTAAAGGGCTGGCAGGGACTGGCCATCCGGCGAAATCGAGTCAACTTCGGAAGAGATAAGTTTACGGGTTACGGTTTTACGCCATTCATTGATGCCTTAACGGACGGCCGACACCATATAGCCATACGGGGTTGCCGCTATACAGCCCCACCACTCACCTCCACGGGTTCTGTAGTATGCCAGCATCCTATAGGAGAATTATAACAAAAAAACAGGAAGCGGAAGTCTGCCGGCAGCGGGTTTCATGACCCCATCGGTGCCTTTCGCAGAAAGGTGGATTATAGCCATGAACAAACCCCTAAGCCCCTGCCGCCACCCAGGCTGCTGCACCCTCACCAGGCAAAGCTACTGTGACAAGCACATAGCACAGCACCAGAGGCAGAGCCGGCGGCAGCAGGACAACAGAGAATCAGCAGCCAGGCGCGGCTATGGAAAGAAGTGGAGGCAGGAGAGCAAGCAGTACCTGGCTTCCCATCCATGGTGTGTGTCCTGCTTGGCAGCAGGACGACGGACGCCGGCTGTTGAGGTAGATCATATCAAGTCGCATAAAGGAGACAAGAAACTGTTTTGGGATAGAAAGAACTGGCAGGGACTTTGCCATTCCTGTCATTCCGCCAAGACAGCCAGGGAAGACGGAGGATTTGGAAGGTCCCCCCGGGGTTAAAAAGTTTTGAAACGATCCCCGGAGACCGTTGCCCCCTCTTAGACGCGAAAAAAATTCCCACATCAGCTTTTTACAAAAAAGGAAGGAGGTAGAGCCGTATGCCGACGCCGCCAAAGCCCTATGCCGTCATTCAGATGGAGGGCAGGAGCCACCGGACCAAAGAAGAGATGAAAGAGCGGAAACAGGCGGAAGAAAGCCTTTTGTCTGGGGTTAAACTCAAAGAGAGGCCCGAGGTCCGCGCCGAACCGGCAGCTCACAAGGAATTTTTGAGAATTGAAAAATTATTGACGAAAATTGAGAAAAATGACGCCATTTATGAGCCGGTTATCAACCGTTTTTGCATGATTCAGGCCGAGTGCAAGCAGCTGGAGGAGCGGCGCGAAGAGTTCTATCAGATGACCTTAGAGCTGCGGGAATCGTTCCGGGAGATTACAGGAGACATGGATCCGGATAAGAAAGCAGGGCTTTTGCTGGATTTCTCCCGTGAGATGGCGCGGATGAGCGCGTCTATGCTGAACTGCGACAAGCAGATTCAGGCAAAAAGAAAAATGCTGCTGGATATTGAGAAAGAAAATGTTATGACCATTGCCGCTGCCCTGCGCTCCATACCCAAAAAAGAAAAGGACGAGGAGGAGGACGATCCCATGACGGCCCTCCTGAAAAAGCGCCAGCGTGTACAGTGAAGAACGGGCGGAGTTTGTAATTGATTTTATCCAGTGCTTAAAGCATGTGGACGGAAAATGGTATGGAGTGCCCTTTACACTGCTTTCCTGGCAGAGGGAAGCCCTTCTGGAGTTTTACGGAACTGTAAAAGAGAGTGAAGCCAGGCAGTACCAGTATCTGTATCTGGAGATACCCAAGAAAAACGGGAAGTCAGAGCTGGCTGCAGGTCTGGGGCTGTATCATACCTTCGGCGACGGGGAGATGTATGGGGAAGTCTATATTGTCGCGGCGGATAAGGATAACGCTGGGATCGTATTCAGTGCGGCACTTGGGATGCTGGAGCAGTGTAAAAGCCTAAAGAAGCGTGCGAAAGTGATAGAAAGCCAGAAAATTATCCGGGACACGGTGACCGGAACATTTATGCGGGTCATGTCCTCCGAGGCGTACAGCAAGCACGGGTACAAGCCGTCCTGCGTGATTTTTGATGAGCTTCACGCTCAGCCTAACCGGGAATTGTGGGATATTCTCACCTTCGGATCCGGTTCAGCCAGGTTCCAGCCGGTCTGGATTGTCCTCACTACAGCGGGAGACGATCCAGACCGGTCTTCCATCGGCTGGGAAGTACATGCAAAAGCCTGGTCCATACAGGAGTACCGGAAAGGGAATACGGAAGGGAATTACGATAATCCCGTGTGGCTTCCCATTATCTACGGGCTGGGGGCGGATGAGCAGCGGATTGAGAAGGCAGACATCTTTGATGAGCAGCTTTGGTATGAATGCAATCCCTCCCTGGGAGAAACCATAGAACTGGACACTCTCCGTCAGGAAGCGCTAGATGCCAAGCAGTCCGAGTATGCGGAGCGCCTGTTCCGCTGGCTCCGCTTAAACCAGTGGATCAGCGTGAAAGCGGTGGGATGGCTGCCTTTAAAACTTTATGATAAGAGTCAGGCAGAGAGGCCGGAGCTTCTGGGAAAACGCTGTTATGGAGGCCTGGACTTGTCTTCGACTACGGACCTATCGGCATTTGTCCTTCTGTTTCCTCCCCAGGAAGGGCTGGGAAAGTGGTATGTGCTGTTTCAGGCATGGATTACGGACGAGAAGATGCAGGAGCGTTCCCGGCGTGACCATGTGGACTTTGAACGATGGGTGAAAGATGGCTATGTGGCGGCCACAAGGGGAGACTGCATTGACTTTGATTTTATTGAGGATGATATTTATGAGGCAGTGGACCTGTATGACATGCGGCTGCTGGGGGTAGATCCCTATTTGTCCCGGATGATGACGCAGAACGTTATGAAACGGGAAATTGAAGTGGCGGAGATTTCGCAGGATATGAAAAATATGTCCCCGGCTATGAAAATGATAGAGAAACTTTTGCGGAAGCACCAGATGGAGCATGAAGAAAATCCATGCGCCAGATGGTGCTTTGGTAATGTGCGGGCGGCCGTTGACGGAAATGAAAACATGAAGCCTATGAAAAATAAGTCCGTGGGCCGGATTGACATTACGGTGGCATGGATCAATGCCATGGCTGCCGCCATGATCAAAGAGGAAGGAGTGGAGGATATTAGTGAAAAAATTTTGTCAGAGGATTGGGGGCTTTAAGAAGGCGTTGCAGCGCACCGTGGAGGACTGGCTGGCCGCGGCGGGAGCTTCTTTGGTGACGTATGGAGTATATCAGATCTATATTCCGGCGGGCTGGATTACAGCGGGAGTGTTTCTGCTGATTACGGCTGTACTCTGGAGCCGGGGAATGGCAGGTGAAGGACAATGATACTGAACCGGGCAATGGCCCCCAGGAATGAGGTGCGCCAGACAATTACTTTGGAAAACCCCGAGGATTGGGTGCAGGGGGTGACGCGGGGAACCGGACGGCAGGGGGCGATGAAAATATCGGCGGTTAACGCCTGCGTGGAATGCCTGTGCAATTCCATGTCAAAGCTCCCGGTCTTTGTTATGAACGCGAAGACAAAGGAACATGTGGAACATCGTCTGCTCCGCCTTCTTTCTGTCCGTCCCAATGAAGCCATGACGCCGGCTGTCTATAAGAAGCTGGTGGAAGCCAACCGCCTGATGGGCGGGAACGGCTATGTACTCATTATGCGGAATCCCAATACTTCCAGGGTGGAGGAGCTGATCCCCCTTCACTACAATTATGTGGCGCCTTGGCTGGATGAGACTGGAAAACTGTGGTATCTGGTGACCAATCCCGGGACTGGGGAGCTGCGGAAGCTGGGGAATTTCGATATGCTCCATTACAAAGCGTATACCGAAGACGGAATCAATGGAATTTCTGTGTTGAGCCGGGCCCAGGAAGTGATTGACACGTCAAAGGCGGCCCAGAAGTATGAAAACGGATTTTATACCAGAAATGCCCGTCCGGTGGGAATTTTAAAGACGGATGACCATATGGATAAATCGGCCAAAGATAAGATACGCGAAGAATGGAACAAGATACACGAGGGAGTAGATAATGCCTTCCGGATAGCCGTGTTGGATCTGGGGATTGACTATAAGCAGATTTCCATGAGCAACAAGGACACCCAGTTCGTGGAGAGCAAAGCCGTATCGGTAGAGGATATTGCAAGGTTTTTTGGGGTTCCTCTGTATAAAATCAATGCCGGCAAGCAGACCTACAATTCCAATGAGCAGAATGGAATTGAGTATGTGGTGGGAACTCTGCACCCAATCGTGACCCAGTATGAGGAGGAGGACACCTATAAGCTGCTGTTTGAGAAGGAACAAAAGCAGGGGCTGGAGATCCGCAGGAATATGATGGCGGAGCTGCGGGGGGACTTTACATCCAGAGGGGCATGGTACCGGACCATGCGGGAGATTGGAGCTTATTCGGTGGATGATATTATGGACCTGGAGGACAGGCCGGCCGTTCCCGGGGGAAAGAGCCGGTATGCGAGTTTAAATTATGTGCCTCTGGAATTGTTTGAAGAATTAAGCATCAACCGCAACCGGGCGGGAAAAGGAGGATGAGCATGGAATTTTGGAACATGGTAAAAAACGAGGAGTCCGAGGAGGAGGAACTGCGCATTGACGGGGAGATCCGCATGGAACAGGGATTTTGGGACTGGCTGTTAGAGAAACCGGACCGGAGCGCCACGGGGCTTGAGAAGGCCATTGCCTCTGCAGGGAAAAACCTGGTGGTGTGGATCAATTCCACCGGAGGTTCCTGTGCCGCCGCAAGCGTGATTTACTCCGCTTTGATGGAGCATCGGAAGAGGGGCGGAACCGTTATGGCAAAAGTGGATACAGCGATTTCCGCGGCCAGCGTGGTGGCCATGGCGGCCGATAAGATTTTGATCGCCCCGGTGGGCGTTATGATGATACACAATCCCTGGACGAAAGTGGAAGGGGAAGTCAAAGACATGCAGAAGGCTATAGAGATTCTGAGCCAGGTAAAGGAGTCCATCGTTAACGCCTACCAGAAAAAGACGGGAAAAAGCAGGGAGGAAATCGGGCGCCTGATGGATGAGGAAACCTGGATGGCAGCAGGAAAGGCTGTAGAGCTTGGATTTGCAGACGGAATGCTCTATGAAGAGGAAGTGGATGAGCCCGTGCAGGACGGAATCTTAAAAGGCGCAAGGCAGGTCTACAACAGCATTCCTAAAGATATTTTTGTAGAGAAGTTAAAAGAGATCATGCAGGAAGTTGATGATCAGCCCTCCGAAACGGATGCGGCTGATTTTTCATACTTAAAAAACAAATTAATGCTGGAAAGAGCGAGATTTTGAAAGGAGACTGAGATGAAAAAGGTTTATGAACTGAAAAACGAGAGAGCGGAGATTCTGGATGCGGCGGAAAATGCCCTGAACCAGGGTGACATGGAGGCGTACAATGCCAAAATGAAGGAGGTGGAGAACCTGAACGCCCAGATTCAGGCCCTGGAGGCTCTGGATGCCGAACAGAACCGGTTCGGAGGGATTACCCATATTCCTGGCGTCACCGGCGGAACCGTTAACAGGGACGACAAGGAGTATAAGGACGCTTTCTTCTATGCCATTACCAACGGGATTACACCGAAAAACGGAAAGGACAATGAAAGAGTAGCGATCCTGTACAATGCGCTCACCGAGAGCGGAGGAACACCCGCGGGAGCAGACGGAGGTTTTCTGGTTCCCATTTCCTTCAACAACATGATCATCGAATGCCGGAGGCAGCTGGTTGCTCTCTCCGATTTTGTAACGGTGGAGACTGTGACCACTCCTACCGGCTGGCGCGCCATTGACGCAAAGCCCACGGCGGGATTCACCAAGGTGGATGAAATGGGAGAGATTCCGAAGGATGATCAGCCCAAGTTCACGAAAGTGACCTACTCCTTGGAAAAGTACGGCCTGATCGTGCCGGTATCCAGTGAACTTCTGACAGACAACACGGCGGGCCTGGAAGCGTATCTGGCCAGATGGTTTGCGCGCAAGGGAATTATTACGGAGAACAAGCTGATCCTGAGCCGCCTGGACACCCTGGTGGCGAAAAGCCTGACTGTGGGAAAAGAGGTGAAAGCCCTGACTTCGGTTTTAAACAAGGACCTGGATCCGGCCATTTCCCACACGGCGGTGATCCTGACCAACCAGAGCGGCTTTGATTATCTTTGCGGCCTGGAGGATACCACCGGGCGGACCTTGATCCAGCCGGACCCGGTTACAGGACAGCCCATGATCTTCCGTTCCCACAGAGTAACGGTTCTGTCGGACGCAGAACTCCCCAACCGGAAAGTCACCACGGCAGGAGCCACGAAAGGAGACTACTATCCCCTGTACGTGGGTGATTTCAAGCTGTTTATGACCTTGTTCATGGGAAAGAGCCTGGAAGTGGCGTCTACGAATATCGGGGGCAATGCCTGGAGTACGGATTCTGTGGAGGTGCGCGGGATTATGCGTATGGACGCCCAGAAAATGGACGGGGAAGCTGCGGTGAAGCGTGAGATCTTTGTCGCCGCTGCCGCTTAGTCCGAAGGACTTTTGTTATGGATAAAGAAAATCTATTAGTATCTCTGGAAGATATGAAGGATTATTTGGGGGAATCCGGGGAGGATAACGACCGGATGATCACGGAGCTGATTCTTTCCGCCCAGGAGGAACTTCAACGGGCTACAGGTACAGATTTCCGGAAGGTAAAGCGCCGGGAGACGGCTAAGAGGGCTGTGCGGATAAGCGTATGGCTCTCTTTTTATGCGGATCGGGATGAGGTAAAGAATGTGGATTACATTGTACGAGCCAGGGACCGTCTGGTGACGAAGCTTCAGTATGGAGGAGATGAGGAAGATGGTGCGGAGACACCGGATCTGGATTCTGAAAAAGGTTGAAGACGGGCAGGGGAAAGACGCCCTTCCCGTAGAGCGGTGGGAGAAGATTACGGAGCGGCCCATCTGGGCCGGTGTCCGGGATGAGGGCAGCAGGGAATTTTATGCCGGAGAGGCAGATTTTGAGCTGTCTAAAATTAAGGTTAATATTTCCTACCGAAAAGATGTATCTAGGAAAATGCGGGTGCTGTTCCATGGACGGGTGTATGAGATTGTGAGAACCTATAACGGGGATTACCGGGGGATGGGACTGGATTTTGACGCTGAGAGGAGGAGCAGCGAGGATGGGAAAATTCACGTTTGACTTTCCATCAGATTTGGAAAGACAAATACTGGCCTTGGAACGAGCAGGCTCTGCAGAGGTGGTGGGAAGAATGCTGGAGGTTGGCGGGAAGAAAGTGGAGGAAGAAATGAAAGCCCAGTGCCGCGCTCACAACCAGAGCGGCAGCATGGTGAAAAGTATTGGGACCACCAAGCCAAAACAGAACGATCGGGGTTCTTTCGTGGTAACCAGACCCACGGGAAAGGAGACCAGGATAACAGCGAAAGGGAAAAAGCACACGGTCCGGAATATGGAAAAGCTGGCCTACCTTCACTATGGAACCAGAAAGCAGCCTGCTACCGGAATTGTTACCAAGATAATGAACCGCGCGGAAACTCCGACGGTAAAGGCCATGCAGGAGGTATACAGCCGGGAGGTGGAACAGGGATGAACGTGGGGGAACTTATAAGGGAGGTGCTTTCCGGTCATGGCCCGGTCTATCCGGATTTTTACGGAGGGGAAGAACAGAAGTATTTGACCTTCAATTTCCCGGACGAGGTGGGGGCACTGTTCGGCGACAATCGGCCCTGCTTTACCCTTGTATATGTGCAGGTACATCTGTATCTCCCGGATAAGGAACCCTATCAGGAAGAGAAAATGCAGATATGTAAAGAATTGAAAGCAGCGGGCTTTTGCTGGCCGGAAGTCACCATTCTGCATGAGCGGGACATTGAAAAAAGGCATCTTATTTTTGAAACCAAAATAAAGAGAAGGATTGAGGAGGAATAGCCTATGTTTACAGGATTAGCGGGAGTTTATGTGGCGGAATTGTCGGAGAAAACAGACAATCCTACTTACAGCAACGGCTTCCAGCTGGGAGAAGGGATGGCGGTAACCATTGCTCCCCAGTATGCGGAGGGAAGCGTTTACGGAGATAATCACCGGGTAAAATATAAGAAAAAATTCAAAAATGCAAATATCACCTTGGGAACAACGAGAATTCCTAAGCAGGCGGAGCCGGTGATGTTTGGAAAGACCGAAGACTCCGGCGGAGAAGTTGTCAGCAACCAGAGAGATGACGGGAAATATGTAGGCTTTGGCTGCTATGCAACGGAAGAGGGAGGACCAGGGGAAGACACCAAGTATTCCGCCGTATGGATTTACAAAGTGAAATTTGCGGATCCGGGTGATGATTTTGAGACCGAGGGGGAGAACATTACATTTAAAACGCCGTCCCTGACAGGTTCGGCGGAACCGTTGAAGAATGGAGACTGGAAGGTAAAAAAGCAGTTTGATGCGGAAGAGGAGGCAATCAACTGGATTAAGACGAAGGCCGGGATTGTGACGGGAAATTCCGGCGGAGTGGGGGAGGAATAAAGAAGCCGTCCCGGTTCTGTCCGGAACCGGGGCAATCTTCTCATATAGAAGTTAAACCATGAAGGAGGAAAATGGTATGTTAGTAGAAACAAAGAAATTGAACAAGAAAGAAATCACAGTTGTTACGAGTTTTTGACGTGGCGGAAACATTTGACAAGGAACACAAGAATGTTCTCGCAGATGTCAGAAAACTTCGATTAGAACTTAGTGGGGCTGAATTTTCAGCCCTATTTTATGACGGTGAGTATAAGACTTCTTTCAAGAAAAATCGAAAGGGGTTTTTATTATGGCAAAGCGATGAAAAAACTTCTTGACAATCAGCTAGCTACAGCGCATAATATAGCTAGCAACATAAGGAGGTGGATTTGTTGCCAGATAAAAGCAGAGCTGATTACTTCAAGGAGAGGAGAAAAACAATCGGTCAATTTAGTGTTTCTGTGAAACGGGAAAAGCTAACTGCTCTTGATGAAAAGTTAAAGGAAAAGGGACAGACAAAAACAGAATGGCTAAATGAAAAGATTGATGAAGAAATCAGAAAATAACAAAGAGCAACCGTCACACTTTGGAGAGTACACACGATTGCTCTGGCGAGGTTTCCCTCTATGAAATATTCTATCATGGAGAGGGACTTCTTTCAACAACAAAATTTTGAAAGGAGTTTTTTATGTATCAATGCAGCTTACAGAAACAAAACAATGATATTAGAACCAATGATGATTTAATAAGACTTTGCGCTTATGATCTGCTGGCACGAATAGAGATAAACGCTTTGCCGGTTATCCCAGATCGGCTCTTTGATATGGATTCTATCCATTGCAACACATTACAAAGGCTTGCTGACCATGAGGGGATTCCCCTAGAACATTTGATTTCTTTAGGAGAGGCAGGATTTATCTACCGGGAACAAAATGGAAAAGATTATATATACGTCAATTCCGATGGAAGCGCTTTACAGATTTTGTGGAACATGGCGCTGGGACTTGGGGCCTTAGAGCTTTGTATAGTTCCCTATCATACATGCTTCCCGATTCCGCAGAACAATGGGACTGTTGCAGATTTTGCCTATTACTTCCTTGCACCAGATGTAGTGTTGGAAGAAATCGGAATCTGCACCCAGGAAAAGATTTTTCAATATTGCCGATTACCGTTTCGGGAATCAGTCAAAAAAGCTGTTAAAACGAAACATCACACAGGGAATAGAAGGAAAATGGGGGTTGAAAAAATAATCCTTTCCAACTTTCGTGATTTTATCAGCAAAAGCAAAAAAGCGGAGGAGGAAATGAGACATGGTAGGTGAGATCATAAATGCAATGGCAGGCCAAGAGCTGCAGACCCCTATCGAGATCGTCCTGGGGATTGATGAAAAGGGAATGACTACGGCGAGACGGCTGTATGAATTTTTGGAACTCAATCCGAGAAATTATTCTCATTGGTGTAAAAGAAATATACTGGAAAATGAGTTTGCAGAGGAAAAGGTTGATTTTTGGGCGATCGTTGTTAAAGACGAACGGAATTTCAATCCTAAACCGACCCAGGATTTTAAACTCACCGCCCACTTTGCCAAGAAGCTGTCCATGAAAGGAAGCGGGGAGCGGGCCGAGCAGGCCAGGGAGTACTTCTCCAGGTTAGACGAGAAGATGAAAGAGATAGCGATAGATCAGTCAAAACTGTCTCCCCAGCTCCGGTACTTAATCAGCATGGAATTAAAGCAGAAGCAGCAGGACGAGAGGATCCGGGAACTGGAGAGCCGGATAGAGCAGCAGGACGCGCTTATGAAAAATATGCGCAGCCGTAAGACAGAGAATACCGAAAGGGATACAACCCGCCGCTGGGCGCTCCGCTCCATCGGACAGATAGCGGAAAGTCCTTCTTTCAATGGAATCTACAACCGTTACCAAAAAGTATATTGGGAGAGTTACGAGCGTCTGGAAGAAAAGACAGGCTGTGATCTGGAGGAATTGGTGAAGAAAGCCAGGGAAAAAGCCCGGAAGGAGGGAGCAACCAAGACAAGAATAAAAAATATCAGCCGCCAGGAGATCATTGCGGCAGATGAAAAATTAAGGGAATCCTATGCCTCTGTAATTCGGGATATGCTGCTTGCATATTGCAGGAAGGTTCCGAAAGCAGGGGCAGGATAACATATGTTACAGGGAGGCGGGCTCGCCTCCCTGTAGTACTATCAAAGAAAGAAGGGAATAAAAAATGATTGAAAAAATGACGTACATCGAACTGGCAGGCGGAACCTACCCGATCAAATGCGATCTGGCGGTGCTGGAGGCCGCCCAGGATGCCTATGGGAGCCTGACAGAGTTTGAACGGAAACTGCTGGGGCTTCCGCCGGAAACGGATAAAAAGAAGGAAACGAAGGTTTCCAGGGAGCCGTCCATGAAGACGGTCCGGTTTATCCTTCCACTGATGGTCAATGAGGGGCTGGATTTGGAGAATGCCAAGGAGGGAGGAAAGCGAAAACACATTACAGAGGGGGATTTAAGGGAGCTTTTGACAGATGTAAATATTTTTGAGCTGGCGGATGAGCTTCACAGGGAGTTTTCCAGGTGCTTTGTAACAAAAAACCGGAAATCCACACAGGGAACGGCGGAGAAATCCGCTTAGACTTTGTGTGGATGACGTATATGGGAGTTACAGAGCTGGGATTTTCCGAGTGGGAAGTCAACCACATGTATGCGGGGAAACTTCTGGATCTGGCCTATCATTTCAAGAAGATGCACAACATCCGCATGAAGCGGGGGATCTTCTCCGTTGTAGAAAAAACAGGCTCTTTGATGGATCTTTAGCGTTGTAGGGCGGGGCCTCTTGTGGTAAAATAAGTACAGAAAGGGGAGTGAGGATATGAAGTCTGAACAGAAATGGTATCTGGCTGCAGCAGCAGTGTTTATTTTTTATTGTGTGCTGTTTCTTTCCTTTGACAGCGTTCCTGCTTTCCTGATTACGCTTATTTTGGTATGGGTGCTGTTTATGGCGACCCTGCGGCTTGTAAAGGGATTTTGTGAAAGGCATACGAAGCCTGGGAAATAAAAACTAGAAAAGGGAACCGTCGTTCTGCCAGTGATGCAGGACGGCGGTTTTTTCGTGGAGGTGCAAAGTGGGCGTACCGAAAATAGGGGCAGTTTTGGCGCTGTCCGGTGAGGGAGAATACAGAAGGGCCATAAGTGCTGTCAACGCCGCACAGCGGGAACTCCGCTCGGAGATGAAGCTGGTAACCATCGAGTTTTCCGGCCAGGCCAATACGGCGGAGGCATTGACAAAGAAGCAGGAGAACCTGGGAAAACAAAGAGAAGTACAGGCGGAGAAGATTCAGATCTACAGCGCCGCCCTGAAAGAAGCCGGGGAACAGGAGGAAAAGGCGAAGGCAGCCCTGGAGGCAAGTGAAAGGCAGTACAGGACAGCTGCCGCAGAGCTGGAGCGGATGAAAGAATCCGGTTCCGCAGCCAATGAGGAGATTCAGAAACAAGAACAGGCTGTCAGTTCGGCAGCGGAGGAGCTGGAAAAATCCAACCGCACCTATATGAGCGCCTCCCAGGATGTCAGCAAATGGAAGACTTCCTTAAACCAGGCCACGGTGGAACTGAAAAATACGGAACAAGAGCTTGACACGACCGGGAAGTATTTGAAGGAAGCCAAGGAGTCTACCAAAGGGACGGCGGCGTCCATTGACGAGTTCGGGCGGGAAGTAGACAGAGCCAAAGAGAAGGTGGAGGTGTTCGGCGGCGTTCTGAAAGCTCATCTGGCATCGGAGCTGATCGCCAGCGGCGCCAGAAAGCTTTGTTCGGTTGTCTCAGATGTTGCGGGCGCCTCTTTGGACGCCGGAAAGAATTTTGAGGAATCCATGAGCCAGGTTGCGGCTACCATGGGGATTGCCAACAGCGAAGCGGCAGACACTACTGGAAGTTTCAAAGTCTTAAAGGATGCGGCGAGAGAGGCGGGAGAAAGTACAAAATATTCCGCTACGGAATCGGCCCAGGCCCTGAATTACCTGGCCCTTGCCGGATACGATGCTGAGAAAGCGGCAAAGACGCTTCCAAGTGTTCTCAATCTAGCGGCTGCCGGGGGGATGGACCTGGCCTATGCTTCGGATCTGGCCACGGATTCTATGGCCGCCCTGAACCTTGAAAGTGACGAGTTTGTGGGATTCTCCGACAAGATGGCAGTGACAGCCCAGAAATCCAATACCAGTATCGCCCAGCTGGGGGAAGCCATCCTGCAGATAGGCGGGACGGCTAAGATGCTGGCAGGCGGAACCATAGAACTAAACACAGAACTGGGGATTTTGGCAGACAACGGAATAAAAGGGGCGGAGGGCGGCACCATGCTCCGCAATGTCCTGAAAAATCTCACTTCCCCCACTGCGGCAGCCAGCGCAGCAATGGAGGCCTATGGGATCCATGTGTATGACGCAGAGGGAAAGATGCGTCCGCTGAATGAGACCTTGAAAGATCTGGATCGTGCGCTGTCCGGATTGTCTGATCAGGATCGGGCCAATGTGATGAACGCCATTTTTGATTCCAGGACCCTGAAAGGTGCGGAGGCTCTGATTGCCAACTGTGGGGAGCGGTTTGATGAACTGTCCGGGTATATTTCTGATGCGGACGGAGCGGCGGGAGCTATGGCGGAAACCATGTCCGACAATCTCGCCGGGGAACTGCGGACCTTGAGTTCTACGGCAGAGAGTACGGGGATTACCCTGTATTCCAAATTTGATGAATCCTTTAAAAATATAACAAGGAGCGCGTCAAAAGAGCTGGGGAAAGTCAACCAGCAGCTGCAGACCGGGAATCTGGGAAAGAGCATGGACCGCCTGGCAGGACAGTTTGAGATCGTGACGGAAGCGGCCCTGGACTTCGGCATGGATGCCCTGCCCTGCGTTATAGACGGCATGAGCTTCATTCTGGAGAACGGAGGGGAAATTGTTTCCGTGCTGGCAGGAATCGGAGCGGGCATGGGGGCCTTTAAGGCAGCTACTTATGTGCAGGAGACCGTGGAGGCAATCCAGGCGTTTAAAATTTCCACGGAAGGAGCATCCACGGCCCAGGCGGCGCTTAATGTGGTGGTGAAAGCCAACCCCTATGTACTTCTGGCCACTGCCATAGCTGCTGCAGGAGTGGCGCTTGTTACGTATGCAGTCGTTTCCTCGGATGCGAAGACGGAGACGGAGAAGCTGAACCGTGAGATCTGGGAGACGGTAAAAAACAATAAGGATTTCAACAGCAACGTGGCGGAGGGCATCCGCTCCATGAAGGAAAACCGGACCGCCCAGGAGCAGAGTGCGGAGACTGCGAGACGCTTGACCACGGAGCTGACGGAGCTTAATTCCAAGGAGAGGCTGACCACGGAAGAGAAGATGCGGATGCGCTCCGTGGTGGCTCAGTTAAACCAGATTATGCCGGATCTGAATCTGACCATTAACGAGCAGACCGGCTATCTGGAGCAGAATAACGAAGAAGTGCAAAGACTGGCCGAGAAATATGCGGAGCTTGCCAGGGCCCAGTATTACCAGGAAGAGATTACCCAGATTGTAGAACAGCAGTGCGCAGCGGAAGATGAACTGACGGATCTGATGAGCAAGAGGGAGGAGGCGCTTGTATCCATATCCCAGGCCCAGGAGGCGCTAAACGGGTATCTGAAAGAGCAGAATATTTCTCTGGAAGAACTAAACGAACAGATTTCCAAGGGAACGGCGGAGGGCGGTTCCTATGTGTATGCGGTTGCAACCAGTGAAGAGGCCCTGGCCAATCTGGATCGGCAGATTGAGGAGACCAAGGGGACTTTGGAAATGCTGGGAGAAGAGTACAGCCAGACTTCCCAGAAGATTAGCGATCATTCCGGCATTGACGAGACTTCGGAGGCCGTCGGAGGAATGGCAGCAGGGACGGCGGACGCCGCCGGGCTCATAGGGGAGCAGGCGGACGAAATTAAGAGATCTTTTGGCGAGATGGGGGAATCCATCCGTGAAGCGGTCCGGGAGCAGATGGATATATTTTCCGAGTATGAGAAACAAAATTCCATTTCCGGGGAAAAGATTCTCTCGAACATGGACTCCCAGGTCCAGGGAATGAAGGACTGGGGAGATAATCTAAGCGAACTTGCAGGTCGGGCGGATGAAAACGGAATGCTGATAAGTCAGGGGCTTCTGGAGCATCTGGCCGGGCTTGGACCGGAAGGAGCTGCCTATGTCCAGGCCTTTGCGGAGATGACGGATGAAGAGCTGAAAAGAGCCAATGAACTGTGGGCGGAATCCGTTTCCCTGCCGGATACCATTGCGGAACAGTTTGAAGAGACCGGGGCAAACATGGTAGCGGGATTGACACAGGGAATTGAAAATAATGTGCCTGTTGTAAATGAAGCTATGGAGAAAGCCGGGGAAGGGCTGGTAAAAACGGCAAACACTTCCACGGGCTGTCAAAGTCCCTCCAAGAAGACCAGGGAAACTGGGAAAAATCTGATGGAAGGCCTTTCCATGGGAATCAAAAACAATCAAAAGATGGTTACAGTGTCCATGTCGGAAGTTTCAAATGCAACTTTAGTAACGGCAAGGACTCAATTATCTTCCGCTGTGGCAAGCCAGATCGGCCTGCAGTTTTCCGAAGGTCTGGCAAATGGAATCCGATCCGGGAAAAGCACCGTGATCAATGCAGCTGTAGAGGTGGCACGGGCATCTATAGCTGCAGCAAAGGCGGAGCTTGGCATCCACAGCCCGTCTAAGGTAACGGAAGAAATGGGTGGCTATTACATGGACGGCTGGGTGCGCGGAATCCAGGCCAAAACGCAGAACCTTAAGGATGCAGTTCAGGGAGCCCTATACGATTCTATGATTCAGGAAGCGGAGCCGCCGGGAATGAGACCGGGAGTTTCCGCATCTTATGGAGAACCGACGGGTCAGGCAGTGGGGACCGTGCAAATTTATATCCAGCCCCAGCAGATGACAGATAGCGAACTGGATCGGACATTTGAGTATGTCAATGAACGGTTTGGGACGGCTCTATAAGGAGGGTGTACATGAGAAAGTTTTGGGTGAGAAATGCGAGGGGACAGGTCTTTGACATGAACCGGGAAGACGCTTTTTTCAGCAAGCCGAAAGGTCTCGGTATTGCCAGAAAGGCCGCCTATACCCAGATCGGATACAGCTTTATGGAGAAAGAAAATGTCTTAAGCCAGAAAAAGCCTTATGGAAATATGGTGTTTGACGGTTATGAACAATATGAGGAATTTTGCAGGATCCTCCAGTTTACGCCTCTTGTGCTGATGTACCAGCCTCTGGATACCATGTACTACATGGATGTAAATACCTTTACCATAGAGAAGGGGGATATTAGTGAGAAAGATACCTTTTTGACCTGTAAAGTAACCTTTGAGGGAACGACTCCCTGGTACGCAGAAAAGAAAGCAGTGCGGAAGGAGAGTGCGCTGGATGGGAAGAAATATGAGTATGCCTATCCTTATTTGTATACGGATTATGCCAGCGGGGAAGCAGAGCTGGTCAATGATTCCGGGATGGAGGCTTATTGCCGTCTGAAATTGTATGGTCCCTTGGATACGCCTTACTGGAGACTGGTACAGAATGGGGTAACAGTATCAGAAGGAAAAGTACTTGGGAAAATTGAAAATGGGTCCTGCCTGGTAGTTGATTCTAACCCGGGAAGTTTAGAGATTGCCGAGTATGATTTGCTGGAACGGTTTGTAAAAGACCGTTATGAAGACAGTGATTTTGATACCAGGCGTTTTATATATCTTCCCCCGGGCAGCTCCCGGCTGAAAATCAGTCACGCGGGAACAGCAAATGTTAAATTTCTGGTGGAGGTGATGGAGTTTGCAGGATAATTACCTGGTGGAAATTTTCCGGAAGGATTACAGCTTCCTAAGCAAGGCCCTTGTCAAAGCGCAGAAATATGAGTTTGATTATATGGCACTTGGAAACAATACGCTGGTAATTCCGGGATTTATGGAAGTATATAAGCGGGATTATATCCAGATGACCTCTGATTCCGGAAAAATACAAGGGATTGTCACATCTGTGGAATACAAAGCAGCAGAAACGAGCGTTAAATATAAGCCTTTGCTAAGTCTTTTAGACGTGGACGTTTACAAAGAAAGAAAAGAACTGCAGGGGATGACGGCGGAACAATTTCTGGGGGTCATGGTACAGGAGAATTTCATTGATAACTCCGATCCGTTTCAGAATATTCCGGGATTTTCCGTACATTATAGCAGTGAGACGCCGGGGGCAACGTTGAATCTGACAGATAATATTCACAATATTTACGATCTGGCTTTGAAAGCATTTCGTAAATACGGGATTGTTATAGATGCAGAACTGGACGTTATGGGACGGGAACTGAGATGTACCATAGGAAAGAGGGAGCACCAAGGAAAAACGATAGAAGGAGATTTAAAAAATGTGCTTGAAGTCAGCATTTCCTTAAAAGATGATGAAGAGTCAGTCAATAAGGCTGTGATTGTGGGAGAATACGGAGAAGACGATCCGCTTTTTGGACAGACGCTGGTACGGACTTATTATTTGGACAAGGTGACCGGTTTGACCACACAGACGCCGGAACAGAGGGTGGAGCCTGTGGTGTTTCGTTATAAGACAATCACGATTGATGCGGAGACATTCGAAGAGGACGCTTATGAGGAAGCCTATGATTTGATTTATCAGGAAAAGTATGATAATTCCATCAAGGTTAAAATCGGACGAAAAGATTCTCTGTATAAGAGGAGAGATTTTCATATTGGCCAGAAGTGTACCATTATCAAAAATGGAGAGCGGTTCGAAAGCGTGTTTACGGGATATAAATCCGATCTATCTGAAACAACCTTACTATTTGGTATAGTGCGCTTAGAGTATACAAAAAATATGAGGAGAAAAAGATAATGCCAGCAATTATAAAGCAGTATGAAGGTTCTGTGGTGTCACCAAAAGATGATGCCACATTGTATCGCATTTTTAATGAAGAATCTGGGGTAATTCGCGGATGTGCCCTTACATATCTGGGAGCAAACCAGATCCGGGTAGATGCGGGATACGTGTATATTTGCGGCCGTTTGGTTGAAATTGAAGAAGAAGTGGTACTAAGCCCCTTTTCTACGGAAGAAGGGGCAGCAGGGGAGCTGATATTAAAGGTAGATCTGCTGTCCGATACACCGGCCCGCTTATTGGCCAGAACTCCGCGCCAGGAGCTTGTGCAGGAGGATATTAATGCGGGTGGTGAAGCCTATGAGTATTTGATTGCATCTTATATGGTTTCAGATGTGGCTATTTCCGGCCTGACAGTTGAATATGAGGTGATTTCTGCCGGGTTTTCCAAAGATAAGATTTTAAAAACAGTTAATGAAGTGTCGGCAGTTACAGAGGAGGGATTTTTAGCGGATGCTTTGGTGGTTAAGGAGCTAAATGCGAATATACCTGTGTTTATTTTAGACGGTTCTACTCTGACAATTACCCTTCCTGTCCAAGACAGCAAGGAGGTGGGCTAAATGTCTTTGATTTTTAACGGGGTAGACATACGACAGATAATTTGTAATGAGCAAAACATTGATAAGGTAATGTGTAATGGCATTACAGTATTCCAGAAAAGTGGAAAAGTAGTTTATCCATATCGGTCTTGGATGGGTGGCGGTTCTGCAGCAATGGTTCAGTTTTGTGCAAATATGACCACCAGTGGGACGCCAACTGTTACAGGTACGTTATTGACACCATACAAAGACAGTCGCTATATCAAAGTCACTGTCAACGAAGACATATCGTCCCTTACCCTGCTATTCGGAAGTGGCTCACATTCAGGTGTTGCAGATGGAGCAGCCGGCACCAGAGCAGAGTTATATAAAAATGGTTCAGCTACAGGCGTATGGTATTGTTATAGATGGCACGAGAATAATGGCAATATAAACCTCACATATTTATCACGGACATTAAATGAGTTAAAAGCCGGTGATGTTGTTAGCCTTTATATTCGAAATGGACCTTCTAGTTCAAGACGAAACGGTTATGGATTTTACTCGCCCACATTTATTGCAACAAAATAAGGCATAATATATCAACTTTGAGTTAGCTGCAACATTTTTATCTAATTTCCAATTTAGAAAATTTAAATATTAGCCTGGAGCAGAATATAAAATTGATTCAACATAATATTGAAATTATTAATACGAGACTAAATGATACAATTATATCTGACTCTGGAAGCTATGCCTCAGTAGAAAGTACATATGGGGCAGATTCTATTCAAAAACATACGATTACTTTCAGAAAAGCATTTGCCAAAATACCAACTATATCTGGCTCTGTATCCTGTCTTGCCTATAATGGAACAACTGCAGCTGGTGTTTTTTCTGTGTCAAATGTTACACAAGCTGGATTTATTGCCAACATTAAAATGGCAAATGTCCCCGGGAATTCAATAAAAAAGTATACTTTTAAATGGTCTGCGGTTGCAAGAGTATAATTTATATAGAAGCAGTCCAATTAATTGTAGGTCTTGGTGATAAACCATCTGCACAATACACTCGGCAAGTAAACCCACTTTTGGTTCTAGAAAGTATACTAACCGTACATGGATAATTTTTATTTTGATAAAGGACATATCCACTGGCAACTACAGAAGGAATTGCAGAAAATGCTTTGGGGAAATTCACTGTATAGTCTGCTTGTCTCACAACACCTTCAATCGTGCCAGGCGGAGTGTATGTTCCAGATTGGGAACCTACAAACCCGGATATAATTTTCTGAAATGCTGTGTTTAAATCATCAAACAAATCTTTTAAATTAACTAAGTTTGACATTGAAATCTCTAAATTGGCATTCAGGACGTTAAGGAGGTGGTCCAAAATGTAGAAAAAACGAAAATAGAAACTCGTTAACCGGGATCTGAAAAGGTCCTTTTGTTTTTGGAAGAAGGAGAAGGTTATGAAAGTAAAATTTATAGGTTCTGCCGAAGTGTATACTCTGCAGGTGACGGTTCCGGGCCCTGGACTGGTGCAGCTCCATCCTCCGTTCCCGGAAGTGAAACTGACAACCGGGTTCCGGCTCCTGACGGACAAAGGTTCCGTCTATGGAGACTATCAGGACTATACCACGATCTATCGGCAGATGGAAGACGGCAGCGTTATCCTGTCCAATGATGGCCGTGCATGGAGCCCGCCGCCCCCGCCTGAACCGGAACCTGAGCCGGAGCCGCCGACGTTGGAGATGTTGAAAGAGATTAAGAAATTGGGTATCAGTGCAGACTGCGAACGGGTCATCTATGCTGGTGTGTCCGTGGAACTGCCGTCCGGCTGGGAGCGGTTTTCCCTAACCGAGAAAGATCAGATCAACCTGTTCGGCAAGCAGGCCCAGCTGGCCGCAGGAGCCGAACACCTAGAGTATCACCAGGACGGCCACCCCTGCCGGTATTACTCGGCAACAGAGATGCAGACAATCATCAAGGCAGCCATGGAGTATGTGTCTTACCATACCACCTACTGCAATGCACTTAACATGTGGATCGCCGGAGCGGAGACGGCGGAGGAGCTGGAAGGTATTTTCTACGGTGCCGACATCCCGGAGAAATACCAAAGCGAAGTCCTGAAGGACTACCTGGCCCGCATGATGGCGACGGCCGGAGGGGAGGTGAAGGAAAAGGGTGCAGAAGTGGTATAAGAACAAGATTCTGGGTGGTATTGGCGGCCTGTTGTATTTTATCTTGGAATTGGCCTGGCGGGGACACAGCCATTGGACGATGTTCATCCTGGGCGGAATCTGTTTTCTGGCCATTGGGGCGGTTAATGAGCTGATCCCCTGGTGTATGCCGCTATGGCAACAGGCGCTCATCGGCGCAGCCATCGTCACGGTGCTGGAGTTTCTGACCGGGTGTATCGTCAACCTATGGATGAGCTGGGGTGTCTGGGATTACTCAGGATTGCCGGGGAACGTTTTGGGGCAGATATGCCCGCAGTACATAGCGTTATGGGTGCCGGTGTCGCTGGCGGCTATTGTGCTGGATGATTGGCTGCGGTTCTGGATGTTTCTGGAGGAGAGGCCGCACTATTGCTTATGGAGGCATAAGGAAAATGTATATTGAAACGAACACAATTATAACGGCTGCAAGCGTGATTTCGGCACTTGCGGTCATTTTTTCTGCTGTGTTTGCCGTATACCGCTGGTATTTGCGGCAGAACCAGCAGGACAAAGAAATTGAAAATATCAAAGCAGAACAGTGTTT
>CAJUNN010000028.1 GCA_910587955.1 uncultured Lachnospiraceae bacterium | reverse complement strand
AAACCCCCAATACATTATATAGTTTTTGCTACACCCCATAAGTAAAAGAAATACCTTCTCCTAAAAAAGGCAGCAGATCGAAACGGCTGCCTTTTTTACTGCCCGTTTTTAAAATGCAGGCGGATTGTTCAGCTGGGGATAAGCGGAAAATAAAGGTTGTAATCTTTTTTTCAGTAGTATAAAATGGTATAGAAACAGACTACACGTTTCTAAGGAGAATCTATGAATCAAATCAATAAGAGGGCGTTGTTTTCGGATGAGTCGGATCAGTACCGGATTCCTTTGGAAGTGAAGCCGGGAGATACATCTGCTGTATTGTTTCGGACTGCAAAGGACAATGCGGATGCCGTATTCTTAATCAGCGGCGGGATCCGGCTTCCCATGGAAAAATACAGAACCAACGAGTTGTTTGACTATTACCGGGTGAAGTTGGAGGTAAAGGATGAGAAGATCCTTTATTATTTTGAGATAAGATTAGGAAAGGAACGGGTATTTTTCAACAAACGCGGCGTTACCAATGACTTGCAGAGCTGCTATTCCTTTGGAATCGTGCCAGGATTCTTTACGCCGGACTGGGCCAAAGGCGCAGTTATGTACCAGATTTATGTGGATCGCTTCTGCAATGGGGATCCGTCCAATGATGTGGTGACAGGAGAATACAGCTACATCGGTGAGCAAGTAGAGCGGGTGGAGGATTGGGATCGGTGTCCCAAGCCTATGGACGTGCGCTCTTTTTACGGCGGGGATCTGCAGGGGATTCTGGATAAGCTGGATTACCTGGAAGACTTGGGAATTGATGTGATCTACATGAATCCCATTTTTGTGTCGCCTTCCAATCATAAATACGACTGCCAGGATTATGATTATATTGATCCTCACTTTACGGTGATTCGTGAGGACGGCGGAGAGATTCTCCAAGAAGGGGAGCAGGATAACCAGAAGGCCAGTAAATACATTCAGCGGGTAGTTCATAAAGAGAATCTGGAAGCCAGCAATGAATTTTTTGCCCGTTTTGTGGAAGAGGTGCACAAGCGGGGGATCCGGGTAGTGCTGGACGGTGTATTTAACCACTGCGGATCTTTTAATAAATGGCTGGATCGCGAGCGGCTTTATGAGGGTGACGAAGACTACGAAAAAGGTGCCTACGTTTCTCCGGACAGCCCGTACCGGGGTTTTTTCAAATTTAACAATGAGCACGAGTGGCCCTACAATCCCTTTTATGACGGCTGGTGGGGACACGATACACTCCCCAAGCTTTCCTATGAGACTTCGGAGGAGCTTTACAATTACATTATGCGGATTGCCCGGAAGTGGGTTTCGCCCCCGTATAACGTAGACGGATGGCGTCTGGATGTGGCAGCGGATTTGGGGCTGTCTGCGGAGTTTAACCATCGGTTCTGGAAAGATTTCCGGCGCAACGTGAAGGAAGCAAACCCGGAGGCTGTGATATATGCGGAGCATTACGGGGACGCAGCCGCCTGGCTGCAGGGCGATGAGTGGGACTCGGTTATGAATTATGATGCGTTTATGGAGCCCATGACCTGGTTCCTGACGGGAATGGAGAAGCACAGCGAGGAGTACCGAGAAGACTTGCTCAACAATGAAAAGGTGCTGACCAATACTCTGGGGCATACCATAAGGGCCTTTTTCGGGCAGTCGTTTCTGATTGCCATGAATCAGCTGTCCAACCACGATCACTCCCGGTTTCTGACCAGGACCAATCACAAGGTGGGGCGCGTGGGAGACCTGGGCAGCGCGGCTGCGGAGGAAGGGGTTTCCAAGGCTGTCTTCCGGGAAGCAGTGGCATTGCAGATGATCTGGCACGGAGCACCGACGATTTATTACGGAGACGAGGCGGGCCTGTGCGGTTTCACAGATCCGGACAACCGCAGAACCTATCCCTGGGGCCATGAAGATCTGGATTTGATTCGCTACCATAAAGAATTGATCCGTATACGAAAAGAACATCCCGTGTGCAGAAAAGGAAGCGGGACGCTTTTGCTGGCAGAGCGGGGCATTCTCAGCTTTATCCGGTTTGACGAAACGGATCAGCTGCTCATTGTAATCAATAACCTGGAAGAGGGAAAGAAGCTGAAGCTTCCGGTTTGGCTGGGCGAGGTCCGGGACGGTGTGCTGATGGAACGTTTGATGCTCTCCGTGGAGGATGGCTTTACAACAGAGTCGGCCTGCTATCTTACCCTGGGGGGTGAGATTGAGATTTTTATGCCGCCGTTTTCGGCTGCGGTTCTGGCTCCCAGGCAGGAGGAAGAGCAGGCGGTTGTAAAAGAAAAATTTATCTGCAGTTTTTACAGAAATTTAAGAGAAAAGTTCTGGGGCAGAAGATAAAGATTCCGCAGATAATATTCTTGAAACGGATAATATCCCGTGATAAGATAGTAGAAAATAGGTTAGATTTTCTGAATCTTATCCGGGATATTTTGTGTTGGAAAGGGAGAATGGAATATGGTGAATGTGACGCTTGGGAGTACCGGTATTTGTGTCAATAAGAACGGATTCGGCGCTCTTCCGATTCAGAGGATTTCGAAAGATGCGGCAGTGTCCCTGGTGCGCAGAGCTTATGACGGCGGAATGCGTTTCTTTGATACGGCCCGATTCTATACGGACAGTGAGGAAAAGCTGGGGGAAGCTTTTGAGGGCATACGCGGGCAGGTATTTCTGGCGACCAAAACCACGGCTTTGACGGAAAAAGAATTCTGGAAAGATTTGGAGACTTCTCTTGGAAATTTGAAAACAGAGTATGTGGATTTATATCAATTCCACAATCCTCCCTTCTGTCCCAGACCGGGAGACGGAAGCGGCCTCTATGAGGCTATGCGAAAGGCAAAGGAACAGGGAAAAGTCCGGCATATCGGTATCACAAACCACAGGCTGCAGGTGGCCCATGAAGCCATTGACAGCGGCCTCTATGAGACGCTGCAGTTTCCCTTCTGTTATCTCTCTACGGAGCATGAGCTGGAACTGGTGGAAAAATGCCGGGCGGCCAATATGGGATTTCTTGCTATGAAGGGACTGTCGGGAGGGCTTTTGACAAATTCTGCGGCCGCTTATGCGTATATGTCCCAGTTTGAGCATGTGCTTCCCATCTGGGGAATCCAGCGGGAGAATGAATTGGATGAATTTCTTTCTTACATAAAGAATCCGCCGGAGATGACGGAGGAGATGCGGGCGGTAATTGAAAAGGATAAGGAGGAGCTGGGCTCTGATTTCTGCCGGGCCTGCGGTTACTGCATGCCCTGTCCTGTGGGGATCGAGATCAATACCTGCGCCCGCATGTCCCAGCTGATCCGGCGCTCACCCTCCCACCTGCAGCTCACGCCGGAGGTGCAGGAGAAGATGAAGAAGGTGGAGGAGTGCAGGCACTGCGGTGCGTGTAAAAAGAAATGCCCCTTCGGGCTGGACACACCGGCGCTTTTAGAGAAGAATTACCGGGATTATCAGGAAATTCTGGCGGGGAAGGAGATTGGGTGATATGAGAAAGCGGATTTTAGCATTTGCTCTTGCGGCGGCCATGGTGTTTGGAGATGCCGTCCCTGCGCTGGCGGCGGAGATGCCGGAGAACAGCGGACAGGAAAATATAATTTTGGATGAAAATTCCGAGGTAGGGGGGGTGGTTTCAGACTTGGAGGAAGCTCCTGAAACCGTACCAGGGCAAGATGTGCAGGAGCCTTCCGAAACGGAACAGCAGCCGGAGACGCCGGATGCGGCCCCGCCTGCGGACACCGATACGGAGGAAACGGAAACACCGGAGGGTTCCGGCGGGCAGGAGGAAACGAAGACACCGGAAGATTTGGAGATAGAGGAGGAGACAGATGAGGTGCCGCCTGTTCCCGCCGGGAATGACAATCAGCTGCAATCCGCTGAGACGGATGCCAGCGAATACATTCTGCAGTCAGGAGGCAGCGGCATACTGCAGGACGCGGAGGACGGCGGGATTGCGCTGTTTTCTGCGGCTGCGGCGGAAAATGTTATTGTAAACGGATTGAAGAACCGGGAAACGGAAATTGATATCAGCAGTTACGGATTGACGGCGGCTCAGCTAAAACCCATATATAGCCGAATCATCAATAACAATCCAAGCCTGTTTTATGTGGCCGGTGCATATAGATATTACTATAACCAGGCGGGGACTGTCGTAAAGGTGGTCCCGGAGTATTTGGAACAGTATGATGAAGCATCTTCGGCCAGGTACGAGGCGGCTGTAAACGAAGCGCTGGAATCGATCAACGGCCAGATGGATGATGTGGAAAAAGCCCTTGCCCTTCATGACTATCTGGTACTTTCCTGCGCCTATGAAAATGACGGACAGGGAAATTATCAGAATTACAATGCCTACAATGCCCTGGTGGACGGGGAGGCTGTGTGCCAGGGGTATACCCTGGCTTATACGGAGCTGCTTCAGCGGGCCGGGATTTCTGTTTCCTATGCCACCAGTGATGCTATGAATCATATCTGGAACCTGATAGAACTGGGGGATAACTGGTATCATATAGATACCACCTGGGATGATCCGACCCCGGATCTTGCAGGAAGAGTAGGACATAGTAATTTCCTGCGCAGTGATGAAGGAATTACGGAAACAGGACACCACGATTGGGTTACTGGGATTGAAGGAGTCACCTGTACGGATGACAGCTATGCGTCGGGGCAGTTTTGGAACGGCCTTACAACAGCGGTATTTTTTGAAGGAGATGCCTGTTATTACATGTCAAGCACGGGCCAAATCCGGAAACGTTCCGGTGAAGGCAGTGAGGAGAGGGTATATGTATTAGAAAATACCATATGGCCTGTCTGGGAAGGCAGCGGATATTGGAATGGGATTTTTACAGGCTTATCCCGATCCGGCAGCTATCTGTACTGCAATGACAAAGACTCTATTTACCGGATTTCTCTTTCTGATGGGAAAGGGGAACTTATCTATGCCTATGAAGAGAGAGACGGATATCTCTACGGCAGTTGTGTACGGGGAAAAGAACTGCGTCTGGCTGTGTCCCAGGCTCCCAACAAAATTCCTGTGAGAAAAACCGTGGCTCTTCCGGAAAGCCCCTTGGGACCGGAAAATACGGTTGACACATGGAATACCATAGACGGCGGTACGGCAGACAGTTCCGCTCCTGAGAAGGGCCGTATGAAGCTGCTGGTCTTTGCTCCCCAGTGGGCGTATTCTTATTTGTCTTCGTTTTATGTAAATCCGCTCTTCCGTGATAATAAGTATTTGGATGTGGTTGTTCTGGATACTCAGGGACAGGATCCGGAAGAGATCCGGAAGAATCTTCCGTCTTATGATATGTCAGAGCATCCGGATGCGCCGATTACTTACTGCTATTATAAAGAGACAGAGATAGATGAGGAAGATTACCGTGGTGAAAACGGGAGTATAGATTATGATGCTTACTATAAAGCGCTGGAAGAGAAGAATCCTATTTTACAGGCTTACAAAAAGTATCGGGCTCTGACCGGTATGGAGGAATATACTGCGGACATCGGAAGCAGCTATATGGCATGCTTTCTGATTAATTCCAGGAATAAGGTGGTTTATTCGGATTCTCAATCCACCAGCAGTGCAGGAAGCAGAACGCTTGTAGATAATCTGGTAAATGCAATTAATGAGAAGCAGTATCTCCGTCCGGAGATTTCGCGTTTTGTGACCTTCCGGAAGGATGAGGAGGGAAAAGCCAGATTTGAATGGGAGAAGGGGGCCGGGATAGCAGAGTATACCGTGTATTACGATCCGGATGAGGAGAAGGTCCGGTCAAAAGACTGCAAGAGCTACACGGGCTCTTTTGCCGATTCTCCGGATCAAGGGATGACGGATGAAGGTTTCATAACATGGGGGATCACCGGAGACGGAGACGAAATCTGTTATTTCCGCTTGATTCTCAAAGATAAATACGGATTGGCTGCCGGCGACAGCGGAATTGTAAAACCACAGGGAAATACGGCGCCCAATTTGAATTATACCTGGAATACAGTTGACGGCGGAACGATCGGCAGTAAGAATACCAGTAAGGATAAATTAAAAATCCTTGCGTTTGTTCCCATGAACACAAGCTATCAGGAAGCGTTCTATCAGCAGCGTTTATTCCGGGGGAAAAAGTATGTAGAAACAATCATTCTGGATACTTCGAAACAAGCCCGTTCTACCATTGTCAGCAAACGGAATGCAGTAGAAAAAGCAAATGCTGTCAGCAGCGGGTCCTCCGCGCTGACCTACTGCTACGACACCGGCGGAGAGAATGTAAAAAATGCCTTTCTGGCTTATTGCGCCCAGGTAGGAGCGGAGATCGAGTATAATCCGAAAAATGTGGCGTATTTTGTGATTGATCAGAATAACCAGATTGTGGATTATTTTGTGATTACCCCGGAAATGGTGCCTCAATATGCCACGAATTCACTTGTCCTGTATTTGATAAGTCAGATCCGTGAACATGAATATCTGAGCTCTGATATTGCCGCACCCAATGTGCGGATTACAAGCCATAAGAAAGGAAAGATTGTATTAGAATGGGATCCGGTATCCGGGGCAGGCGGGTATGTCATCTATCGTGCGGATAGTCCGGAGGGGCCGTTTTGGGAACTTGGGAGATGCGCCGTAGATTCTTCCCGCCATGAGACCCAGTATACGGATACGGATATATGGGGGATGGACGAAAAGAATCCGGATCTCTATTATAAAGTAGCGGCGGAAGACTCCTATTGGGTTATGGGACCGTGGAGTGACGTGGTAACCAATCAGGGGATGCCTCAGGATGTTGATCCGGAGCGTTTCAAAGAGCTTCACTTGCTGGATGAGGACGGGAATCCGGTTACGTCCGTTGATATCCACGAGGGAGAGCTGAAGAAGCTGTACCTGGAACTGGAGCGTTACAACGGCCAAAAGGAACGCGTGGATGATTTGTCCAAAGTAAGCTGGCTGGAATGGGAGATGGTATACGATCTGGAGAACGTAGGCGAAGACTCCGTTTCTTTCATGAAGGATGAGGAGGAAACCTATGCAGCTGTCTGGTATGAGGATTTGGCGAGGCCGTTTTTGGGAGGCGTTGCGGGGCGCTTGGCTACCGGCGGCGAAGAGCGGCATCTGCGTTTGAATTGCAGCGGAAAAATAGGCGATGATTCCTACAGCTTTCAGGTTTTCGTGCCTGTCCGGGTGGAAGAAGCAGAAGCGGGAGTTACGTATCCGCCGATAGAATCTCCGGTGAGGAATCTTTATACGGATCGGGAAAAACTGAATCAGTATGTCCGCGATGCCATGGTAAACCGGATCGGGCGGATTACCTTTTGCGTTCCGATGGACACCTGGACAGAGTGGGAGGAAGAAATACCCTGGGATATGGAGCGCGACGTGCTGGATTTTTATAAAGACAGGGAAGGCATGAAATCCTGGGAGGGAGATTATCTGTTTCATTCCATGGCAAGCCTGAACTACGGGCCCTTAAATTCCATGAGCTATCAGGGAACCCAGTATGAGATTTATGCCATAGATGTAACCTATTGGGATAATGACAATCAGGACCAGAAGGTAGGAGAAAGGCTGGAAGAGCTGATCTGGAAACCCGCGGGTGCCTTGTATCCCTATCACGATGCCACAGAATACGATATTGTGAAAGCCTGCATGGACTGGATCCGGAAAAATGTATCTTATATTGGGACGCCGGATCCCAGATATCATTCTGCCTACAGCGCTCTTTTCAATAAAAAGGCCACTTGTGAGGGCTATTCTCTTTTGCTGTACCGGATGCTGCGGGAGTTTGGCATTTCCAACCGGATTTTGATGGGGATTGACACCAATGCCCATGGTTACAACATTGTAGAGATTGATGGAAAGTACTATTACACGGATCCCACTTCAGGAGCTTTGCTGAAAGGTTCCCTGAATTTCAGCCATGCCACCTGGCAGGAAATGTATCAGAGACCCGAATATACGAAGAATGTAACCAGCCGGATTTCGGAAACGGATTTCGACCCGGCGGATTCCAAGATCGTACGTCTTTACCGGATTACGGACCAGGAAAGTCAGGGAGAGCGGATTGGTACATATAAAACCCTGGCGGAGGCCAGGGAGGCTATGGAGGCCGGCGGAACCTACCGGATCGATCTGCTGGGCGGTCTTACCCTGAAAGCGGCTGATGAGCTGGATTTCCCGGAAGAGATTGACTGTACCGTGAACCTGAACGGCCGGACTCTGACGGTGCCTGCATTTGCGGGAAATGAAGAGGTTCGGATCCGTGCAGATCTCTATGGCGGAAGCAGCGGAAAAGGAAGCATGAAAGCCGCTGCCGGGCAGAAGCTGTATTTGGGAGATAGCTCCCGGAGCAAATCTATGACGCTGAAAAGTGTGAGCATTACCGGGACGCCGGATATTACAATAGGTAAAAATGTGACTGTGGAGGCGGATTCCAATCTGGCTGTTGGCGCATTGACTGTGCCGGAAACTTCCGCAAATGTAGTGCTGGAGGGCAAAATTACGGCGGAAACGCTCAAGTACCAAAGGACGGATATGGTTGCAGGCAACCTTACCGTAAGCGGACAGACCACAGTGAAGGGCGGAAATACCCTGCATATAAAGGGCAGTGTCACTTTTAACGGCGTAAAGGTGGAACATGGGATTTTCTATCTGAACCTCATAAAAGTGCAGAGTGCAGAGGGGGAAACAGCAAGCACGGGCACGGCGAGTTTCAAGGGAACGCTGGAAAAGGCGGAGAATGCAGACTATGCAGTTGAAATTACAAGAACAAAGATGACAGAAGGCTCCTCCGGCTGGGGGGAATCGGATGCCTTTATGCCGGAAGACAGTCTGGTGACCATAACCGCAAGAGAAAATGTAGTTCCCACGGGATATTTCCGGATTCCCAAAGATCCCTACGGCCGGGAGTTAAGCCCCGTGCGGGAGGGGAATGTGCTGAAGGTCAAGGGCGTTGTGGTAGAGGTGAGCCTGAAAGACCAGACAGGGATCGTGAAATCACAGAAATATATTTCCGTAGATGCGGCTGTGGAGGGGATTGCAAAAGACTTTGGGAGTCAGAAAGGCGAATACGCGTTTGTCTTCCTGGGCGATGCAGTTTTGACAAAGAACCTGACCCTTCCGGTATGTGTGGAGAAACTGGATCTGGATTCGGATGTGAAGAAGATCCGTTCCGAGGATGGAACCGTCCTGGAGACCGAGGAAGGGACCAAGGAAGGGCAGCTTCTGGCAGCTCTGGATTTTAGAGGGTTTACGCTGAGTACGGCTGCCCGGGTGACACTGCAGGAAGGACTGCTGCTTGATAACTCTGTAGCGGCAAAGGTATCAAAACTGAACCTGACGGGGACTTATGGAGAGGAAGCGGCTTTCCGGGTGGAGGCTTTGTCAGGAGACGTAACCTGGGTAAATGCCCTGGGAGAACCGGTGGAACCTGATGAAGACGGCCTCCGGCCTAGGCTCATAAGCGGCGGAGTTGAGATTGTGGTTCCTAAGGGCTTGGTGGTTCTGGAAACAGGAGAACCTGCCGGGGAAGATTATGGAAAAACGCTCCGTATGGGAAATGTATCGGCCAAAGGACTTTGTGTAGAAGACGGCCAGTGGTCGCTGCACAAGGTAACGCTGACTGAAAGATATCAAGTGAGCCAGGGAGCTGCGGTTATGCAGACAGATGCAAACCTGACTGGAGTTACTGCGGTGATTGACGGCAGATGCGAGGCGGACGGTATGTTCACCATGTCTAACACCAAACTGCGGATTGGAGAGACGGGCAGTTTGGGCGCCGTGGTAGCAGTAAAGAAAGCCTATGGAAATGAGGCCAAAGAGAAATGTTATACTATTGAAAACTATGGGACTCTGTCCGGGTACAGCCTGCAGATGCAGGAGGGAACCCTCTACAACGAACGGCTGGTAAAATTCCATACGATCAGCAGCATGAAGGATTTTGTGAATGCCAAAGAGAAAGCGCTGCTGATCTGCAATACTTTTAATCAGAGCAGCAAAGGAAAGTGCCGTCTGGAAGAGAGTTCCGTGATGGTGGTAAGAGATCGGGCAGTTTTATACAATGCGGAACTTGGCGGAGCATATTTCTATCAGAATGAAGGATGCAGCACGGCTCTGGAAGGGAAGATAACCCAGGCGGCTGATTTGCCGGAGGAAAGCACAGGTCTGGAGTTTGCAGAGATTTCCGTTCCCGAAGAGGAGTTTAATAACTTAAGAGCGGAGCTGAAAGCTTCTGGCACAACGGCAAAAGCACTGGCAGAAGGGATGTTTCCAGCGCAGGAGATAGCCCCCCAGACCTGCCTGTTTACCACGAAGGCTTCGGCTTTCCCCACCTGGTATGTGAGTGTGCGGCAGGCCGATCCGGATTCTTTGTATACCAAGGTCTATCAGATTGGTTCTAATGTCCGGGTGGGAAGAGAATGGATTGTGATTTCTGCCCGGAAGATGAACGGGGAAGAAGAACGGCTGGAGAGCTTTATCCGTTGGTCGGACGCTATGGCCTACCTGTCGAACCTTTCCAATCCGAATATGACCTATATTGTGCACATCCTGGACGATGTGGATATTGAGCAGGGCCTTACCATGCCTGGAAAATCCGCCGGGCTTGTAATCCGCGGAACTGAAATGCGGGACGGAAACGGAGAGACAAGGAAAAATGTTCTCACTTATACAGGAGATTTGAACCTGACGACTCCTCTGGAGTTTTCCGGTATTGTGCTGAAAGCGAAAAAGAACGGCGCAGATTATGAGAGTGCCGTCAAGGTAAACGGGATGCGCCTCACATTTTCCAATGAGGCTGGTGCAGTGTTCTCTTCCGTAAAGGGAAATGCTTCTTCCGTTCTGGTTTTGAATGGAGACTCTGAAATTGAAGTTCACGGAGAAGTGAATGTAGGCGGCCTGTGGTCGGAAGATAACGGCCGGCTGACGGGGCTTGCGGCTGTAAAGAGGGACAGCGCTCAGAATCTCACGGCTGTCAATCCTCAAATTACAGTCGGCGGGCAGACCGATATCCGGAACGGAAAGATTGAAATTGTATTGAAAGAGAAAGTCACAGTAAACAAAGTGACTTCTTACTCCGCATTGGATTTCACGGCTGATGAGGCCGCACAGATACGCGCGGAAGGGGTTCGCCTGGCGAAAATGCCATACGCAAAGCCGGAAAATTTCAAGGGCTATTACTTTAAAAAGACAGGCACAGACAGCATGGGCAACACCCAGACACTTCATAGCTGGGGCAATATGAGCAAGAAAGACGGTTATCTGGTCTGGTTTGACGATACACTGCGCGCAGGCGTGAAGCTGGTTTACGGCCCGGACGGAAATAAGACAGAGATTCCGTTCCGAACGTTCGCAGAAGCGGTGGCAGAGATCAATAGCCTGAAAACGAAGCGGGATTATACCATTCAGATAAAATGGGAGGCAGCGGAACTTTCCAAAGCGTCTCCGGCTGCGCTGACTATGCCCAATAAAAATTATGTGGCAAGCCTCGCGATTGAGATGACCGGGCTGGCGGAAGGAAGCATGGCGGAACTTTATTATTTAAATGGCCTGTCCCTCACCAGTGATACGGTGCTGAAAAATATAGCTTTTAAGCAGATGATAAAATCAGGAAAGACTTATGTGCCTGCTGATGAGCAGGGAGCCGGTTATCCGTCGCCTGTGAGCCTGAAGACAGGCGGATTTGCCCTGACGATTGAGGGAAACGTAACTTTTAATACACCTTTGAATTTGGAGGGCGGAAATTCCGGATCCTTAGGCATTAAACCGGGAGCTTCCCTGGCTACAGTGACCAATGGGCTTGAAATGCCGGATGCAGGGGCCAGTGTCATTGCCGGTTCTGTGAAGAAATTTAAGAGCTTTGACGTTCCGGCGGGCCAGGAAATCCGCCTGGTTCCCTATGGGACGGTGACAAAGAAGGAAATCGGCTATTCCACGGCAGAGCTGAACGTGACCGGAATGACCATTTGCGGAAATGTCTTTGTGGACGGGGGCAACGCAGTGATCAGGGAGTTGGTTTTGGACGACGGAGTGCTGGCGGCCAGCGGTGAGAAAGCGGGAAAAGTAACCCTTACCAATGTTACCTTAAAGGGAGCGGTGCTTTCGGAGATTTATGCGGATCGCGATTTTACCATCAGCGGTTCTCTGGATAACCAGATGGAGAATGCAGAGTTTTACACCCGGCAGAAACCTATGAGCAGAAATGCCGTTCAGATGCCCTATTTGAATATTACAGGAAAGGTTGCATCTGCAGAAGGGGAACGGATCACGGTCTGCGTATTGCCCAATGACTGCAGCCAGGAAGAGCCGGTACTTCTAACGGATGCCCCCAAGGCGTCGGGGCAGCTTTTGACGGCGAAGACTGCGGGCATCGAGTATTTCGCTGCAGATCCGGAAAATCTGATCCCGGAGGGAGAAAACGCGTCCGGCAGCGGAAAAGGCAGGCTTTACAGCCCGGAAAATCCGGACGGATATATGCTGGTGAAATCCGGAAGCAATATTTACGTGTATGGTTCCGAACAGGTTTGCGTGGCACTCTGCAGAGGAGATGCCAGCGACGGAAACTGGAGCAATGCGGAGATTATGAACTACTATCCGGGCTGGGCGGAAGCGACTGCGGCTTTGAATGGGCTGAATCAGACGAAAGACACGTACACGCTTCTGCTTCTGAAGGATGTGGGCGCAGAGAATGCACCATTAAAGCTGGCCCTGCCTTCTAAAGCGGCTAAGGTGTATGTAGCGAGTGTGCAAGACGGCAGAAAGAAGATTTATTATCAGAATGCGTTAAGCCTTGGAACGAATACAGAGTTTGCAAATGTAATCCTGAATCCGGTTACGGCAAAGGGGCAGGGGGCGTCTCTGGGAATAAATGCCGGTAATTATGAGCTGATTCTGAAAGATATCCAGGTGGCCGGAAATGGAAGCCTGAAAGATATTTCGGGAAAGAAAGCGGGAACGGTAATACTGGATGCAGGGAACCTCAGGCTGTCCGGCGGCATAAGCGGCGTAAAGAGCCTTACGGTACAGAAGAGTGCAGCAGTATTAGGAAATATCAAGGTGGACGATTTGATTCTCGAAGGGAACAATGTTTTGTTTACCGCAGACGCAGCAGTTACGGTGTCTAATATTGTGAGCAGGGGGAACGGGCAGAATACTCTTACTTTTACAAGAACCAATAAAGATATCTCGAACTTAACTGTAAGTGGAAATATCCGGAGTGAGGGCGAAAAGAAACTGCGGCTTAATATGAAGATTCCGGCAGTACCTCCGCTGATTCAGAATATTGAAGATTATGTGCTGACGCCGGAGCTTTTGGAGAACGGTGCTGTGAAAGCGGATTTAAAAGATGCGAAAAAGCTTGCGGTCATGCCGAAAGCATCACCTTCCGATTTTGAATTTACTTTGGGATTGACATCCACTTCGGGCTATGGTGTAGTCGTGAAGGCCAACAAGGGTATTTATCTGCTGGATAAGGAGGCAGTGGAAAATACGGCGGTAGAGCTGGAGATATCCGGGAAGGCAGAACGGATATATTGTCTTGACTATACCCAGGCGGTGAATGAGATTAATACGTTGTCAGACGGGACAGCAGAGTATATCCTGCATCTTCCGGAAATTTGTGCAGATACGAATCTTACGGATACGAATCGGTACGGAAACCTTGCGCTTCCTGGAAATGGCAGGGCAGCGGCAGTGACCCTGGCAGGAGCAGACAGCGATACCTATCTGACTTTCTACGGAAAGATTAATATGAGCGGAAATCTGACGCTGAAAAATTTGGTGCTGAATCCCGTGAAGAGTGCTTCTAACGAGGATGCAGCGGACTTTGATATCTCAGTTACGGGCAGTGCAAAGAGCGGGGCGTCTCTGACCCTGGATAAAGTATGGACCTGGGCAGACAGCAGATGCTGGGAGAATAAAAATCTGCCGGACGAGGCACCGGAGCTGCCGGGCGGGCCGGGGCATATCAACCAGATCTCCGGTACGAAAAATGTCACCCGCATAAGGATTAAGAACAGCCGGCTGTGTCTGAAAACAGGCGTGACCAATGCGGATGCCCTGGCTTTGGAAAGCTCAAGGCTGCTTACCTGTAAAACGTCGGCAGTGAATAAATTGTCTTTGGAGAATGGTACTTGGGATGCTGTGGGAGCCACAACGATCACGGATATTACAGGCTTTACCGGAGCGGACAGCTACCTGGCCGGGAAACAGGATGCGAAGAAGCATCAGTCTCAATTTACCGTGAACGGAAAAGCAGCGGTTTCCGAAGATGAGCCGGTTATTGTAAAAGTAATTGCAGCATCCGGCCAGACGGCAGGGATCGAATATGTGGATTCCTATAAAGATACGGAACTTCTGAAAGCACCCAAGGAGGCAGCCGGGAAATTTAAGGCGGCCTGGGAGGAAAAACAGGGGAGTTCCCAAACTGGATGGGTGGATCCTGGAAACCGGATTTACTATAAGGATACGGCAAATTTTGTGCTCTGCGGAGATAGACAGGAGATGGCGGTAAGGCTTACCGGTATAAGCGGCCAGTCTGATTTAGCCGAAACCTATGCCAAGAGCTGGCAGGATGCGGTTACTATCATTAATAACCTGAATGATTCCAAGGCTTCCTATACGATGGAGCTGTTAAAGCAGGAGATTTTGACCGGAAAGAACGGAACCTTTGGAGGAATAGTGTTCCCGTCTAATAACAAAGCAGCATCTCTGGCGGTACATGGAACGAATGGGGCTGATAAACCAAGTATAATCTTTAGCGGCAATCTGACTGCTTATGGGAACGTGACCCTGGAAAATTTAACGCTTCGGGCCATGAAGAATCTGGATAGGAATGAGGCGGCACCCTTCACGATCACAGCCGACGGCGTAAAAAATGCGTCCTCTCTGACCTTGCAGAATATTGATATCTCATCGGCCGGAGGTGCTTTGAAAGATATTGGCGGAAAGAATAAGGCGGCCATTGTTCTGGACAGTGAAGGACTTACGGTTTCCGGCGGAATTTCCGGGACACCAAGCCTTACGGTAAAGAAAAATGCCGCAGTAAAAGGTGCGGTAAAGACAGATAAGCTGACCCTTTCCGGAGGAATTGTATTTACGGCAGAGGGAACCGTGACGGTGACGGATATAAACAATATCGGAGGGCAGAATACCCTTGCCTATGGCAGGACGGCCAAGAATGTATCCAATCTTACAGTTAACGGAAAGATTGTCAATGAAGAGGGAGGAAATCTTCTGCGTCTGGATATGAAGCTTCCGGAAGGGAAGGAACAGGAGAGTTACGAGCTGCTCCTTGAGAATCCCAGGGCAGGCGTATGGAAGGCAGGCTTAAATGATGCAAAGAAATTGGCTGCTATGCCCAAAGTATCTACTTCGGATTTTGTATTCTGTGTAAACGGCAGTGAAGCGGCAGACGGGGCTATGACTGTGAAGGCCGGCAAGGGACTTTATCTTGCGGGCGAGGCGCTGGCGGATCGCAGGATAGAATTAGAGACAGAGAGCGGAACCGTTACCCGGTGTCTGGATTTGACCCAGGCGGTAAATGAAATTAACACTCTGTCAGACGGAACACAAACCTATACCTTGTATCTGCCCGGAGATTATGAGGATACCAATTTGACGGATGGGAATCCCTACGGTGCCATATCTATGCCGGGAAACGGAAAGGCAAAGGGAGTAACACTGTCTGGAAGGAAAGAAACCGGAGGAGCAGTGCAGAGTGATACCCCCACGCTGACTTTTAGCGGCGGGATAAGCGCCAGCGGAAACCTGACCTTGGAACATCTGATTCTGGAACCGGTGAAGAGTGCTTCGAACAGAACCGCAGCAGACTTCAATCTCTCCGTTACGGGCAATGCCAAGACCGGAGGAGCTTCCCTGACTCTGGATGATGTGTGTACCGTGTCCGATACACAATGGGATTGGGACGGTCATAGACTGACAACCGAAAATCAGACAGAGATTACCGGATTTATAAATCAGATCTCCGGGACAAAGAATGTAACCAATGTGACGATACAAAACAGCAGGCTTCGTCTGAAGACAGGAGTTGCCAATATAGATAGGCTGATGCTGGGAGACAGCCGTATAATTACTTGCGGCAAGTCGGCAGTCAATCGGTTTTCGGCAGACGGATCTACCTGGGACGCACTGGGAGTGACAACCATTACCGATGTTGTCGGCTTTGCAGGGGAGGGAAGCTACCTGGCCGGAAAGCAGGATATCAAGAAGCTACAGCCCCAGCTGACGGTAAACGGAAGAGCAGCGGATACGGTAACGGTAAAAGTGATTGCTGCATCGAAGACGGCAACAGAAATCATCTATGTGGATTCCTATAAGGATGTAGCGCTTTTGAAAGCGCCTAAGGAGGCGGCCGGGAGATTTGAGACGGACGGCAGCACGGATCTGGTATTCTATAAAGACACGGCAAATTATGTGCAGCCCGGTGCTGAAAATGAGATGGAAGTGAAAATTACCGGAGTTGACAGTGCAGGGAAAGACATGGGTGAAACTTATGCCAAATGCTGGCAGGACGCTGTAACCATTATAAACAATACCAATGAGCCCAAATCTGCTTATACAATGGAACTACTCCGCACTGGAGAAATAAGGACCGGAAAAGCGGGTACGGCTTATGCAGGCTTGACTTTGCCGTCCAAGACGTCCGGGGTAACCGTCCGGGGAATCCGTGATGAAAGGGGCGATACGGTTCTGGTTTATACAGGAACGCTGAAACCGAGCTGCAAAACTGCTTTTGAAGATTTGGTAATGACGGAAGGGGCTTTGAAGAAAAATGTGTTTACGCCCACGTATCAGATTACCCTGGCACTGGGAAATATCAATACGGCCTTCCGGAATGCGGCTACTTTGAAAAACCCGGACGCAGGTATACAAGAGGCGGGAGCAGATTTGGTTGTGGCTTCTGCAAGCGCTTCCAGGGGCGTACTGACGCTGGACGGGGAAAAGGTTTATGCGAAAGGAAACTTTACGGTGCCGAATCTCAGTGTGGCGGGAGAGACGGTCCTGATGGCTGACAGGGCTGTGGTTTTGACGGATATTAGCCGGGAAGAAGGGGCCGGGAATGCGCGTCTGGTGCTGGATACGAAGACAACGGCTATCACCCGGGCAGGCCAGCAGTCCGTAACCCAGCTGTCCGTCAAAGGGAAGATTGAAAACGTAGAAGTTGGGATTGCACCGCAGATGTATAATCTTTCTAAGAAAGCGTACCACAGGTTGACGGCTTATGAGGCCAGGGCGATGCTGGCAGGAGAAGCAAAGCCGGATACAGGGAAGAAGCTGGCAAATGTGTCTAAAACATTTGCGGATTTTGCAGATGTGAAACTGCTGTATTCCTATGAAAGCTCCTGGTCTGTAGTGGGAAAAGAAAGTGCGGACGGACAGAACATGGAGTTCTACGTATATAATAGCGGACTTTATGTAAAATAATCCGAAAAAATCTTGACAAACAAAGATCCATCATGTAAAATAACATCTGTTGTGACACAATGTGACACAGCAGATGTTATCCGCCCAGATAGCTCAGTTGGTAGAGCAGAGGACTGAAAATCCTCGTGTCGCTGGTTCGATTCCGGCTCTGGGCATTTCGCGGGTGTAGTTCAATGGTAGAACACCAGCCTTCCAAGCTGGACACGTGGGTTCGATTCCCATCACCCGCTCTTATTTTTTGCAAGAAAATCCCCCGGAAGCATAGCTGCATGCTTCCGGGGGATTTTTTTGCTCAGGCAGCCGGGCGGTTTACGATTCCGGTAAACAGAGGCGTGCCCGAAGGTCCTGTGATGACAAACAGGAAGGGCCGATCCAGGACGAAGTCGATTTCTTCCTCCGGGGGAGCGGCCGCTCCGCAGGCGGCCATTACCGTGTAGGCGGCCGCCGTACAGCCCTCCTCATCGATAGATACCCGGGCTGCGTGTTTGGCCTGGGAGAGAAAGATTTCGTCTGTGTCCCGTGTCATGGGAGAAAAGTCGGAACATTCGGGATCAAAGACATCTGTAATTCCTAAGGTTTTCAGATCTTCTATCAGGTCCAGATCCGAGGAAACGTCGAATTTGGGCAGGGACAGGTTGACGGTGAGAAATTTGCTGTTGTCCCAGCGGCCGTTTGCCAGAAGAAAGTCCATGGCTTCCCTGTCCTGGAGCAGTTCTTCCGGAGAAATGCCTTCGTCCGGGAGAAGGAACCACATGGCCCCGTTGTTTTCCAGATATTGGGCCACGGCAGAAAAACGGCTGCCCCAGTAGTAGTCCCGGCTGCCGGACTGGTGCATAAAGCGGCAGTCAGTTTCACCTCCGGGTGCGAGAAAAGTCCCGTCGGTGGTCTGGCTTTCGGAAAATTCCGAACTCCATTTGGAACGGAAATATACGGTGGTGGCCAGGGCCAGAATAGTCTCCGGAGTTAGTTTAATTCCTTCTGCCTGTTCTTTCAGAAGTCCTCCGGTCTGCTCGTTCAGCCAGTCCTGTAAGGCTTGATTGAAGGCGTCCGTACCCATCTCTCCCTGATAGGAGGAGGCCCGGTAATGTCTGGCAATGGAATCCATGGTGGAGGGTACAAAGGAAACGCTTTGGTTCAGCCAGAGGGAACTGGCCAGAACGGAAGTCACGGCTCCGTCGTTACAGTAGTTGGTGTTCCATAAAAGTTCCGCCCGGTCCCGGAGAGCCGGAAGGCTGTCCTCACCCAGCAGGGAGAGAATCTGTCCGCGGCTGTTTCCGTCCGTTAGCTCTGCCAGCATTCCGAGAGCCAGGTGAAGGCTTAAGGGAGAGCAGACCCGGTTTTCGCCCTGGGAATCCGTTAAAAGTTCCCGGATGCTTTTCTCATAGAAGGTTTTTTCTCCCTCCGTGAGTTCGGCCCGGGGATCCATCTTTTCCCGGCGCTGGTCCCACCAGGCATCGTAGGCGTCATAAAAACTGTCTTTCAGGGTGTTGTCAGAGTCCAGATATTCGGTTTCATCCGGGTAGGATGCCATTTTTGGATACTCGGCTTTGGAAAGAAGAAAGCCGTCCTGCCCGGATCCCCCTTTGGGATTGCTCAGGGTGCAGGCTGCAAGGGACAGGGCTATGAGGGCGGCTGTTCCGGAAAGCCCCGCTTTGTGTGCTCTTTTTCTCATGTAAATTCCTCCTTTGCCTCTAATAACGTTAATAAGAGGATGTTTACTACAATCTTCCAAAAGATTTCCCGCTTGAAAAGAAAAATAGAATCCGCTATAATTTACCGTAACGGAAAAAAGGGGAGCTGACCTATGGCACAGTTTACGAAGAAGGCGATTGTAGAGTCATTTATCAGTCTGCTGAATCAGAAGCCGTTGGATAAGATTACAGTAAAAGAGATCGTAGATGACTGCGGAATCAACCGGAATACATTTTACTACCATTTTGAGGATATTCGTGCCCTGCTGGCCTTTGTTATAGACGCTGAGGTAGAACGGGTGATTGCGAAACATGCAAGTGTGGCATCTCTGGAAGAGGGATTTATAGAGGCGGCCTACTTTGCCCTGAACAATAAAAAGGCCGTGTATCACATTTATAACTCCGTCAGCCGGGAGGAGGCGGAGCGGTATCTGAACAGTATTGCGGAAGATGTGATGAACCGTCTGATTGAAGGAATGGAGGAGAACCGGGACATAGAAGAAACAGACCGGGAGCTTATTGTTCATTTCTATAAAAGCGGCCTGGTGGGAATTGCCACCGGCTGGCTGGGAGAAGGTATGAAGGCGGAGCCGGAGGAATTGATACGGAGGCTGTGTGTCTTGCTGGATGGGAGTGTGTCGGCGGCTTTGAAAAGGAGCCGGAAAGAGAAAATTTAGGCAGACGGGGCCGGATGTCTGAAATTTGGTTAATGAAAGGGCAGTGTGTGAAATTTGCACACTGCCCTTTTTCTGCCCGTTTTCAAGGATGCTTTTTTTGAATACAATGAGAAACGTAGAGAACAGGGAAAGGGAGTGAGAAGATGAGAAGGATTCGGTTAGCAAAGAGTGGATATATCTTTTCATCGGCTGCTTTTTGTATAGCCGGGCTTCTGCTGCTGCTTCATCCGGAGATTTCGGCGGAGGTACTCTGCAAGGGACTGGGAATCTTGTTTCTGGTCTGGGGGGTTTTTAAGATCTGCGGTTACCTGTCCGGGGATTTGTACCGCCTGGCCTTTCAGTTTGATTTAGCCTGCGGGATTCTGGCAGTTGTCCTGGGGTTTTTGATGCTGGTGCGCAGCGGCGGAGTGCTTCGCTTTTTGAATCTGGTTATCGGCATTCTGGTTCTGACGGACGGACTTTTGAAAATCCAGACGGCTCTGGATGCCCGGCGTTTCGGCCTGGAGCGATGGTGGATGATTGCGGGAACGGCAGCGCTGGCCAGTATATTCGGTTTCCTGATTGTGGCGGATCCCTTTTGGAGTTACGGAATTACAGGAGCAGTTCTTCTGCTGGGGGCTGCGCTTCTGGTAGAAGGAGGCCTGAATTTGTATGTGGCTCTATATACCATTCGGACGGAAAGACAGGAAAGAAGACCCAGGTAAATGCCGGGGCTGAGATTTGAGGAGGAAAGCTATGATTAAATTTGGAAAAGGTGTTGTAAAATTACGTGTTCCCATTTTGATTTTTACGCTTGCCCTGATGATTCCCTCTGCTTTGGGAATGGCGGCGACGCGGATCAACTATGATATGCTGACTTATCTGCCTGGGGATATCGAGACTATGGTGGGGCAGGACATTCTGATGGATGAGTTTGGAAAAGGTGCCTTTTCTTTCGTTATCGTAGAGGGAATGGAGGAAAAAGAAGCGGCTAAGCTGCGGCAGGAGATAGAGGAAATCCCTCATGTAGATACGGTGCTCTGGTATGACAGCGTAATGGATCTGTCGGTTCCCATGGAACTTCTGCCGGATGATTATTACAAAATCTTCAACGCAGGGGATGCCACTATGATGGCTGTGTTTTTTGATACCTCTACTTCTGCGGACGAGACTTTGGAGGCCGCGTCGGCAATTAAAAGGCTGGCCGGAGGCAGGTGCCTGGTATCCGGAATGACGGCTATGGTAGCAGATTTGAAAGAACTCTGCGAACAGGAGGAAGTTATCTATGTGGCCCTGGCGGTAGTCCTGTCCTGTGTGGTCATGATGCTGTTCCTGGACAGCTGGGCGCTTCCGGTGATATTCCTTATCAGTATCGGTATGGCAATTCTGCTGAATATGGGAACCAATTTCTTTTATGGAGAGATTTCTTTCCTGACCCAGGCATTGGCTGCCGTCCTGCAGCTGGCCGTTACCATGGATTATTCCATTTTCCTCTGGCACAGCTACCTGGAGCAGCAGGAACGGTTTGCAGGAGATAAGAAACGGGCCATGGCCCACGCCATTAAGGCCACCATTACTTCCGTGGTGGGAAGCTCCGTTACCACGGTGGCCGGTTTTATAGCCCTGTGTTTTATGAGCTACACCCTTGGTTTGGACCTGGGACGCGTAATGGCAAAAGGTGTTGTATTTGGTGTAATCGGATGCGTCACCATTTTGCCCTCCATGATTTTGGTTTTTGACAGACTGATTGAAAAAACCAGGCACCGTCCTCTGATGCCGAAGTTTGATAAATTGGTGAATTTTGTAGTAAAGCGTTTTCCGGCATTCTTGATTATCTTTGTACTGATTCTTCCTGCCGCCTACTACGGCTACCATAAGTCGGGGGGAGAAGTATACTATAACCTGGGAGCCACCCTGCCGGATTATCTGGGTTATGTGCAGGCCACCAGCAAGCTGGAAGAAGACTTTGAAGCAGGGGCTACTCATATGGTACTGCTGGATAAGAAGGTTTCCTCCAGAGATGTGAGAGATATGGTCCGGGAAATCAAGCAGGTAGAGGGTGTGCAGTTTGCGCTGGGGCTGGATTCCGCAGTGGGTTCCATGATACCGGAGGAACTGATACCGGATGAGGCCAGAAACAAACTGGAAAGCGAAAACTGGAAGCTTCTGCTGGTGCAGTCGGAGTACAGTACGGCTACCGACGAGGTGAACGCCCAGATTGCAGAGCTGAAAGGTATCTTGAAACGATATGACGAAAACGGAATGCTTATAGGAGAGGCACCTTGTACGAAGGATTTGATAGAAATTACGGATCACGATTTCCAGGTAGTCAACACAATCTCAATTATTGCAATTTTCCTGATTATTGCCATAGTGCTGAAAAGCATTTCCCTTCCGGTGATTCTGGTGGCGGTGATTGAGTTTGCCATATTTATCAACCTGGGTATTCCCCATTACACGGGAACGTCGCTGCCCTTTATCGCACCTATCTGTATCAGTACCATTCAGCTGGGGGCCACTGTGGATTATGCAATCCTGATGACTACCCGGTATAAGAAGGAGCGAAGCGGCGGACAGGATAAGACGGGAGCCATCTCCACGGCGCTGTCCACTTCCCTTCCTTCGGTACTGGTAAGTGCTTTGGGATTTTTCGCAGCTACCTTGGGAGTGGCGGTTTACTCGGATGTGGATATGATTCGTTCCCTGTGCGCACTGATGGCCAGGGGAGCCATCATAAGCCTGCTGGCTGTGGCCTTTATCCTGCCGGCTATGTTCCTTCTGTTTGACCGGCTGATCTGCGCCACCAGTATAGGATTTAAACCGGAGAGAGAAAAAATGAGAACTGAGGAGGTAAGAGTATGAAAAAAATGAGTGGAAAAATCAACGGAACTATGAAAAAAGGACTTTCTGCAGTGCTGGTTTCCGCATTAGTGTGCACAAGCCTGGGAATACAGGTCCAGGCCCAGGAGGAAGCGGCACCGGTTCTGGCAGGCGGAGCGCTGATACCGGTTGCGGATCGCAGCCTTCTTAAGAAACCGGCAGGTATAGAGCTTTCGGATCAGGATAAAGAGCAGCTGTCCAAGGAGGAGACGGTTTATGTAATTGCCAATGCGGACGGCACGCCTCAGAAGCTGATTGTCAGTGACTGGCTGAAAAATGCCGCCGGTATGGGCACGGTGGAGGATACCACGGAATTAACAGGTATTAGTACGGTCAAGGGAGACGGGAACTTCCAAAAGAAAGACGGAAACCTGGGCGTCTGGGATGCGGACGGCAATGACATCTATTATCAGGGAAGTATCCAGAAGGCGCTTCCCGTCGATATGAAGGTTACGTATCAGCTGGAGGGAAAGACGGTTTCCCCGGAGGAACTGGCCGGACAGAGCGGTAAAGTGACCATCCGTTTCGATTATGAGAATAAACAGAAAGAGAAAGTTCTGGTGGGAGAGCAGGAGGAAGAATTGTATGTTCCCTTCGTGGTCCTCACAGGGCTTGTGCTGGACAATGACCATTTCCGGAATGTAGAGGTTTCGGGGGGAAGGGTCATCAATGACGGAGAGCGGACATTGGTTATGGGCTTTTGCCTGCCCGGACTGAAAGACAATCTGGATACGGGAAGCCCGGACTTTGATATAGAGGAACTAGATCTGGCAGACTATGTGGAACTGACTGCGGATGTGACGGACTTTGAGCTGGCGACCACTCTGACGGTAGCTACCAATGAGATTTTCAGCGATATGGACGTGGATATGCAGGACAAAATGGATGATCTTTCGGGAGATATGGATGAGCTTCAGGACGCTATGGTGCAGCTGATGGACGGGACTTCCGAACTGTATGACGGCGTGCTGGAACTGAAAGACGGAGCAGACGACTTGGACGAGGGAGCCGGGAAACTGGATGACGGGGCCGGGAAGCTGAAAGACGGAACGGGAAGCCTGAAGTCCGGGGCAGGAGACCTGGCAGACGGAGTGAATACGCTGGTTGCGGGCTTGGGAGAACTGACTGCCCAGAACGGCAAGCTGACGGCAGCAGCCAAGGCACTGTTTGAAAGTTCCCTGGCCCAGGCCAATCAGTCTGCCAGCGTAAAGCAGATACTGGCGGCTTTAAAAGGTGCAGGGATGATTCAGGAAGACAAACTGACAGTAAGCAATTACGGGCAGTTCAGTAAAATGCTCCAGCCTATGATACAGCAGATGCAGCAGGGACAGGGGATTTCCCTGGCGGTTTTGGAGGAGGAAGAGGTTCCTGAGGAGACCAAGGAACAGGAAGACACGGAAACCTCCGAAGAGGACATGGAAACCGGAGACCAGGAGGAGGCAGAAGACTCCGGCGGAGAAACGGAAGCAGAAGAAGAAACAGACGGCACAGGAAATATCCAGGGGGAAGACACGGAAACGAAAGAGATCGGAAGTGAAAATAGCGGAAGCGAAAATGCCGGAACAGAAGTCATCGGAACAGAGAACACCGAAGCAGAGTCCGCTGAAGCTGAAACGGCCTTGACGGAGGAGCCAAAGGTTTTGGAACGGGAAAATCTTCTTGTGCAGGCCTCTCCCCAGGAACAGCTGATGCAGATGATCATGGGGCTTATGGCCAGCGATCCTACGCTGAAACCGCTGATTGTCAGTGTGGAGACTCATTACCAGCTTTATCAGGGAATCCTTCAATATACGGCGGGAACAGCCAAAGCTTATGACGGCTCCAAAGCCCTTTTGGACGGGGCAAAGAAACTGAAAGCCGGCGCGTCGGATCTCCAGGATGGAGCCGGGGAATTAAAGGACGGCACGGCAGAATTGAAAGACGGAACCCTGAAACTCTTAGACGGCGTGACGGAACTTCGTGACGGTTCCCTGGAGCTTAAGGACGGTACCGTGGAATTTAACGATGAGGGCATTCAGAAACTGACGGATATGCTGAAGGGTGATCTTCAGGATCTGAACGACCGTTTCGAAGCCACCAAAGAGGCGGCAAGAGCCTACAAGTCCTTTGCCGGAATCTCCGATGATATGCAGGGAAAGGTGAAATTTATCTATAAGACGGCGGCCATTGAGAAATAGACGCTGAGAGTTTGAAAGCCATATAAAAGAGTACCCCTGCGGGCAGATAACAGCAGGGGTGCTCTTTGTGGTTTCATAATAGTTCTAAAGCCGCAGCAGATATACATCATCCGGAGTCAGGCGGCGCTCCGGTGTAAAAATCAGCCAGTCCGTCAGATCTTCTGCCCCGTAATCACCCACATATCCTTCATGGATGCCTGTCACGTAGTAGGGCTCCTGGGTGAGCTTGGCGGTAAAACGGCCGTCCTTGATATCGGTGATTTCAAACCAGATATGTTCCCGTTCATTGTTTTCCGCACAGTATTCCTCGTCCATCTTGAGTCCGATCTTGGCCAGCAGGTGGTTCCTGGAATCCTGAAAGGCCTCGAGCAGATATTCCAGGCGTTCGGCAGCCAGGGCGCGCATCCGGTTGGTCTCCGGGGTAGAGATCATGTAGATGGGGTTTCCTTTCAGCATGTCATCGTAGATGGCAAGGGAGGAGTAGCGCCCTTCCTCTACACTCTTCTGGGAGGGATAGACGAAGATGCCGCAGGTATCTTGATTGTGGCCTTCTTCCCGGTCTTTGCGTCCGCCCAGCATATCCGGCGGATAGCACTCCACTGCCTGTTCCCAGTCAACCAGGGTGACTACCAGAGGGGTATTCTGGTTGAGGTAAGCGAGAAAGAAGGGCTCTTTGAACTCCGGCGTTTTCTCCAGCTCCAAAAGGCGGTTTGCCAGGGTCTCCAGGACGGAGTAATGGTCCTGGCAGGTTTCCTTTGTGGAACCTAAGACCTCCAGCTCCGGGTGGCCGCAGCGGTTTAGCCCGTGGGTGTGAAGCCAGACGCAGCCATCTTCCCCGGACACAGCCTGGGCCGTGTAGAGATAGCGGGGGGCAGGGCGCACGGCAGACTGGGCAGCCAGAATCACCCAGCGGCCGGACAAGATTTTTTCGGAACTGTCATCCAGCACAGCCAGTACATCCGGGAGAAGGGTATAGATTAATTTGAGCTGTAAATGATAGGAAGCCAGCGGATCCGGACCGAAAGTCATCTCCACGGCAAGGCCGATTTCCGCTCTCTGGAGAGCTTCCACGTCTACATCCGGGAAAAAATGCTGACAGCGGTAGAGCTCGGGGATGGAGAAGTCCGAAGGGTAAATCCGGGCCTGGCAGATTTCGCCGTTTCCGTTTAATTCCAGAAGCAGCATTTCTTCCTCAAACCTGGCAGATACGACCTGAAATGCCCCCGTATTTTTCACCCGCTCTAGAAGAAGCTCCGGATCGCTTAAATTTTCGGGGCCGGCCGGCACGGCCAGCATGTAAGAATTGGGTTTTAACATAGAAAGCCTCCTTAACACAACTGCTTTTTGGCAGGTAGAGAAAAAGGCGCCGCCGGGTCATCCGTTTCGATGATCCTGCGACGCCCCTGGGTTTAAAGCAACGGAGGAGGGGGGATTTGAACCCCCGCGCCGTTTTACCGACCTACTGGTGTTCGAAGCCAGACCCTTCAGCCGCTTGGGTACTCCTCCTTGGCAACAAATCTATTATAATATGGTTGGAGAGATTTTTCAAGTTATTCCCTTGTGAGAAATTTATATTTATGATAAAATTTGAAATGATAACGGAATACAGATCGTGAAGAGATCGAAAAAGGATGGAGGCGTGCTTTATGAAACGAATCGGAATGCTGACCAGCGGCGGTGACTGCCAGGCATTGAATGCCACCATGCGGGGCATTGTAAAAGGCGTGTGCAACGCGCTGGACGAAGTGGAGCTTTACGGGTTTGAGGAAGGGTACAAGGGTCTGATCTATGGAAATTACCGGATGCTGACCCCGAGGGATTTCTCCGGAATCCTCACCAAGGGCGGAACCATTCTCGGCAGTTCCAGACAGGCATTCAAGCAGATGCGTGTGCCGGATGAAAACGGGCTTGATAAGGTAGAGGCTATGAAACACACTTATTACAAGCTGCGTCTGGATTGCCTGGTTATTCTGGGCGGAAACGGAACCCAGAAGACAGCCAATCTCCTCCGGGAGGAAGGCTTAAATATTCTGCATATGCCTAAGACTATCGACAATGATATCTGGGGAACGGATATGACCTTCGGTTTCCAGAGTGCGGTGAACATTGCCACGGACTGCATCGACTGCATCCACACCACGGCAGCTTCCCACGGACGGGTATTTATTGTGGAGGTTATGGGACATAAGGTGGGCCAGCTGACTCTTCATGCGGGAATCGCAGGCGGGGCGGATATTATTCTGATCCCTGAGATTCCTTATGATATCAACAAGATCTGCAAGGCCATTGACAAACGGAATAAGCAGAAAAAAGGTTTTACCATTCTTGCGGTTGCCGAGGGTGCCATTCCCAAAGAGCGGGCGGCTATGAGCAAGAAAGAGCTGAAGAAGTTTATGGAAGACTATCCTTATCCCACCGTTTCTTATGAGATCGCAGATCAGCTGACGAAGCGGCTGGGAACGGAAGTGCGTGTTACCGTGCCGGGGCACACCCAGAGAGGCGGAAGTCCCTGCCCCTATGACCGGGTGCTTTCCACGAGGCTTGGAGCAGCGGCGGCACAGGCGATTGTAGAGGACGACTATGGCTATATGATTGGCATTGTGGGCGGGGAGACCAAGCGGGTTCCGCTGGAAAATTCCGCCGGTAAGCTGAAATTTGTAGATCCGGATTCTTCCATTATTAAAGAGGCGAAGATGGTCGGAATCAGCTTTGGAGATTAAACATGTCTTATATGGCCCTCTACCGAAAGTTCCGCCCCACGGAGTTTGGCGACGTGAAGGGACAGGAGCATATCGTGACCACGCTGAAAAATCAAATAAAAGCAGAACGCATCGGCCACGCCTATCTGTTCTGCGGAACCAGAGGCACCGGAAAGACGACCATTGCAAAAATTTTTGCCAAGGCCGTGAACTGCGAGAATCCGGAAGAAGGGAACCCCTGCGGGAAATGTACAGCCTGCCGTTCAATAACGGCAGGCACTTCCATGAATGTGATCGAGATTGACGCTGCCTCCAATAACGGTGTGGACAATATCCGTGAGATCCGGGAAGAGGTGGCCTATTCGCCCACGGAGGGAAAATACAAGGTCTATATCATCGATGAGGTGCATATGCTCTCTATCGGGGCCTTCAATGCGCTTTTGAAAACCTTGGAGGAACCGCCTTCTTATGTGATCTTTATTCTGGCGACCACAGAGGCTCATAAGATTCCTGTGACGATTCTCTCCCGGTGCCAGCGGTATGATTTCCGGCGGATTACGGCAGACACCATTCTGGCAAGGCTTCAGGAGCTGATGGAAGCGGAGCATGTGACGGCAGAAGAGAAGGCCTTGCGCTACATTGCCAAGGCAGCGGACGGTTCCATGCGGGATGCCCTAAGCCTTTTGGATCAGTGCATTGCCTTTTATCTCAATCAAGATTTGACCTATGAGCATGTGCTGGATGTGCTGGGAGCAGTGGACACGGCCGTATATAGTGCTCTTCTGCGGAGCACCCTGGCCCAGGATCTGCCGGCGGTGATGGGGCAGATTGAAGAGCTGGTGCTTCAGGGACGGGAGCTGGGCCAGTTCGTGACGGATTTTACCTGGTATCTCAGAAATCTGCTGCTGCTGAAAAGCTCGGATGAGATGGAAGAAGTGCTGGATGTGTCGGCGGAAAACCTGCAACAGTTAAAAGAAGAAGCCCGGTATATGGAAATGGATACCCTTATGCGTTATATCCGGATTTTTTCGGAGCTGGGAGGCCAGATTCGCTACGCGGCCCAGAAGCGGGTGCTGGTGGAGGTGGCATTTGTCAAGCTGTGCAGGCCGGCCATGGAGATTCGGCAGGACGCCATCCTTGACCGGATCCGGGCTTTGGAGCGGCAGATGGAGGAGGGGATCCCCATGTCGGCCGTACCTGCGCCTTCTTATCCCCAGGGCTTTTCTGAGGATAAGAAGGAGGAGGCGCCGGCACCCAAAGCACTTCCCGAGGATGTGCAGGCTGTGGTGAAGAATTGGCACAGTGTGGTGAACCGCCTGCATCCCCTGATACGTACTTATTTAAAAGGCGCCCGGCTGAAGGCTCTGGGAGAGAATAAGCTGGGAATCCTTGCGTCTACCGCCACAGGAGAGGATTTCCTGCGGGAAGCCCGCCATCTGGAGGAGATAAGCGAAGCAATCCGAAAAGACACAGGCAAAGAGATAGAGCTGCAGATAGCGTCTGCGCACACGGATCCCAATGAGGACGTTGGTGCCATTGATATCGAGCAGCTGATTCATATGGAAATTGAAATCGAAGATTAAAGCAGAAGGAGCCCAAGTCAGGGCGAATGCGGAACTGTAATCAGCAGAAGCCCGGACAATGCACAGAAAGAATTGCGGACGCAAGATGCGGCCGAAAGTCTTTCTAAAGAAGGTGCATGGTCAGGGCGAATGCGGAACTGTAAATAGGAGGACAAATTCAATGGCAAAAAGAGGAGGATTCCCCGGGGGCGGAATGGGCATGCCGGGAAACATGAACAATTTGATGAAGCAGGCGCAGAAGATGCAGCGCCAGATGGAAGAGAGCAAGAAGGAGCTGGAAGAAAAGGAGTATACTGCGGCAGCAGGCGGCGGAGCGGTAGAAGTAACCGTATCCGGCAAAAAAGAAGTTGTCAAGGTGAAGCTTGCGGAAGAAGTGGTAGATCCGGATGACATTGAAATGCTGGAGGACCTGATTACGGCGGCCGTTAACCAGGCGTTCCGCCAGATGGAAGAAGATTCTGCGGCGGCTATGGCGAGACTGACCGGCGGCATGGGCGGAGGATTTCCGTTCTGATGGATTATTACAGCAGCCAAATCAGCAGATTGATTGAACAGCTTTCCGGCCTGCCGGGAATCGGGAGCAAGACAGCCCAGCGCCTGGCCTTCCACATCGTCAACCTGCCGGTGGAGAAGGTGCAGGCCTTGTCGGATTCTATCATAGAGGCTAAAAAGAATGTCCGTTACTGCAGGCAGTGTTTTACCCTGACGGATCAGGAGCTTTGTCCGATCTGCGCCAATCCCAAGCGGGATCAGAGAACGATTATGGTGGTGGAAAATACCAGGGATATGGCGGCTTACGAGAAGACGGGAAAGTTTGACGGGGTGTATCACGTGCTGCACGGAGCCATTTCCCCTATGCTTGGCATCGGACCCGGAGACATTCGGCTGAAAGAGCTGATGGCCAGGCTGCAGGGAGAGGTGGACGAGGTGATCATTGCCACCAATTCCAGCCTGGAAGGGGAGACCACGGCCATGTATATCAGCAAGCTGATCAAACCTACCGGGATCAAAGTGACACGGATTGCAAGCGGCGTTCCCGTGGGCGGGGATCTGGAGTATATTGATGAGGTGACGCTTCTGCGGGCTCTGGAAGGGCGCGTGGAACTGTAAAACTGTGCTTGACCAGCTGGGATTCTCTGGGTATACTAGAAGAAGGAAATTTATAAATTTTAATAAATAAAAAGGTGGGACAAACATGACAAAATTAGAACTTCAGAAGACAGCGAACGAAGTCCGTAAAGGGATCGTAACGGCTGTTCACAGTGCAAAGTCCGGTCATCCGGGCGGCTCTCTGTCGGCGGCAGATGTGTTCACATATCTGTATTTTGAAGAGCTGAATATCGATCCGAAGGATCCGAAGAAGCCGGACCGGGATCGCTTTGTGCTTTCCAAAGGCCATACGGCTCCCGGCCTTTACGCGGCTCTGGCGGAGCGGGGATTTTTCCCCAAGGAGGATCTGACGACGCTCCGGCATATCGGTTCGCATCTGCAGGGACACCCCTGCATGCAGCACACGCCGGGCCTGGACATGTCCAGCGGTTCCCTGGGACAGGGAATCTCAGCGGCGGTGGGTATGGCACTTTCTGCTAAGACCTTCGGTGACAGCTACCGGGTATATACCCTTTTGGGAGACGGTGAACTCCAGGAAGGCCAGGTCTGGGAGGCTTCCATGTTCGCCAGCGCCAAGAAGCTGGATAACCTCTGTGTGATTGTAGACAACAACAACCTTCAGATTGACGGGACCATTGAGGAGGTTAACTCCCCGTATCCCATCGATGAGAAATTTGCAGCCTTTGGTTTCCACGTAATTCAGGTGGACGGACATGATTTCGATCAGCTGAAAGCGGCCTTTGACGAGGCAAGGGGCGTGAAAGGACAGCCCGCCGTGATTGTAATGAAGACGGTAAAGGGCAAGGGCGTTTCCTTTATGGAGAACAATGCGTCCTGGCACGGAACAGCGCCCAACGACGAGCAGTTTGCAACTGCAATGGCAGAATTAGAAAAGGCAGGTGAAGCGTTATGTCAGATGTAAAGAAGATTGCGACGAGAGAGAGCTATGGAAATGCGCTGAAGGCGCTGGGAGAGGAAAATCCCAACGTACTGGTATTGGATGCCGATCTGGCAGGCGCCACCAAGACAGGCGTGTTTAAGAAAGCATTTCCGGAACGCTTCTTTGACTGCGGTATTGCAGAGTGTAATATGGTGAGTATTGCTGCAGGTGTGGCGGCCACGGGAAAGATTCCCTTCTGCAGCTCTTTTGCAATGTTTGCAGCGGGACGGGCCTATGAGCAGGTCCGCAATGCGGTGGGCTATCCCCATTTGAATGTGAAGATTGGCGCAACCCATGCGGGTATCTCCGTAGGTGAGGATGGAGCAACCCATCAGTGCAACGAAGATATTGCCCTGATGCGCACGATCCCGGGAATGGTAATCCTGAATCCTGCAGATGACGTGGAGGCGAGAGCGGCCGTGAAAGCGGCGGCGGAGTATGTAGGCCCTGTGTATCTGCGCTTCGGCAGAATGGCGGTTCCCGTATTTAACGATGAGGCGACCTACAAATTTGAGATCGGCAAGGGAATTGTGCTGAGAGAAGGTACAGATGTGACCGTCGTAGCAACGGGGCTTTGTGTCAACAGCGCTTTGGAAGCAGCGGAGAAGCTGGCGGCCGACGGAATTTCTGCAGAGGTTATCAATATCCATACCATCAAGCCTCTGGATGAGGAACTGGTTCTGGCATCGGCAAAGAAGACCGGAAAGGTTGTTACGGTGGAGGAGCATTCCGTAATCGGCGGTCTGGGCAGCGCAGTCTGCGATGTCTTGAGCGAGAAGCAGCCCACGCCGGTGAAGAAGCTGGGCGTGAATGATACGTACTGTGAGTCCGGTCCGGCGGCGAAGCTGATCGAGAAGTACCGCCTGGACGGCGTTGGCGTATACGAGCAGATCAAAGAGTGGATGTAAGAAAAATTCGGTAATAGAGCGAAAGAAACGGACGTGCCGTGAAAGCGGCCCGTCCGTTTTGTCATATTATGGGAAATGTTGTCGGCAAAAATTTTTTGCTCTTCGACATAAATCGCTAAATCATGCAGGTCAGATATGATACGATTCACCTAAAAGATGGCGGCGAAGCTGGTTTTGTTTCGTTTCTGTGCCAGAAGAGGGCAGACGAGGTGAAGGTATGATTGAAATTGTTTATAAAGAAGAGGCAAAAGAGACTGGGAACAGGCGGAAACTGGATTTGCCGAAAAATGTCCGGCAGATTGGAGAGCCGGAGGACAAGCGGAAAATTTATATTGAAGATTATGTGGTGACATATCTGCGGAAATTCGCCAGGGAAGAGATGCTGAACAGCCGCGGGGCCATTCTCCTGGGACATTCCGAGTGGATGGACGGAATTCCTTATCTTTTTATTAAAAGTGCCATTGCTTTGAAAGGAGTAAACTGCGGGAGAGAAGGAATTCCTTTTACGGATGAAGTTTGGGCGGAGATTTATGGGGCCATTAAGGAATATTTTGCAGATCAGGATATTCTGGGATGGTTTTTGTCTATGCCCGGCTATCCTATGGATCTGGATGCCCGGCTTTTGAAAACCCATGTCAATTATTTTGGCGGGGTGGACAAGATCCTGATGATAGAAGAACCCGTGGAGGGAGAGGAAGATTTCTTTGCCTATGAAAACGGAAAATTGACCCGCCAGAGAGGATACTGCATTTTTTATGAGCGGAATGAAGCCATGCAGCGCTATATGGTAGAGATGGGAGACGGGGAAGGCGTTGATGAGAACGAAGAATTTGACGATCGTGCGACCCGGACTTTTCGGACCCTCATACAGGATAAAAAGGATACCTCCAATCAAAAGCGGGTAATGACCTTTTTGTATACGGCGAGTACGTTTCTGGTCATGGTAGTTCTTGTCATAGGGATTACGCTGATTAACAATTATGAAAAAATGGAAGGGCTTGAAATGGCTCTGAGCGAGATTTCACAATCTCTGGAAAAGCAGGAGGGACAAGCCGGAGAAATCTATGTACAGGGCAGCACAGACCCGGAGCTGGCAGATGCGGTGACGGCGGAAAACGCGCAGGCAGCAGGGGAGGAGACAGCGAGCAGCCCGGAAGAAGAGGCCGGACAGCCGGAGGAGCAGACGGAAGAACAGCCGGAAGAGCAGCCCGAAGAAGAACCGGAGGAAACCCAGGAGGCTGTCAGCCAGAGCGTGGAAGAGATTCCGGATGTCTATGTGGTCCAAAAGGGTGATACACTTCTCTCCATCAGCCGCAAAATATATGGAAGAGATGACAAAATCAGGGAAATCTGCAGCCTGAACGGTATCTGGGACAGCAATCACATTCTCGTAGGACAAAAACTTTTGCTTCCTTGAGAAAAGAATGCTATACTGTTTCTTACGACAGAGCAAATCAAAGGATAAATCAATGGCGAAGATCACCAAACTTTATGAGACTCCGGATCCGCCGGAGCAGGATTTGAAAGATTATAAAGCAAAATTATTCCGCCACAAGGCCGGGCAGGGAGCCAGGCGCCTTTTGTATGTAGGGGTTGTCTTGGGGATTGTCCTGGGAATGTGGCTGTTTGCCAGAAATAAAACGTATGCGGGATATGAGGTTACAGCTTCTGCAGAGCGGGCCGATACCCTGAATACCCAGTACGCGGAATACAATGGGAAGATACTGAAGTACAGCAGGGATGGTATTTCCTGTGTCAATTTGAGAAATGAGGCTTTCTGGAGCCAGACTTACAATATGCAGACCCCCATTCTGGACGTCTGCCAGAATGCAGTGGTGGTGGCGGACTATGAGGGAAATGAGGCTTACGTGTTCAATGAGCAGGGGCTTCAGACGCAGATTACAACCCTGCTTCCCATTCAGCAGGTCAGTATCTCGTCTCAGGGAGTGACCGCCCTGCTTTTGAGCGACAGTTCAATGTCCTGGATCTGTCTATACGATTTGGAGGGCGAAAAACTGACAGAGGCTCAGTGCCGGCTGGAAGAGACGGGGCAGCCGCTTTCTATCTCTATTTCATCGGATGGAATCAAACTGGCAGTTTCCTATCTGCAGGTACAAAGCGGTCTTGCAAATTCCTGCCTGGTATTTTACAATTTCGGCAATGTGGGCGGAAATTTTGTAGATAAGATTGTAGCTTCAGCTGTCTATGAGAATCTTATTATTCCACGGGTTCAATATCTGGGAGACAGCATTTGTGCGGCTGTGTCGGAGCAGGGAGTTATTTTCTATGAAGGAAAAGAGATCCCGGAGGAGAAAGCTGCTGCGGAAGAGGAAGGAGAGATACGAAGTGTTTTTTTCGGGGAACGCTCGGTGGGGCTTGTGGTTGACGGAACGGGTGAGGACAGCGCCCGGTATGAGGCGCATGTATACAATGCGGAAGGAAACCGGATTCTGACTCGGTCCACCAATCTTGCATACAACAATATCAAATTGTCCGGCGGGGATTTGATCCTTTATAATGAAAATGAATGTGAGATTTATACGGAACGGGGAACCTTGAGATATACGGGGACTTTTGACGGAGCGGTGGCCGATATTTATAAGGGAAGCGGGTTTCGGAGATATATCATTGTCTTTTCCGATCGGACAGAAGAAATCAAATTAAAGTAAAGGGGTACAAAAGAAAATGAATTGGTTATTACCTGTGGTTGGAGGCTTTCTGCTTCTTGCGGCCTGGGACGGACACCGGAAAGGATTTATCAAAAAATCTGTGGGGATTGTTACAATGGTCCTTACATTGATAATTACAGGATTTGCAGTTCCCTACTGCACTGCGTTTTTCCGGGACAAGACGGCACTCTATAATGTTCTCCAAAAAGGAATTGCATCCAGCGAGATCGATATTCTGGAAACTTTGGAAGCGATTGGCCTGAAAGAAGCTATGAGCAGTTATCTGGCGGAGACAATTTTACAGGCTGTAGCCTTCTTGGTGACACTTCTGCTGGTGGGCGTCTTTGTTCAGGGCATTGCCTTTTCCCTGGGAATTGCGGCGAAACTGCCTGTGCTGCACGGCATTAATAAGCTGGCGGGGCTGCTCCTGGGGCTTGCAGAAGGAGTCTTTGCCGTATGGGTTTTGTTTTTTGTGATTACCGTATGTTCCACTACCGAGTGGGGCGGAAAACTGCTTGTGATGATTGCGGAAAACGATATTTTGTGCTGGATTTACCGAAGCAACCTGCTCTTTGTATTTCTTCGTTAAAAAAATAAAAAAAGGTGTTGACAGAAGCAAAAAGGCGTGATATATTATAAAAGCTGTCGCGGGAGACAGCAGGTACGAACCTTGATAACTAAACAGTGTAAAACCTTGAAAATTCAAAGAGGAAAGCAATGCTGAAAGAACAGTGTTGCAGGATTTTTTGAGGACAGCTTAGAAATAAGCGACCTAAAACAGTAAAACGGGAAGAATAGCCAGAAGAGTTATTCTGACTGGATCAGACAAAGAGGAAACATCACGTCACTAGGTTCGAAAGGACCTCACCAAGTGTCGTGATGTGGGTTTCGACTAGGCTCGAAACCACCTCGCCAAGTCGAAAACTCCAACATGAGAGTTTGATCCTGGCTCAGGATGAACGCTGGCGGCGTGCTTAACACAT
>CAJUNN010000027.1 GCA_910587955.1 uncultured Lachnospiraceae bacterium | reverse complement strand
ATTTTTCAAGGTTCAGCACACCAACTGGTGTGGGAAGTTTGAGTATTTAATTCTTTTCCCCAGGAAGTTTTTGAGGTCATGATGAAACATCTGATAAGCAGTTTGGAACGCAAACCCAGAAAATGCCGATTTATATATCTTCATCCTGTTTGCCACTCCTATTTATTAGAGCATACACCTTTCCGGCTTATCTATAAAAAGAAATCCTTCATTTCCTGGTTTGATTATCATTGCTATGAATATAATGACATTTAAAGAAAACTCCCGGGGCTTTTTACAAGCTTTAAGGGAGTTTCCTAAAATAATACAGTTTCCAAAATAAAATTTCAAACACAAAAAAATGGAGCATACGGGATTCGAACCCGTGACCTCCACACTGCCAGTGTGGCGCGCTCCCAGCTGCGCTAATGCCCCAGTGCATCTACTATAACATAAAACGACAAGAAACACAAGAGCAAAAAACAAAAAATTCCCGAAAAAATGTGGCGGAATTTCTTGCGCCCGGAAATAATCTGTGTTTATAATAAAACCAGTACGATCCGCAGAGGAAAACTGCGGAACTAAAACAGCAGCTTCCCGTACAACGCCAGAAGGATTTACGGACGGATGTTCCAGAGGCCGGAAATCCTTCTCAAACCAGGCGTTGGAAGGGAAACTGCGGAACTTATAATAGGAGGAACATTATGAATATTCGCGTTGGCATCTTAGGTTACGGAAATCTGGGAAGAGGGGTGGAATGTGCCGTCCGGCAGAATCCCGATATGGAGTTAAAAGCAGTTTTTACCAGAAGGGATCCGTCCGGGGTTTCCATTTTAACGGAGACGGCAAAGGTCTGCCACGTATCGGAAATACTGGACTGGAAAGAAGTGTTGGACGTGCTGATTCTCTGCGGCGGCAGCGCCACGGATCTCCCGGAACAGACACCAAAGTATGCAAGATACTTTAATGTAGTGGACAGCTTTGACACCCATGCCCGGATCCCGGAGCATTTTGCCAGGGTGGACGCGGCTGCAAAAGAAGGGCAGAAGACGGCCGTTATTTCCGTAGGATGGGATCCCGGTATGTTTTCCTTAAACCGCATGTATGCAAACGCCATTCTGCCGGAAGGAAAAGACTACACCTTTTGGGGACGGGGCGTCAGCCAGGGACACTCCGACGCCGTGCGCCGGATTCCGGGTGTAAAGGACGCCAAACAGTACACCATTCCTGTGGAAGAGGCCCTGAAAGCCGTACGGGCCGGAGAAAACCCGGAACTGGCCACCCGTCAGAAGCACACCCGGGAGTGCTTTGTGATATTGGAGGAGGGCGCCGATGCAGCCAAGGTGGAAGAAACCATCAAGACCATGCCCAATTATTTTGCAGATTACGATACCACCGTTCACTTTATCAGCGAGGAAGAAATGCGGCGGGATCACAGCCGGATTCCTCATGGGGGATTCGTGCTGCGAAGCGGCGTTACCGGATGGGAGAAAGAAAACCGCCATCTCATCGAATACAGCCTGAAGCTGGATTCCAATCCCGAATTTACTTCCAGCGTTATTGCGGCCTATGCCAGGGCTGCATGCCGCTTGTCCCGGGAAGGAAATACCGGCTGCAAGACCGTATTTGACATTGCTCCCGCTTACCTGAGCGCCAGAAGCGGAGAAGAACTGCGGGCATCCCTGCTTTAAAGGCAAAAGAAAACCAAAAGGAGAATCCGTCTATGGACAGGAAAAAAATCGAAACCCAAATTGCGGCTCTTCCCATCTGCGCCTATGCCTTTTTTCCTGTTTCGGACATTCCTTTCAAAGAAGAAGTCCGTTATATCTGCAGGACGGAATGTCCCCGCTATGGGAAATCCTGGTCTTGTCCCCCTGCCACAGGAAGCCTGGAGGAATGCCGGAAACGATGCGGAGCATATGCGGGAGGTTTTCTCTTCACCACCATGGCCGAAGCCGGCGATTTGGAGGATTTTGAGGGAATGCTTGCCACACGCAGGGAGCACGAGGAAGTTGCCAGGGCCGTGCGGGATATCTTCCGGGAGGAATGCAGTAGGGTGCTGGTACTCTCCACGGAATCCTGCGCCGTCTGTAAGAACTGCACTTACCCGGAACAGCCCTGCCGCTATCCGGACAAAATGTTCGAAAGCCTGGAAGGTTACGGAATTCTTGTGACAGAACTGGCGGAGCGCTTAAAAATTCCCTTTTTGGACGAAAACCATCTGATTACCTGGTTCAGCCTGGTTCTTTACCGGTAAAAGAAAGGAACAATCTATGAAAACCATCTATTTTGAGAAGGACATTCCCCGGATCCTGGCCACAAAGCTTGCGGCCAAATGCTGCCCGCCGCTTTTGTATACCGGGCTGAATGCAGTAAAATACGATCGGAAGCTTCCGGATCCGCCCCTGCCGGGCCCCAACTGGCTCCGGGTGAAAAATCTGGCCTGCGGCCTCTGCGGTACGGATGTAAGCTTCTTTAAAGCCACCACAGGAACAAGCTCCGCCTTTGAGCCCATTCCGGGCTCTGCCCGGACCTTTCTGGGCCATGAAAATGTGGGTGTGGTTGTGGAAGCCGGGCCGGCTGTCACAAAATTCCGGGTCGGAGACCGGGTCACCATCCGGGAATACATGTCCGGCTGCGGCAACAAAGACATCCATCCGCCCTGTCGTCATTGTGCCGAAGGAAACTACAACCTCTGCCTCAACTACGGAGAGCCAAGCCCCTTAAATCTTCCCGACACAGGGGCCGGATTCGGTGATTCCTTCCTGGCCCCGGAGCAGCAGCTCACCAAAATTTTTGACGAACTGTCGGAGGATCAGGCCGTGCTTCTGGAGCCGTCCTGCGTGTCCGTCCACGCCGTTTTGCTGGATCCGCCCCGGAAAGGGGAGAACATCCTGGTCTACGGCTGCGGCATGATCGGCCTTGGCATCGTACAGGCCTTGAAGATCGTACAGCCGGACTGCCGGATCTGGGTGACCACCCGTAAGAAAGCGCGCCAGCAGATGGCGAAGCGTCTGGGCGCCGATCACATTTTGAAGGGAGACCCCTATATAGCAGCGTCCGAAGCCACAGGCGGAAGCCGGGTCTACACGGGCATGAACGGAAATAAAATGATCTTCGGCGGATTTGACCGGATCTACGACTGCGCCGGAGGAGGGAAGGCCAATACTCTCTGCTGCCGCCTGCTGCGCCCCAGGGGAACCCTCATGAAAGTAGGACACCACATGACCTCCATCACCTTTGATGAAACTCCGGTCTGGTGGCATGAACTGAAACTGATAGGGGTGGATGCCCACGGTATGGAAGAGTGGCAGGGAAGGAAGCTCTACACCTTTGACCTGGTGCAGGAATGGATGCGGGACGGCATCTATAAGACAGAGGGCTTTATCACCCACCGCTTCCCCCTGTCCCGGTACAAGGATGCCATGCGCCTGGCCATTTCCAATCCCTCCGACATGATTAAAATCGTGCTGGACTGCCGGAAATCTTAAGCTTTCGCCGCTGTGCTTTCGGCCGGGAATGTCTATGCCGGAGGAGAAGGCATAGGACGGAAGACAGCCGCATATAGTAAAAGTAAATAAACGAGGATTTCAGGGTCAATGAGCTGGAAGGAACAGATGACAGACGCATTAAACCTGCCCAAGGATTTGATGCTGGGAGCCGTGATTATGACCATCACCGGAAAACATGAGGCTTATGTGGAAAACTACATGAGCCTCATTGAATATACGGAAGAGCTCATACGGATTCAGACAAAAACCTGCAAGCTGGAAATCCGCGGCACCCATTTGTATATCGACTACTACACCAACGATGAAATGAAAATCACCGGAGAAATCCAGGAGGTGAAGTATTGCTGATTTCATTCTTCCGTTATCTGCAAGGATATGTGCGGGTGCGTCTGACCGGATACTCCCCGGAGCGCTTTTTAAACCTCTGCAAGGCCCATGGAATCGAGATCTGGGATCTGCAGATCCACGGCCTGAACTATGACATGAATGTGAGCATCCGTGATTTCCGGAGACTGAAACCCTTTCGGAAGAAGTCCAGAGCCCGTCTTCACATTTTAGAGCGGCACGGACTTCCGTTTTTTTTGCACCGCTACCGGAACCGGAAAATGTTTCCGGTGGGAATCCTGCTCTGCATCGCTTTTTTGTACATCATGTCTTTGTATATCTGGAATATTCACATTGAAGGTAATTACTCCCGGACTACGGACGTAATTTTAGATTACCTGGAGTCGGAGCATATCGTACACGGAATGCGCAAAAGCCAGGTGGACTGCAAGCAGATTCAGTCTATGATCCGGATCGAGTTTCCGGACATTATCTGGGTATCCGCCGAAATCCGCGGCACCCGCCTCCTGATTCATGTGCGGGAAAATACAGACGATATCCCTCAGGAACCCCAAGGGGACGAAGAGGGACCGCGGGATATTATCGCCGGCCGGGAAGGCCTTATCACCAGCGTTCTGGTGCGAAGCGGCGTCGCCCAGGTCCAGGCAGGGGACGAGGTAGAGCGCGGAACGCCCTTGGTATCCGGACGCATTGAAATCCAGAACGATGCAGGGGAAGTAACCGGATACCAGTACACGGCTGCCGACGCGGATATCTATGCCCGGACTTCCTACATTTACTACGACGAGTTTGTCCTGTCCCACGAGACCAGAGAGCCCACGGGTAAAAAGCGCTTCGGGGTCTATGCCAAACTCGGAAACAAAACCCTATCTTTGGACTTAAAGCCCGGATACGAGGATTTCCGTGTCCTGCACACGGAATACCCGGTAAAAATCACGGAAAACTTTTATCTGCCCCTGGTCTTCGGCCTTCGCCGGTATGAGGAGTGCGAAACTTATACGGAATCTTACAGCAAGGAAGAGGCCCGGGCCATTGCGGAGGCAAATTTAAATGAATTTTTAGAAAATTTAATACAAAAGGGGGTTCAAATTACCGAAAATAATGTTAAAATAGAAGTCGGCAGGAATACCTGTACCGCTTACGGAACCATCACAGCCGTGGAGGAGATCGGAAGCTTTGCACCCACAGAAGTTTTCGAGGAACCCGCCCTGCCGGAAGAAGAAGCCGAATAAGGAGTAGGTAGTTTGAACATTGTAGAAACCCTCATAGATGTCCCGGCGGAGCATGAACGCAACGTGTTCGGCCAGTTTGACACCTATGTAAAAAAAATAGAAAAGACCTTAAAAGTTTCCGTCATTTCCAGGGACGGATCCGTGAAGATTCTAGGGCCTGCTTCCCGCACCGGCCAGGCCGTCCGCGTCTTTGAACAGCTACTGGAACTGTCCAGAAGAGGCAATACCATCGAGGAGCAGAATGTAGATTACGCCCTGGCCCTTTCCATGGAAGGCCGGGAGAAAGCCCTGTCAGAGATTGATAAAGATTTGATCTGCCACACAATGAACGGACGGCCCATCAAGCCCAAAACCCTGGGACAGAAGCAGTACGTAGATCAGATCCGGGAAAAAATGATTGTCTTCGGCACAGGACCTGCCGGAACAGGGAAAACATATCTGGCCATGGCCATGGCAATTACCGCCTTTAAAAACAATGAGGTAGCCCGGATTATCTTAACCCGTCCGGCCATCGAAGCGGGAGAGAAGCTGGGCTTTCTGCCCGGGGACCTCCAAAGCAAGGTAGATCCCTATCTGCGTCCTCTCTACGACGCACTCTACGAGATCATGGGAGCCGACACCTTCTTAAAAAATATGGAGAAGGGTCTTATTGAAGTTGCACCCTTGGCTTATATGAGAGGACGCACCCTGGATAACGCCTTTATTATTTTAGATGAAGCGCAAAATACCACTCCGGCCCAGATGAAAATGTTCCTGACCCGGATCGGTTTCGGTTCCAAGGTCATTGTCACCGGAGATGCCAGCCAAAAAGATCTGCCTTCCGGAACCAAATCCGGCCTGGAAGTAGCCCTGCGGGTGCTGGCCAAAGTAGAAGACATCGGATTCTGCGCTCTGACGGACAAGGATGTGGTGCGCCATCCCCTGGTGCAGAAAATCGTGCAGGCATACGACAGCTATGAGAAGACACAGGAGCGCCGGAGCGCGAGAAAGGATTTTCATGACACTTACCGTAGAAAATGAGAGCAGAATTACATTGCAGGATATAGACCCGGAGGATCTGGCCGCACGGGTGATGGAAGCCGCACTGGACTATGAAGGCTGTCCCTATGAGGTGGAGGTCAGCCTTCTGCTCACGGACAACAGCGCTATCCGCCGGATAAACCGGGAGCACCGCCGGATCGACCGGCCCACCGACGTGCTGTCTTTTCCCATGCTGGAATACCGGGAGCCCTCCGATTTCTCGGCAGCGGAGAGCGGCGTCTGCGGATGCTTCAACCCGGAAACCGGGGAACTTGTTTTGGGGGACATCGTTCTCTCCCTGGAAAAAGTAAGGGAGCAGGCCCGGAAATACGGCCACAGTGAAAAGCGGGAGTTTGCTTTTCTGATAGCCCACAGCATGCTGCATCTCTTCGGCTATAATCATGAGACTTCCCGGGAAGCCGCAGTCATGGAGCAGAAGCAGGCAGCCGTATTAAGCTCTTTAAATATCACACGTTAGGAGACCTTCCCATGAAAGGAAAAAAATTTCTTCTGCTTCTGGCTCTTGGAGCCGTCCTTTTTTCCGGCTGTAAGGAACCGGAAACCATTCCGGCGGACGGCCTGGCAGAGCGGGAATTTAATACGGAGGATGAAATTCTGGAAGGAGATCCGGAGCCGGAAATCCCGCAGGCAGAAGAGGAAGAACCCATGAAGCGGGAGATTGTAGACGGAAAAATCCGCAGCTATTTTACGGGAGAGTGGATTGCGGCAGATCTTGGAACCAAGAGGCCTCTGGCTATGATGCTGAACAACACTTCCGTTGCCCTTCCCATGTCCGGTGTTACCAATGCCAGCGTTATCTACGAATGTCCCGTAGAGGGACGCATTACCCGGTGGATGGGGATCTTCGAGGACTGGCAGGATCTGTCCCGGATCGGCTCCGTCCGCAGCTGCCGCCGGTATTACCTCCACTTTGCCCAGGAGTTTGACGCGGTCTACGCCCATTACGGGCAGGCCATCTATGCCCTGGACGATCTGAACAGCGGCAATTTCGACGTGCTTTCCGGCGGAACCAAGGGGATCGAACACCCGGCAACCGCTATGTACGACCGTATTTCCCGGCCTGGAAAGGCAACCGAACATACCCTGTACGCATTTCCCGGCGGAATTGTAAAAGATATTGAGAAAAAAGGATATGATATGAATATGCCTGAGGATTATCCCGGCAAGTTCCGGTTTGCACCCGCCGGGGAAATAGAAGAATACGCAGGTTTCCCCGATGCAACCTTCCTTCAGCCAGGCGGAACCGGAGGAAAAAACGGCTTCGGCGGTGTAAAGGCCACCTTCGAGTACAGCGCTGCAGACCGGAAGTATTACCGTTCTACCTACGGGAATCCCCATATGGATGAGCTGAACGGACAGCAGGTAGCTGTGACCAATGTGATCTTCCAGTACTGCGACGGCGACGTGCTGGACGGCAAAGACTATCTGCATTTCGGCACCCAGGCCGAACACAACGACTGCATCGTCTTTACCAACGGGAAGATGATTGAAGGATACTGGAAAAATCCGGGAGAACTTGGAACTCCCGCCAAATATTACGACAAGGAAGACCGGGAGATTGTCCTCAACAACGGAAAAACTTTCGTCTGCATTGTCTGGACCGATTACCGGGATGACGTGGTGATTGAATAGTCCAACCGGAATACATAACACAAGGCAGGGATACGAAAAAGAGAATGGGCAGCCAGAAGAAAAAACAAAATCGTTCCAATTACATTATGCAGGGCAGTATTTTGGCTATGGCTTCCATCGTCAGCCGTATTATCGGGCTTTTATACCGCCTGCCGGTGACGAATATTATCACCGATCACGGAAACGACTACTATTCGGCTGCTTACGAAGTATACAATGTTATGCTTCTGATTTCCTCCTACAGCCTTCCCCTGGCCGTTTCCAAGCTGGTTTCTGCCAAAGCGGCTCTGGGACAGCACCGGAATGCCTGGCGCATCTTTAAGGGGGCCCTTTTTCTGGCCCTGACCGTAGGAATCCTGGGTTCCGCCGTCACCTATTTCGGAGCAGCCTTTTTTACCGGAACCCTTCTGCACACACCGGAGAGCGAACTTTGCTTAAAGGTTCTCTCCCTGGCCGTTTTCCTGCTGGCTGTCATGGGAGTCCTGCGGGGCTATTTCCAGGGCATGGGAACCATGATGCCCACAGCCGTCTCCCAGGTCATTGAACAGATTTTCAATGCGGCCGTGAGCATCGGAGCAGCCAGTTTCCTGTTCCGGTACGGCGTATCCTTGGATCAGAAAGCCGGTATTTCATCGGGACGCAGCGGTCCCATCTACGGAGCTGCGGGCAGCACCCTGGGGACCAGTATGGGTGCCCTGGCCGGTCTTTTGTTCCTGATCACCATTATGCTCATGTACAACCGGGTACTGCAGCGGAACATCCGCCGGGATCGCACGGGCCGCCGGGACAGCTACGGCTCCATTCTCAAACTTCTGATCCTTACCATCGTACCGGTGATCCTGGGTACGGCAGTCTACAACATCAGCAGTATCCTGGATCAGGCCCTCTTTAAACATCTGATGCTGATTCTGCAGAAGGTGGAAAAAAGTACCGTGGAAATTTACTGGGGAATCTATATGGGCAAATACAAGCTCTTAAGCAACGTTCCCATTGCCATTGCCTCAGCCCTGTCGGCTTCTACCATTCCTGCCCTGACCCGGGCAAGGATGGAGGGAAAGCGGGGGGAGATGTGCCGGAAAACAGACGGCGCCGTCCGTATGACCATGCTGGTCTGCATTCCCAGCGCCGCCGGCATGACGGCCCTGGCCGAGCCCATTTTAAAGCTTTTGTCCTGGAACACGGATCCCGTGGCTGCCCAGCTGTTTATCATCGGCTCCTCCTCGGTGGTTTTTTACGGCCTCTCCACCCTGACCAACGGAATTCTCCAGGGAATCGACAAAATGCACATCCCTGTCCGGAATGCCGTCATTTCCCTGGCCGCTCATCTGGGACTGCTTTTTGTGCTGGTGCAGGTATTTAAACTTCATATTTACGGCGTGGTAATTGCGGATGCCTTTTTTGCCATCTGTATGTGTATTCTCAACGGTTTTGCCCTGCGCAAATATCTCCGCTACCGGCAAGAGCTTGTGAGAACTTTTGTAATCCCCATAGTATCCTCCGTGATTATGGGACTTTCCTGCTGGCTTTTGTACCCCTATTTGGAGAAGCCTTTGGGCTTCCGGTGGGCTGCCGTCCTCTGTATTGTGCTGGCGGTTCTGATTTACGGCCTGTTTATCCTGATTCTCCGGGGCATTACGGAGGAGGAACTGCGGACATTTCCCAAGGGCCGCCTGCTGGTCCGGATTTTAAAAAAGCTCCGTCTTTTATAGAAATCTGATAAAATCTTCCTTTTTTGTCCATACTAGGCAGAAAGGAGGATTTTTTATGGCAAAAAAAGTCATTGCAGGCTGTCTTGCCGTTGTTATCCTGGGCGGACTGGCCTATTATTCCAGCTATCTCTTTTCGGCAAAACACGCCCAGAAAGAGAGCGAACTTTTCTGGCGCAATCTGGAGGCACGGGATCACAAAATCTTCACGCCGGAAATCCCCCTGGCAGAGGAGCCGGAAGAGGAAGAGGAGATGCCGGAGCGCCGGGAAACCCTTACGGATCCGGAATCCGTGAAAGCTGCTTCCGGGGAATACGCTTATTATCTGGCGGAAGAATTCGGCTATGTAATCATTTACCAGTCGGACCGGCAGAGCGTCTATGAGTACACCACCATCCCCGTATCCGACCTGCCGAAGGAGATTCAGGAAGAGCTCCAGGCCGGAAAGGGCGTTCCGGGAGAGCGGGAGTTATACGATTTTTTAGAGAATTACTCCAGTTAAAACTTGCTATTCAGATGGTAATGGTGTAAATTATATACGTATACAACAGTCATTCGGAGGCGCATTTCCTATGAAAAAAGCAGGTTTAATCTTAGAGGGCGGCGGCACCAGAGGCGTATTTACAGCCGGCGTCCTGGATTATTTTATGGAACAGGGACTCTACCTTCCCTATGTAATCGGCGTATCGGCAGGGGCGTGCAACGCAGTAAATTACGTATCCCGCCAGCCGGGCAGGATGAAAACCTGTACCATAGATTTTTTGGAAGCGGGAAGCTATGTGGGACTGAAATATCTGGTTAAATATCACAGTCTTTTTAACATGGATCTGATCTTTGATTTATTTCCCAACAAGATCATTCCCTTTGACTACGACACCTATTTTTCCTCCGGGCAGACTTGTTTCCTGACAGCCACCGACTGCCTGACCGGAAAAGCCGTATATTTAAGAGAAACTGCGGACCGGCAGCGCTTAATGGCTGCCTGCCGGGCTTCCTCCAGCCTCCCCATGGTTTCCCCTATGGTGGAGGTAGACGGGATTCCCATGCTGGACGGAGGGCTGGGAGACTCGGTGCCCATCCGGAAAGCCCTCCGCGACGGAATCAAAAAGAACATTGTCATCCTCACCCGGCAGGAGGGATACCGCAAAACACCCGCCCGCCGTTCCCTGCGGATGGCCAAACTTTTATACCCCAAATACCCGAACCTTATCCGGGCCGTAAAAAACCGGGCCTATTACTACAACCGGACCATGGAGCTTTTGGAGGATCTGGAAGACCGGGGACATGTGCGAATCCTAAGACCCCAGATTCCGGTGATCAAAAATACGGAAGACCGGGTGGATGTGCTGACCGCCTTTTATCAGCACGGCTACGAGTACGCAAAAGATAACTTTTCACAGATCGCGGACTTCTTAAAATGGGAGCCCGGATCAGACGTGGAGAACCATAGAACACAGGAGCAAATGAAACATGGATGAGAAAAAAATTGCCCGGATCAATGAACTGTACCACCGTTCCAAAGCCGAAGGGCTGACAGAGGCGGAAAAAAAGGAGCAGGCCGATCTGCGCAGGGAATACATCGAGACCATCCGCATGAATCTGCGGGGACAGTTAAACAACGTAGACGTCCGGGAAGAGGACGGCACCGTCACCAATCTGGGAGAAAAATATGGAAGCAAAGGACACTAAAGACCGTACCAAAAAAGCCCTGCGCAAAGAGATACGCGCGGAACGGGGCAGACGGACGGATGCGGAAATCCACGAAATGAGCCTTGCCGTGCTGGAACGGATCTGCGCCCTGCCGGAATACCGGGACGCCCGGGTTATTTATGCCTATGTGGACTGTAAGCATGAGGTGGAGACACGGGATCTGATTCTTAAGGCCATGGCAGACGGCAAGCGGGTGGCAGTTCCCAAAGTCTGCGGCCAGGAAATGAATTTTTACTACATTTCTTCTCTGGAGCACGATCTGGAGGAGGGATATTTCGGGATCCGGGAACCAAAGACCGGGCATCCTGCCCAGGAAACGGATGCCCTCCTTCTGATGCCAGGTGTTGCTTTCGACGAGGCACGGCACCGGGTGGGGTACGGAGGAGGATTCTACGATCGGTTTCTGGAAGCCAATCCGGGCCTGATAACCGCAGCCCTGGCCTTTGAATTTCAAATCCGGAAAGAGGTCCCCTTTGAGGACTTTGATATCCGCCCGGCAAAAATTGTGACAGAAAAAAGGGTGTTATCCCGGGAGAATGCCATGACAGAATTGAAGCAAATAGGAGAGAACGCCAAACAGGCAGCCCCTTTGCTGGCGATCCTTAAAACAGATGAAAAAAACAGGCTCCTTCTCCTGGCCGCAGAGCGGCTGGTTTCAGAGAGCGGGGCCATTCTCGCTGCCAATGAAAAAGATATGGAACGCGGAAAAGAAAAGGGCATGAAAGCCGGACTTCTGGACCGCCTTAAGCTTACCCGGGAGCGTATTGCCGATATGGCAGAGGGACTGCGGCAGATAGCAGCCCTGCCGGACCCCATCGGAGATCAGATGTCCGAGCGGACACCGGCCAACGGCCTCCGGATCTGCCAGGTACGGGTTCCCTTGGGAGTCATCGGCATTATCTACGAATCCAGGCCCAATGTGACTGCAGATGCCTTCGGCCTCTGCTTTAAAACGGGAAATGCCGTAGTCCTGCGGGGCGGAAGCGACGCCCTTTCCTCCAACCTGGCGATTGTAGAGATCCTCCGAAAAACCCTCGGGGAAAACGGCTTTCCCGAAGATGCGATCCAGCTTCTGGCCGATACCCGGCGGGAGACGGCTGCCGCTTTTATGAAGCTGAACGGTTACATAGATGTGCTGATTCCCAGGGGAAGCGCAGGCCTGATTTCTACGGTGGTCAGCAGCAGCACGGTCCCTGTCATTGAGACCGGTTCCGGAAACTGCCACATCTATGTGGATGAAACAGCAGATCCGGCCATGGCAGCCGAGATTGTATACAACGCCAAAACCCAGCGGATCGGAGTCTGCAATGCCTGTGAATCCCTGGTGGTCCATGAAGCCGCATTGAAAGACTTCCTTCCCCTTCTTAACGAAAAGCTTTCCCAAAAGCAGGTAGAGCTCCGGGGAGACGAAGCGGCCCGGAGAATCCTTCCTATGACAGAAGCTGCAAAAGAAGACTGGGGAACGGAATACCTGGACTACATCCTCTCAATAAAAACCGTGAAAAACCTTTCCGAAGCCATTGCACATATCAACCGTTACGGCACCGGACATTCAGAGGCCATTATCACCCGGGACGAGGCCAATGGGGAACGCTTCCTTCAGGAGGTGGACGCAGCAGCCGTCTACGTAAACGCCTCCACCCGGTTTACAGACGGCTTCGAATTCGGTTTCGGCGCCGAAATCGGCATCAGCACCCAGAAACTTCATGCCAGAGGGCCCATGGGGCTGGAGGCTTTGACCTCTTACAAATACAAGATTTACGGAAACGGACAGACCAGAGGGGGAGACGTATGAGAGTGATCGCCGGAACTGCCAGAAGCCTTCCCCTAAAATGTATAGAGGGACTGGAAACACGGCCTACCACGGACCGGATCAAAGAGACACTTTTTAATATTCTGCAGCCGGAGATGAACGGATGCCGGTTTCTGGACCTCTTTGCCGGCAGCGGAGCCATCGGCATCGAAGCCCTGAGCCGGGGCGCAAAAGAGGCGGTCTTTGTGGAGAGTAACCGCAAAGCCGCCGCCTGTATCCGGGAAAACCTGGAGTTTACCCGTCTTATGCCCCGGGCGCGGGTTCTGGAAACGGATGCCGGAACGGCTTTAAACCTTCTGGGCCGGGAAGAAGCTTTCGATATTATCTTCCTGGATCCTCCCTACGGGAAACAACTGGAGGCGGAGGCGCTGGCGCTTCTTTCCGGCTCTTCCCTGGCAGACGAAAACACCGTTATTATTCTGGAGACGCCCCGGAACTACGATGCGGGATGGATGGAGCCGTACGGCTTTGCACCCTTCCGGATCAAGACATACAAGACCAATCAGCATCTGTTTATTGGCCGCATAGGAGAAGCAAACATATGATAAGAGCAATCTACGCCGGAAGCTTTGACCCGGTTACCAAAGGCCACCTGGACATTATCCAGCGTTCTTCCCGGGTTGTGGACGAACTGATTGTGGGAGTTTTGCATAATCGGGCAAAATGTCCGTTGTTTTCTGTGGAAGAACGTGTTAAGATGTTAGAAGAAGTTACCAGGGAACTGCCGAATATAAAAATCAAGTCCTTCACCGGACTTTTGGTAGAATTTGCGAAAGAGTGCCGGGCCCGCGTGATTGTCCGGGGGCTCCGGGCCATCTCGGATTTCGACTACGAGCTCCAGATGGCGCAGACCAACCGGATCATCAATCCGGATCTGGACACCATGTTTCTGACCACCAGCCTGGAATATGCTTATTTAAGCTCCACTACGGTAAAAGAAGTGGCGGAATTCGGCGGAGATATTTCCGCCTTCGTCCCTCCCTATGTGGAAGAGCAGATCCGCAGGCGGATGCAGAGCAAAAAGAGACAGTCCTAGTCCGTAAGATCACGGAAAGAATTATCAGATGCAGCGTCCTTTGGGCCCGGGAAGAGAAGCAGGACCGGACGGAGCATAAATGAAGGAGAAGCGTGTATGAGCAGCAAAATTGAACAGATTATCGAAGAAATTGAAGAGTACATCGACGGCTGCAAACCCCAGACCCTGTCAAAGACAAATATTGTTGTAAATAAAGAAGAGATTGAAGAGCTGCTCCGGGAGCTCCGCATGAAGACACCGGAGGAAATACGGCGCTATCAGAAAGTGCTGGCCAACCGGGATGCCATTCTGGCGGACGCCCAGGCAAAAGCAGAAGCAATCATTAAGGAAGCCAACATACATACGTCCGAGCTGGTCAACGAACACGAGATTATGCAGCAGGCGTATATCCAAGCCAATGAAATTATGGCGGCTGCGGAGGCAGAGGCCCAGAGACGCCTGGATACGGCCACCATGGAGGCCAACAACTACCGCATGCAGGCCATGCGCTACACGGATGATATGCTGGGCAACCTGCAGAACCTGATTCACAAGACCATGGACAGCCACATGGCCAAATACGAGAACATGATGGGTTCCCTGCGCAATTTCAGCGACATCCTGGCAAACAACCGGGCCGAACTTGCTTCTCCCTTAAACGAAGCGGAGCTTACGGACCTGGAGGAGTAAAAAGCACCGCCCCAAGACAGAGCGCCAAAAGGCCGGCTGCCAGCTTGGCTTTCAGATACTGCTTTACGGACAGTCCGCTGTCCAGAAGCATACTTTCTGTCTGGGCTGCGCCGCAAAGACCTCCGAAGGCTGCAAAGCCCAGAACGGAGACGTATTTTACCAGAGAAGAAACGGATGCGTCCGAAGTGATCTGCGCGATTCCATTTGTCATTTCCGTCAAACCTACGCCAATGCAGGTGAAAAGCGGATAGGGACAGGGAATTTTCATCAGAAGTCTTGCCAGTACGGAAAACAGTATGATATAACAGCCCAGTTTCAGGATGCTTTCCAGTCCGTTCATCATACAGACATCCACGATTTTGAAACTGATTTGAGATCCGGATGTCTTTTTTTCTGCAGGCAGATTGGAAAACCGGCGTTTCCTGCGAAGAAAGAGCGCTGTCAGCACCGGAATCCCGTAAATGACAAGAAGAGTCTGAAAAAGCAGATCGGGACGGCCCAGGCAATCCGTCAGACAGTATCCAATCAGAAACGCCGGGCTTGCATTGTTGCAGAAGCAGAGCAGGTAATTTCCCTCTTCCAGGCTGATATGGCCTTCCCGCACCAGATCCGCCGTGATCCGGGCTCCTACGGGATAACCGCAGAGAAAGCCCACGGCGACGGCATAGCAGCCGTCTTCCGAACAGCCGAAGATCCGGTGAAAGGTGGGATAGAGGAAACGGGTAAGGGCTGAAACCCCGTCTAAGGCAATCAGGAGGTTGGAAAGGATCAAAAAGGGCAAAAGCACAGGGATCAGGGAATGAAACCACAGCAGCAGTCCCCGGGAAGAAGCGTCCACGGCTTCTTTCGGATCCGTCAGCAGAAAACCCAGCAGGAGAAGAATTACGGCAAAATAGAATCTTTTTTTCATCATACTAATAGTTATGCAGAACAGGAGGCAGCTTATGAAAAAATTGGATCATCTGAAACCCGCAGAAGTATTCCGGTATTTTGAGGATTTGTGCGCCATTCCCCACGGCTCCGGCAACACCCGGGCCATCAGCGATTACTGTATGAAATTTGCCGAAAGCCATCATCTTTTTGCCCGGCAGGATGATGCCTGGAATGTGATCATCAAAAAAGAGGCGTCCCCGGGATATGAGAATGCCCCGGCCGTAATTCTCCAGGGCCATTTGGATATGGTCTGTGAAAAAGAGGCCGGCTGTCCCATAGACTTCCAGACGGACGGACTGGATCTTGCAGTAGACGGGGATTTAGTCTATGCCAAAGGAACCACCCTGGGCGGAGACGACGGGATTGCCATAGCCATGGCCCTGGCCATTCTGGCAGACCGCGATCTTTCCCATCCCAGACTGGAATGCGTCTTTACTACGGATGAAGAGATTGGCCTTTTGGGCGCGGAGGCGCTTGACACCTCCTCTCTTGACGGAGCATATCTCATCAACATAGATTCCGAGGAGGAAGGCATCTTCACCGTCAGCTGTGCCGGCGGCATGCGCAGCGAGTGCATCCTGCCCCTTACGTACCAGGAGACAGAAGGAATCCGCTGCACCCTGGCTGTGGAAGGACTTCTGGGCGGACATTCGGGAGTAGAAATTCACAAGGAACACGGAAATTCCAACATCCTTATGGGACGGCTATTATGCGCCCTGGAAGAAGAGATAGATTTCCGCCTGGAAAGCCTTATGGGCGGCTTGATGGACAACGCCATCCCCAGAGAGACAAAAGCCGTGCTCTATGTAAAAGAAGAAGAGATCGCCCGTTTTGAAGAATTCCGGCAGACCTGGGAGACCATCCTTCAAAAGGAATTCCGGGCCAGCGATCCGGGGATTTTCCTGACGCTTCGACAAGAGGGCTTCCGGAAAGGAAGAGCCATGTCGCCCAAAAGCGCCTCCCTCCTTCTCTACCTTCTTCATATGGTTCCCAACGGGGTCGTGAGAAACAGCGTAGAGATCGAGAATCTGGTGCAGACCTCTTTAAATCTGGGTATTTTAAAAACCGGAGAGGATGCCGCCCACGTAATTTTCAGTGTGCGCAGCTCCGTAGACACGGAGAAAGCGGAGCTTGGAAACCGTCTGCGGCACTGCGTAGAATTTCTGGGGGGCACTTACCAGGAAAGCGGATCCTATCCGGGCTGGGAGTACAAAAAAGATTCCCTTCTGCGGGATACTTTGGTCCGTGTATACCAAAGGCTGTATGAAAAAACTCCCCGGGTGGAAGCTATTCACGCGGGACTGGAATGCGGCATTTTCAGCGGAAAGATGGAGGGACTGGACTGTATTTCCATGGGACCGGACCTGTACGACATTCACACGCCCAAGGAGCGTTTAAGCATTTCTTCCGTGGAACGTGTCTACCATTTTCTCCTGGAGGTTCTAAAAGAACTGAGGTAAGCATATAGTAATGGAATGAGGCTATCCATTACTTCTTATCTGTTATTGCTTATCTGCGCCTGCTTTTTCATTCAGTTTGAGCTCCTCTTTTTGGAGGAGCATCAAAGTGCGCCCGTAAAAGAAGAGGGAAGAGAAGCGGAAACTGCAAGAGCATATTATGAATTATATGAAAACATATGGAAGGATCTGGTCTATTTTCCGATCCCGGAATCAACGGAAAACGAAGAAGCCCTGGTTTCTTACGAAAACAGCTGGATGTTTGAACGCACTTACGGCGGTTCTTACGGCCATGAGGGGACGGATGTGATGGCCGGCATCAACCAGAGCGGCTATTATCCCGTGATCAGCATCAGCGACGGAATCGTGGAAAACATCGGCTGGCTGGAAAAGGGCGGGTGGCGCATCGGTGTCCGCAGCCTCCACGATGTCTACTTTTACTATGCCCATCTGGATTCCTACGCGGAAGAGTTTAAGCCCGGGGATGTAATCCGGGCCGGGCAGCTGCTGGGCTATATGGGAAATACGGGATACGGGAAGACCGAAGGGACCAGCGGAAAATTCGACGTGCACCTCCATCTGGGAATCTACCTGCGGACGGAAGAAATCCCGGAGCTTGCCGTCAACCCCTACTGGTTTTTGAAATACCTGGAAAACAACCGGCTGCGCTATGCCTATTGAAGTACAGGATAAAGGAGCAGACTATGGAAATACAATTATGGCGGGAAATCTTGAATCCTTATGAGCTTGCCGTGAAAGAAGTGACAACCAAATTCAATCATCTGATCCGGGAACATCAGGATCGGGGCCTGTATTCTCCCATTGAGCGGGTAGAAGGGCGTGTCAAATCCATCGCCAGTATTCTGGAGAAATGCCAGAAGAAAAAGATTGATCTGGAAGATATTGAAACCCGGATCGTAGACCTGGCCGGAATCCGGATTATCTGCCAGTTTGTGGAGGATATCGACAAGGTTGTGGAGCTTATACGAAACCGGAACGATATGGAGGTCAAGCAGGAGCGCGACTACATCCGGCAGATGAAGACTTCCGGCTACCGCAGCTACCATATGATCGTTTACTATACGGTGGATACTCTGGACGGAACCAAACGCCTGCAGATGGAGGTGCAGATCCGCACCATGGCCATGAATTTCTGGGCCACGGTGGAGCATTCCCTCCAGTACAAATACAAGCGGAACATTCCCAAGCATATCCGGGAACGCCTGCTCAACGCAGCGGATGCCATTATCCTTCTGGACAACGAAATGTCCAATGTGCGCAGTGAGATTATGGATGCCCAGAACTCCTTCCAGATAAAAGCCAGTATTGTGGCGGATATTCTGAACAACATCCAGAATCTCTATAAGCTGGCCAACAAGCGGGAGATTCTGAAAATCCAGGATGAGTTTTACCGGATTTACGCCATGAACGACATTGAACGTCTGGAACGCTTCAACAAACAGCTGGATGTAATTGCAGAAGGCTACCGGGCCCAGTCCCTGGCATGGAACGGATAAAGATTCTGTCTAGTTTACATAAGAAAGGCGGAGCCATGAAGCTGCCGGAACTATTTTTAAATCAAATGAGAGAACTTTTAGGCGCGGAATACGAAGCCTTTGAAAAAAGCCTGGCGTTTCCGGGGTACCGGGGACTCCGGGTCAATACTTCCAAGACGGATACCGAAGCCTTCCAAGCGGCGGCCCCCTTTCCGCTGGAGCGGATTCCCTGGATCCCGAACGGGTTTTACCTGGAAGAGGAGGCAAAGGCCTCCCTCCATCCCTGGTATGCGGCCGGTCTTTACTATCTCCAGGAGCCAAGCGCTATGACACCGGCCTCCTGCCTTCCCGTGGAGGAAGGAGACCGGGTGCTGGATCTCTGCGCCGCCCCCGGCGGAAAAGCCACGGAACTTGCTGCCCGCCTGAAGGGAAGCGGGCTTCTGGCAGCCAACGATATCAGCAATTCCCGGGCCAAAGGGCTTCTGAAAAACCTGGAGCTTTCCGGCGCCGCAAACATTCTCGTTACCAGCGAAACGCCGGAACGCCTGGCTTCCTATTTTGAAGGTTTTTTTGACAAAATCCTGGTAGACGCTCCCTGCTCTGGAGAGGGCATGTTCCGCAAAGACTCTGCCATGGTCCGGGACTGGGAAGAAAAGGGCCCTGCGCACTACGCCCCGCTCCAGAGGAGCATTCTGGAACAGGCGGCCCGGCTTCTGCGTCCGGGCGGCCTGCTTTTGTATTCCACCTGCACCTTTTCCCCGGAAGAAAATGAAGGCAGCGTGCTTCACCTTCTGAAAGCCAGGCCGGATTTCCGGGTGCTTCCCCTGCCCGCATCGGAAGGCTTCTCCCCGGGCCGTCCCGATCTTCTGGGAGAAGCTTCCGATACCTTTTACGGGGAACAGCTGGCCCGCTGTCTGCGGCTCTACCCGCACCGTATCCGCGGAGAGGGACATTTCCTGGCTCTTCTTAAAAAAGAAGGGGAAACTTCTGCGCAAAAAGGAACGTTTCCCAAGCCGTCCCTGACCGGGAAGCTTGAGGAGAAAGCGGCGGCCCCTTGGAAAGCCTTCGCCTCCCGGCTGCGCACGGACCTCAATCCGGAGAATCTCCGCTTGTACGACGGAAAGCTTTACTGGCTGCCGGATGCCCTTCTGGAACGGAATATCCGGGGACTGCGTTTTCTGCGCACCGGACTTTACCTGGGGGATCTGGAGAAAAACCGCTTTGTGCCAAGCCAAGCCATGGCCATGGCCCTTCGGAAGGAAGACTGGGCAGACTGGGTGGATCTGCCGGCAAAAGACGGCCGGGTCATCCGGTATCTCAAAGGCGAAACCTTGGACGCCGGAGAGCTTATGAGAGAAGAAGCCTCTTCCGGCTGGTATCTGGTCTGCACGGACGGTTTTCCCCTGGGATGGGCCAAGCTGGTGAATGAGAGCCTGCGGAACAAATATTATCCCGGCTGGAGGTGGCAGCATGCGTCTGGATAAATTTCTCTGCGACATGGGAGAGGGTACCCGGTCCCAGGTAAAGCAGAAGATACGAAAAGGCTGCGTCACCGTAGACGGACAGGCTGCCCGAAAGCCGGAGCTTTCGGTAACTTCCGAAAACCGCATCTGTGTGGACGGCCGCTCGGTTTCCTATGTGAAACTGGAATACTATATGCTGAATAAGCCCGCAGGCGTTCTCTCGGCTACCCGGGATCCGGACCAGCCAACGGTCTTAAGCCTTATCCGGGACAAGCGAAGAAAAGATCTGTTCCCGGCCGGAAGGCTTGATAAAGACACGGAAGGGCTGCTTCTCATCACCAACGACGGAGTTCTGGCCCACAGCCTGCTTTCTCCCAAAAAGCATGTAGACAAGAGGTATTACGCAAAGGTCGCAGGCGTTGTCACAGAAGAACACGTACGCCTTTTTGCCGGAGGCTTGGATCTGGGAGACGAAAAACCTGCGCTTCCCGCCGTGCTGGAAATACAAAAGGCCGGTAAAGTCTCTCATGTTTTCGTCACCCTCCGGGAGGGGCGCTACCATCAGGTGAAGCGCATGTTTCAGGCCGTGGGATGCGAGGTCCTGTATCTGAAACGGCTTTCCATGGGAAGCCTTTGTCTGGACGAAAGCCTGAAGCCTGGAGAGTACCGGAGCCTGACGCCAGAGGAAATAGAAAATTTAAAAGATAACAGCCAAAATCAGGAGAATCACAAATGTTAAAGTATGCAAAAGCCGTTCTTTTTGATCTGGACGGAACCTTGGTGGATTCCATGTGGATGTGGAAAGACATTGACATGGAATATCTGGGAAAATACGGGATCACCCTGCCTCCGGAGCTGCAGGAATACATCGAAGGCATGAGCTTTTCCGAAGTATCTGCCTATTTTAAAGAAGCTTTCGGAATCAAGGAGAGCTTAGAAGAGATCAAGTCCGAATGGGTTTCCATGGCCAAATACAAATACACCCATGAAGTACCTCTAAAGCCGGGAGCCCTGCGCTTTCTGAAGCATTTAAAAGAGCAGGGAATCCCCATGGGAATCGCCACCAGCAACAGCCGGGATCTTCTGGACGCAGTGCTGGAATCTCTGGAAATTTCTCCCTACTTTGACTGCTGCATGACCTCCTGCGAGGCAGGAGCCGGAAAACCGGCACCCGATATCTATCTCAAAGTAGCCAAAATCCTAAAGACAGAGCCGAAAGACTGCCTGATTTTTGAGGATACGCCGGCCGGAATCCTGGCCGGGAACCGGGCCGGAATCCCCGTGTGCGCCATGGCGGACGAGAATTCCGCCGGCCGCAAGGATCAGATCTTGCAGATGGCGGATTACTATGCCGAAACCTTTGATCAGGTATTGGACCGTACCTACCGGAATTTGAAGTCCTCTGCCGCAAAATAAAGCCCACAGAAAGGAAGCATATGCAGGGAAACAGATTTCTTCCGGCCACCCGGGCGGAATGGGAGGCCCTTGGCGGCGGACAGCCGGATTTCGTCTATGTCATCGGGGATGCCTACGTGGATCATCCTTCTTTCGGTCCGGCCATTATCGGCCGGGTTCTGGAAAGCCGGGGCTACACGGTAGCCATTATTTCCCAGCCTAATTGGAAGAAAGAAGACAGCGTCTGCCTCTTCGGACCGCCCAGGCTGGCTTTTCTGGTATCCGCCGGGAATATGGATTCCATGGTCAACCATTACACCGTGTCCAAAAAGCGCCGGCACACCGACGCCTATACGCCGGGAGGAAAAACCGGGAGGCGCCCGGATAGGGCTTCCATGGTCTACTGCGGCCTGATACGCCGGAACTTCCCCCATATCCCCATTATCCTGGGCGGCATCGAAGCAAGCCTCAGGAGACTGGCCCACTACGATTACTGGTCGGACAGCCTGAAACGTTCCCTCCTCCTGGACAGCGGCGCGGATCTCATCTCCTACGGAATGGGGGAGCGGTCCATTGGGGAGATTGCGGATGCACTGGCAGGCGGAATTCCCGTCCGCAGCCTGACCTTTGTGGACGGAACCGTATACAAAACCCGGAGAGCGGAAGATCTTTTTGACGCCGTATACCTTCCCGACTATGAGACATTGCAAAGCCATCCGGGAAAATATGCCGAAAGTTTTTCCGTTCAGTATAAAAATGCCGATCCCTTCCGCGGGAAGCGCCTGGCAGAGCGCTATTCAAAGCATCTCTTTGTAGTCCAGAACCCGCCGGCCCGGCCCCTCTCCGCAAAGGAGATGGACGCGGTGTACGATCTGCCCTATATGCGTGCCTGCCATCCATCCTGTTTGAAAGAAGGAGAGATTCCTGCTTTCTCCGAAGTGCGGTACAGCCTGGTAAGCAGCCGCGGATGCTTCGGGGGCTGCTCTTTCTGCGCCCTCACCTTCCATCAGGGACGCATCATCCAGTCCAGAAGCCAGGATTCCATTCTCGCAGAAGCCATTCAGATGACAGAAGAGCCGGAATTCAAAGGATACATTCACGACGTAGGCGGACCGACGGCCAATTTCCGGCAGCCTGCCTGCGAAAAGCAGAAAAGCCGGGGCACCTGTCCGGATCGCCAGTGTCTCTATCCCAAACCCTGCCGGAACTTAAAAGCCGATCACCGGGACTACCGGGCTCTGTTAAAAAAGCTGCGGAGCCTTCCCAAAGTTAAAAAAGTCTTTATCCGATCCGGCATCCGTTTCGACTACCTCCTTGCGGATTCCGACCCCGGCTTTCTGGAAGAGCTGTGCCGGTTCCATGTGAGCGGCCAGTTAAAGGTAGCGCCGGAGCATGTGTCGGACGCCGTACTCCGTCGCATGGGAAAACCTTCCCGGGAGGTCTACGAAGCCTTTGTCAAAGCCTACCGGGAAACCAACCAAAGGTTTGAGAAAGATCAGTACCTGGTTCCCTATCTCATGTCTTCCCATCCGGGTTCCACCCTGAAGGAAGCCATCGAACTGGCAGAGTACTGCCGGGATCTGGGGTATATGCCGGAGCAGGTACAGGATTTTTATCCCACACCCTCCACGGTTTCCACCTGCATGTACTATACGGGACTGGATCCGAGAACGGGAGAATCCGTCTATGTGCCCAGGGATCCCCATGAAAAAGCCATGCAGCGGGCTTTAATCCAGTACCGGGACCCGAAAAACTATGCCTTGGTAAAAGAAGCCCTGGAAAAAGGACACCGGACAGATCTCATCGGTTTCGGTCCCAAGTGCCTTATCCGGCCCGGCAAACAAGAACCGGGACAGCCGAAAACCCGGAAAAATCCGGCTCCCAAAACAGAGCGATCCAAGAAGCGCAAAACCATCCGCAAGATACACAAAAAACCGTGAAAGCCGTAATTTCGGCCCTTAGGAGGTTCTATGAAATACATTGCATTGATTACCGGGGCATCCTCCGGCATCGGAAGGGAATTTGTCCGGCAGATCGCAGCCGCCTATCCGTCCTTACAGGAACTCTGGCTTCTGGCCAGAAACGTCCCCGCCATGGAAAACCTGCAGAAAGCATGTCCCGGCATCCATTTTTGCATACTTGCCATGGATTTGACAGACACAAAGGTTCTGGAAGAGCTGGAGCTCCTTCTAAAGAGGGAGAAGCCCTGCATCCGCCTCCTGGTAAACAGCGCGGGCTGCGGCAAAAACGGACTTGTGGCGGAACAGGACTGGCGGGATGCCTGCCGGATGCTGGACGTAAACTGCAAGGCCCTCACCGCAGTTACCATGATCTGCCTTCCTTACCTGCGCCGGGGCAGCCGGGTGATTCAGATAGATTCCGGGGCCGCCTTCCTTCCCCAGCCGGGTTTTGCCGTCTACGCGGCAGGCAAAGCCTATGTGCTGTCCTTTGACCGGGCCCTGGGGGCGGAGCTGAAAGCCGCAGGCATTACCGTCACTTCCGTATGTCCCGGTCCGGTGGACACGGATTTTTTCCAAAGAGGCGGAATTACCTTAAATCCCTGGAAAAGAGTAGCTCTGGCCCGGCCGGAGCAGGTGGTGCGAAAAGCCCTCTTTGACGCCGAAGCCGGAAGAGAGCTTTCCATCTATGGATGTTCCGTAAAGCTTCTGCGGCTGGCCGCAAAAGTCCTTCCCCACAGAGTGCTGGTGGGAATTTGCAAAAGATTGTTGTTATAAATATCAATACAAAACGAGGATAAAACCATGAAATATGCAGAAAAAGGCTCCTACGGCTACACGGACGCCCACAAAAGACGCCAGATCCGCAAAACCATTCTTTTTTTCCTTCTTCCCATTGCTATTTTCTTAACCGGCTATTTTACCACCGGATCCAGGGAGAATTATTTCACCATTGTAGCTGTAGTAGGCTCCCTCCCTGCCTGCAAGGAACTGGTAAATGTGGTGATGTTTGCCAAACGCAGATCCATGCCGAAAGCTCTCTATGAGGAGATCGCCTCCCACACGGAAGGCTTGGAAGCGGCCTATGAACTGGTACTTACCACTTACGAAACCACGTATTCCCTCCCGGCGCTTGTGATTGCCGGGAATACGGTCGCCGGATACACGCCTCAGCGGGAAATGCAGACAGGCAGAGCACAAGCACATATCCAAAAAGCCCTGGAGCAAAACGGATTTCCCAAAGCAGAGGTACAGATATTCCGGGATTTAAAAGAATTTCTGGACCGGGCGGACGCCCTGGCCGCAGAAAAAACCCAAACGCAGGAAATGAATTCCCAGGAAGCGGATATGCGCAGGGTGATTCTGGCCTTATCCATTTAAACAAGCAAAGATGTCTTTCACCGCCGGAGTTTTTCCGGCCGGTTGAAAGGCATCTTTTTTTCTGTAACAGATTGGAAGCAAACCAGTAAGGTTACATAATTGACTTATTTCGCGCCAATAATAACGGAAGCAAGTTAAAAATCTTATGATATAATGTATACAAAATTAATCTGAAAGACTTTTTGATACAAGCAAAAATCAAATAGGAGAGAAAATGCCACCTAAAAACCCAATTTGCCTAAACATTGCAATCTGCGACGACTGCTCCCAGGACGCGCTTCTGCTGGCATCCTGCATCAATGGGCATAAGTTCCGCATTTATTCCGACACGGAAAGTCTGCTGAAAGATGTGGAAAAAGAAAAAATTACATATGATTTGTATTTATTGGATATTTATATTGACAATTCCACGAACGGAATCGAACTGGCCAAAAGGCTCCGTACCCTGGATCCGGAGGCTGTAATCTGCTTTATCTCCTCCAGCGACGCCTTTTACCGGGAGGCCTACGACCTATACGCCGTCCAGTATCTGATTAAGCCCATACAGGCGGAGGCACTGGAGCAGCTTTTCGGCCGGGTATCCCAGAATCTATCCCGGAGCAAAGAGCAGAGCCTGAGCTTTAAATGGCGCGGACAGACGGGAAGTATTCCTTACCACAAAATTCTTTTTATCAGCAGCCGGGAACATGCCTTATACATTCACTGCAAAGACGGCACTGTGCAGGAGTGCCGGGGTAAATTAAGTGAAATAGAAAAACAGGTGTGCGGTGATGTATTTCTCCGCTGCCATCAGAGTTTCCTGGTCAATATGTATCAGGCGGACCGCTTAAGCGGAAATGAACTCATGGTTTCCGGCTACAGCGTTCCCATATCCAGACGCTATTACGGAGATGTAAAAAGACGGTACCAGGAAATTTTATTTGAGGGGGTGGAGTGAAACACATGATCTTACTGCGGGATTTATCAATTTTCTGGGGAATGATCCATGTTATCTTTTTGTTTATCATGTTGTTCCGTTCCCGCTATACCAGAAAAAAGACCCTGATTCTGGCAATTATTTCCATGGGAATTCTTATGACAGCAAATTTTGCGGGGCTGCTGAAATTCGGAATCGACGCTTTGGGAAAGGTGTTTCTGTTTACCTGCTCCCTTCCCAGTTTTCTGTTTTTTTACCTGCTCTCCGAAGACAAGAAATATAAATTTCTCTTTACTTTCTGTCTGGCAGATACGGTGTGCATCTGGGTCATGGCAGTGACCAACTTAATCGATCATTATCTGGGAAGCGGCCAGTACATCCTGCTTTTTATTACCCGGCTTCTGGCTTTTCCCATACTGGAGTACTGTGCCTTCCGCTTTCTCAGGAAACCCTATTTTGAACTGCAGAACGCGGTGGAAAAGGGCTGGGGCATATTTTCGGGCATGACCATGCTTTATTACATTCTGCTGTTTTTAGTCGTGAACTACCCGGTCAATATTACCAGCCGGCCGGAAGATGTCCTCCTCTGCGTTTTGATTCTAATTCTGATGGTCTTTAATTATGTGACCATGTTTTTTGCCCTTTACCGGCAGCTTCTTGTCTACCGGAAGCAGCAGAGCGAGCGTCTTTTGCAGGAGCAAAACCACTCTCTGGAAATACAGCTTGAGAACCAGCAGCGCATCCGGAAAATGAAACATGATTTGAAAGCCCATGTGGCCACCCTTTCCGGGCTGCTTTCTGCCGGAAAGCATGAGGAAGCCCTAAGCTATATCCAGCAGGTAAAATCCGAGATTGATACCTTTTCCGGACAGTTCTGCGGCAACCCCTACATCAACGCCGTCCTGGTCCACTATTATCAGAAATTCCAGCAGCTAAAGGCTGTTTTAAAGATGGACGTTCAGATTGGGGAAGAAGCCCTGCCCCATATGGAGCTGTGCCAGATCTTATCCAACGGACTGGAAAATATCTGCGATACTCTTGCGGCATCTCCGGAAGAAAAGCGGCAGGTTTCCCTGTACATGAAGTACAACAAGGATTATTTGGTCATCCGTATGAAAAATTCATGCCCGGAAAGCCTCTGTGTTGAAAGAGGAATCCTTCCGCCTACCAGCAAAGCAGAAACGGATCACGGATTCGGCCTTAGTACCATCAAAGAAGCGGCGGAGCGTTTGGACGGCGACATGGTGTGTTATACCGAGAAGGGAAATTTTGTACTGGATGTGATTGTGCGGGTGAAATAACCGCAGAAGAGCAGGAAGGAATGAGACAAATGGAACTGGAAAAAATTCTTAACTATGCAGAAAAACTGGGGGCAAGTGATGTGCACATGGCCGCAGGCCTTCCCCCGAAACTGCGGCTTTGCGGAAACCTGGACACCATACCCGGAGAGCCTTTGACGGCGGAAGATACCATGGAGGCAGCCCGGTCTATTTTAGATGAAGCACAGCTTCTGGAATTCCGGGAAAAGGGCGAATATGACAAATCCTTTTCCCTTCCCGGAGGCGGAAGATACCGTGTCAATATTTTCCGCAGCCAGGGAAATGCTGCTCTGTCCTTCCGACTGGTATCCTCCCGGATTCCCGCACCGGAAGAACTGGGCGTCCCTGCCTCCGTACTCAATCTCTATCAGCGCAAAAGGGGGCTGGTTCTGGTAACCGGGCCTACGGGAAGCGGTAAATCTACCACGCTGGCCGCTCTTATCCACAAAGTCAATACCTGCCGGGACGCCCATATTATCACCCTGGAAGACCCCATCGAATACCTCCATTTTCACGGGCGTTCCATGGTAAACCAGCGGGAGATCGGGCAGGATACGCGCAGCTATGCCGATGCCCTCCGGGCAGCCCTGCGGGAAGATCCGGATGTGATCCTGGTGGGAGAGATGCGGGATTACGAGACCATCCGCGTAGCGGTTACAGCGGCAGAGACCGGACATCTGGTCTTGTCCACTTTGCACACCATCGGAGCCGCAAACACGGTGGACCGCATCATCGATGTGTTTCCTCCCCACCAGCAGCAGCAGATCCGGGTGCAGCTTTCCCATGTGCTGGAAGCTGTCATTTCCCAGCAGCTTCTTCCAAGAAGCGACGGACAGGGACGCATGGCAGCCTTTGAAGTGCTTCATGCGAACACGGCCGTGCGCAATCTTATCCGGGAGGGGAAGTCCCATCAAATACCCAGCATGATACAGACCAACCGGAAACTTGGGATGATATCCATGGACGATGCCATAGCACAGCTGTTCCGGGAAGGACATATCACCCGCCGGACAGCCGTGGAATTTGCACAGGCACCGGAAGAAATGGAGCGGAAACTTTAAATTTTTTGTTTCGGTATAAAAAGACAGAATGAAAAAGGACAAACAAAAATTGCGATACAAAAAAGGATTTACTTTAATGGAAGCCCTGGCAGTGCTGGCAATTCTGGCAGTACTGGCGGCCGCCGCCATTCCCGCAGCCTCTCACTACATAAAACTGGCAGAATTCCGCAAGAACGAGGCCAACGCCAAAACTGCATATCTGGCAGCCGAGTCCGTACTGACCTGGTACCGGGCTTCCGGGGAGTGGGAAAATTTCCGGCGGGAAATCATACAGAAAGGAACACCCAATCAAACCTTCGGGGAGACGGCGGCAGACGTTGAGAAAAACAACCGCATTTATGCCGTCACTTTAAACAGCAGCCAGGCAGAAGAACCGAGCATTTCCCAGGAATTGGTGCGCACTCTTTTGGGAGACTGCGCCTATGACCAGGATTTTCTAAACGCCGCCATTGCCATTGAGATTGATATTGAGACCGGCCAGGTATACTCCGCCTTCTACGGAACCCGCTGCGAAAGGCTTTCCTATGAGGAAGAGAGCGGCAGTGTAAACATCAGCGCGGCGGAAGGAAACCGGGCCTACGACAGCAGAAAAGACCGTCTGCTGGGCTACTATTCCGTGGAAGATGTGTCGAATGTGGTGGAATTAAAACCCATCCGGCTGAAAGTCACCAGCATCAATCTGGTGAACAGCGAGACCCTGTCCCTGAATTGGTCCAGCAATTCCAGGCACAACAACCTGGACGTGGATTTTACCTTAACCTTTTACGACAGCAAAGACGGCTCTGAGCTTTTTTCCACCCAGGTAAACCGCTCGGCTTTAATGGAACAGGGGTGGTCCGGCAGCCAGGTGGTTACGCTGACTTTAAAAGACGCCCAGGGAAAGACCCAGGACTGGGATTTCCCTCTGTACTATCAGGAGGGCGGCAGCGGACAAAACGGCCGGTTTTCCTTGATCCTGGATGCTATGATGTCTGCATCCCTCTTAGAAAGCCTGAATGCCCATGAGAAAGAAAGTGAAAATTCTCCGGCCCGCACCAGCAGCACCAGCATCACCCGCCTGAGCAGCCAGATTCCCGCCCTGGAAAAACCAAGGGATATCTATGCAGTGGTGAAAGCAGAAGCAGACTACAGCCGCATGACGGGAGATTTCCGGGAATACCGGGAAAGCCTGCCCGTAACCTCCAACACGGAAAATACCCTTTTTGTGAGAGGCTGCAGAGAAGAAAACGGAAAGCTGGAAGCAGAAATAACCCGCTTCCGCCATCTCTCCAATATCCGCTACGCCGATCCGGAAGCGACCGCAGTATTTACTGTAACCGCACGGAATATGGACTGGACGGCTGCGGGAACAGGCCTTTATGACGCCTCCATGGGAGACGGCGCCAACAGACGGGCGGTACGTCTGCTCCAGTGGAAGGAGAGTACGGCCGGTCCCTTAGACTTTCCTTCCATACCCCTGCTCCCTCAAAAGCACACCCTTAAGGGAACAGCCACATCCGCCAGCCTGTCCAATCTGCATCTGGGAGCAGAATCCGTACCCGGAGATTCGGTTATGAACGGCATCTACGGAACCGGAACTTATTCCCGGTATCTGGGACTTTTCTGCGAAGCAGAGGGTACTATCCGTGACCTGACTTTCCAAAATCCCGTTCTTTTACTGGCCGGAGAGGGAGAAGCCCCTGCCCTGGATTTCGGACACTTATACGGGATCGGCCTTCTCTGCGGCAGAAGCCAGGGATGGCTGGAAAATATTTCTGTAAACGTAACAAGCAAAGATGCAAAAACACTTACGGTCTGTCTTCCCGGGCGTGAAACCGGCAGTGGGGATATCCAGCCGGCAGGAATCGGCGGTCTGGTAGGCGTGCTTGCAAAAGAACAGGAGGACGGCACCTTGGCTGCCCTGCAGGATTCCAGTACCGCACGGATCCGGAACCTGGCTATGGAAGGCTCGGTAAACGCAATCCTCCCGGTTCCGGAAAAGCCTTCCGGCGGCACCGATCCGGAGACTGCGGCAGACCATTATTCTTACGGGATCGGCGGAATCTTCGGCTACGCCCGGATTGGGGGAGACGTACAAGTCCGGGATTGCAGTAATCACGCACAAGTGACCGGAAATCTTTTTACGGGAGGAATCGGCGGACGCATGACCAGTGATTATGCCGTACCTTTGTCCTTAAACGCCTCCGGGATTGTAGACTGTGAAAACGACGGTCTGATACTCTGTGCCGAAACTGCGGCCAAAGACGAAGCAGAAGCACAGCTGGAAGGACGGTATTTCGGCGGTATCCTCGGATACGGAAGCCATGTAAGGATCGTCACTTCCTCCAGCGCCTCCGGGCGGGCAGCCGGTTACCGGTACAGCGGAGCACAGAGAGAGAACGTTCTTCTGGGACAATACGTGGGCGGTATTGTGGGCTACGGCAATGTCTGCCGCCTTTCCGGCTGCAGTACCAAGAACGGAGGCTTTATTCTGGGCTCTGACTATGTGGGCGGCATTGCAGGAGGCCTCTCCAACGATATCCAGTATGCCATCACGGGAGATTCCAGCGTCTCCGTCACCGCCAACGCGTCCTACGTCATCGGAAACAGTTATGTAGGAGGCATTGTAGGGAAAAATGACGGTCCCATGCCTACCACCATCCAGAACTGTGTAAACAACGGCGTGGCGGCCGGTTACGGCCGCTTTATCGGAGGTATCGCAGGTTACAACGGAGAGAACGGCACTCTGCTCAACTGTGCCAGCTATCTCTCCGATTATGACCACAGCCTGTACAACACCATTATCAAAGAGTGGAAGACCACCGGGGATTGTGTGGGCGGGCTGGCCGGCTACAACAATGGAAAGATCCGTTTTGACGCCCAGGATGCCGCAGCGCCGGTCCGTTCTGTCTCCAGTATTGTAACCGGAAGGAATTTTGTCGGAGGCGTCATCGGTTTCAACGACAAAAACGGCGAAATAAAAGCAGATTACGAGCTGATCGGCGGTCAGATCTATGCTTCCGGCACAGGCGCCGGAGGTGCAGTTGGGCTGAATGCTTCTTCACAGCTTTTAACGGAAACGCTTTTTGTCCGTCCGGTAAGCGTAGAAGGAAATCTCTGCGTAGGCGGCTGTATCGGAATCAGCCTGGCAGATTTAAAAGCAGACACGGTGATGGACGGATTCCGGGCCGTCAACAGCCTGGGGACCATCAAGGGCACTGCCTTTACAGGAGGGATCATCGGCTATCACAGAACTTACACGGAGGAACAGCTGGGAGGAATCCCCCTGGCACAATACCTGCAGGCAGAGATGGAACTTTCCTCACCGGACGCAGGCTCCCTCCTTCCGAAATTGGATGAAAGCAATCTTCCGTCCCCGGTTATAGAATCCCAAAATACCTGTAGGCTGATCATTTCCAACAAGGAAAATGACAAAGTTACTTTAGACAGTGCCAACAACAACATTTCCATCCAGAGCTTTGCCTATGCAGGAGGGATTGTGGGATACTGTGAGCGCAGCAGCCGTCTGATCTTAAGAAACTGCCGGAATTCCGGAAAAATATCCAGGCCCGAAAACCCGGCGGAAAATCCGGCAGCCCAGGGCGTGTCCATAAAAGCTTACCTTGCCCGGGAGGGAATGGGTTCTGCCGCAGATCAGATCGGAGAGATCCGGGTTTCCATGATTGGAGGCATCCTCAGCGCCAATATGGAGCACCAGGTCATCGATCACTGTGTCAACACCGGAAGCATGAACGGCTTCGTGGGCCTTGGCGGCATTGTAGGTTTCAACGCCGGAGGCGTCTTTTGCTGCGAGCTGGCAGACAACTTCGGAAATGCACAGCTTGACTATATCGGCGGCATTGCCGGCCTTAATATCCGTGCCGGAAACGCATCCGACGTTTACACCTATACGGACATATCGGAAAAAGAGTGGAATTACACCTCCGGCACCATTGCCGGATGCAGCACCCGTGCAGGCAGGACCGTTTCCGGGCGCAGCTACGTAGGCGGCATCGCCGGCTTTAACCTGCCGGGGGGCCTTCTTACAGAAAATGAAAATCACGCGGGCGTCACGGCGGCCGGCGATTATGCCGGCGGCATTGCGGGCGCAAATGCGGGGCGCATCGAGACGGCAGAGGACGGTTCCTCCGGCAGCCGGACCGTAACCGGAAATAGCGGGCAGGGTATCGGAGGACTGGCCGGCTGGAACAAAAGTACCGGATCCATAGCAGTGAAAAGCAGCCATGCCGCAGCTGAGGAAGTAATTGCGGTAGGGGAAGAGGTTCGTGTCACCGGACAGAAGCAGGTAGGCGGAATCGTAGGTTTTAACGAGGGAAACCTGACCGCTTCCGGGGACGGACAATATCTTACGGCCAAAGCCAGGGAAGTCCGGGCTCTTTCCGGCTATGCCGGAGGCATTGCAGGAGAAGCATCCGGAAACGGAGGGAAAATTTTGCGTGCCCGCAACCGCTGCAGACAGGTGACCTCCAACGCCGGACCGGCCGGCGGCATCGTAGCCGTCAACAGTCCCGGAATGCTTCTGGAATCCTGTGAAAATCTAGGGAATGTAAACAGCGACGACGGCTATGCCGGAGGCATTGCAGCCTTGAATCTGGGAACCATTTCCCGATGCAGATCCGGAAACGAAACCGAATCCGTCACCTTAAGCAGTCACGGCGTATCCGTGATCGGGGGCATCTGCGCCGTAAACCAGCGCACGGCAGAAAGCTGCGGCATCATCTCAGACAGCCGGACGTCTGCAAACGTAACCCTGTCGGGAACCGCCAAAACGGCCGGCGGCATTGCAGGTGCAAATGAAGGCGTGATTCAGAACACGTCCTCGGACGCCGCAGTTTCTTCCATGCCGGAGATCTCCCTGAGCGGCAGCCGTCTGTTCATCGGCGGCGTGGCCGGAGAAAACCGGGAAAAAGGCATTATCCGCCAGGTACGCGCAGAAGGCCTTTCCTTCGCAGATTTCCGTAATTACCGGTATCTGGGCGGCATTGTGGGAGAAAACCTGGAAAATGCTCTGGTAGAAAACTGCACCTTTTCCAAAGGATCTATGCGGGAAAGCAAAAGTGCGGCCGGGAACTGTTACGGCGGCATCGCCGGAAACAACAGCGGCACGCTGAAAGACTGCACCGTAGGCCAGATCCGCATGGAAATTTCGGGGGTCTATACGGCCACAAGCACCAGCACGGCCCAGCAGAAAGAAGATCTGGCCTCCCATGCAGGCGGCATTGCCGGAAAAAACGGAGAAACAGCCTGTATCACCGGCTGCCATATGGAAGGTCCTGAGGGAAAGGACGCAAGTATCATTTCCGCAGGCAGCGGCATGGCCGGAGGCATCACAGGCTTTAACAAGGGCAGAATTACCCTGTCCGGCGGCAGTGGAACAAAAGAACTGATGCAGGGACTAAAGGAACCCTCGGATGCAAACTTCCAGGCTTCCGTAAAATTATTAAAAGAAAACACCAAACATCTTTCGGCAGATACCTCTTACGTAAATTGGAACAACGGTGCTGCCCTAAAAGATCACACTTACAACGGCAGCACCCGAAAGGTCAGCGAGGAGAGAAGCCTTACACTCACCATGTCCACCAACGGAAATCTGGGCGGAATCACCGCCTACAACGCCCGCACCGGACAGATCGACCGCTGCTCCACGGGGAACTGGTATTTAAACAATCAGTCAGGAGCCATCGGAGTGGGAACCGGAGGCGCCGTAGGCATGAACGAGTCAGAAAAAGAGCTTTCCTTTCTGGTAAACCGGGCTTTCGTAGGCCGGGAGCTCTCCGGCGGAGATACCAACCGCTTTGCAGGCGGCATCATCGGCAACCAAAACAACACCACTTTAGAGGGCTGGAAAATCCGCGGCTGCATCAACTACGGAACCGTCTACTGCCAGAATACCCATTATTCCGGCGGCATTCTGGGACAGTGGACCGGAACCGGAGGGACTGTGGAACAATGCTTTAACTACGGCAACCTGCAGACTACCTACGCGGCCGGCTGGGTAGGCGCGGCGGGTGGAATTGTCGCACAGCTCTACCATGCTTATGAAAACAACGAGTACAACATTATCAGCTGCGGAAACTACGGGAGTATCTACGGACGGGACGGGCGTTCTACCGCCAGCTGCGCCAACGACAGTGCGGGAATCCTTGGAAATGTGACGGCTTTCCGGGCAGATCAGGCTGCCATCGGACAGAGCTACACCATTCAGGTGCTGGACTGTGTCAACGGATCCGGGGCCGAGATCTATTCCAACTCCATGGCTTCCGGCATCGTAGGCTTTTTCTCCTGCGACGATCCGGATTACAGCCGCATTGTAAATGCAACGGGAAACATTACCCTGCGCATAGAACGCTGCCGGAATTTTTCCTCCGCACTGTCCGGTTCCGGCTTTGTGGGCGGAATCCTGGGCGAGCGCTACGGGGCGGCAGGTTCTGCAAACACGGTGCTGAAAGACTGCTATTCCCTGAACCGCAGCGGAAGCTTTTACAACAAAACCAACAACCCGGTCGTATCCTACGGAAACGGCAGCAACGCAGGAAATGCGGCCTCCATTCAGGCTGCATCCAACTACTATCTGGACGAAAGTGCCACATCCTTCAGCGGGTACAAAAGAGTAGATACCGTAGGAAATGCCCTCTTAAGGGCAGGCACCGGCCGCGCCTATCTGACTACGGTGGACGGCGTCCGGTACGCCGCTTTTCTGCAGCCCGGACAATTCGTAAATTCCGCCCTTTTCACGCTGAACGGCGACGATATCTTCAGCAGCGGAACAAAAGCCGGCCAGGTATTGTTCCGTCTGGACCGGTTTGAAAAGACCGGAACCATGTCTGAGATTGCGGAAAAGGGAAGCCTTTTCGACGAGGATGTGCGCAAAGCCTACCACAAAGTTGAGGACGTGGAAAATCTCATACAGTCCGGTCCCAATCCGGTGATCGGGAAAATGAAGCCGCCCGCGGGCATAACCCTTACAGTAGCCGGAAAACAGGCCCGGATCCAGGTGACGCCTGCCCCGGGAACGGATCCCTTCCGCTACAAGGCAGTCCTGACAACGGGAAGCGGCTCTCTTCGGACCATTGAATTCTATTCCGAGGACCATTCTTTTTCCCTTACCTCCCAGGAAGCTGCCCTGCTGAAAAGCGGAATCCTGAAAGTAGCCGTAAGAGCCTGCAGCATGTTTGAAGAGGTAGCGGATTCCGATCCGGTGGAGAAAGAGAGCGGACAGATTGTCAAAATCCTTCCTGACCCGGAGATCCGCATAGAACTGGTAGAAAACGGTTCTTCCTACGCCTACCGGTTCTGTCTGGCCAATGAGGAGGACTATTTAGACTGCGGAACCGGCTGGTATATTTCCGTGAAACTGATGGATGGAAGCGGCGGTACGGACCGGACGGAGCTTAAGATAGCTCCCGGAGGAAAGAGCGCCGTGTACACAGGCCTGAAAAGCGGCTCCCTGCAGCAGCTTCTGGTGCAGGCTGTCAGCACGGGAGCGGATACCCTTCCCTCCGGGCAGCTCTCCGTTCCCGTATATCTTCCCTGCTACAAGCCTTCCCTGGCATTGAAAGCCGACGGCGCTGTGAAAACGGCAGTTCCGGAATATACGGTCACCGGGAGCAGCCTGGAGGATTTAAGCATAACCGTAACTTTGAACGCAGAGACATCCGGCAGTATTACTACCACGCCCATTTACCGGACGGAACTGATCGGAACCTGGAACGCGGGAGAAAAAGACGAGCAAACAGAGGCTGTTCTCTCGCAAACCGACATTCTGGCCTCCGCCGGAGGAAAGGTTTCGGCTGTGTTCAGCGATTTCCCGGAATATCTGGAAACATACGCTTCTCATTTGAGTAATCTCCGGATCCGCATCTGGTATGCCCAGCCGGGCCTTGGCCCCGTGTATACTTACTATCCGGCAGAGACAAAGGCAAATATTTTTCTTCTCACCGATGTGACGGCCCGCACGGAAAACGGGACGGAAGTTCCCGAAGCCCTGTGGGAAACCATGTACAGCCCCGTGCTGGAGAATAAGACCACGTTTTCCAGCTATAAAGCCTGGCTGCCCAATGCAGAAGCACTGTTTACCTGGCTGGACCGGCCCGAACTGGAAGAAAAGGCGGATCTCCGCACGGATACCGGCAGTACGAAAGACCGGATGCAGTATACCTTCCGCTGGGATCAGGCAGCCGGAGCATACGAGCCCGGCAGCGTCTATGTGGTGTCCCTGACGGGCATCCTGGAAGGAAAACGGGTATCCCTGGTCACCGGACGGGAAGTCTCGGGAAATTCCCTTTTTGTGGATGCGGAAGACTGGTCTTATGAGGAGGTAGAGCTGACTGTAACCAGAAA
>CAJUNN010000026.1:2505-37325 GCA_910587955.1 uncultured Lachnospiraceae bacterium | reverse complement strand
CCTCCTAAGCAGCGCGGAAGCTATCCTGCTGCCCTTTACCCTGCAGCAGTACGGCCTGAACGCAGAACGGGCTTTGAGCATCTACGGAACGCTCACAGGCATGGCCATGGCCTTTATTTTCTTCCCCAGCGTCCTGACCAATTCCATATCCGTCATGCTGCTCCCCTCCGTGTCGGAATCCCAGGCAGCCGGCAAACGGGAACAGATTTCCCGCACCGTGCGCAAAACCCTCTCCTTTGCCTTTCCCATGGGAGCGGCCTGCACCTGCTTTTTTCTGGGAACCGGGAAATTCCTAGGAACCTTCTTCTTTAAAAGCAGCCTGGCAGGGGACTTTATCATTACCCTTGCCTGGATCTGTCCTTTTCTCTACACCAACAGCACCCTGCACAGCATTTTAAACGGCCTGGGCAAAACCTCCACCGCTTTTGTCAACAATTTAAGCGGAATTATGATCCGTATAATTTTTATCCTGATTTTCGTTCCCCGTTTCGGCATCGAAGGATACCTCTGGGGACTGCTGGCAAACCAGCTCTTTGTGGCAGTGCTGAATGTAGGGGCCTTAAAAGAATACCTGACATAGGGAAAAACTGCGTGACTTTTTGATTTTCCTGTATTATGATAAGAACCGGGACATGAGGCTTTGCCCTTTTGACAGGCCCTATGTCCCGGAAACGAAAAACAGAAGCATTGAGGAGTATGAGAAAATGGCACTGAATTTTTTACAGATACTGCCCACACCGGACGAAACCCGGAAGCTTTATCCGGTCCCCCAAAAAGTGGCAGAGATTAAGAAAAAGCGGGATGAGGAAATCCGCAAAGTATTTACCGGAGAATCCGGCAAGTTTCTGGTAATGATCGGCCCCTGCTCCGCAGACAATGAGGAGGCCGTCTGCGACTATGTACGGCGCCTGGTTCCCATCCAGGAAGAAATCCGGGACAAGGTGATCCTCATTCCCCGCATTTACACCAACAAGCCCCGCACCACAGGGGAGGGTTATAAGGGGATTCTCCACCAGCCGGATCCGGAGAAGAAGCCGGACCCCTTGGCCGGCATCATCGCTCTGCGCCGCATGCACATCCGGGCCGTGGAGGAGAGCGGGCTCACGGCGGCGGACGAAATGCTCTATCCGGAAAACGTTCCCTATGTAGATGACTTTCTCTCCTACATTGCCGTGGGCGCCCGCTCGGTAGAAAACCAGCAGCACCGCCTGGCCGCCAGCGGCTTTGACGTGCCTGTGGGCATGAAAAATCCCACCAGCGGCGATTTTACCGTCATGCTCAATTCCGTAGTGGCCGCCCAACACGGACATTCATTCATTTACCGGGGCTGGGAGGTGGAAACTCCCGGAAACGAGCTGGCCCATGTGGTTCTGCGGGGAGCAGTCAACAAACGGGGGGTGTCCCTTCCCAACTATCACTATGAGGATCTGCAGACCCTTCTGGAGCTTTACCGGGCCAGAGACTTAAAAAATCCCGCCTGCATTGTGGACGCCAACCACAGCAACTCCAACAAGCAGTACAAAGAACAGATCCGGATTGTGAAGGAGGTCCTGCATAGCCGCTCCTGCTCCGGGGATATCCGCTCCCTGGTCAAAGGCGTAATGATTGAGAGCTACATTGAGGAAGGATGCCAAGGCATCCACGATCACGTTTACGGGAAATCCATCACCGATCCCTGCCTGGGCTGGGAGGACTCCCGGCGGCTTTTGTACGAAATTGCCGAGCGCTGCTGATGAGAAAAGACTTAAGAACCAGAGATTTAGCACCGGTTCTTAAGTCTTCTTTTTATTCTTTATAGCGCACGATCTTCCCGTCCTCCAAAAGCTGGTCCGCATCCACGATGACCTTCCGCTCACTGCCGATGCCGTCCTCCTCCAGGGCCGCATACCGGTCGTTCTTATCCAGCACACGCACATACACCTGTTCCGCCGCCAGCTCTTTTCCCAGAATCCCGGACTTTTCCCGGATGAGGTACACGTAATTCCTTCCGTTTGTGTCCGTATACAGGGCGCTTAAGGGAATGCAGAAGGAATAGATCTCCGACTGGGTCTGGACGGAAAATACACCGCTTTGCCCCAAGGTTCCCTGGCCTTTTGGCAGGGCAACCGTCACCTCAAAGAGCTCCGGATTGCTCTCGCTCTCCGCCACATAGTCCACGGAAACCTCCCGGACCTTTTTTCCCAAGGCCAGCTTTGCCGTATCTCCCTGATTGACATATTTCTTCTGTTCCTTACTTAAGGTGGTGTGAAACCAGAACGGACTGTCCAGATCTGCATAGACCATAGACGCCCCGTCCGGGATACGTTCGCCAGGACTAACGGCAATCCTGGTAATCACGCCCCCTGATTCCGGGTAAACCCTTCCCTCTTTCTCCCGGATCTCCTTGTAGCGCTCCAGCTTCTCCTTCAAAACCGAAAGCTCCAGCCGGTTAATCTCCAGGCTGCTGTCTGCCGCAGAGGGGATACCCGCATCCGCCACATTCCGTTTGGCCTCCAAAAGAGCATCGTCCCGGTTTTTCCGGGCTTCCGAAAGGCTCTGTTCTCCGGCATCTATCCGGCTTTTTAAGTCCGCCGCCTGCTTCTCCCACTCCTGCCGGGCGCTATCCTCACTGCTGTAATCCGGCTTTTTCTTTTTTTTCGCCAGATGCTCCGCGTAGGCCTGCTCCGCCGCCGCTTTCTCCTCCTCGCTTTTTCCCGGATCTCCTTTTGTCTCCTCCAGAATCTTTTTCAGCTCCTGCTCCCTCTGAGCCCACAGAATCCCCTCCCCGCTCTCCCAGGCTTCGTACTCTTCCAGGGCTTTGCGGCGCTCCGCCTCCGGCGTCACCTTCACCGGATGGTTCTGCAGATCCTCCAGCGTCTTTCGTGCAGCCGCCAAATCTTCTTTCGCCTGATCCACAGCCCCCTGGGTCCGCTCCTGGGTCCGGTCGTAATCTTCCCTGGCCCGCTCCTCCTGGATCTTCTCCTGCTCGGCCGAGCGCCCCGCATTCTCTTCCTGATCCCGGATCGTCAAGGAAAGCTTGCGTATCGCCAGCTCCTGCTCCGCAATCTGTTCCTGCAAATCTTCCAAATCCACCTCAAAAAGCAGGGTTTCCGGCGTCACCTGATCTCCCACATGGGCATACACCGCCCGGCACCGAAGGCCGCCAAGGGCATGAACCGCATACTCCATCCCCTGCTGCACCACCCCTTCCGCCTCTACCTTGTGGGTAATTGCCATGCGGCTGGGATATTCCGCCGTCACCCGGGGGAGCCCGGAAGCGTAAACCGCCCTGGAAATCAAGGTACACAGCAGCATAAAACCCAGAAAAGCACCAAAGGCCGCAGCAATTTTTTTCTGTTTTCTCCACAAATCCATCTATGGTTCACTCCTTCAACGCGGAAGCGGCAATCCCCCGCTCCAAATACTCCTGGCCCGCCAAAAACACAAAAATCGGCGGAATCAGCGTAATCACCGAGGCCACAAAGGAATAGCCTGCCTGGTCAAGGCCTATCTCCGGCAGGTACAGGGATAAAGGCCAGAGAGTCTGATTCTCCAGAAAAGCCAAGGGCTGTTCCATCAGGCTCCAATACTCCAGAAAGCCCAGAACCATGGCCGACAATACGCCGTTGGAAGCCAGCGGCAGGCCAATCTCCAGAAAAATCCGAAGCTCCCCGGCTCCGTCCACCCGGGCCGCCTCAATGATGCCCTTGGGAAGGCTTGAGAACCCCCGGTAGATGAGAAAGACCGGAAAGGTGGAAAAGACGGCCGGAAGAATAATGGCCCCGTGGGTATTCATCAGATGCAGTCCGTCCAAAACCAGATAGTTGGACAGCATGGTCACTTGAAAGGGCATCAGCATCAGCAGAACGTATAAAGTAAATAAAAGCCTGCGGAAACGAAACCGGTAGACGGCAAAGGCCCAGGCCGCCGGAACGGCCAGTATGAGCTGTCCCGCCAGAATCACCGCCGCAATCTTCACGGAATTCCAGAAGACCACGAAAAACTGGGGCGTATAGAACAGCACCCGCACATAGTGTTCAAAGGTGGGATATTGAGGAAAAAACTTCCAGCGCATAAATGCTTCTGTGCCGGAAACCAGAGGCATCATAATCTCTTTTAGCTCATAACGGCTCAGCAGGGTTCCCGACAGTATCAGGAACACCGGCAGGACAAACATCAGTCCCAGCAAAAACAACAGGCATTTGCGCATGGCTACTCCTCTCTTTCTTTGGGATCCCAGGCTTTCTGCAGCAAAACGACAGCCAGAAAAAGAACCGTTCCCACTAAGACCGCTGCCGCCGCCATCTTATCCAGCTCCAGATTTACAAACCAGTTATTAAAAAGATGCTGCAGCAGGTACATGCTCTCGTGGGGATAGGAACCCGCCACCAGATATGCCTCCCGGAAAGCCTTGAAGGAATTCAGGAAGGAAAGCACGGTAATGGTATAAAGGCTCCCTTTCAGATTGGGAAAAATCACATACCAGAAACACTGGCGCTCCGTAGCCCCGTCCGCCCTGGCCGCATCCAGAATATCCGTGGGAATGGCAAAGATGCCGGCCAGCCAAAGGATTATGGTATATCCCAGGTTTTTCCAAATGTAGCTGAATACCAGCACCCAGAAGGCAGCGGCGGAATCCATATAGTCCACAGCTCCGCTCTCCGGAATCAGATGAAGGCTGTTAAGCAAAAGATTGAGAAAGCCCTGCCTGGAAAATATCATTTTCCACACGAGAACGATTGCAGCAGCCGGCATAGCCAGAGGAAAGAGAAACAAGGATTTGATTAGCTGCATCTTCCGAAGTTTCCCGATCTGAACTGCCAGAAAAAGACCAAGCCCGATGAGCAGCGGCAGGCACACAGCCGTAAAGCGCAGGGTATTTTTTACTGCCAGCATAAAAGCCTGGTTTTGAAAAACTGCCTGATAATTGCGAAATCCGGACCATTCCTGGGTAACGGCGGTCAGAAAAGACCGCCGTACCACGTCCAGGAAAGGCAGGCACACAAAGACAAAAACCCCGGCCAGGCTGGGCAGCAGAAAGACTGCCCAGGCACGCTCCGTTTTATGATATCTTCCCGTCTTTGCCCTCTTCGTCTTTCTGCCCGGCACACTCCTTCCTCCTTCTTCTTTCCTACTCTGCCAGATAAATGGCCGCCTTTTTTACAATCTCATCCACGGCATCCTTGACCTCCATAGTGCCGTTTAAGACTTTTACTCCCGTCTCATAGACGTTATTCTCAATCACAGAATCACTGACACCTGCTGTTTTCAGGGAATTTACGATCTCTTTCAGCCGTTCAAACTGTTCCGGCGAAGCCCAGACAACATTCAGGGAAAATCCGATCCCGCCTTCCCCGTTGCTGGAGCTGATGGAATAACTTCCGCCGGATTCCCCTTCCTCCGGCTCCTCTTTCATCTTTTCGAAGGATGCCTGGTTTACGGGAAAACCGCTTCCCAAATCCATATCCTGAAGCTCCGGACCAAACAGGAACCGGAAGAAGGACCGAGCCTGTTCTTTTTCCATGGACTGGGCAAAAATGCCTACCCGGGCTACCGGAATAAAGGAAGCTTCCTCCTGCCCCGGACAGAGATTAAAATCCAGGCCTTCCATCTGTTCCATAACGCTTGTGAGGGTATTAAAGTCCGATTTCATGTCACTCACCACACCGGTTCCCATATGCAGTTCACCCATGGCAATGCTGATGGCCTGGGACCCCACGTTCATATAGTAGCGGAGGACATCTCCCTCCTGGCGGAGCTTTTGAATCCGCTCCTGGTACACCTGCATTTCAGTTTCGTTATAGCCCGCCAGTTCCGCCTCATAAATACGCTTCGCCTGGGTGAGAAACTCCGTCAGGGCTTTTGTGTCAAGATCGCCTTTCTCATCCGTCCATGCCCCCCGGCAGGCAAGCCCCAGATTCCCAAGAATCAACTCTTCCATAGGAATACTGGTAATCCCTCCCTCGGGATACTCTGCCCGCAGCTTTTCCACCGCATCCGCCAGAGAAGCCAGATCCGTAATGCTCTTTAGATCTTCCGTTTCTCCCACCAGAAGCGGTATCTGGAAGCGCACCGGCAGAGAGTAAAGAGCACCTTCTGTCCGGCAGGCATCCACCAGATTGGAAAAGAGTGCATGTTCTCCTGTCAGCTCCTTCTCCGTCTCCGTCAAATCTGCCAGAATTCCCTTCTCCCGGTAAGATTTCTCAGGAAGTCCGTCCAGGACCAGAAGATCCGGACCGTTTCCAGAAAGCATCCGGGTGTTCAGGTTTTTAATGGCATCCTCCCGGGTCACTCCGTCGTCGCCGGACATTCCCACCTCATAGCGGATATAAACTCCCGGATTCTTCTTTTGGTACAAACTCACCGCCTGGCGTATGGTATAATCCTCTTCCAGGCTGTAAATACTAATCTGCTCCTCCGGTACGGCAGGAAGATTGGGATCGTAGACATAGCGGTACAGCTGAATTTCATTATACAAAATCACAAGCGCTTCATCGGAAAAAACCTCCATGCTTAGAAGGGACATCTGGGGATCTCCCAGGGAATTCAGCGCCCCGTCCGCCACCTGTTCTATGACCGTCCCTCCAATCACATGGCGGAAAAGCCCTTTGTCCAGAGCCAGATAAATCGTATCTTTTTCCGGCCCTGCTGCCATGACAACCGGATGGCTGCCCGTCACCGCACCGATTGCTCCGCCGACATTCTCCGAAAGGAACTCTTGGATCACCGGATCCTCCTCCAGGCTTTCTGTCTCCAGATTATAGACAACAAAGCCGCCCGAGGTAGCTGCTGTCAGATAAGTCTCCGTAAAACAGATATAATCTGCCGTGCCGTCCGTTTCAAATATCTGCCGGGCTGTGCCGTCCTCCCGGCTGATCTCATAGACACTCCCCCCGGAGCTGAAAGCATACAGCCTGCTGTCCCTCCCGAAGGCAAATTCCGTCAGATAATTCTCTTTATCCGTATACTGGATGGGATGCTCCTTCCCTTCCCCATCCAGGTAGAGATATTTCGGCCGGTATTTCCCCGCTTCTTCCTCTTCTTCCGCTTCTTCCTCCTCATCTCCCCCGGCATAGATAATGGCTACGGAGCCGTCCGGGGCAATGGCCTGCCCGGGAACATAGTAATTCTCTTCCGTTAGCTTATCCAGGGCTGGCATCTCCCGCCGCTCCCAGGTCGTTCCCTGATCCGAAGAGACAAAGAAGCCTGCACTGACATTCAATAAAGCCAATTCTCCGCTTTCCAGCCGTTTCAAAGAGGCCCCTTCCCAGCTGCCCCGGCTGCCCAAGGCTTCCTCCGGCAGCTCTATCTCCTCCTCCAGATAACGTCCCATCTGGGTTTCCTTGGCAGGCTCCCCGCCCTCCGGCTTTGTCTCCTTTGGGATATCCGCTCCCCCTTTCCCGGAACATCCGCTCATCAGCAGCAGAATCCCCATGAGAATCCACGCTGTCATCCGTTTCCATCTTTTCTGATTCATAGTTCCACCTTTCCTTTCCGGTTTCAAACGCTATGCTACAGCACTACCTCCACCACACGCACCTTGACCGCATGGAAGACCTGGCCTTCATAGTAACCTGACATCACCACCATTCTCCCTTTCTCCAAATCCTGGGCCGACCCCTGCGTCTCCTCATGCTTTGCACCTCCGTCCCAGATGGTCTGTTTCTCAAAGGCCGTACTTTCATCGTAGGACACTGTGACCAGATCCGTTTCTTCCAGCGAGCCATCTCCGACGGGCACGGTCAGAATGTCTCCTCCGTCCTCCGACTCTTCCTCCAGCGCTTTTGCAACGGTAAATGTCTGCTCTCCCACCTCCCGGATATCTCCGGTCAGGGATTCCGCCGCCTGAGAGGAATCCGGCTCCTGCTCAGGCGCCGTGCCCTCCGGATCTTTCTTTTGGACTTCTTCCGGCTGTTCAGGCGTTTCCGGCTCCTGAACCGGATTTCCCTCTTCCCCGGCCGACGCAGCGGCTTCCGGCAAATCCGCTGTCTGCTCCGGCTTCTTCTCCCCGCTGCATCCCGCCAGGGAAAGGCTTACGAGAGCCGTCAGCGCCGCTATCTGCATTTGTTTCTTCCAGTCTTTTTTCATGTTCTTCCTCCTCGCTTGTCATTTCTTATCTGCTTTCCCGGTTATCGTAGCAGGAGAATCTCTAAGTTTTCTCTAAAAATTTTAGAGATTTCTTTAAGATGAATGGCGCAATATACAGTTTCCGCTGTGTTTGTTCCTATTTGTTACTAATTGTACCGGAAATAAGATCAAAAAAACAGCCCCGGGAGCGATCCCGGGGCCGTCACCAATAGCCTTTTATGCCGCTACCAAAATTGCCTCAAACCCTGCTGCCTGGAGTTCTTTCTTCATGGCTTCGGCGTTGGCCCTAACGCTATAGGCACCTACCTGGACACGGTACAGCGTTCCTTCCGCCGCTTCTTCTTTGTTTATTTCTTCTGATTCCAGCCTGTCTCCCGGAATATCCCTTCCGTGGATTCCTTCCGCAATCAGACGGGCAACATCTGCCTTCTTGGCTGCGGCGCAGTCTGCGGCATTATCGCAGAAGAAGCTTTCCACAATCAGGGCCACAGGTACGGTCTTGGTGAGCATATACAAATCCGTCCGGCGCTGAATCGGACGGCCGGAAAATACGGCAGACAGCCGCCCCTGTATCTGCTGTGCAATCTGTTTTCCTTTTTCGCAGATATAGAAAACTTCGCATCCTCCGGCATTGTGATATTTGGAAGCATTCAGGTGCAATTCTACAACCAGGTCATAACCGCCTTTGTTGACCCGCTGGATCTTATAAGCGCTTTCCTCCGTGCTTCTTGAAAACTGCAGTTCCGGGCAAAGCAGCACATCCACCCTATGGCCGGCTTTGCGGAGGTATTCCGCCGTCCGGTTTACGATTCCCTTGTTGTAGCTGTACTCCAGTACGCCGCCATACGGCCGGCCGTCTGCACTGGTGCAGGCACCGGATTTTAAAATGCTGTGCCCTACTGACAATAATACTTTCATATCTTCCTCACTTTCTATTTCTGTTTATTTTCTGTTATATTTCGTTCTGTGCCACAGCTCCGTCACACGCTCCCAGCCCCCGGTTGCCACCAGGTATACAAGAAAGGCTGCTACAACAGAGCCAATCCAGTAATACCAGAGCACTGCGATTTTGAAATACTGGCAGGCGGCTGCCACGGCCAGCAGACACAGAATCAGCGACACCGCCAGCGCTACGGCACTTGTGGGGATACGCTGCAGGCCCGGCATTTCCTTAATCACTTGGACAATCACCGCCGTCAAAAAGGCCAGCACGCCGATGGCCATAAGCGTGTAGGTTACATACTGCATCAAAAGTTCCATATTCATTTTTCAATTCCTCCTCTAATCTTCCTGATCATGTGCCTGCTTATTGATATGCTTCTCGATCCTGCCGACTGCCTCCGTAACGGGGCCGTTGCACCCCTTTTCCTGCAGCCCTTTCAAACAGGCTAATATACCATATGTAAGCAAACACTGTTCTGCTTTGATATTTTCAATTTCTTTGTCCTGCTGGTTCTGCCGCAGATACCAGCGGTATACGGCAAACACGGCAGAAAAAATGACCGCAAGCGCCGAAATCACACTTGCGGCCATTACAACCGTATTGGGATTAATATACATTTTCCTTATTCCTCCATAAACAATAATGCACCCTCCCCTCCCGGAATCTCCAGAACTACAGCTTTCCAGTACAATAGGAGCCATGCCGGCACCCCCTAGCGCCCCGTACTGCGGGCATACCTGCCCTAAGATGTTTCCCCCAAAAACCGCTGCTGTTCCGGAATGGTTATCTCAACTCTACACTGGTTGCAATCATTACCTGGGAAGCTAAGGTCGTTTAATTTATATCTTATAATGCTACCCTCAGTGGACAATACCATAATATCACGGAAGTACGTCCTTAAGGTGGTCACATTTTCTTATTCTGATCCAGGAGGTAGAAAAAGTACCTTCGATAATCATAAAAGCTTCTCTGGCTGCAAGGCATCCCCCGGATGTCCCGGAGATACCAGAACGGTTCCTCATAACAAACGGAGCGGATTATGTATTCTTGCAGATCTGCATTTGCCTGGAGAGCCATCTGTTCGATCAGCTTACACCTTTCCTGAAGCTCCGCCCGGCGCACTGCCAATGCTGCTGTCTGATCACTCCTCTGGGAAGGCGCCATCGGCATACCCGTCACATGTACGCTTTTTACCGTATCTGTCTTGTGCTTTAATTCCTCCACCCACTCCGGGTACTGTTCACAGAAACCGGAAAGTTCCTTGAACCGTTTATTACTAATACCATATTCATCAAGCTTTAAATTTCTCTTATTCATTCCATCTGTTCCTCCATTCTACCGTTAACGGTTATTTTATTACATATTAATCCCTTTAACGGTCAATGTCAATACACTATTTACCGTTAATGGAAAATTATTATTGACTATAAAACTACTTAGCGGTAAAATATATACATAGACGGAGGTACTACAATGGGATTGGAGAACATTGCAATTTACAAAAAGAAGTTAAATCTTACAACCGAAGAACTCTCGGCAGCTTCCGGCGTGCCTGTTGGAACCTTAAATAAAATTTTAAGCGGTGCAACAAAGGACCCCAAGCTTGAAACATTAAAGGCTGTCGCTAAAGTATTGGGGCTTTCTCTGAACGATTTTGATGATGCAGATAATTTTATGGAAACAACTGCCGCTCATAAAGAAGGTGAAAATTTCACGCCGGAAGAGTTAGATAAGATCGAAGAATATAAAAGGCTGCTTCTCGCTGCCCGGCCAAAGGAATGATCGTTTATGACTTATGAAGAACTGCAAATCCAAAACGAAGATATATTCATAAAAGAAATGGATCTATCCGGAGTAAAAGGGATGAAAGGCTTATATTGCAACGGAAATATTGCTATACATAAGTCTCTTACTTCCGTGGAAAAATCCTGCATCCTGGCAGAAGAACTCGGCCACCACTACACCACAGTCGGGGACATTCTGAACCAGGAAGACGCCAGAAACCGCAAGCAAGAGCTGCTGGCTCGGCTCTGGGCTTACAATAAGCAGATCGGGTTAAGAGGGATTATTTCTGCATATGAAGCTCATTTAACAGAAATACATGAAGTGGCCGAATTTTTAGAGGTAACACCTGAATTCCTATCTGATGCCCTGCAGTGCTACCGAAGCAAATACAGCCCTTATACCACAGTTGACAACTACATCATTTTCTTTGAACCATGTTTATCTGTCGTGAAAATGATAGATTCTTGAATCACTGCGGCGTTTGAACCCCCTCAAATATTGTTTCATTTTCTACCGGCACAGCAGATGGATACCGCACCTTCTGTCCCACACAGAAAGCGCCCATTTTCTGGAAAAACCTTAAATTCTAATATCTTAAAAATTAGAGATTTCTTAAAGATTTCCCTGTTAAAATCAGATATACTATTCACATTGGACCATAAAGGTCAAAGGAGGCCGTATGAGACTATTGCTGGTAGAAGACGAAGAACGGCTGCTGGATTCCCTTGTATTCCAGCTGGAACAGGAGGGGTTTTCCGTGGATGCCTGCAGAGACGGGGAAGAAGCCCTTTACTATATACAGCAGAATCTTTATGATTTAATCCTGCTGGATCGGATGCTTCCCCTCCTGGACGGTACGGAAGTGCTGAAAACCATGCGCCGGAGCCACAATTCCACACCGGTTATTTTAATTACTGCTCTGGGAACCCTGGACGATAAAGTAACGGGGCTGGACCTGGGAGCAGACGATTATCTGGTGAAGCCTTTCGCTTTTGAAGAGCTCATGGCCCGGATCCGCTGTGTGGCCCGCCGCCCCCGCAGGCTGGCGCCGGAGGGGACACTCTCTTTCCGGGATATTACCTGCTCCATAGAAGACAGTACCCTGGCCGGTCCCGGCGGCTCCTGCAGTATGTCACGGCGGGAGCGGGATCTGATGGAAATTTTTCTGCGGAATCCCGGTCAGACCCTCTCCCGTCCCCTGCTTCTCACCCGCGTCTGGGGTATGGACAGCGATGTGGAGGAAGGAAATCTGGATAATTACATTCATTTTTTGAGACGCCGCTTAAAAACGGTGGAAAGCTCTGTCTCCATCCGCACCGTCCGGGGAATCGGCTACCGGATGGAAGCCTGATCTGCAAAGGAGAATCCATGTTCCGAAAAACACGTTTGAATCTGGCCGTGTTCTGCGCCGGCATCACTGCTTTAATCCTGTCTGTCATGTCCTGCTGTTTTCTCTATGTCTCTGAAAAAAGCCTGAAAGACAGCAGTTTTCACACCTTTCAAAACCGCATGGAGCATTTAAGCAAAGGGCTGGTAAAGCAAACCCTGATTACATCGGAATGGCTTTATGATACGGCGGAAGGCGGCAATTACCTGATTCACCTTAAAGACAACGGCGTCCCGCTTCTGCTGAACCGTCAGGGAATCCCGGAAACCGCGCCGCTTTTTGAAGCTGCCGGGAACTATTACAAAGAACACTTTTCTGTAGAATCCCTGGAGGCGGAGGACACCTTTCATCAGGAATTTTCCTTCTCTTCTAAAGAAAAAGGCAGTGCAGATTATTACGCCTGCGTCATTACCTCCAACCGGCCGTCCGGAACGCTGCAAGCCATCATTCTCATGCCCTTAAGGGAGCTTTCCAGGCAAATCCGCGCGCAGCGGATCTGGTTCCTGCTTCTGGTTGCCCTGGCAGCAGCCGCCCTGTTTTTCTTCTCCTGGTATTTCACCGGACGGCTCCTGCTCCCTTTAGAGGAAAACCGGAAACGGCAGGCACAATTTGTAGCCTCTGCCTCCCACGAACTGCGCACTCCTCTGGCCGTAATCCTCTCCTGTGCCTCGGCCGCCGGGCGGGCAGACCAAAGAGAACGGACCCATTTTCTCTCCTCCATCCGCTCAGAAGGGCTCCGCATGTCCAGGCTGGTGGATGATATGCTGCTTCTCTCCAGTGCAGACGCCCATGTCTGGACTATCCAGAAAGTCCCGCTGGAACTGGACACTCTGCTTCTGGAAACATGTGAAGCCTTTGAATCCCTGGCTACCGAAAAAAATATCCGCCTTACGGCGGAACTGCCGGAGACTCTTTTCCCTCCCTGCCTCTGCGATCGGGAACGTATCCGCCAGGTTCTCTCCATTCTGCTTCACAATGCAGTCAGTTACACACCTTCCCAGGGGGTTATCCGTATCTCTCTTTCAAGAACCGGAAAATTTTTTGCAATCACAGTGGCGGACAACGGCCCGGGCATCCCCGACGAACAGAAAAAGCATGTCTTTGAGCGCTTTTACCGGGCGGACGCCTCCCGCAGCCGGAAAGGCCACTTTGGTTTGGGCCTCTGCATTGCCTCGGAAATCATATCCGCCCACCACGGTCAAATCCGTCTGGAGGACACCCCGGGAGGCGGCAGTACATTCCGGGTGCTTCTGCCGGAAGAATAAACGCCGGCTTTGGCATTACTCATCCCCGGGGATGGGCCTTGGCATATACTTCCCGGGTGCGCACTGCATACATCATGGTCGTGGAAATATCCGAATGTCCCAGCATCTCCTGCACCACATGCAGATCCGCGCCGTTATCCACCAGATGAGCGGCAAAAGAATGGCGCAGGGTATGAGGCGTAATCTCCATCTGGATTCCCGCCTGCTTCACATACTGCTTTAACAGCTTCCAGAACCCCTGCCGGCTCATACTCTCCCCGGAACAGTTAGGAAAGAGCATCTCGCACTCTTTATTCCCGATCAGATCCTGCCTGGCAGCTCCCATATAGTTGTCCAGAGCTTCCTTGGCCTTGGAACCGAAAGGAATCACCCGCTCGCGGTTCCGGTCCCGGCACACGATGTAATCCATCTTCCGGTTGATATCCCCTACCTTCAAGGATATCAGCTCCGTCACCCGGATTCCCGTGGCATAGAGCAATTCCAGCATAGCCCGGTCCCGGAGCCCCTTGGACGTCCGCTCCCCCGGCTGTTCCAAAAGCTTATTGATATCCGCCACAGACAAAATGTCCGGAATCTTCTTCTCCACCTTCGGCGCTTTCAAATGCTCCGTCGGATCTGTCTCCACCTTTCCGCTCTTTAACAGATAGAGATAAAAAGCCTTCATAGAAGCCACATTGCGTGAAACCGTAGACGCGGCCAACCCCTTTTTCTCCAAGTCCAGGATATAAGAATTCAGGTTCGTCTCCGTAACATCCTCTACACACTCCACTTTCTGCTCCTTTAGAAAGTGCATCATCTTCATTAAATCTCTCTGATACGAAAGCTCTGTGTTTTTGGATGTCTCCTTCACGTTATGCAAATAGGACACAAAGCTCTTAATCTCTTGTTCCATATACGTACTATCCCTCAAATTGTTACAAAAATATTCCCACAACACCCGTTATGTTTAATATTATAGTAACAAAAATACAGAAAAGCAATGGTCTTTTTTCTTGAAAAACCTTGATAAATCAAGGCTTGCAGGGTTTTCTACAATATCTGGCCTTCTCATTTTTCGACAACCACCAAATCTTGTTTTCCGACAGAAAAAATTTTTTTAAATTTTTTTTAAAAAAGTTTTTAAAAAGAGGGGATTTACATAACTTTCAAGAAATGCGCCGGCCAAAAAGAGCATAGCTCCCATAAGCCAGACCAAAAGATAGGAATAAAACAATTTTTTGCTGTTATTCCACTGACGCATCTTCAATTCCCGTTTTCCCGACATCTCACAGATCTTCCGCAGGAGCCAGCAGCAGGACGGCACATAGAGAACAAAATGGGGCAGCCCGCTGGCGGCACAGAGAAGGATTCCCTGGGCTCCCATCTTCATGGCCGCCGTAGTGATCGTAATGCCCAGGGCAGCCCCAATCCAGACCACATAGGCATAAACCACCGCTGTTCCAAAGACGGTAAGCCCGGTAAGCCACAAGACAGTAAAGGCCGACATCCGGGATTTCAGGGTGTAGAGAAACAATTCCTCAGAAACAAACTCCATCCGTTTATATTTGGAAAAAAAATACGTGCTCATAAGCGTGGTGCTGTGAACGGCGGCTTTCCCAAATATAGTAATGTAGAACACTCCTACTACAAACCCGGAAAGAAACAATCCCAAAAACAGATTCCGGTCCCGGATATGAAGTCCTTTCATCATAAAAATACCTCCCCTACACTGATCAGTGTATGAGAGGTATTCCCAATCCATTCCTGTCCGTTTTTTGCAAGTCAGCAGATTTCTTCCGCCCGTTCGTAACAGGCATCACAAGCTTTCAGTACGGCACTGCGCAGTCCCGCATCCTCCAGGGCCGCGATTCCTGCAATGGTGGTTCCTCCGGGAGAACATACCCGGTCTTTTAGCATGCCCGGATGCTCCCCTGTCTCCAGCACCATCTTCGCAGCACCGGCAACCGCCTGGGCTGCAAATCGGTAGGCCTGCTCTCTCGGCATTCCATATTTCACAGCTCCGTCCGCCAGGGCTTCAATAAACGGATAGACGAAGGCCGGAGAACTCCCGCTGGCGCAGATTACGGCGTTCATAAGCCTTTCCTCCACATCCTCATAATGTCCCACGGCTCCGAAAATCCGATGAACCATCTCAATCTCCCCGGGCTCAAATTCTTCCCGATGAAAGCTTAAGCCCGTCATTCCCTCTCCAATGAGAGCCGGCGTATTCGGCATGGCCCGTACCACCCTCCGGTCCGATCCAAGCCTCTCCTTCATATTCTCTATGGTAATACCGGGAGCAAGGGAAATCACCACATGCTCCGGCGTCACCGCGTAGCGAATCTGCTTCAGTACTGCAAAATAGTACTGGGGCTTTACCGCCAAAATCAAATATTTACAGTCCCTGGCACACTCTGCGTTAGACTGGGCATACGCTACCTGGGTTTCCAGAAACACCCGCCGTCTGGTTTTCTCTGTATTTGCTGTAAAAATGATAGAGTCCGCCGGAAATTCTTTCAGAACTCCTTTCAGCAGGGCATATCCCATATTTCCCGCACCGATAAATCCAATCTCTGCCACAATTCCACCCCTCTCTTGTATACGGAAAGGGGATGCCGCACCGCAGCATCCCCTTTGACTGTTCTATTTTGCGTAATCTGTCACCCGGCTCTCGCGGATCACATTTACCTTGATCTGGCCCGGATACTCCAGCTCAGCTTCTATCTGCTTGGAAATATCCCTTGCCAGTAATACCATAGTAGAATCGTCAATCTGTTCCGGAACTACCATGACACGAATCTCCCTACCTGCTTGAATTGCAAAAGACTTATCTACGCCCTTAAATCCGTTGGCGATATCCTCTAACTGTTTTAACCGATTGGTATACGTCTCCAGAGTCTCCCGTCTCGCGCCCGGACGTGCAGCCGATATGGTATCTGCTGCCTGTACCAGACAGGAAATCAGGGACGTAGGCTCCGTATCCCCATGATGCGACTCTACCGCATTGATAACGGTGGCGGACTCTTTGTACTTTCTGCACAGATCCGCTCCGATTTGAATATGTGACCCTTCTACCTCGTGGTCAATGGATTTACCGATATCATGTAAAAGTCCGGCTCTCTTGGCCATGCGCACATCCACACCAATCTCACCTGCCAGAAGCCCTGCCAGATGCGCTACTTCGATGGAATGCTTCAAGGCATTCTGGCCGTAGCTGGTACGGAATTTCATTCTTCCCAAGAGCTTCACCAGCTCCGGATGAATACCGTGAACCCCGACTGCCAGCGTTGCCGCCTCGCCTTCCTCGCGAATCATCACTTCTACTTCTTTCTGCGCCTTCTCAACCATCTCCTCGATGCGAGCCGGGTGAATCCGGCCATCGACAATCAGTTTTTCCAAGGCAATCCTTGCCACTTCCCGGCGAATGGGATCAAAGCCTGACAAGATTACGGCCTCCGGCGTATCATCGATAATCAAATCGATACCGGTCATGGTCTCCAGGGTGCGGATGTTGCGCCCCTCCCGGCCGATAATTCTGCCCTTCATCTCGTCATTCGGAAGCTGGACAACGGAAATCGTCGTCTCTGCCACATGGTCCGCAGCACACTTCTGAATCGCCGTCACTACATATTCTTTCGCCTTTTTATCGGCCTCTTCCTTTGCTCTGCTCTCAAGTTCCTTGACCAGCACAGCTGTCTCATGCTTTACTTCGTCTTCAACAGTCTTTAATAAGTATTCTTTTGCCTGTTCGGAGGTTAACCCGGAGATTCGTTCCAGTTCCTGTACTCTTTTTGAAGAAAGCTGTTCCAGCTCTGCAGCCTGTTTGGACAGTTTCTCCTCCTTTGCCGCATAGCTCGCTTCTCTGCGTTCCAGCGCTTCGGCCTTTTTATCCAATGTTTCCTCCTTGGATAAGACCCTGCGCTCATACCGCTGAAGCTCCGCCCTGCGTTCCTTGGTTTCCTTCTCCAGCTCGTTCTTTGTCTTCAGCGATTCTTCCTTCGCCTCCAACAATGCCTCCCGCTTGGAGCGTTCTGCAACTTTCAATGCGTCGTCAATTATTTCTCTTGCTTTTTCCTCTGCATTTCCCACTTTTTTCTCTATCATGGTCTTACGCACGTAGACCGTCACAAGAGCCGTAACTGCGATCGACACAAGTGCAACGATTATCGGAATAAAAAACGGCACAGGAGCACCTCCTTATTTAGTTTTCATTGTACAAATACAACATTTAAATTTTATACTTATTTTTGCATTATGTCAAGCAAACATTATTCTTTCATGCAAATTTTATGCAAATTACTCCGCCTGAGGTATTTCGCCATTCTGCCTGCGCAGTTCATGGAGAATATCTTCGCTCTGAAAGCCCCTCCGGGCCAGAAACAGATAGAATTTGCGCAGTTCTTCCCGGGTGGCAGTCTGAGGGTCCATCCGCTTCTTCTCCATCCATCTGCGTATCATTGCCCGCTCATCCTGAGGTTCCGCTTCGGAAAAAACCTCCTCCAGCACATCCTTGGCAACCCCTTTCTTGTAAAGAAGCTCCTGCTCTACCTGGCGGCGGCTTTTCAATTTCCCGCGGCTTCCCAGATAATTGACCGCGTACCGCTTATCATCAATATAGTGATACTGCCGCACATAGGCGATGGCTTCCTCTACAATCTCCGGCTCATAAGTTTTCTCCAGCTTGCTCCGCAGCTCCTGCTCCGTCCGGTCGGCCCGCTCCAAAAGGTAAAGCGCCCGGTGCTTGGCCCTCTTTGCAAGGCTGCCCTGATCCGGCATCTCTCCGGCTTCTTTCTCCCGTTTCTGTTCTCTTTGCCTCATCCGGGCGGCGGGATGCTCCTTCCACTCCTTCATGTGTCCTCTCCCGGCTTATGCCTTGGGTTCCTTCGCCTTCTTCTCCTTGGGCTCCGGTGCGGCTGCCTCTTTCTCTGTACCTGCTCCTTCCAAACCGAAGCTCTCCCGCACCTTCGCCTCAATCTCCTGGCAGGCAGCCGGATTCTGCTTCAGATAGGACTTGGCATTCTCCCGGCCCTGTCCGATCTTTTCTCCGTTGTAGGCATACCAGGCGCCGCTCTTATTGACCACGCCCATATTGACGGCTAAATCCAGGATGTCTCCTTCTTTGGAAATCCCCTCGCCGAACATAATGTCAAACTCCGCCTCTTTAAACGGCGGTGCAATTTTATTCTTCACCACTTTGATCTTGGTGCGGTTTCCCACCATCTCCCCGCTCTGCTTCAGGGTCTCCACCCGGCGCACATCCAGACGGATGGAGGAATAGAATTTCAGAGCCCTTCCGCCTGTGGTGGTCTCGGGATTGCCGAACATGACGCCGATCTTCTCCCGGAGCTGATTGATAAAAATTACCGTGCAGTTGGACTTGCTGGTCACTGCAGTCAGCTTCCGAAGAGCCTGGGACATAAGGCGGGCCTGCAGGCCCACGTGGGAGTCGCCCATATCTCCCTCGATCTCCGCCTTGGGAACGAGGGCCGCCACAGAGTCCACAATGATAATGTCTACCGCCCCGGAACGAACCATAGTCTCGGTGATCTCCAGGGCCTGCTCCCCGTTGTCCGGCTGGGATATGTAGAGATTGTCGATGTCCACGCCGATATTCTTGGCATAAACCGGGTCCAGCGCATGCTCCGCATCAATAAATCCCGCAATTCCGCCCCGCTTCTGGACCTCAGCCACCATGTGCAGGGCAACCGTAGTCTTTCCGCTGGACTCCGGACCGTACACTTCGATAATTCTTCCTTTGGGAACGCCTCCCAGGCCCAGAGCCAGATCCAGGCTCAGGCAGCCTGTGGGAGTGGTCTCAATCTGCATATTGGCTCCCCTGTCCCCTAGTTTCATGACGGAGCCTTTTCCGAACTGCTTCTCGATCTGTCCAAGTGCTGCGTCCAATGCGCGCATTTTTTCTTCTTTTACCATAATTTTCTCCTTATCCTTTTATCAAACATCCGTTCGCGAATGTTTGTTCGTTTTCTACTCATCATACTATTACATTTTTCTGCTGCTGTCAAGTAAAATCGTGGGAAAATCGGCGAACTGCCGCGATCCGGTATTTTCTGTTCTCATCATAACACCGGACGCGGCAGCCGCACAAGAAGTTTATAAAACTTTAAGATTCAGAATTTATTCTGCTTTTGCAAAAATATAGCCTTCCGCTTTCAAAAGCTCTGCGCAGAGAACGGCTCCTCCTGCCGCACCCCGCACCGTATTGTGGGAAAGCCCCACAAATTTCCAGTCGTAAATCGTATCCTCCCGAAGCCTTCCCACGGAAACCCCCATGCCTCTCTCATAATCCACATCCAATTTCACCTGGGGACGGTTTTCCTCTTCCATATACCGGATAAACTGCTTCGGCGCGCTGGGAAGGTTAAGCTCCTGAGGCAGCCCCCGGTAGCTTTCAAGCTTTTCAATGAGCTGTTCTTTCGAAGGCTTCTTGCGGAATTTCACAAACACGGCCGCCGTATGGCCGTTGAGTACGGGAACACGGATGCACTGGCAGGTGATAGCCGGTTCCTGGGCCAAACGAATCTCCCCGTCCTTTAAGGTTCCCAGAACCCGCAGGGGTTCCCGCTCGCTCTTTTCCTCTTCGCCGCCAATATAGGGAATCACATTCTCCACCATCTCCGGCCAGTCCTGGAACGTCTTGCCGGCGCCGGAAATAGCCTGGTAGGTCGTTGCTACCACCTCGAAAGGCTCAAATTCCTCCCATGCTTTCAGGGCCGGGGTATAAGACTGGATGGAACAGTTGGGCTTTACAGCAATAAACCCGTGCCTGGTTCCCAGCCGCTTTTTCTGCTCCTCAATGATTTCCATATGCCCGGGATTGATCTCCGGAATAATCATAGGCACGTCCGGCGTCCAGCGGTGGGCGCTGTTGTTGGAAACCACAGGTGTCTCTGTCTTGGCGTAGGCTTCTTCAATCGCCTTTATTTCTTCCTTAGACATATCCACGGCGCTGAACACAAAGTCCACGCCTGCCGCCACTTTCTCCACCTCATTTACGTTCAAAACCTCGAGCTTTTTCACGGCTTCCGGCATAGGCGCAGTCATTTTCCAGCGCCCTCCCACAGCCTCCTCATACGTCTTTCCCGCACTTCTTTGGCTGGCCGCGATAGCCGTCACCTCAAACCAGGGATGATTTTCCAAAAGGGAAATAAATCTCTGTCCTACCATTCCTGTTCCGCCCAAAATACCAACTTTCAATTTTCCACTCATTTTCATAATCTCCTCTTATGCTCCTGCAGGCGGCTCTGTCCAAGTGCCGCTGTTCTTTTTTCTATGTATCCTATCGCATTTTCCCGGAAAATGCAAGCGGTAAATCTGCCGGAATTTCCCCGCAGATTTCTCTCTTAAATGGCAGGATGCGTTTCCATCCATTCCCGGCTCGCAGCAATCTCCTGCTCCATAGCCTTCTCCCCGGGCGCTCCCAGAGTTTCCCGCTTGTCCACACAGTTTTTCAGACTCACGGCTTCATACAAATCCTCTTCAAAGACGGGGCTGATTCCTTTTAGTTCCTCCAGAGACAGCTCTTCAATGGCTTTTCCCTTTTCGATGCAGAACAAGACCAGACGGCCGATAATCCCATGGGCATCCCGGAAAGGCACACCATGATTTACGAGATAATCCGCCGCATCCGTGGCATTGGTAAAACCGTTTCTTGCGCTGTCCGCCATATTCCGGCCGTTATATTTCATAGTATCCAGCATTCCCCGGAACAAGGCCAGGCAGCCCTTCACTGTATCGACGGCGTCAAAGGTCAGCTCCTTATCCTCCTGCATATCCTTGTTGTAAGCCAGAGGAAGCCCTTTCATGGTAGTCAGAAGAGACACCAGCGCCCCGTAAACCCGGCCGGTCTTGCCCCGCACCAGCTCCGCAATATCGGGATTTTTCTTCTGGGGCATAATGCTGCTGCCCGTACTGTAAGCATCGTCAATCTCCACAAACCGGTATTCATTCGTATTCCAGATAATGATTTCCTCGGAAAACCGGCTCAGGTGCATCATAATCGTAGAGAGCGCGGACAAAAGCTCAATCAGGTAATCCCGGTCCGACACAGAATCCATACTGTTCCAGGTAGGGCCGGAAAATCCCAGAAGCTCTGCCGTATAGGCCCGATCCAGGGGATATGTGGTTCCTGCCAGGGCACCTGCCCCCAAGGGACAGTAATTCATCCGCTCATAGAGATCGGAGAGCCGTTCCCGATCCCGCCGGAACATTTCAAAATACGCTCCCAGATGATGGGAAAGGGTAATGGGCTGGGCTTTCTGCAAATGGGTAAAGCCCGGCATTACCGTTTCCGTATGTTCCTCCATCTGCTTTAAAAGGACTTCCAGAAGCTCCCGTACCAAGCCATCTACCGCCTGTACCTCTTCCCGGATGTAAAGCTTCATATCCAAAGCCACCTGATCGTTCCGGCTCCGCCCGGTATGCAGCTTTTTCCCAGGTTCCCCAATGCGCTCAATCAGATTGGCTTCTACAAAACTGTGGATATCTTCATATTCCTCGGAAATCTCCAGCGTCCCGTTCTCTACATCCGCAAGAATCCCCTGAATTCCCTCCAGTATCTGATCCTGCTCTTCTTTCGTCAATATCCCCTGCTTTGCCAGCATCCGCACATGAGCCATGCTGCCCTGCATGTCCTGTTTATAAAATTTTTTGTCAAAAGAAATGGACGCATTAAAATTATAGACCAGCCGGTCTGTTTCCTTGGTAAAACGTCCGCCCCAAAGCTGTGCCATTGTTCTGTTCCTCACCTTTCCTGCTTTTCTTCCAATCTTTTTTATTATAAGGCTTTCTTGTGAGGTTGGCAAGACCGGAGCATCCAAACGGCATGACAGACACTCAAATACAGGCAGGCTTGCCGGCCGGTATGCTTTCTGTACCGGAAATCGGGAAGCCTGCCCAAACGAGATTCCTGCTATAGCCCCAGCTCAAAGGGATCCCCAACCGGAATAGGGTCACCGCTTATGCGGCCGTCCTCCTGGGGAAGTTCTACAGCGTACAAGGTTAGCGTGACAGTCCGGGAAGTTTCATCAATCCGGCCGTCATCAATGATCTCTTCATTCTGAAGATAGCCGGAGGTTTCGTCTGCCGATCGCAGTCCGAATTCCGCCCTGTTTCCATTGGAATCTGCGGCCTTTACCATAAGCATGTAGCGTGTGGAACCGGACTGGCTGTAGGTAATGCGCTGTTCCAGCTCATTGAGTGTAAGTGTATCCAGGATAATCTCCGTGCCGTCCGGCAGACGGTATTCCCTTCCGATGGAAATCCGCTTTGTATCCGCAATCAGGTCTGCACCGTCCGCTGTAAAGGCAAACACCCACATTCCCTTCGTTCCTTCTGCCAGAATGCCAATCCGGTCAAAAACCAGCCGGTATTCATTTTCCGCAGATAAATCCATTCCGGACAAATTATAGGAGGCCATGGAGCCAAGAAGAGTCTGCTCCTCATCCAGGAAGCCGCTGTTTCCGGAAGATCCGTTACTGACAGCCTTTCCGTTCATATATAAAATGCCGTCCGGCGTCAGAATCTCTTCCATGGGCTCTTTGTCCTCCCTCTGCAGGGTATAGGTGATCACCAGCTCCTCATTGGAAACCACTGCCTCCCGGAGAGTGATCACATATCCCTGATCCGACACGGAAGTATTTACCACTTCCCGGTAATCTGCCAAATTCCCGGACAGCCCCAGGGCCTCGCTGATACTCCAGCCAATCTGCCGCACAGCCGCATTCACTTCCTCCCCGAAAGCTGCCGTGCAGGCCGCAAGCACCAGAACCCCACAGGCCGCAGCGGCAATCCTGCGAAAGCTTCTTCTGCCAGCCCTTTTTTCCTTCTTTATTTCCTCTGAAATCATGCTCTCATACCGTTTCATCTCTACATCGCTCAGGCATTCTCTGAGACAATCCCCGTCCGCCTCAAGCTCTTTTCCAATCTCATTTGCCAGTCTGTAGGCTTCCCTGTTCATGCTCATGCCCTCTTCCTTTCCTGAAATTTACTGCGTATCTTCCGTTTTCCCCGGAAAAGCCGCACATATACATTGTCTCTGCTGATTCCCAGCGCATCCCCCGCAGTCTCCGGTTCCTCTTCCTCCAGAAAAATCCGCCGGAACAGTTCCTGATCCTTTGGCTGCAGGCAGGCGAGAATTTCTTCCGCCTCTCTGGAAAGTTCCTGTTCTGCAAGCTCCTCAAACGCCGGATCCTCCCGGGGAATCTCCACATCCTCCAAAGAAACCGTCTGGGGCTGCCGTTTGATACGGCGGAGCATGTCAATGGCTTCCAGACGCGCCGCTCCGGCCGCCCAGCCGGCAAAGCTGCCTTTTTCTTCGTCAAACCTGTCGATGTTTCTCCAGATTCCCAGAAAAATATCGTTCATACATTCCTCCATCCGGTCCGGCCAGGGAGACAGCCTTTTTCTGACCACAGACTTTAAAAGCCCTCCATAAGTCTCTATGACATACCGGATTCCTTCCTCCCTGCCCTGCCGGATTAGATTCACAAAATTGTTTTCGTCTGCTTTCATAAACAGTTACCTCGGAAAATAGATTCGTAAGCTTATGCAGCGCCGTCAGCCAGCGCTTCTGTCCGGGCTTCAAAGCCTGCGCCATGTGCCCTTACATCCTATACTCCGTTTTGGGAGAAGGATATATTACACTTTTTCAAATTTTATTTCTGCATTTCAAGACAGCGTATGAAAATGCAAAAACGGCACAGCCCGCCTCCGCAGTCTGTGCCGATCTCAAAATCCCCTACGACTCTTTCCGGGAATACACGCACCCACAGTAATTCTGCCGGTACAATCCGTACTCCGCCGAAAGCTCAATCGATCTTTTATATCCGTTCTTCTTCTTAAAATCGCTGTTCAGATAGGGAACTCCATAGTCTTTGGCCAGCTGTTCCCCAATCTCGTTCAGCTTATCCGCATTCTTCAAAGGACTGATGGAAAGGGTGGTGGTAAAATAGTCAAACCCGCAAGCCCGGGCCATCTGGGCCGTCTCCTCCAGGCGCAGACGGTAACAGCGGAAACAACGTCCGCCCCCTTCCGGAACCTCCTCCATTCCCTTTGCCGCTTCGAAAAACCGCTCCGGCTCATATGGACCTTCCAGAAAGGATATCCGGTTCTTTACCGGAAGGCGCTCAATGAATGCCTCCTGTTCCGCTACTCTTTTTTCATACTCCTCCTGCGGAAAAATATTGGGATTATAATAAAATACCGTAATAGAAAAATACTCCGAAAGGTACTCCAGCACATAGCTGCTGCAAGGAGCGCAGCAGCTATGCAGCAATAACCTCGGTGTTTTACCCTCCTTTGCAAGTTTTCCAAGCACCTGTTCCAGTTCCCGCTGATAATTTCTCTGATTCATAACTTTCAAGCTCCCCTCTCAAAAGCCGCTCTTTCCCAAAGCTGCTTCCTCTGCTGTCAATCAGAACCCAGATATTCCTCCAGGCAAATTCCCCGCTCCATAATCTCCCTGGCTGCCTCCTCGCCCACATAACGGTAATGCCAAGGCTCAAAGATAATCCCGGTTATGTCTGTTTTATCCGTAGGATAGCGCAGGATAAATCCGTACTTCCAGCAATTCTCTTCCAGCCATCTGGCCTCGGCCGTGTCTGCCTGCTTATCGTCCAGAATCTGATAATCCCTGGCCACAATATCCACAGCCAGACCCAGATTATGCTCGCTGGTACCCGGATAAGCCACAGAGGTGGCCGCCTCTTCCCGGGCCTTTTCCTCCCCGTATCCCCGGGCCATCAGATCCCGCACCTGCTGCTCAAAAAGATTCGTCTGCTTCTCTATGGTACGATACGCCGAGCAGACCCAGAAGTCAAGTCCTTCTTTTCTTCCGTCCGCCAGCATCTTCTTCAGATACTCCACTGCCCGGGCATCAAAATAGTAATTATTCTCAATCTCTGCCAAAGGCGGCTCATACCCATCCTCCACTGCATGATTCCGGTTCACCAGCACCATGCTCCAGGAGTCCTCTGAATTTTCATCCAGCAGACCGCCGGCCGTCAAAAGATTCCCGGCACTTCCGTTTTCCTGAATTTCCGAATCGATCACCTCCGGTCTCTCCTTCAAGCCAGACTCTTCCAAATCTGCATCCGGATCTTTTGCAAATACAATCCTTCCAAACAACACTCCCAATAGGAAGGTAAAAACACAAAATCCAAACACCTTTCTCCTAAGCTCCTGCTGCCGCCTCCTCCTGGATCTTCTGCTCTCCTGTTCTCTATCTGACGTTCTACGCATTTATCATCACCTCTTGAAATCCATTATAGAGGCCCCTTGCATCATAAAAGCATCAGTTTTGATATTTTTTTCATTGCGGAAAAATATTGATAATCTCCTCCTGGTTGGAGTGAAAACAATATTCCGTCTCCCCGCCCTCATCCGTTAAAAGGGCCTTTCTTCCTTCCTTCACTTCCGACACGCTAATGCCCCAGGCAGCCAAGATTCTCCGGTAGGCCTCTTCCTCCGAATAGCCCTTTCCCATCATCTCCTCCGCTTCTGCCCGAAAAATTTGTTCTTCTATGCCATTTATATAAAAAGGCATCAGGGTTTCTCCCAGATCTGTAACCGTGCAGCCAAGATATTCCCCCCACCGTTCCCCAATTTCTTTGAGTTCCTCCGGACCTAAGCCGCTGCTCCCAGCCACAGCTATATTTGCGCTGCTATCTGTCTCTGCAATTTCCGTATAGGAATTGTAAATTTTCCGCCTTACCTGAGAAATTCTGATAATCTTTCCGGACTCGTCATCCAGTTGAAAGCCCAGCTGATATTCATTCGTAAGGGCTTCCCCATACCACACCATCGTGGATTTCTCCGTGTCCTCCAGATCTACAAAAAAAGACACGGTCGCATCTATGAAAGAAAGAGATTTCAGATCCATATCTTTGAGAATCTCCTGCTCCGCCAGAAGACGGATCTCCCCCAGAACCTGGGCTTCAATCGTCTCCTGAGTAAAATTCTTTCCATTCAGCAGCGCCAGCGTGTCCACTCCCTGCCGTTCCGTATCCAAAAGGGCAAGCCTCTGGGTCAGCGTCATAAAGACCTGCTCCCGCAGCACCACCTCTTGTACTTCCTCCGTCTGACTGGTTCCAATCTTCCGGCGATCCTGCCACTCCATGATCCGGGGCGGCAGGAACAAGCTTCCTGCCAGAAACACTGCCAGAAGAATCCCTGCAATCCCATATTTTTTCACACCAGACCTCCTTGGGGAATAAAAATGCGGACCATGGTTCCTTTTCCGGGAATACTTTTAAATTTCATGGTCCCTTCATGCCGCTTTACAATTTCTGCACAGATGGCAAGCCCTAATCCTGCTCCACCCTGCTGCCTGGATCTGGATTTATCCACCATATAGAAAGCCTCCGTAATCCTGGATAATTCCTCTTTGGGAATCCCTTTTCCCGTATCCCGCACATAGAGGGCAAAGCCCTCCTCCTCCTTTCGTCCCAGAAGATACAGAGTTCCCTCTCCGTCTATGGCTTTCCGCCCGTTGTCCAAGAGATTTAAAAGCACGGTCTTCATCAAATCCGGCTCCAGAAGAAGCTGTTCATCCTCCATCACCACCTTCAGGACAATTCCTGCCTTCTTAAGACTGGGCTGGAGCATTCCCCGGATGTCTTCCGCCATCCAGCGGATTTTCACCGGACGCAGCTCCAGCTCCTGGTTCTTAACCACCATCAAATCCATCAGCTTAAAGGAGAGAGCTTCCAGACGCTTTCCCTCCTTAAAAATGTAGTTGGCCGCCTGGAACTGTTCCTCCTGGGTCACCTGATGAGTCCGCAGCATATCTGCATAGCCGATCATGGAAGTCAGAGGCGTCTTCAGCTCGTGGGCAAAGCTTCCGATAAAATCCTCCTGGCGCCTGGCTGCATCCTCCAGTTCCTGAAACTGCTGTTCCAGATTATCGGCCATATGGTTAAAATCCGCGGCCAAATCCCCTATCTCGTCTCCGCTCTCTACCCGGGCCCTGGAGCTTAAATTTCCGCCCGCAATCCGTTTTGCCGAACGGGAAAGCCGCCTAAGAGGACGCAGAAGCCATACTGCCATGAGATAGCAGAAAACACTCTGCACCGCCAGAAGCCCCAGCATCCACTGCCGGTAAATACCATACTGGGCTTCCCGGTCCGCAAACACTTCCGTTACCTCCCGGACACTCTCCAGATACAGGCTTTCCCCGTTCTCCAGGCAGATCATACTGGCCGTCCACAGCTCATAGCCCTGCTCTGTCTTCCACAGCATATGACTCCGGCTTGTTCGCGCCACTTCCCTCAGAAGTGTCTCTTCCGCCTCCGCCGCAAATCCGTTTCCTGCTCTGGTATTGTCGTAGAACACTTCTCTGTCCGGCCCCAGAACCCGGATTTTCAGGGCGCTGTCCGCCATTCCGCTCACCATATTCTCTGCCGTCTGACGGATATTCTCTTCACTTCGTTCCGTTCCCCGCACACCGATGTTCCAGTAGGCCACAAAAGAATACTGCAGCATCCGGTTCTCTTCCCCGGCATTTAATACCTCCCGCTCATAGGTAGACTGAAATAAGGCGGATATCAGAACATATCCGCCAATGCTGAAAATAATCAAACTAAGTATCATGGTCGAAAAACAGATTTTCCAGGAAAATTTCATCTGTCCCTATCCCTCCAAGCGGTACCCCACTTTGTAGACCGTGACAATCTTGTGCTCCCATCCAATTTTTTTGCGCATCCTCTGCACATGCAGATCTACCGTACGGCTGTCGCCCATATATTCTCCTCCCCAAATACGCTCGTAAATGGTTTCCCGGTAAAGGGCAATATTTTTATTGCGCACAAACAAAAGCAGAAGCTCAAATTCTTTCTTGGTCAGATTAATCTGCTCTCCGTTCCGCTTTACCGTCCGGGAAGCCGTGTCAATCACCAAATCGTCCACAGTTAGTACATTTTCCGTCTTATGATAACGGCGCAGAACCGTCTCCACCCGCGCCAGAAGTTCGATAATTTCAAACGGCTTTGTGAGATAGTCGTCGGCTCCCAGTTTTAAGCCTTTTACCCGGTCCGTCACAGAGGCCTTGGCCGTGAGGAAAATCACCGGAATCTCCAGCGGCGCAATGTAATTCATAAGCTCATAGCCGTCTACTTTGGGAAGCATCACATCCAGCAGAATCAAATCATATACATTTTTATCCAGCGCATCCGCCGCTGCCATGCCGTCAAATACGCAGTCGCAGGCATAGCCTGCTTTCCGAAGGTTTACGGCAATCAAATTGGAAATCGGTTTTTCGTCTTCTACTACTAAAATTTGTATCATGGTCTTTCCCCTGGATGTCTTCTTTTTCTCTATCGTTTTTACCCTTGTCCGCTGATGGCCCCCTCTCTTGCCAAGAGCGGGTAATGCTATCGTATAACAAAAGTGTATCATATTTGCATCAAAATTGCACCATTCACAGGAGAAGTCATAAAATACAATATATCACGACGGGAGGAATATGTATGAATCCGTTACTGAAACTGGAACATGTCAGCTACTCTTACCATGATGTCAACGGCGAGACCCTGGCTTTGTCCGACATTTCTTTTTCCCTGGAAACGGGTGATTTTCTTGCGATCGTCGGGCCCAGCGGCTGCGGCAAATCCACACTGCTCTCGCTGATCTGCGGACTTCTGGAACCGGAAGAGGGAACCATCTCCTTCCTGGGAATGCCCTTAAAGGACGCAGGGGCAAACATTGGATACATGCTCCAAAAGGATCACCTCTTTGAATGGCGCACCGTCTACAGTAATGTTACTCTGGGGCTGGAAATACAGAAAAAAATGAACCCGGAAAGGCTCTCTAACGTAGATTCTATGCTGAAAGCTTACGGTCTTTCTTCATTTAAAGATGCCCGTCCTTCCCAGCTGTCCGGAGGAATGCGCCAACGTGCCGCCCTTATACGCACTCTGGCTCTGGAACCGGATCTTTTACTCCTGGATGAGCCCTTTTCTGCCCTGGACTACCAGACCCGTCTCTCTGTCTGCGACGATATTTCTGCCATTATCAAAAAAGAAGAGAAAACGGCCATCCTCGTGACCCACGACCTGTCCGAAGCCATCAGCATGGCCGATCAGGTTCTGGTTCTCTCCAGACGGCCGGGACATGTGCAGCGGCTTGTCCCTATCGCTTTCGACATGGAAAGCCGCACACCCATGCGTTCCCGCAATGCACCGGAATTCAAAGAATATTTCAATCTCATATGGAAGGAGTTGAACACAGGTGGCTGAACCATCTCTAGCCCAACAAAGCTTTCTGGAACAACGGAAACGAAAATTGCGGGCCATTACCTTTGCCCGCATTCTTATTTTCCTGCTCTTTCTGATTCTCTGGGAAACCAGCGCCAGAACCCATCTCATTGACGCATTTATTTTCAGCAGTCCCTCCCGGGTCTTGCACATGTTCGTCTCCATGGTCTCGGATCGCTCTATCTTTCTGCACATGGGCAGCACCTTAGCGGAGACACTGATTAGTTTCCTGCTGGTCTTTCTGTTAAGTCTTTTAACCGCTGTTTTGCTGTGGCTCTCCCACAGCCTGTCCAAGATCCTGGAGCCCTACCTGGTCGTCTTGAACAGCCTGCCCAAATCTGCCCTGGCGCCTCTTTTGATTGTCTGGCTGGGTGCAAATATGAAAACTATCATTGTGGCCGGCATGTCAGTAGCCGTCTTCGGAAGCATTTTAACCATCTACACTGGTTTCTCCGAAGTAGATCCGGAGAAAATCAAACTTATCTATACCCTGGGCGGCAACAAACGAAACGTACTCTGGAAAGTAGTACTTCCCAGCTCCATTCCGATCTTTATCAACACCATGAAAGTAAACATCGGCCTTTGTCTGGTAGGGGTTGTAATCGGTGAGTTTATCGGAAGCCGGCGGGGTCTGGGGTATCTGATTATTTACGGCAGCCAGGTTTTCCAGCTCGACATGGTACTCATGTCTATCGTTATCCTCTGCATCATGGCAATGATTCTCTATCAGGGAATCAACCTGGCAGAAAAATACTGTCTGAAACGGTTTTGATGAAAAACCGGACGCAAAAAATCAGGAGATGCACGCGGCACCTCCTGGAATACATATCTTATGTCTGTTATTCTTCAGCGTAATATCCGTTCTCTCTTTCCGCCAATACCCGGAACATATTATGTAACTTAATCTCTGTGTTTCAAACGGAATCTTCTGGTCTGCTCCTGGAGAATCTTCACCTGATCGAAGAGTTCATTGCTGACTGCTGCAGATTCTTCGCTGCTGGCAGAGTTGGTCTGAACCACGGAAGAAATCTGGCTGATGCCGTCCGTCACCTGAGCAATGGAAGTTGCCTCCCGCTCTACCGCTTCGGCAATAACACGAATCTCCTTGTTGGACTGCATGACCAGCTCCAGGGTCTGATTCAGTGTCTGGGATACTTCCCCTACAATCCTGCTTCCCCGCTCTGCTGCCTGTACGGAATTCTCTATCAATTCCTTAGTGGCTTTCGCCGCCTGATCGGACTGCGTAGCAAGGCTCCTTACCTCACTGGACACCACCGCAAAGCCCTTGCCTGCCGTGCCGGCCCGGGCCGCCTCAACAGCCGCATTCAAAGCCAGAATGTTGGTCTGGAACGCAATATTTTCAATCGTAGCAATAATCTTTCCAATCTCTCTGGAAGCAGCAGAAATATCTTCCATAGCCGCTACCATGTCTTCCATCTGATGACTGCTGAGCGTCACCTGATCCCCGGTGAGGCGGGCGTTCTCCTGAGCATGGGCAGCTGTCTTTACATTATCTTCCGCTCCCTTGGAAAGCTCATCCAGGGTAGCATAAAGCTGCTGTACTGCACTGGCCTGCTCCGTGGCTCCCTGAGCCAAAGCCTGGGCCCCGCCTGAAAGCTGCGCCGCATTTCCCGACACTTTCTGCTCCGCGTGGTTGATATTTGCAAGCACCGAAGACATGCTGGACGTAAAGCTGGACAGCGACTCCTCAATAGAACGGAAATCCCCGATAAAGGGTTCCTGTACTTCCACGTCAAAATTTCCGGAAGACAGCTGGCTCATCATGCGGTTGATATCCTCCACATAAGTGCGGATACGTCCCATGGACTTCTCCAGAGTTTCTGCCAGATCTCCCATTTCATCCTTTTCTTTGTAATTCAAATCCAGCTCCAGATGGCCTTCCTGAAGAGGCTTGCTCTTTCGGGTAATCATCAAAATCGGCTTCACAATCTTGCGGAGCACATAGAGCACCAGACTGATAAGGCAAATCAGAGCCAGTGAAAGCCCCACAATGGAAGTGATGTGCATAATCACAATGGTTCTCCGCATCTGGGCAGTACTCTCATTGCTCAGATTTGTTCCCTGTTCCACAACCTCATCCAGAAGCCCTACCAGAACATTCAGATTGGACTGAATGGTATCCTGATAATAAGCCTGGGCCTCGGCCGGATTGTCCTTCAACATATCCAATACAAGCGTCGCAGACTCATGCAGCTCTTTGTGCAGAGGCTCCAGCTGCGAACGCAGGCTTATGATTTTCGAATCGTCCGTACCTGCCTCTCCATAAAGCCATTTTCCCAGAACACAAGTCGTCGGATCGATGCTTCCGGTAAATTCCGTACCGGCATACAGCGCATTACTCAGATTACCGGACCACTTATAATGTGCCGTTTCTGCCTTCTGTGCCTTGTCAAGCAGAGCAGCAGCCTGGGTGTTGGCAGCCTGGGTGTGTTCGATGTTGAGAATATTTATGGTCATCATTACACTAAACAGGACCACAGAAGCGAGCGCAGCAGCCACTCGAATCCCAACCATCTTTTTGATGCTTTTACGCATGGTGCATACCTTCCTTTTTCTTATTTTCTTTTTGATGCAGGATAACACAAAAATATCCTAACTTAATATTTCTAGTATACCATAGATCCCTGATCTTTTTCAATACCTTCTGGCTGCTGTTTTTCCTATTTCTCCAGGCCCCGCAGAACCGCCATAATATAAGGCGCACCGAATACATTCAGGGATTTCGGGCCTGTAATTTCCTCCGGGTTTTTCTGAATTTTCTCCAGTGCTTTTTGAAAGGTTGCCTTGGTGATCGATTTGGAGCGCCGGTCTACAAACATTTCCCCGCCGCGGATCTCATAGGTAAACGGCAGGTTTTTTGCCGTATAAAAAAGCTGTTTTTGACAATCTGTCAGTTCCTCCCAAAGCATGTCAATCGTCATTGTCAGAATCCTGCTGTTCTCCATCCCCATATCCAGGCACTCCTTTTTACTGGCTTTCTTTACAAGTTTCCCTTCTTTCCTGCTGTATCTCAGTAATAATTTTCCCTATTATACACCTATCTGCGAGAAATTGCACCCTCTATCTTTCCAAGCCGCATTTCTGCTCTTTTCTCCTGCGCCAAAGGAAATATCCGGAAATTCCCGCCGCGGATGCTGCCAAAAGGGACAGCCAGGCAAGAGGGCTGGCCGCATCTCCCGTGGGAGGGGATGCCAAATCTTCTTTTACTGTCATTTCAGGCCATGCCTCTCCGGTAACTTCCCGGTCCTTTTTGATGCGTTCCGCTTTTTCCTCTATATGCTCTGTCTCCTCCGGCGTCACCGTATTTACCACCTCATATGCGGGTTCTGCCTCTCCTTTCGGAGCATACCCCCGCATCATCCGGAAAAACATCCGGGTCATGGTCTCCGCCCGGTCCCGGTGGGGAATCCCGTCCTGCTCTGCCTCAAGCTCAATCCGGTTTAACATCCCTCCCTGGGCCGAAGGGTCTACCTTCACCAGGTATGCCGGGCAGATTTCATTTTCAAACTGTCCCTCTACTGTCCCGAAGAGTATCCGGAAGGAGGTGATATGCTTCTCCTTCGTAAGCAGCTCTCCCGGCACCTCCAGATGGTGGTTGGTCCCGGTATCAAGGCCTTCCTCCCAGAGAATCCAGTCCCCTCCTCCATTGATCCGGTACTCTACACGGTAAATCAATTCCTGGTTGTAGGTTCCCGTCCAAAGCTCTGTCAGCCATACCTGCTCCGGCAGCTTATCCGTGAGGGTAAAATGATCCAGCTTCACATCCGTTTTGTTCCGCACGCAGTCCACCGTATTCTTGTACACGTCCCCTGCCTGGGTTAAAGAGATGGTGGATTTCTCTACCTGCACCTTCTGCACGTCGTCCAGCATTTCTGCCTTCTGGATTTCTCCCGTGTCCTTTACCTCAAATACCACATCCTCCGCATAGCCGTAGCCATAAGGGGCTTCCCGCTCCACCAGACGGTACCTCCCCACGGGGAGCATTTCGATATAATGGGGCTCTTCTTCACTGATCCAATCCTCCAGAAGCTCCCCCTTCTCGTTGTAGAGCTCCAGGAGGGCCCCCGGCAGTTCCCCCTTGGTGGTAATATCTTTCTTGCTGATCTGAATCTTCGTCACGTCGTCCAGCATGACCAGCAGGTCTTCCTGGCAGCGCTTCCACTCCTCTCCCGCAAGCACGTACATGCCGGCAGCCTCCAGAAGGTTCCCCTCCTCATCCCGTTCCTGCATTAGCCGGAACAAAAGGTCTTCCGCCGTCACATACCCGTCTGCAGGTTTGCGTTCCCGAAGAAGATACGTCCGGCCCAGCTTCAGGCCCCGGATCTCATATGGGGTGTTCCCGGAAATCCAGGCTTCCTTTTTCGCCATCACATAGGAATCGCCTTTCTTGAGAAGCTCTCCCTTTTCATCCACCCCAATCTCATAGAGTTCTAAGGAGGCTCCCGGCAGCTCTTTCCGGTTCGTCAAATCCTGCTTGGAAATCCGGGCCGTAGTCTTGATATTTCCAAACTCCGCCCGGTGGCGCTGGATTTCCGCATCCTGTCCGCCTTTTTCTCCCTCATAGCTTCCATCCAGGAAAATATCCTCCGGGGCGGTGAGATACCCAAGAGGAGCCTCCAGCTCCCGGACGTAATACTTCCCTAAGGGCAGGTCCGGTTCAAAGGACGCTTTCCCCGTCTTATCCGTTATGCAGGTAGCTGCCAGGGTATCTTTGGCTATGAGAATCTCCGGCGTATCCCGGACCACCCATTTCCCGGCTTCCTGGCTGTATTCAATGTTCGTGTAAATATCCTCCGCCGCATAGAGGCCGTAGACGGCCCCAGCCAGGACTTCCCCGGATTCTGCGTCTTTCTTAGCCACGGTGATTTCTAATTTCTGTCTCTGGTTCTCGTAGTCTGCACTGTGGAAATCAAAGCTGACCGTCTGTTCCTTGGGCGTAATCTCAAACAAGGTCTCTTTCGTATTTAAGACAAAGCCAGGACCCGCCACAGTCTCTACCAGCTTATATTTTCCGATGTACAGGCCGGCGGCATAGCCCCAGCCCTTCCGATCGGTGGTAATTTCAGCCACCACATCTCCTTTGCGGTAAATCCGGTAATCCTCTG
>CAJUNN010000026.1:0-2405 GCA_910587955.1 uncultured Lachnospiraceae bacterium | reverse complement strand
TCGGTGGTAATTTCAGCCACCACATCTCCTTTGCGGTAAATCCGGTAATCCTCTGCATTTACCTGGTACTGGTCAAACAAAGCTTTGTTAAGCTCCTGGGTATAAATGTCTTCCGCCGCAATCACCTGGAACCGGGCCCCTTCTACGGGAGCATCCTCATAGGAAAAGATAAGATCCGCCTCCCCGGAAACGTTCTCCAGCTTCAGATACCGGAAGGGTTCTCCCTTTAATTTCTCAAGAAGCGTTACGCTTCCCTTTTCCGCCCCGGATACCTGTTCCCCGTGCTTATAAATCTCAATAACTCCCTTCTGCTCCTGATTCTTTTGAAGGACCGTTACCGTCAGGTTCCCGTAGGTATCCTTTAAGGCGTACTTATTGGTCCCCATCTGGCCGTCCGGGTACACGGAGCCGTTGTTGATGGTGAAGATGGTTTTCTCTTTGGGCGCGTCTACGATCTCATAGCCATTCACCCGCCCGGTACTGGTATCCACAACCGCCTGCTCGCTTCCGTTCACCACATAGCCTTCCGGAGCCGTCAGCTCTTCCAGCTCGTAGGTGCCGATGGGAAGCTCCCGGGGCAGGGTGATATAGCAGTCCAGGATTTTTCCGCCGGACTTCAGGAAGGTGGTAGTAAAGGGATGCTCCGCCGTTCCCGTCAGTTCCTTGTTCCCAGGCGCATAGTAGCTTAGATAGCCCTGGCCGTCATAGTTCCAGTTCAGGGCCTTTAAGCTCTCTTCGCTTAATTCCGGGGTCCGGCAGCGCAGCCGGTACTGTGCCCCTTCCTTTAATACGGTTCCCCGCACCACTTCCTCCGGGGATATGTAGGCTCCCGGCTGGACCAGGAACTCTTCATCCGCCTTTACCACCCGGAGATAGGTTTCGGTGATGGTGTTGTTGATGATGCGCTGCTTCTGGAGGATACGTCCCTCACGGTCCTTGGTATTTTTGTGATCTCCGTAGCGGATGCCTTCTTCCGGCGTATAGGACTTTTCTGTTGTCTGCTTTGTGGCATCTGTGTACAGCACACCGCCGTCCTGGGTGATGTATACAATGAAGGGCTTGGCCATGACATGATGTTCCGGAGTGGTGGTCTCCACCACCACATAGGTTCCGTAGGGAAGCTCCGGGGTCTCAATCCTGCCGTCCTTATCCGTGAACATTTCTACTACCTGATACTTGTTTCCCCCAAGGGGTGTGAGCCACTTCCGGTCCCCTTCTGTCCATTCCTCGTGTCCTGTTCTCTTATAAAGAACTGCTCTTTCCTCCCCGCTGAAATCGTAGTCATAAAAGGCCATAATGTCGTCAGCACCCCAGGTCCCGTTCAAGGGCGTCATGCTCCCATCCCGCACCCTGGAAAGACTGCTGATGAGATAAATGGAAAACCCGGCTCCCTCTATGGGTTGCAGCTCCGTCTGCCAGGCATTGTCCGAGGTTTTCACAAACTGGATGCCCTGTTTGATTACATAATCTCCGGAGTAAATGGTTTTGGAGGTGCTTCCGTCATCTGCGGTGAGCTCGTTGTCCGCCTCCCCGGCGGTCTCGTCCCGGACCTCCACCTTGACCATCTGGTCCTTGTAGGTGAAGGTCACATCATAGGAAGCTTCATCCAGCATATATCCTTCGGAAGGCGTAATCTCCCGGATGTAGTACTCTCCCAGCTCCAGGTCCCCGAACCGGGTCCGCCCCGGGGTATCCTCATAGGCAATGGTTCCGCCCGGATTGGCAATGTGCCGGGAGCCATCGGTATTCAGCATGTAGCCGCTGCCGTCGCACTTGGGAGAACGTCCTATGGTCTGGGTCTGGATAAGCTGATCCTTCTTCCAAAGCACTCCGTCCCGGTTTACCACCCCAGTCTTTTTATCCTGGTGGAGAATGTCTTTCTTAGCATAAATCCCGTAGACGGCTCCTTCCAGGGCAGCGTCTCCCTGGGAAATGCCACTCTCGGATTCCGTGTCGTATTTCACCAGCTCCACAGAACCTAAGGTACGCTCATTGGTGATGGAGAAATTGGCCGTTTCATTGCCTGCTATAGACTGTTCCTTTTCATTGGCCGCCCAGACGTAGCCTGTGGGAGCCGTCACTTCCCGGATGCGGTAGGTATACTGGGTGGCGGCAAAGGCCGAAAGCTCCGCATTGACCTGGGCCACCGCCTCATCTAAGGATTTGCAGCCGGTAATGCCTGCCTGCTGTTCCGGGGAAAGCTCCCCGTAGTTGACGCAGTAATCGGCGCTGGCGGAAGCAGACTTGCTGGTGGACCAGGAGGCGTTTCCCGCGCTGTCGGTGGTGACGGTCGAAACTTTGGAGCCGTTCTCGTAGATGTCGATGGTGCAGCCTTTCAGGCCTACTTTCGTCTGCCAGTCGGATTTGGTGATGTTGACGGCGTAGGTGACGGTGATGGTGTCTTC
>CAJUNN010000025.1 GCA_910587955.1 uncultured Lachnospiraceae bacterium | reverse complement strand
CTTTGCAATAACCTCGGCAGCTTTCTCTTTCAGCTCCGGCTTCACAGACTCTGCTACGTTTTCATCGTTCTCCAGAAGCTTTACTGCCTTCCACGCACTCTCCGTCTCGCCGCTTTCTTCCAAAGCCGCTTTTACCTCGCCGATAGCCGCTTCCAGCTTTTCGTCAAAAATGGGAAGCTTTTTCGGGGCCTTCCCGGATTTTGCCACTTCTGCAGCCTCAGCCATCAGTTCCTGCACGCCTTTACCGTTTCTCGCCACAATGGGAACTACCGGAACTCCCAAAATTTCCGACAGCTTCTGTGTATTGATCTTGTCGCCCTTCGCCTCTACTTCGTCCATCATATTTAAAGCAATTACGGTAGGAACGCCGGTCTCCAGAATTTGAAGAGTCAGGTAAAGATTCCGCTCAATGCTGGTTCCGTCTACAATATCAATAACTGCGCTGGGTTTTTCCTTTAGAATATAATCTCTTGCAATAATCTCTTCCGCAGAATAAGGGGACAGAGAATAAGTCCCCGGCAGATCCATAATATGAATCTCTTTGTCCTTCTTGTATGTACCTTCTTTCTTATCCACCGTGACGCCGGGCCAGTTTCCCACCCTCTGCCTGGATCCCGTGAGATCGTTGAATAAAGTTGTTTTCCCGCAGTTGGGATTGCCTGCCAATGCAATGACATACGACATTTTTTCTCCTCCTCATCGCTTGAATGGACGGAATCTCTTCCTTTCCGTCTCTTTCCTTTATTTATCCTACTTCAATCCGGGCCGCCTCTTCCCTTCGGAGGCTCAGCTCATATCCCCGGATACGGATCTCTACCGGGTCGCCCAAGGGCGCCATTTTAACTACTTTCACTTCCACTCCCGGTGTGATTCCCATATCCATAATCCGGCGCTTTAAGGGGCCGCTCTCCCCAATGGATATTACTTTGCCGGACTGTCCCGGCTTCATCTCTCTTAACGTCATTCTATTTTCCTCCTAATTTCAGTTCTGCATACGTCCTGCTGGTTTTTATGCCACTAGGATCTGAGTCGCCAGTCCTCTGTTGAGGGCAATCCGTACACCTTTCACCAGAAGAATCATCCCGCTGGAATTCTGCCCCAGTACCTGAACCCGCTCACCCTGTACAAAGCCCAGATCCTGCAGATGCCGCTTTACCTCGTCTTTTCCGTGAAAAGCTTCAATTACTCTCGTCTCTCCCACTTCCATCATCGCCAGTGCCATGCAGTTTCCTCCTTTTCATTATTGAAAATAATTATCATTTTCTTTATTATAACCAAAATATACCGTTTGTCAAGAACTAATTGAGAATTATTATCAAAATCATTGTCAAAAGACGCAGAAAATAAAACCAGCACCCTTTCCTGCCGGAAAGAGTGCTGGCAATAAACACACGATTCTATTTGTCTCACTTAAGAGTAAAACTTCCCACCAGCTGCCGCAGTTCCTCCGCCTGGCCGGACAGCTCCACACTGGTAGCCGCGCTTTCCTCCGCAGTGGCCGAATTGGCCTGCACTACGCCGGAAATCTGCTCAATTCCCTGGGAAACCTGTTCAATGGCTCCGGTCTGTCCGTCTACGGCTTTGGCCACAAGCTCCATCTGCTCCACTGCCCGGCTGGCCAGATCAATCACATCCGTCACGGATCCCGTTACCTTTTTCACCACTTCGCTGCCGCTGTCAACCGCTTCCACGGAATTCCGGATTAATTCCTGGGTTGCTTTGGCTGCCTGATCGGATTTGGTTGCCAGATTGCGCACCTCATCCGCCACCACGGCAAAACCTTTCCCTGCCGTACCGGCACGGGCCGCCTCCACCGCCGCGTTAAGCGCGAGTATATTCGTCTGGAAGGCAATGTTCTCAATAGTGTCGATAATCCGGCGGATTTCACCGGAAGATTCCGTAATCAGATTCATCGCTTCATTCAGACGCTCAATGTATACGCCGCTCTCCTGGAGCTTTTCGCCGGCTCCCTCCACCGCGTTCTTGGCCTTTTGTGTGAGACGGGCTGTTTCCTGTGCGTCATTTCTCATATCTGCTATGGTGTTGGACAGCTGCTCCACAGACGCCGTCTGCTCCACGGATCCGGTAGAGAGCGCTGTACCCGTAGCCGCCACCTGGGACGAGCTGCCGGACACCTGATCCGACGCAGCAACAATGCCTGCCATAGTCCGGTTCAGCTTCTGGCTGATCACCGACAAATATTCCTGTAAAACCGCGAAGTCTCCCGGATAAAACTGTCCGGTACTCTCCTGGGTCAAATCTCCGTCCGCTATGGCTCCCAGCACCCTGCCAATTTCATCTACAATCCTTCCAAACTCCTCCACCAGCTGTCCGATGGAATCCGACAGCACCCGTGTCTCGTCCCGGCTCTCTACCTGGGGAACCGGGCTTTTCAGATCACCCTTGGAAAGCGTCTGCAGGCGCTGTGCGCACCGGACTATGGGATTTGCAATGGAACGGCTGACCTTACCGGAAATGACAATCACAATCAAACATGCAGCCACACAGATGGCAACCTGGATGATATTTCCGTAAAATGCAGGGCGCATAAATTCTTCCTCGTCAATGTTGACTGCAATGCTCCAGCCGTCTGTGCCCGGAATGGGCGCAAAGGCCTGAACATTCTTGGAATGATCCCCTGCATAGGAATAGCGCACCACGCCTGTTTCGCCGGCAACCATCCGGCTCTCAATAGCCGCAACCGTCTGCAGATCTTTGTCTTTGGGGCTTGCCGCCGCCTCCCGTATAATATTCTCCCGATCCATCACCGACTGCTGATCCACATAGGCAATGGTCGTGCCCTCTTTATCCAGAATATAGGCTTCTCCCTCTTCCCCAATCTGAAGTCCCTCAATGATGGACTGCAAAATGTAAGTATCGCACTGAAAATAAAGGACACCCTTCACGGTATCCCCTTCCAGAACGGGTGAAGAAACCATAATATAAATATCATTTCCGTCTATGTAAGGAACGGACATATAATTTCTCCCCTGCAGGGCCTCCTGGAAAAACGGCTCCTGGGAAATATCCGTCCGATGTGCCGCATCGTAACCGCGGACATCCGCCAAACCGCCCATACGCATATAGTAGGCATCCGCACGCGCCTGGATAAACGCCTGCTTTTCTTCCAAAGAAACATCGTCATCCACCAAAGTGGGATTGGACGCAATCTCTGCAATGGTCAGCGTATAGGTGGAAATCATGTTCTGGGCAGCCAGAGCCGCCAAATCCGCTGTCTCTCTTAAATTTTTTTCAATCGCTGCAGTGGTGGAGTAGCGGGTAACGAGCATACCCATCAAACCAGTGGTAAATGAAACACATACGGTTGCAAGTACAATCATCGTAATAATTTTCGTCTGTATCTTTTTCATTTCTTACGGCCATAAGCATTGAGCCCGGCGCATCCCCCTTTTCCATTTGTTTCCGGCAGATCATGGCTGCCGTATTTATCATATCGAATAGATCCGCCTATGTCAATCCTCATATCCTCCCCATAACTGAATTTTTTATTTTTTCTATTGACAACAATCCTTGTCATTGTTATACTTTTATTATGACAATAATATTTGTCAATTTGACTATATTTTATGTCAAATTGCATGCCGAAAGAAGGGATCGCCTATATGCCGCTTCGAAACCACTTAAAAGAACACCGGGCCCGTCTGAGTCTGAACCAGCAGCAGCTGGGAAGCCTGGTGGGTGCCTCCAGACAGACCATCAGCCTTATAGAGCGGGGAGACTACTCCCCCTCCGTCACCCTGGCCCTGAAGATCGCAAAAGTCTGCCGGGTATCTGTTGAAACCATTTTTGAATATGAGGAGGATCGTGCCGATGAGCAAGAAACAGACAAAAACAACTAAGAATGTAACCAAATCTTTTTCCCTGATTATGCTGGGTGCCGGAGCTTTCGGAGCAGCTCTCTCCTTTATCACCCTAGCCCTGAAGGATACCCTGTCCGGGAGCCTGCCTTCCCTTTATACCTCTTTGCAGAGGCTGTCTCCCTGGATATTTTTCATTCTTTCCGCCGTTATCCTCATCTTTGTATGGGGATCTTTGGTGCGGGCCAGGAAGTTTTGCCAAAGCTGGAACGGGGAAAATGAAGAGGCCTTTTACATGCAGGCAGATCGATACCTGGACCAGCCTCTCACGATCTCGACCATCGGCACCATTGTCCTGATCACCTGGTTTGGAATGGTGACCGTCAGCGTCTTCCGGAAAAACTGCAATTTGTATCTCTTTATGCTGATTGCCGTTCTCCTGGTGGCCGAACTGATTCTTCTGGCGCTCTTCCAGAGAAAGACCGTGGAGCAGGTCAAGCTTCTGAACCCCGAAAAGAAAGGCGACGCCCTTTCTATCCGCTTCCAGAAGGAATGGATAGAAAGCTGCGACGAGCAAGAGCAGCTCTCCATCTACCGGGCTGCCTACAAGGCATTCTCTGCTCTGCCCCTGGTCTCCGGCGTTCTTTTTATCCTGCTGATACTCTTGCTGCCCTACTCCGGCTACAGCTTCCTGCCGTTCTTCTGCACCGGCCTTACCTGGCTGGTTCCGACTATCGTGTATTTTCATGAAGCCGCCAGACAGAAGAAGTAAAAACTGCGCAAATACAAATCTTTTACTCGTACTTCATAATCTCTTTCTTCAGCCGCCGGATAATTTTCTTCTCCAGCCTGGATATGTAGGATTGGGAAATTCCCAGCAGATCCGCCACCTCCTTCTGGGTCATCTCCTGGCCCAGAGGGTTTTTCAGCCCAAAGCGCAGCTCCACAATGGTCCGTTCCCGCTCCGAGAGCTTCTGAATGGCTTTGTCCAAAAGCTTCCTTTCCATCTCGTTCTCAATATCCCGGTAAATAACGTCCTCATCCGTACCCAGAATATCCGACAGCAGAAGCTCGTTTCCGTCCCAGTCTACATTCAGAGGCTCGTCGATGGATACCTCAAGCTTAGTCTTGTTGTTCCTGCGAAGATACATAAGGATCTCATTTTCAATGCAGCGGGAGGCATAGGTGGCCAGTTTGATATTTTTGCCGCTGTTAAAGGTATTGATAGCCTTGATAAGGCCGATGGTTCCGATGGAAATCAAATCCTCCACCCCGACTCCCGTATTGTCAAATTTTTTGGCTATGTACACCACCAGGCGCAGATTGTGTTCAATGAGAAGGGAACGGGCCGAGCTTCCCGCCTCGGTTCCCAGCTCCTGAATGGCCTTCGCCTCCGCTTCTGCTTCCAAGGGAGCCGGAAGCACTTCTGCTCCTCCTATATAATGAATGTCATTCTGCCTGTTCACAAACAGGGCAGAAAAATTGGGAATCATTTTCAGTTGTATCTGGTTTGGAATCGCCACTTTAATCAGCATAAACTTCTTTTCCTCCTCGAAATGTCTTGTCTCCGATCTTCCTATTCCAGGAGATCCGGATGTAATATAATGTCGTATTCCTGTTTCGAAGAAAGTGGCTCTTTTGTGATTCCAATGAGGGGCCGCTGCGTCTGCTTTTCTTGGCCCTCCTGCGTTTCTACACATAGATAATCCGCAAAAAACGCGGGCATCAGACCATCCTGTTTCCCGATGCTGTGAAAGGGAACCTGGAGGAAGAGAACTTCTTCCCCGGCACAGAGCTTCCTCTGCAAGTCCTCCGTAATCACGCTCACTGGTTTGTGAAATACCGGATCGTAAAGATGATTTCCCGTATCCAGCAGTCCCTGTATGCGAAGAACTCTGCCGTGAAATCCCAGCGTCACCTTTACAAGCCCGGCTTCCCTCCCCTTAACACGCATCAGCCATCCCATGCCTCCTGACAAAATCCAGAAGCTCACCAGGGACAGGCCCAGAAAAGAATAGACCGGAAACTTAAGATACCGCTGAATCCACTGGACGATTCCGCCCAAAAGAAACGTGCAGAGATACAAGAGGGCAAGCGCCCTGCCCAGAGGCCGCCATCCCTTCCGGTTTAACCCGGCCTTCACCATAGCTGTGCTGAAAATAACATAGACCAGGAGATTTCCTGCCGGCGTCTCCTGCAGTGAAAACACGTACAGCACGCAGATGCCGGCGCTCCCAAGCGCTGCCCCGCAAAGCCGCCGGAGCCGCCCGGCGGAGCATTTTAAAAGCTTCCCCACTAGGCTAAGAAGAAGATAATCCAGGATCAGGTTCTCCAGAAACAGTACGTCTATGTACAATTCATAATACACAGTCCACCTTCTTTCTGTCCCTCATTATAGTGAAAGGTGACTGCGAAATATGTCAAAGCCTGGGATGGGGCCGCTTTTTTTTCCCCTGTTTTTCGACAAAAAGCGCAAAAAAAGAGCCATACCTTCCGGTATGACTCCGTCTCTTGGACTCTTATTTATTCTTCTGGAAAAACTCCGGGATCTGAATCTCTACTTCCTTGATCCGGCTCTCCGGCTTCTTCGGCATATTCAATCCGGGAAGAGGCTTAAAGGCCTGGCCCTCACCGGTCTGTCCCCCTGCCTGTCCAAAACCGCCTTCAAAGGAAGTCTTGGGAACGGGTGCAGGCTTCTTGGCAAAATTATTGTTCTTGGGCAGCACCTTGGTAGTGCTCTTCTCATCCAGTCCCGTAGCAATTACCGTAATGGTAGCCTCGTCCGTATGGGTGTCGTCGTACATAGCACCGAAGATAATGTTGGCATTTTCACCAGCCATATCCTGTACATAGCTTGCCGCGTCGTTGGCATCCATCAGGGAAATGTCTCCCGAAATATTGATAATTACATGAGAGGCACCCACAATGGTAGTCTCCAGCAAGGGGCTGGCTACAGCCTGCTTCACTGCATCCAATGCCTTATCGTCTCCCTTTCCGGCTCCGATGCCGATATGGGCGATGCCCTTGTCCGTCATTACCGTCTGCACGTCTGCAAAGTCCAGATTAATAAGGGCCGGCAGATTAATAAGGTCCGTGATTCCCTGGACGGCCTGCTGCAGAACCTCGTCCGCCTTCTTTAAAGCGTCCGGCATGGTGGTCCGGCGGTCCACAATTTCCAAAAGCTTATCGTTGGGAATCACAATCAGGGTATCCACGCTCTCCTTGAGCTTCTGAATACCCGTAAGCGCATTGTTCATGCGCGTCTTTGCCTCAAACTTAAAGGGTTTCGTCACTACGCCTACCGTGAGGATTCCCATATCTTTGGCCAGTTTCGCCACCACCGGCGCTCCGCCGGTCCCGGTTCCGCCTCCCATACCGCAGGTGACAAAGACCATATCCGCTCCCTGGACAGCCTCCTTGATATCCTCCAGGCTTTCCTCCGCAGCTTTCTCTCCAATCTCCGGCTTGGCTCCCGCCCCCAGCCCCTTCGTCAGCTTCTCGCCGATCTGGATAGTCCGCTCCGCCTTGCACAGCTGCAGCGCCTGCCTGTCCGTATTGATACCGATAAACTCCACTCCGCCAATCTGTTCATCTATCATGCGGTTCACTGCATTGTTGCCTGCCCCGCCGACGCCGATCACAATAATCCTTGCCGCCGCCTCTGTATCATTCATCATTATTTCAAGCAAGACATTTTCCTCCTTATTCCCTGTCTTCCATCTATCTGAAACTTCTGCCTTTTATCCTTATCGTATATGAACTAAAATTACTCATACTATACATGATAACTTTTTTTCCAAAATTAATCAACCCATATTTTAAGTTTTCTGGAAAAAAATCGGGGCTTACTCTTTGTCTTTCTCAAAACTGATAAACTTGGAATCCTCCGTATAATTTTCCATATGGAACACCCCGGATTTCCCTTCCAAATCCCCGTAAAGATCGTGAAGGCGCCCCACCTTCTCCTCCAGGAAACCGCTGTTTCCAAGAGCCACGCGGACTTGTCCGAAATGCAGGGTCAATTCCTGATTCTGTCCGAACTCAATCCGATCCGGAGCCAGCTCATATTTTTTCACCAGCTGGGTAATGTTTAAGATCCGCTCGAACACGGATTCATCTGCTACTGCCAGTTTCTGGTACAGGGTCAGGGATTGGAACTGCAGGCCGTCAATACAGGGAATGCCTTCTTTGACCTCGGAGGAGCTCTCCACCACTACCCCGTCCTTGTCAAAATAAAGATTGGCTCCCATATACGACACATATCCCACCACGCTTTTCTCGTACACCCGAAGGCGCACCTTCCCGGGCCCCAAAAGAGTCACTTCAATCTTGTCCACAAAAGGAACCTCTTCCGGCTCCAGATAATGGTATTTCAAATAAAGATACAGGGAGTTGGAGGTATAGCGATCCGTAATCACCCGATCCTGAATCTCCTGGGAAGAATAAAAACTGTTGCCCGTTACCTCCACCTCCCGGATTTGAAACAGAGTAACTGCAAGAAAGCCGGCCGGCAGCAGCACCAGTACCAGGACTGCCGCCGCCAGAAGACCTCTTCCCCTATATCTTTCTTTCTGGTTTTTCCCATGTTCGCTCATAAACCGCATCCTTCTCATTTTCTTCCCTTAAGTTTACCACAACTCCCAGAGCTTGCAAATCCCGGACGATATTTTCATATCCCCGTTCAATATAGGACAGGCCGCGGATCCGGCTGCTCCCTTCTGCCGCTGCCGCCGCCAGCACAAGGGCCGCCCCGCCCCGGAGCTCCTGAGCCGCAAGTGTTTCCCCGTGCAGCATTTCCCTCCCCCGGATTACCGCCTCCTGCCCTTTCGTACAGATATCCGCTCCCATCCGCTTCAAATCCTCCACAATCTTAAAGCGGGCCTCAAATATGGTTTCCCGGATCCGGCTCTCCCCTTCAGCTCCCGCCAGCACCGCCATCAGAGGCGACTGCAGATCCGTGGGAAACCCCGGATAAGGTTCCGTCTGCACCGTCCCCGGACTGCAGATCCGGCCGGATCTTCCAATCCACAGGCCGTCTTTCCTCTCTTCCGCACAAACCCCCATCCGCCCCAGCAGGTTTAAGACGCCTTTCAGCTGTCCTGCCGGCGCAGCCTCCAGAAAAACCCTGCCGCCTGCCGCCGCGGTCAGGAGCATGTAGGTACCAGCCACAATCCGGTCGGGACCGATGGTAAATTCCGTATCATGCAGCTTTTCCACCCCTGCAATCACAATCCGGGAGGACCCGCCTCCCCGGATACAAGCCCCCATACTGTTTAAAAAACGGCAGAGCTCTTCGATTTCCGGTTCCCGGGCCGCATTGTCCAAAACCGTAATCCCTTCCGAGAGCACCGATAATAGGATTACGTTCTCCGTGGCTCCTACACTTGGAAACGGCAGGACAACTTCCGCTCCCTTGGGACTCTCACAGACTGCCAAAAGCCCCTCGTCCCCTTCCTCCACCCTGGCCCCCATCTGACGCAGAGCTGCCAGATGGAGATCGATGGGGCGTTCCCCGATAACGCAGCCGCCGGGATAGGGCAGGCATGCACTGCCGACCCTCCCCAAAAGACTGCCCAAAAGCATAATGGAAGAACGCATTTTCCGGGCGTACTGCTTCCGGGCCGCGCCTCCGTGCATCCCGGAGGCGTCTATGATAAGGACATCTCCTTCCCAGTCCACCCGGCAGCCGAAATCCCTTAAAATCTCCAGCATATTTTTAACATCTATAATCTTCGGGCAGTTCTTAAGAACCGTAACCCCGGAATGTAAGACAGCAGCGGACAGGATGGGCAGCGCGGCGTTCTTAGAACCCTGAATCCGGATTCCGCCCTGAAGCCTGCGGCCGCCTATTACCTCCAGATAACTCACAAATACTCCCCCTACGTCCCGACTATATATTAAAATATGCCGAAACGCCCCGGGGGTTCCTCAAATCTAACAGGAATCCGCCGCCTTCACATGCCGGGAGACGTTAAGAGCCAGCCCCATCTCTGACAGAAGAAAAAGGACAGAAGTTCCTCCGTAGCTGATAAAGGGAAGTGTAATTCCCGTGTTGGGAATGGTATTGGTCACTACGGCAATATTCAAAATCACCTGGATCAGAATGTGCCCCAGAATCCCTACGGCAATCAGGCTGCCGAAAAGGTCCGTCACATGGAGGGCAATCATCAGAAGCCGCCAGGCCAGGAGAAGAAACAAGAGTATTACCAGGATGGATCCCACAAGCCCGAATTCTTCACAGACAATGGAAAAAATCATATCGTTCTGGGCCTCTGGTACAAAGCCCAGTTTCTGCATGCTGTTTCCGTAACCCACGCCGAAGAGGCCGCCGGACCCAATGGCATAAAGGCCCTGGAGCGTCTGGTATCCTTTCTCGTAGGCCTCCGGGTTGCGCCAAATAGCCAGGCGCTCCAGACGGTAAGATTCCACGCTCAGAAAAATCGCCAGAAATCCCACTCCCAGGACTCCCATCCCGATAAACTGGAAATACTTCGGGCTCGCAACAAAGACCAGAATCACGGCAATACCCATAATGATAATGGCCGTACTCAGGTTATTGGTTCCCACCAGGCCTACGATGGGAAGAATCAGGAGCATCACCAGAAACATCTGTCTTAGGGAGGTCATCTTCCTCACCCGCCGGCTGATCACGGAGGCCAGAAGAAGAATCACCGCCAGCTTGGCAAATTCCGACGGCTGAAAGGAAAGGGGACCCAAGGAGAGCCAGCGCTTGGAGCCGTTGTACTCGTCTCCGAAAAAGAGGACTGCCGTGGACAGTACCAGAGACATAAGATATCCCAAGACGGCCAGGCGCTCCCATTTGTGATAGTCAATCTGGGACACGGCATACATAGCCGCCAGGCCGATAGAAGTAGCAAAAAGCTGTTTTTTCAGATAATAAGCTCCGTCCGCAAATTTTACCCGTCCGTTGTAAGAACTGGTACTGTAAAGCATAACAAGTCCGAAAACCACCAGAATCAGCACCGCCAGCAATAAGCCGTAGTCAAAAGGCTCCCGCCTTTCCTTCTTTGCTTTCCCGTTGGTATTCGGACCTGCCATAGAATCACCTCAGAACACATGATAGCTCTCTGACGTACTCTTTGAACATTCTTCCTCTCTGCTCGTAATTGTCAAACATGCCCCAGCTTGCACAGGCCGGGGAAAGAAGCACTGCATCGCCGGGCCGGGCTTTTTCCGCACACAGGGTCACAGCCTCTTTCAGATCTTCGGCAAACAAAATATTGGTAAAGCCGTGCTTTCTGGCAGCTGCCGCAATCTTCTCCGCCGTAGCGCCCAGCAGCACCAGCCACCGGACCCTGCCCTCAAACGTTTCCACCCATTTGTCAAATTCTACTTCCTTGTCGTAGCCGCCCCCGATGAGAACCGTAGGCCTGGTCATAGCCTCCACTGCCTTGATGGCCGCATCCGTGTTGGTTCCTTTGGAGTCATTGTAGTAAGCCACACCATTTATCTCTTCTACAAACTCAATCCGGTGCTCCACGGCCCGGAACCTTATCACAGTCCTGCGGATCTGCTCCAGAGGCACGCCCATGGCAATGGCAATAGCCGCAGCCGCCATTACATTTTCATAATTGTGGGTTCCCAGAAGTTTTAATTCTCCTGTCTCACAGATCTTCCTCCTGGTGCTTCCGTCGCTGTAGATCACGGCATCTCCCTTAAGATAGACACCCTGATCCAATATATGCTTTCTGCTGAAATAAAGAACCGAAGCTCTCGTCTGTTCCCCGAATTTCCGGGTAATTTCATCGTCATAGTTCAATACACAGGTATCCTTTTGCCCCTGGTTGAGGGCAATCCGCTCCTTGGTCTTAATATAGCACTCCATGGTGTGATGGCGGTTCAGATGGTCCGGTGTAATATTTAAGATCGCACTGACCTGGGGATGGAAATTTTCGATGGTTTCCAGCTGGAAACTGCTGATCTCCGCAGCCGTCACACTGTCCTCTGTCATGGAAAGCGCTTCTTTCGTATAGGCATTTCCAATATTTCCCACCACATAAACATCCTTAAAATAATCCCGGAAAATCTCTCCCACCAGGGAAGTAGTGGTGGTCTTTCCGTTGGTTCCGGTAATGGCTGCAATCCTTCCTTTGGCAAAATGGTAAGCCAGCTCCACCTCGCCCCAGATCACTTTTCCCGCAGCACGCATGTCCTTCACCAGGGGCAGATCCACCGGCACGCCGGGACTTAGAACCACCAGATCCGTCTCCTTCTGCACTTCTTCGGGCAAATCCCCCAGCAGAATTTTCGTACGGCTCCCCTCTCCCAGCCGGGCCCGGATCTTTTCTTCCTCCAAAGCTTTATTTCCGTCGTACAGCAGGGGAACCAAACCGACCTGTTCCAAGAGCTTTGCCGCCCAGATTCCGCTGATACCGCCGCCTATAATCAAAATTTTCTTTTCTTTCAGCATATTCTTTTTCCTTTCCCTCAGGGCTTATAGAGCCAGAATCCCCACCAGACAGAGAATGGCTGTCACAATGGAAAACACAGCCACCACCCGGGTCTCGGACCATCCGCCCAGTTCAAAATGATGGTGAATGGGAGCCATGCGGAAAATCCGCTTTCCCCCGGAAAGTTTGAAATACGTCACCTGGATCATGACGGAGAGGATTTCCACCCAGTAGATCAGCGCCACAATCAGGATAAACATAGGCATTTTCAGCATATAGGCTGTGGAAGCCACAAAGCCGCCCAGGGCCAGGGAGCCCGTATCCCCCATAAACACGCTGGCCGGATAAACGTTAAAAAGGAGAAACCCCATCAGGCTTCCCACCACGGCACAAGTAATGGGATGCAGGCCGCTTTTCGTTCCCACGGCCACCACGGTAAAAAAAGTGGCGATCAGCACGGTGACACTGGAGGCCAGTCCATCCAGCCCGTCGGTGAAATTGGCCCCGTTGACGGTTCCGATAATGGCCAGGAAGGCCACAGGAACGGCCAGCCAGCCCAAATGCAGATAGTGTTCCGGCCAGAAAGGAATCAGCATCTCCATATCCCCGCCTGTAAACCGGTAGTAATAATAAACAAATACTCCCGTCACCAGAAACTGGCCGAACATTTTCTGTCCCGGGGTCAGCCCCTCGGACCGGTGCAGGATAATCTTAATATAATCGTCCAGAAATCCGATGATCCCAAATCCCGCCGTTACAAACAGGATGGGAATGATTCCCGGATAATCCTTCACATACAGAAGGGACGTAATCACAATCCCCGCCAGAATAATAAGCCCTCCCATGGTAGGCGTACCGCTTTTCTTCAAGTGGCTCTTGGGCCCGTCGTCCCGGACGGTCTGGCCGAACTTCAGCCTCCGCAGAAGGGGGATCACCACCGGTCCCAAAGCCGCGCTGATGGCAAAGGATATTAATATGGGCAGTACCATTGTCTCATCCATGTATTTTTACCTCGCAATTTTTCTGTCCATAGAATTATAAGGCTTTTCCCTGTATTGATCAACCGTTATCTTCGTCCTTTGATACTATTTCTTCCTTTTCAATTCCAAGATACGGCAAAATATTGGAAAATATGTCCCGGATCACCGGCGCCGCAATGGTTCCCCCGTAATACACCCCCTGGGGATTGTGGATGATGGCAATTCCCACAACCTGAGGATCGTCCGCCGGGGCAAAACCGATAAAAGAAGAAATGTATTTGTTCGTGCCCCTGGGAAGCGTCTGGGAGGTGGCTGTTTTGCCGCCGATGCGGTAGCCTTCAATCTGGGCGTTCTTTCCTCCTCCTTCGGATACCACCTTCTCCATGAGAAACCGCATGGTATCCGAAGTCTCCTTGGACACTACGCCCTCCCGGCTCTCATACTGCAGCTTCTTAAGAACGTTTCCCTCCCTGTCCCTTATCTCCACGCCGAAATGGGGCGTGACCCGGGTGCCGCCATTGATAATGGAACTGATGGTCGTGGCAAGCTGCATGGGCGTAATCTGGAACGACTGGCCGAAGGAAATGGTGGCCAGCTCCACGGCTCCAATGTTTTCTACCTTGTGCATAATCGTTGAAGCTTCGCCAGGTAAGTCAACTCCCGTTTTGGAAAGCAGCCCGAACTGTTCAAAATAGTGATAGAAATCCTCGGTGCCTACCCGCTGGCCTACGTCGATGAATACCGGATTGCAGGAATTTTGTATCCCCTGCACAAAGGTCTCTGCCCCGTGACCTCCCACCTTGTGGCAGCGGATCCGCCGATCTTCTACCATCCGGTAGCCCGGGCAGCTAAACGTGTCGGTCAGGGACACCACACCTTTCTCCAAGGCTGCGGAGGCCGTGATCACCTTGAACGTGGAACCCGGCTCGTAAGTATCGTTGATACTCTGATTCCGCCACATCTGGTTCAGAAGATCCTGTTTCTCCTGATCTGTAAGCACGGAGGTATCTACATCCGTATTAAGCGTAAAAGGATCGTTTAAATCAAACTCCGGTACATTCACATTTGCGTAAATCTCTCCGTTCTTGGGATTCATAATAATAATGGATACATAAGTGGCCTGTTTCTGCTCCAGAGCTTTTAAAGCCGCCTGCTGGGCATAAAGCTGGATATTGTAGTCCAGGCTGATATAAAGGTCGCTTCCGGGAACCGGCTCCACCCGCTCCTCCCCGGCATCCGCAATCTCCACACCCCGGGCATCCGTCAGGGTGAGAATGGTCCCGTTGATGCCCTGCAAATATTCGTCATAAATCACTTCCAGGCCGATAATCCCCTGGTTATCGCTTCCCGTAAACCCAAGCACCTTGGATGCCAGACTGCCGTAGGGATAATAGCGCCGGAAATCCTCGTCTATCTTTACCCCCTCCAGCTGGTATTCCCGGATCCGGTCCCCCACCTCTTTCTCCACATTCGCCTGGACCCGTTCAATGGAGCTGCGCTTTTCCACCCGCTTGCGGACGGTCTCCTCCGGCAGCTCCAGCTCTTTGCAAAGCACTTCAATGACCCGCTCCGGATCTTTTATCTGGCTGTGAACCACAGAAATGGTGCAAACTGTCCGGTTGGTAGCCAGGACCGTGCCGGAAGCATCCACAATCTTCCCTCTGGCCGCTTTGATGCTCCGCTCCCGCTCATGGAGATCCTCAGCCAAATCCTGATAGTATTCGGACTCAAAAATCATCAGCTTCACCAGGCGCCCCACAAGGACCAGCACCGCCAGAAAACAGAAGGAAAACACGAAAACCATCTTTTTTCTGTTATATGTCTTGCACTTGGGATTCATAAAGAAGACCTCATAAAAGTTTTCCGCCGCCGCCAAACTACAGCCGCTTTTTACAAACTATTATAAGGTCCCCAAATATATTCATCTGTATTTTACCGGGAATCGTCTCCGTCTCCCGTCCCGTCCGGGTCGTTTGGTGTTTCTTCTCCCCCCGGGACCTGAATCTCCCCGCTGGGAAGAATGGGACTGCCGATGCCGTTCATGATTCCACCCTCCTGCTCCTCCGCTTCCTCCGGGGTGGGCATTTTCACCTTCTCCCCAGTGTTGGGATCAATCAGGGTTCCGTCTTCCGGTTCGTCCTCATTTCCCTCTTCTCCCTCCTGGTCTTCCTCTTCGTCATCATCTCCGCTTTCCGCTTCCTGTTTGGCAGCATTTTCGGCCGCCACTTCTTCCTGCATATCCGCCGGAATCTCCTCCGTGGCGTAAATATTCAGGTAGGGAAGAGCCTCTTTCATAATGTTTTTATAAATTTCCAGGGCATAGGAGCTGCTGGCCTGGGACACCGGATCCGCCGCATTGGGCTCATCCACCACCACATAACAGACCACCTGGGGATTGTCCACCGGAGCAAACCCGATAAAGGATACTACATAGGCCTCACGGCTTCTTGGGAGCTTCTGTGCCGTCCCCGTCTTGCCTCCCATAGCATAGCCGGCGATGCGCCCTTTCTTTCCCGTGGGATTGTTCCCGTTCTGATCCGCCTCTCCGTACATGGTATGGTAAAGATACTGTTTCAGCAGAGCAGACGTTTTGGAAGATATGGTCTGCCGCACCAGAACAGGATTGATGGTCTCTACAGTCCCTCCGCTGGAATCCAAAATGCGCTTCACCACATGAGGGCGGTAGTAATACCCACCGTTAATCACGGAGGAAAAGGCCGAGGCCACCTGAATCATGGTGGTGTTAAAACCCTGTCCAAACGTAGAGGTAGCCAGCTCTGTAGGACCCATATTATCTTTGGAAAACACCGTGGTTGCATTGTTGGTCTCACCGGGAAGATCGATGTTTGTCTTCAGGCCGAAATTAAACATTTGCTGATATTTCAGATAATTGTCGTACCCCTCCATTGCTCCTATCTGCATCAGGGCATCGTTGCAGGAAAACATGATGCTGCCGTCCAGAGTAATCAGGCCGTGCCCGCTCCTCTTGGCGCAGCGTATGGGCTGCTGTCCCTCCACAATCACCTGGCCGCCGTCGCACAAAAAGGTGGTGCTGTCATTGATGATCCCCATCTCCAGGGCCCCTGCCACTGTCATTGGTTTTACGGTAGATCCGGGCTCAAAGCCATCGCTGATGCAGAAATTTCTCCACATCTGGTTCTTGGCGTCCAGCTGCTCTTCCTCCGACATGGCGTCCAATTCTTCCTGGGTGAGATAGCCGTTGGCCACCAGATCATGCGGATTGTTCAAATCAAAGGTTACATCCCTGGCCATGGCTAGAATCTCCCCGTTCTGAGGATTCATCATCAGCACGGCAATGTTGAGAGCCGCCGGACCTTCCACATTTTTATTCGTATAATCCTCAACAAATTTCTGAATATATTTCTCCGCAATACTCTGGAGAGTCACATCAATGGTAGACACTACCGTGTTGCCGTCTGTGGGCTTCCTTACCACCTTAGCCTGTTCCAGATCTTCATTGAGATAATTATAGCTCCGGCCATTCGTGCCGTTTAAAACACTGCTGTACTCCTCCTCAATTCCCGTCTGTCCCTGGTTGCCGGACACGGTGTAGCCGATCACGTTGCAGGCCAGGGAGTTATTGGGGTATTTCCGGAGATAAGAGTCCTCAAACCAGACACCTTTGATCTTGCTTCCTGTCTTCTCATCCTCCTGCATAGCCGTAAACTCTGAAATGGCATCTTTGGAAAGCTGCTTCAAAAGAGGCACATAGCTGCTGTCCTTCCGCTCATTCAAAGTGGCCCGGAGCTCGGCTTCATCCAGCTCAAAACAAGAGGCCAGAGCCTTCAGGGTAGGAGCCACGCAGTCTTTCTCCGGATCCTCATGGGCGCTCTGCCAAAGAACCTTGGGATCCAGAATCAAGTTGTAGACTTTTTCGCTGGTAGCAAGAACGGTTCCGTTCCGATCCAGGATATCTCCCCGCTTGTAGGGCAGCAGAGTGCTGTCCGTATCCTGCTGGGCCAGCACCCGCCTGGTATACTTATCCCCGCTGGTCCTGTTGATATATGCCAGCCGGATATCCACCCCAACTAAAGCAAGCACTATTATTGTAAATAATAGTGCCAGCTTCCGTTTCATTCGATTCTGCATACGGGCCTTCCTTCTGGCCCGGTTCTTTCCTGAATTTTTCAAAGACTTCACCTGCTTCTCGTCCCCGTCAGACCCTTTTTGCTGCTCTCCTGGGGAATTTCTGCATACTGTTTCACATAATCTCTGCCTCTCCCGTCGTAAAGCACCACCTGATCCGCACCGGCATAAACCATGCCCAGCTCATTGATGGCGATATCGCGCACTTCCTCCAAATCCACTGAGGAAGCCACCCGGTTGTACTCGTCATCATTCTCTGCCTTTTGATCCGCAAGCTGCTCTTTCAGGGCCACAATGTTTTTCCTTCTGGCCGTATTATCTGCCTGCAGCTTAAGATATCCTGCGCAGACCCACAAAGTGAGCACAGATGCAGCAGCCAGAAACAGGGTATAGCCTACGCTGAAATACCGCGGCTTCTCCGCCCTTGCACGGCGCGGCCGCGCATTCGGAGTTCTCCTCTTTTTCCGGCTTCTATCCGGCGCCTCTTCCACCTGAAGCTTACGGACTGCGGTGCCATTTACATATGTCTGTCTAGTTCTGTCTGAATTTTTTCGTTTGTCCGTGTAAATGCTTCTGATTTCTGCCATAATAATCTCTCAATTCTGCTCAGGTACGCTCAAATACCCGAAGTTTTGCACTTTTGGAACGTTTATTTTTTTCCAATTCCTCCTTACCGGGAACAATCGGTTTTTTAGTAGCTGCCCTGCCCTTCGGCTTTTTGCCACACACACACACAGGAAAATTTGAAGGGCAGGTGCAGGGGTTTTCATTGGTCCGAAAAATATTTTTGACAATCCGGTCCTCCAGGGAATGAAAGGTAATCACGCAGAGCCTTCCCCCCGGATTCAGCAGATCAATCATATCGTCCAGGGAGTTTTGCAAAACCTCCAGCTCCTGATTCAGCTCAATGCGCACAGCCTGGAAAGTCCGCTTGGCCGGATGGCCTCCGCCCGCCCGCATTCTGGCCGGAATGGCGCCTCGTATAATCTCCGAAAGCTCCCCTGTAGTCTCAATGCTTTTTTCCGCTCTCGCCTCGGCAATATGCCGGGCAATGTTCTTTGCAAATTTGTCTTCCCCGTAATCCCGGATGATCCGGAACAGCTCAGCCTCAGAATAGGTATTGACAATGTCTCTCGCTGTCCTGGTCTGGCGCTTGTCCATCCGCATATCCAAAGCGGCGTCCTCCCGGTAGGTAAACCCCCTTTCGGCCGTGTCCAGCTGATAGGAGGAAACCCCCAGATCCAGAAGAATACCGTCCACCCGGCGGATACCCAGAGATTTCAGTTCCGTCTTCATATTGCAGTAATTGCTGCGGATGATCGCGACCCGGCCCTCAAAAGGCTTAAGTCTCTCTTCGGCTGCCGCAACCGCATCCCCGTCCTGGTCAAAGCCGATCAGGCGACCCTGTCCGCTCAGGCGGGAACAGACCTCGAAGGCATGTCCGCCTCCGCCCAGGGTTCCGTCCACATAGACTCCCTCCGGCCGGATGCAGAGTTCTTCGATTGTCTCCCGCAGCAGGACCGATACATGTGAAAATTCCATCCATGCCTCCCGCTGTCAGATATCCAGGCCCAGATCCGTGAGCTGTCCTGCAATCTCATCCATATCAATTTCTTCGTAATTGTTGTTCTGATTCCACTTTTCCTCGCTCCAGATCTCAATACGGTTCAGGAGTCCGGCAAGCACGACATCTTTCTCGATCCCCGCAAACTTCCGAAGAGTTGCAGGAAGTAAAATCCTTCCCTGCTTGTCAAATTCACAGGAAGCGGCTCCGGCGGTGAGAAATCTTACAAAAGAACGGGCATTCTTATTGGTGGTGGGGAGTTTCCGGAGTTTCTCTTCGTACGCTTCCCACTCTCTCATCGGAAACACAAAGAGACAGCCATCCAGTCCCCTCGTTACAATAAATTCGTCTCCCAGCTGCTCCCGGAATTTCGAAGGAATGATAAGCCTGCCCTTGGGGTCTACCGAATGGTTGTACTCGCCTCGGAACATGCTTTCACCCCTCTTTCACCCTTGAAGCACCACTATTCTTTACTTCAAAGCCACTTTTCACCACTTTCCACCACTTGTAGATTAATCATAGCGTACTTCCCTCCAAAAAGCAAGTCCATTTTCTGTGAAAATTGCACAAAAAGAGAAGACCTCTATATCTGGTTTTCCTCAATTTCCCAAATACCAGATATAGGGGTCTTCTCTTTATGAATGTTTTGGACGGTTTCCGTAAAACCAGAGAATGCCGCTGACGGCACTGATGGACAGGACAATAATCATAATATGGGAGTATTCTCCCGCCAGATAGGCGATTTTCTCCCAGGATTCTCCCAGAGCTGCCCCCAGGCAGATGAGCACTGCATTCCAGATCACAGACCCGGCCGTGGTGTAAAGGAAAAAAGCAGGAAGTTCCATGCGGCTCATGCCTGCGGGAATGGAAATCAGGCTGCGTACTACAGGAATAAACCGGCAGAAAAAGACCGTCTTCGTCCCTTTTCTGCGAAACCAGGCATCCGCGCTCTCTACGTCAGCCGGTTTCAGGCATAGGATCTTGCCCATGCGCCCCGCAGCCAGGCGCATCAACCGTTCTTTGCTCAAGATACGCCCCACACCGTACAGGACAATCGCTCCCGCCAGGGAACCCAGAGTAGAAAAAAGAATCACTCCGAAAATCCCCAGGCCGGTGCTGGTGGTCAGGAAACCGCCGAAGGTCAGAATCACTTCCGAGGGAATGGGCGGAAAAATATTTTCCACCGCAATCAGGAAAAAAATCCCCGGATATCCGTACTTTTCCATCAAAGTCAGTATGATACTCTGCACACAGGTACCTCGCATTTTCGTCTCTGGTTACAACCTATGCGCTCCCGGCCGAAATCATCCCTCTTTTTCTTACACGTTGAACCGGAACAGGATCACATCCCCGTCCTTTACTACATACTCTTTGCCTTCCAGCCCCACCAGGCCTTTTTCCTTGGCCGCGGCATAGGAGCCGCAGTCCAGCAGATCCTGGTAATTGACCACCTCCGCCCGGATAAAGCCCCGCTCGAAGTCCGAGTGAATCTTCCCGGCTGCTCCCGGCGCCTTGGTTCCTTTTTTTATGGTCCAGGCCCGGGTCTCCGTCTCTCCCGCCGTCAGGAAGCTTAAAAGGCCCAGAAGACTGTAACTGGCTTTTATAAGTTTCTCAAGGCCGGACTCCTTTAACCCCAGGTCCTCCAGAAACATGGCTTTCTCCTCCTCCGGAAGCTCCGCAATCTCCTGCTCAATCTGGGCGCAGATCACAAAGACCTCGCTTGCATACTCTTTGGCAAAGTCCCGCACTGCCTGTACATGGGAGTTGGAAGCCCCGTCATCCGGCAGATCCTCCTCCGATACATTGGCGGCAAAGATCACCGGCTTATAGGTAAGCAGATTATACTCTTCCAGCCAGGCCAGCTCGTCCTCATCCTCCGCGGCAAAACCGGCCGCCATTTTTCCCTCTTCCAGCCATTCCTTGAGCCGCTGCAAAAGCTCAAGCTCCTTAGCCAAGGTCTTGTCATTCCTGGCCCCCCGGCTCGTCTTGGCAATCCGGCGCTCCAGGATTTCGATGTCTGAAAAAATCAGTTCCAGGTTGATGGTCTCAATATCCCGAAGGGGAGCGATGTTCCCGTCCACATGGATCACATTGCTGTCCTCAAAGCAGCGCACCACATGGACGATGGCATCCACCTCCCGGATGTTGGCCAGAAACTGATTGCCCAGGCCCTCTCCCTTGGAGGCTCCCTTCACCAGCCCCGCAATGTCTACAAACTCAATCACTGCCGGCGTCACCTTTGCAGAATGGTACATATCTGCCAGAAGCCCCAGCCGCTCGTCCGGCACTGCCACCACCCCCACATTGGGGTCAATGGTGCAGAAGGGGTAATTGGCAGACTCTGCGCCCGCCTTGGTCAGCGAATTAAAAAGGGTGCTTTTCCCAACGTTGGGAAGTCCCACGATTCCTAGTTTCATTTTTATCTATATCCTCCATGGCATTTTCATCGCTGCTCGCATAAAAAGAGCCTCGATATCTACGACAGTATAGCATATCAAGGCTCAAAAGTAAATCTTTCGATTTTGATTCCATCTGCTACAATGTTTTCCTCTCATTCTGCGTTTTCTGCATACAGACGGTTCAGCTCAAAATACAACGGCACCAGCACCGCATTTATGACCAGGGCATAGAACAAGGGATCTATAAAAGACCGGGTTCTGCTGCCGATTCCATATTTAACCAGAAGCAGCAACCCAAAAACCGGGATTGCAAGCTTTACCGCTTTTTTTTGATAATTCTCCATGGCAATCCTTTCTCCGCTGAGCAGTTCATTTACGCTGACATCCAGTATTTCACATAAGTCCAGCATAATGGCAGCATCGGGAACGCTTTTTCCCGTCTCCCATTTTGACACTGCCCGATTGGTAATGTTTAACTTTTCTGCCAGCTGCGTCTGTGTAAGACCCTTCTCCTTTCGACAGGTTGAAATGAATTTTCCTATCGCTTCTTGGTTCACGTTTCTATCCTCCTTACCCTCTCTTTCCGACTGTGTATGTCCTTGTCAGGAGATGGTACTGTCAGCATAACAGAAAAATACTGCTCCGCAACGAACCAGCAGTTGATTGCTTACCGCATTCACCGCTCTTACGGTTACATTGAAACAGCATATCCCGTTCCTACATCAGGATATGCCGCACATCGTTAAACATCACAAGCACCATGAAAACCATCAAAACCATCAGCCCTACAAAATGTACCATGCCTTCCTTCTCCGGGTCAATGCCCTTGCCGCGGACTGCCTCCAGGAGGAGAAAGACCAGACGGCCCCCGTCCAGGGCCGGAATGGGCAGCAGATTCATCACTCCCAGATTGGCCGTGAGCAGGATTGAAATATAGAGCATATTCAGCCACACATAGAACGCACCGTCTGTCCGGCTGCTCTCGTAGGTCTCCCCGATGGTGTTCACAATGCCCACCGGACCGGAGACATCATCCGCTTTCACCCGGCCGCCGAAGAGCATTCCCAGGCTTTTGATGGTGGTGGAAATCCAGTATTTGACCTCATAAGCGCTGTAACCGATAATCTGCAGAAGGTTCCCCTTCATGCGCACGCCGGATCCCCTTAGGCCCAGATAATAGGAGCCGTCGCTGCCCTGCCTGGGAACCAGGGACGCCGTATGGCGCTCTCCCTCCCGCTCATAGACCAGTTCCACCGTCTCTCCCCGGTTCGTCATCATATAAGTGCTGACCTCCCGGTACACGCGGATGCCGGCATTGTTCATTTTCACAATCCGATCTCCCGGCTGGATTCCGGCCTCCGCCGCAGGATACCCTTCTGTAAGCCCCACCACAATGGGGGCATCGTAACCGATACTGCCGATAACAATCAGGGACAAAAGAAAAGCCAGAATAAAGTTGAAAACCGGCCCGGCCGCCACCACGGAAATCCGGGTCCACACGGACTTAGCCCCAAAGGAATCCTCCGAAATCCCATTTACCAGAGCCGCCTGTCTTCTCCGGTTCTTCTCCCCGGAAAGTACATCTACAGCCTCCGTCCGCTCCATCATACTGCCCGGCGCATCCGTCTCCGGACCATATCCGTCCTCTCCCTCCATCATACAGGACCCTCCAAAGGGCAGCAGCTTGATGGAATAGAGCGTCTCCCCTATCTGCCTGCTGAAAAGTCTTGGCCCCATCCCCAGTGAAAACTCATTCACCCGGATGCCTCCCCGTTTTGCCAGAAGAAAATGTCCCATCTCATGAATCACAATAATCAAGCTAAATATCAGTAATGCAAGTATAAATTTCAATCTACCACCTGCTTTCTATAAACTCATAGACCGCCTGCTCGGTCTCCAGAATCTGCTCCACTGTGGGATTGGGCGTCGCCACATGAATTTCCATACAGGCCCGGATTATTTCCGGGATTTCCAGATAGGCAATCTTCCGATCCAGAAATTTGCTCACCGCTCGCTCGTTGGCTGCATTGTACACCGTAGGCATAGTTCCCCCTGCGGCGGCGGCCTCAAAAGCCAGCTTCAGCCCCTGGAAGGTCTCCGGATCCGGTTCCTCAAAGGTGATTTCCTTCAATTTCCAAAAATCCAGGCGCTCTCCCGGCAGGAACCGGCGCTCCGGGTAATAAAGGGCATACTGGATGGGAAGCTTCATATCCGGCGTTCCCAGCTGGGCCATGACGGCCCCGTCGGCAAACTCCACCATGGAATGAATGATGCTCTTGGGCTGAATCACAATCTGGATATCCTTCGGCTCCACACCGAAAAGCCATTTGGCCTCCATCATCTCCAGCCCTTTATTCACCAGGGTAGAAGAATCAATGGTGATTTTGCGGCCCATAGCCCAGTTGGGATGCTTCAAAGCGTCTTCCACCTGGATGCCTTTCAGCTCCTCCCGCTTCTTTCCCCGGAAGGGACCGCCGGAAGCCGTGAGCAGGATCTTGGAAAGTTCCGCCCGGTTCTCCCCCTGAAGGCACTGGAAAATGGCGCTGTGCTCGCTGTCTACCGGCAGAATTTTCACTCCCGTCTGCTCTGCCAGTGGTATAATCATATGCCCGGCCGTAACCAAAGTTTCCTTATTTGCCAAGGCAATGTCCTTCCCCGCCTTCATAGCCTCAATGGTGGGAACAATTCCAATCATTCCCACAATGGCGGTCACCACAATTTCCGCCTGGGGATGGGTGCAGACCTCCACCAGTCCTTCCATGCCGGAGACTACTTTAACATCCAAATCCCGCACCCGTTCCCGCAGTTCTTTTGCCGCGGACTCCGACCAGACAGCCGCGAGCCGGGGATGAAATTCCCGGATCTGCTCCTCCAGTTTTTTGACATTCGAACCGGCCGCCAGAGAGACAATCTCCAAATCCTTGTTCTGGCGGGCCACTTCAAGGGTCTGTGTTCCGATAGACCCTGTAGATCCCAATATGGCAATTTTCTTCATTTTTTATCGATTCCTTTCCGGATACATCTTCTCTTTCGCATCAAACTTTCTGCCGCCATCAGTAAGCCTGCACAATCGGCAGGATGAAACGTGCCATGGCAAAGATCACCGGGGCCGTAAAAATCACGCTGTCAAACCGATCGAGAATCCCCCCGTGGCCGGGTATCAGATGCCCGTAATCCTTGATATCGTGATTTCTTTTAACAGCAGAAGCCGTCAGATCCCCTATCTGGGACAGCACCGCTCCCAGAGCACAGGCCAAAGCCAGAATCCAGGCATGATCCTGCATGTAATAGGTACCGCATCTTCCGCACAGGTATCCCAGCAGAGCCGCCCCGGCTACGCCTCCCACGGCGCCCTCGATGGATTTCTTGGGGCTTAAAACCGGAGCCAGCTTGTGCTTTCCCAGAAGCATTCCCACCGCATAGGCACAGGTATCACAGCCCCAGGAACAGATAAAGATCAGCCAATACAAAATCATGCCGTCTCTCGAAGTGCCGAACATGGGGGACATCCGCACAATATAAACAAAAGAAAGCATAACCGGAATGTAAAAGACTCCGAAAAAGGCTGCCATCACCTGCTCTGTGCGGTATTTGGGAAAGGTAAACACATAAATTGCAAACAAAAATAAAAGATAGGTAAGAAGCAGCAACGGACCGGCTTCCAAAAGAACAAGCATTCCCAAAGTTCCAATGTCCTGGATTCCTCCTGCATGTGCCAGATATAGATAAGCGGCGGAGACTACTGCGCCGGATATGCCAAGGATATTGCGGTGAATCCCAAACACCCTGGCAAACTCCAGATACCCAATCACCGAAATCAGAAGCACCAGTCCGAACAAAAACCATCCTCCCAGAATTCCCCCCAGAATGATAATCGCCAACAGCACAATTCCGCTCGCCAGTCTCGTGAAAAATGCCTTCAATTATTCCTCCTCCTTCACCCCGCCGTAGCGCCTGTCACGCCTGTTATAAGCATCTATGGCCTTTGCAAGCTCTTCCTTGGTGAAATCCGGCCAGTGTACATCCGCAAAATAAAATTCCGCATACGCCAGCTGCCACAAAAGATAATTCGAAAGCCGCTGTTCTCCGCTGGTCCGGATCAGAAGATCCGGATCCGGAATCCCTGCCGTATCCAGATAGGATGTGAAGATTTCCTCGGAAATATCCTCCGCGGACAGCTTTCCTGCATCCCGATCCGCAGCCATTTTTTTCATAGCCCGGATCATCTCGTCGCGGCTGCCGTAATTGATGGCAATCTGGAAATTCAGGCCGTCGTTATTTTGGGAAGCCTCCTCAAGCTGGGCTATCCGCTCCTGAATATCCGGTGCCAGCCCGGTCTTATTCCCGATGACCCGCACACGCATATGGTTTTTCTCCGCTGTTTTTAAACAGGTTTTCATATAATTCCGCAGAAGCTTCATCAAAGCCTCCACTTCCTCCTGGGGCCGTTTCCAGTTCTCCGTAGAAAAGGCATACACCGTCAGATATTTGATGCCCATATTCCAGGCTTCCCGGCAGATGGTCTCTACGTTTTTGCTCCCCTGGGCATGGCCGTAGTTCCGGGGCATTCCCTTTGACTTGGCCCAGCGGCCGTTGCCGTCTAAAATAATGGCCACATGCTGCGGTATTTTCATAATTATCTCTCCTATTATAGTTCCGCATCTACTCTGCCAGCACCTTTTTCCTAGAACAGCTTCCGCCCGCATCTGCGTCCGTAATCTGTTCTGGGTGCTGTCCGAGCAGATGCTGTTTTTTATAGTTCCGCATCTACTCTGCCAGCACCTTTTTCCTAGAACAGCTTCTGCCCGCATCTGCGTCCGTAATCTGTTCTGGGTGCTGTCCGGGCAGATGCTGTTTTTTGTTACGGTTCCGCATCCGTCCTGCCGGCCGCCCAGATGCTGCTTTAAATTGCGCAAGAAGACGGGCAGCCTTATCTCTACCCGTCCCCCTCTTATTTCACTGCTCTGCACATTTTTATACAGTAAGAATCTCCTTGGACTTCTCCTCCACTGCCTTATCAATATCGGCAATGTATTTGTCCGTGATCTTCTGAATCTTTGTCTCCAGATCTTTCTGATCGTCCTCGGAAATCTCCCCCGCCTTGTTCTGTTTCTTGAAAGCCTCATTGGCATCCCGGCGGATGTTGCGGACAGCCACCTTGGCAGCCTCTCCCTTTTTCTTCACGTCCTTTACCAGCTCTTTTCTGCGCTCTTCCGTCAGCTCCGGAAAAACCAGGCGGATGACGGATCCGTCATTGGCGGGGTTGATACCGATATCGGAAGTGAGAATTGCTTTCTCAATGGCTTTCAAAAGGCTCTTCTCCCAGGGCTGGATCTGCAGCATCCGGGGCTCCGGAACGGAAATATTTCCTACCTGCTGCAATGGAGTGGGAGTTCCATAATAATCCACGCGGATTTTATCCAGCACATGGGGATTGGCCCGGCCGGCCCGGATGCTCTGAAAATCGCGCATCATCGAATCATAAGATTTCGTCATCTTCTCATCATATACTTTTAATCTCTCGTCCATGGTAATATCCTCCGCTTTATACTGTGATTTTTGTTCCGGTAAAGCTGCCCTTCACCGTATTGACAATACTGTCTTTCTCATTCAGGCCAAACACCATCATAGGCATCCGGTTCTCCATGCACATGATCGAAGCCGTCAGATCCATCACTGCCAGCCGCCTGTCAATCACTTCCTCAATGGAAATCTCGTCATACTTAACTGCTGCCGGATTCAGCTTGGGATCGCTGTCATAAACTCCGTCCACTGCCTTGGCCAGCAGAATCACGTCTGCCTCAATCTCAATGGCCATCAGGGTTGTGGTCGTATCCGTAGAAAAATAGGGATGCCCCGTCCCTCCGGCAAAGAAAGCCACGCCTCCCTTGTTCAGGTGTTCCAAGGCCCCATCCTTGGTAAACAGCCTGGCGAAGCCTGCGCATTCAAAAGGCGTAAATACCTGTGTGCGCATTCCCGCGGAGCGGAAGATTTCCGATGTGTAAATGCAGTTCATCACCGTAGCCAGCATCCCAATCTGATCTGCCTTGGTCCGGTCAATATTCTCGCTGGTCCTTCCTCTCCAGAAATTTCCGCCGCCGATAACGACACCTACCTGGATTCCGCCGTCCACCAGGGTTTTCACCTGTTTTGCCACCCCGGCTACGGTCATCTCGTCAAAGCCCGTATGCTTTTCCCCCGCCAGGGCCTCTCCGCTCAATTTCAACAATACTCGTTTCATACACCTGCTCCTGTTCCCCACTGGATATCTGCTGATGTCTCTATCATATCACATTTCAAAAAAAATTCAATCCTATCTCTTTTTCCCGCTGTACTTTCTGCAAATTTCCCCCACGACCCGGCTTAAGGCCACAAGCGCCAGAGCGTTGGGAATAACCATCAGGCCGTTAAAGAAGTCCGCCAATTCCCACACCAGGTCCACTTTCAGAGTAGAACCTACAATAATAAATACCACCACAATCAGGGAGTATACCTTCACTGCCTTCTTTCCGAAGAGATACTTCACATTCACCTCGCCGAAGAAATGCCAGCTGAGAATGGTAGAGAAAGCAAAAAACAGCAGGCAGACCGCCACAAAAATATCTCCGAAGCTTCCGAAGCCTCTGCCAAAAGCCGCTTGGGTCAGGGCAATCCCGTCCTCTCCCGTCTCCATGGCACCTGTGGTCAGCACAGAGAACACCGTTAGATTGAGCACAATAAAGGTATCGATAAACACGCTGATCATAGCCGTCAGCCCCTGCTCGTGGGGATTGTCAGCCGTAGCCCGCGCATGGGCGTGAGGGGTGGAACCCATACCGGCCTCATTGGAAAACAGGCCTCTGGCCACACCGTAGCGGATAGCCTCCCGGACGGTAATACCAGCCGCTGCCCCCAAAACGGCGTTCGGCTGAAAGGCTCCCACAAAGATCATCTTAACTGCCCCGGGAAGCGCCGTAATATTCATGCCGATCAAGATTAAGCTGCCCAGAATATACACGGCCGCCATAAAGGGTACCATCTTCTCCACCACTGCAGCCAGGCGCTTCGTTCCTCCGATAAAGATAAAAAAGGCAGCTACCGCCAGCAGCACTCCCACCGTCACCGGGGGAACCGGGATGTTCCGTGCCGAAAATACGGAAGAAAAGGCGGCTCCGATGGAATTGGACTGCACCATATTCCCCATAAAGCCAAGGGCCAGAATAATAAATACGGCAAAGACAGCCGCCAGAATCTTTCCGAAAGTTCCTTTAAATGCCTGACGGATATAATAAACGGGACCGCCCGTTACCTCCCCGTCAGCCGTAGTTTTGTATTCCTGGGCCAGGGCCGCTTCTGCATAGATGGTTGCCATTCCGAAGAAAGCGCTGACCCACATCCAGAAAATTGCACCGGGACCGCCTGAAATCAGGGCCGTAGCCGCACCGGTCAGGTTTCCGGTTCCCACCTGGGCCGCAATAGCCGTAGCCAGGGATTGCAAAGGCGTCATCTCTCCGTGTTCTTTCTTTTCCCCGCTGATCTTAAAATGACCAAAGACCAGACGGCAGCCCTCTCCAAACTTCCGCACCTGGATAAATTTCAGGCGCAGGGTGTAATAGATACCTGTTCCGCAGAGAATGATCAGCAAAACGTAGCCCCACATCCATCCGTTGACACTTTTCACAAATTCCAGCATAATTTCTCCCTCTCTCTTCCTGCCTCAGAGGGCAGGCTCTTCCTTTGTTCTTTAAAAATGCCCCGAAAGCCTTACTGCCTTCAGGGCATCTTGGATTATTCGCCCAGATACGCCTTCTTCACCGAATCATCGTTGAGAAGCTCTTCCGCCTTTCCGTCCAGCACAATCTTTCCCGTCTCCAGAACATAAGCCCGGTCTGCTATGGAAAGTGCCTTCTTGGCATTCTGCTCTACCAGAAGAACCGTCGTCCCTCCCTCGCTGACTTCCCGGATAATGTCGAAAATTTCATTTACAAAAATAGGCGACAGGCCCATAGACGGCTCATCCATCAGGATGATCTTAGGGTGGGACATAAGCGCCCGCCCCATAGCCAGCATCTGCTGCTCGCCGCCGGACAAGGTTCCCGCCATCTGGTTCTTGCGCTCTTCCAGACGCGGAAACCGCTTGTAGACACGGATCAGGCTCTCTTCCACCTCATCCTTATCCTTGCGGGTAAAGGCTCCCATTTTCAGATTTTCCAGAACTGTAAGCTGGGCAAACACCCGCCGACCCTCCGGCACATGGGCCATGCCCATGGATACGATCTTGTGGGCCGGGGTGGAGGTGATATCCTGCCCCTCAAATACAATCTGTCCCTTTTTGGGCGCAATCAAGCCGGTGATACTGTGAAGAATGGTGGTCTTCCCGGCTCCGTTGGCCCCGATAAGGGCGATAACCTCGCCCTCGTTTACCTGGAATGAAACGCCTTTGATGGCGTGAATCATCCCGTAAAAGACTTCTATGTCATGGATTTCCAGCATTGCCATAACTCTCCTCCTATATCCAGTCCCGCATCCGCCCTGCCAGCAGGGCTCCTGCTGTCCTATTCTCCCAAATACGCAGTAATGACCTTCGGATCATTCAGTACTTCGCCGGTCTCGCCCTGGGCCAGAATCTGTCCGAAATTCAAAACCGTCAGTTCCTCGCAGATCCCGGACACCAGCCTCATATCATGCTCAATCAGAAGAATGGTCATCTGGAACTTATCCCGCACAAAGCGGATGGTATTCATCAGCTCCTGGGTCTCGTTGGGATTCATCCCCGCCGCAGGCTCATCTAAGAGAAGAAGCTTGGGATCCGTAGCCAGGGCTCTGGCAATCTCCAGCTTCCGCTGTTTGCCGTAGGGCAGGTTGGAAGCCTTGTAATCCGCCTCCCCGTCCAGTTCAAAAACTTTCAGGAGATCCATGGCTATGGCATCCATCTCCTTCTCCACCTTATAATATTTAGGCAGACGCAGGATTCCCGCCAGGGTAGAATACTTGTGGTGGTTGTGAAGACCCACCTTCACATTGTCCAGCACCGTCAGTTCCCCGAACAGGCGGATATTCTGAAAGGTCCGGGCTATGCCGTGCTGGTTGATCTCAATGGTTTTCTTCCCGGTAATATTTTCTCCGTCCAGAAGGATATAGCCGTCCGTGGGCTTATAAACCCCCGTCAAAAGGTTAAACACCGTAGTTTTCCCAGCTCCGTTGGGCCCGATAAGGCCGTAGAGCTGTCCCTGTTCTATGGTCATATGGAAATCGTCCACCGCCCGCAGGCCGCCGAAGGAAATTCCCAAATCCTTTACTTCCAGCAATGCCATATTACTCCGCCTCCTTTGTCTGTTTTTTCTGCCCGAGGAGCTGCTTTAAGGAATACCGCTCCCGGAACGCCTGCCCGCCCGGGCTGGAGGTGAAGATCATGGTAGCAATCAGAACGATCGCATAAATCAGCATCCGGTAATCGTTCAGGCTGCGCAGCATCTCCGGCAGAAGGGTCAGTACCACAGACGCGATAATGGAGCCGCGGATATTGCCGATTCCGCCCAAGACCACAAACACCAGAATCATAATGGACATGTTGTAGCCGAAGTTCTTAGGCTGGGCTGCCAGGGTGGAAAGATTGTGAGCGTAGAGGACACCCGCCACACCCGCCAAAGAGGCAGACACCGTGAAAGCCAAAAGCTTATATTTTGTAATGTTGATTCCCACAGACTCCGCTGCAATGCGGTTGTCCCGGATAGCCATAATGGCCCGGCCCGTGCGGGAATTCACCAGGTTGATCACAATAAAGAGCGTAATCAGAATCAGCACCACGCCGATGAAAAAGGTGGAATCGTTGGGCGTGCCTGTGACTCCCTGGGGTCCGTTGATAATCATCTCCCCGTCCGCTTCCAGATTTAAGGCGAAGGCGTCCTTCGTGGAAACATGAAATCCTCTGCTGTCACGGCCCAGGAAAACAACATTGACTACATTTTTAATAATCTCCCCAAAGGCCAGGGTCACAATGGCCAGGTAGTCTCCTTTTAAACGCAGCACCGGAATTCCTACCAGAAACCCGAACAGAGCGGCAAAGAGGGCGCCGGTCAGAATCGCCAGGAAAAACCGGAGGCCTGATACGGGAATGGCCTGCACCATACACTTGGAAAACACCGCACTGGAAAAAGCACCCACGCACATAAAGCCTGCATGTCCCAGACTCAGCTCTCCCAAAATGCCTACGGTCAGGTTCAGGGAAACCGCCAGAATCACATACATACACAGGGGAACCAGAAGCCCCTTCAGCAGGCTGGAAAGCATCCCCGCCCGCATCATAATCTCAACCACAAGCCAGGCCCCGATGACAATCCCGTATGTAATGAGATTGCTCTTTGTATTTTTACTCCATACTTTCTTCTTCATCTTTCCCACCTACACCTTCTCCTGAATCTGCCGGCCCAAAAGTCCCGTAGGTTTCACCAGCAGCACCACAATCAGCACGGCAAACACGATGGCATCCGCAAGCTGGGAGGAAATATACGCTTTCCCCAGAATCTCAATCACGCCCAGAAGGATTCCTCCGATAAAGGCTCCCGGAATGGAGCCGATGCCGCCGAATACTGCCGCCACAAAGGCCTTGATGCCGGGCATGGCTCCCGTATAAGGAGTCAGGGACGGATACGCGGAGCACAAAAGAACGCCTGCTATGGCTGCCAGGGCAGAGCCGATGGCAAAGGTCAGGGCAATGGTTGCATTTACATTGACGCCCATGAGCTGGGCTGCCCCGCTGTCCTCAGACACGGCCAGCATCGCCCGGCCGGACTTGGAATATTTAATAAAGGCGCTTAAGACTGCCATAATCACAATACAGGCCGCAATGGTAACCATGGTTTCCCCGGAGATAACCAGCGCTCCGCCCGCCAGGGAAAGAGGCGGTATGGTCACTACGGATGTAAAGGACTTCGTGTTGGCCCCGTAGATCAAAAGAGCCACATTCTGCAGAAAATAGCTGACTCCGATAGCCGTAATCAAAACTGCCAGCTTGGAAGCCCCCCGCAAAGGCTTATAGGCAATCCGTTCGATCACAACGCCGAGCACCGTACAGGCTGCTACCGAGATCAGAATCCCAATCACAGGCGGCAGGCCCATGCCGCTCACCGTCGTAAAAACTACGAATCCCCCAATCATAATGACATCGCCGTGGGCAAAATTCAGCATCTTTGCAATACCGTACACCATGGTGTATCCCAGGGCAATAATCGCATATACGCTCCCCAGGCTGATTCCATTTACCAGGTAGGATATGAATCCCATCATACATAACACCTCTTTATCCTTCTAAAGTCTACACAATTTGCGATATATTATAGCATAGAAAGGAACCTTGCACAAGCAGAAAATAGAAACTGCACCTGTATGGCCGTTCACAAAAACAGAGGGATCCCATAGGACCCCTCTGCCTGGATTTTCCAACTTATTACAGGGCAACGCCCTCGCCGTTCTGAATCTGTACAACCAGCGGAGCCTTGTTGGGCTCTCCGTTTGCCTCCCAGCTGATTCCTTTGCCGGTGATTCCGTCATAGGTAATGCCAGTCATAGCCTCTTTCAGGGCATCACAGATAGCGGATGCCTCCATGTCCGGAGTCACGCCTGCCTGCTCGATGGCTGCCTTTAACACGTACACACAGTCATAAGCGTCTGCCGCAAATTGGTTCGGAATCTCGTTATAGGATTCCTGATATTTTGTAACGAAGCTCTTTACCATCTCATCGTCAGAGTTGGCAACGAAGGGAGCCATGTACATCAGATTCTCGGCCAGAGAAGCATCAAAATTCTCTACGGAAAGGATTCCGTCCATTCCGTCTACGCCAAAGAATACGGGAGTGTAGCTCTGTTTGCTGCACTCTGCCAGCACCAGGGACGCCTCGGTATAGTAGAAGGGCATGTACAGAAGCTCTGCCCCTGCATCCTTCGCCTTCTGTACCTGCACGGAGAAGTCTGTCTTGCTGTCTGCGGTAAACGCCTGGGCCTCCACAATCTCAATATTCTGGTTGGCAGCCTCTGCGCGGAATGCCTCATAGATTCCTACGGAGTAGGGATCGGAGCTGTCGTAAATCACGGCAACCTTAGAAGCAAGTTTATTTGCGCCGATGTATTTTGCAGACTCCAGGCCCTGGTTGGGGTCAGAGAAGCACATACGGAATGCGTTGTCATACTGTACGCACTTTACAGCCGTCCCGGAGGGGGTGAGCTGGAACAGATTGTCCTTGTTGCTCTCCTCGCCTACCGCAATGCAGGGATTGGAAGTAACGCTTCCGATCAGCATCTGCATTCCCCAGTCTTTCAGGGTATTGTACGCGTTTACGGATTTCTCCGGATCATGCTCGTCGTCCTGGAAATTCAGCTCAAGCTGAACACCGTTGGCTCCGCCGGCTGCGTTGATCTCCTCAACTGCAATCTCCATTCCTCTCTGCACGGCAATTCCGTATGCAGATGCTCCTCCGGTGGTAGGTCCGATGCCGCCGATCTTAAATACGGCTCCGCCGTCGGCCGCCGGCTTATCTGCCGGTGCTTCTGCGTCTGTTCCTGTTTCTGTCTGGTTGTTGTTTTCCGCCGGCGCCGTGGTTCCCTCTTCCTTGCTGCCGCATGCAGCCAGGGAGAAAGTCATCGCGCATACCAGCAGTAAGCTTAATGCCTTTTTCATAATGTTTCCTCCTTTTATCTTCGATTGATATAAGATTTCTATATCGTTCTTTATATTACTCCCAGAGAAATAATTTTGTCAATCACTTTTTCACAGGAAAGTGATAAATTATTTCCGTTCACGGATACTGACGCTGTTTCCGCACACCGAGAGCTGCCGGATGCTCCTTAAGAAGCTGGAAAGGCGGCTGTATCCATAGTCCTTCAAATCAAAGCCCGGATGCTTCTTATGGATTTCCTCATAGACCAGGGAAAGGTTCTCAATCTGCCCGTTATTTTCCCGGATAAACATCAGAATTTCCTTCTCCAGCTTCTGCCGGTCCAGATGTCCCCCCAGTCCAACCGCATAGGCTGAATCTATCTTATAGAGGGAGAGACGGGGACAGGTATCCTGCAGAAAGACCACCAGCTTGGTATATCCGTAATTCCGCACGTCAAAGTCCGTAAATTTATCATTCAAGCGGCTTCCGATCTCTCCCAGATAGGTGATTTTCCCCTTATTCTCGTTATCGTTGATAAAGGAGATAACGGCGTCCTCGATCTGGGAAAGAGGCGTGACGCCGCTTCCATGTTCCTCCTCTGCCCGGCTTCCCTTTCTCCCCGGGCTGCCGGAAGCTCCCGTTTCCCCGGAATTTTCCATATCGTTCATCTGCTTGCTGATCAGATTTAGATGGATAAACTTATTGCAGGCTTTGGTAAGGGCCATGGGCGTCTTGGATTCTCCCATGCCGATGACGTACATATTTTCTTCCCGCAGCCGCATGGCAAGCCGGGTGAAATCGCTGTCACTTGTGACCAGGCAGAAACCGTCCACTTTTCCTGAATAGAGAATGTCCATGGCATCAATGACCATGGCCATATCCGTGGCATTCTTCCCGGTGGTGTAGGCGAACTGCTGGACTGGAGTGATGGAATTTTCCAGAAGGATCTCCTCCTTCCATCCGCTGCCTTTGGACCAGTTCCCGTAGATTCGCCGGAAGGACGCATAGCCGTAATTTTCTATCTCATTGAAAATGCTGGAGGCATACTTGGCGCTGATATTGTCGGAATCAATCAATACCGCAAACTGTTTTTTGTCTTCTATTTGTTCCATAAAGTTCCCCTTTATTTCAAACTTTTATTTAAAGTTGCGCATCCCTTTGCCCTGTGCCGGCGCGAAGGGATGCTGCTATTGCTTATTCTGACAGAAGCTCCTCCGCCAGAGCCGCCAGCTCCGCCTCATCGCTCTCCTTTAAGGTGGAACGGATGGAGACCACCTTCTCACAGAGGGTAATTCCCTTCATCTCTTCCAAAATCCCGCGCATGGTCCGGGCTGCGCTGGGCGCCCAGGTACCGTTCTCTAAAAGTCCCGCCTTCCGGTTCCGGTAGGTCTTTGCCTTCAGGTGATGAAGAAAATCTTCCATACAGGGGAAGACGCCTCCGTCATAGCTGGCCGCCGCCAGCACCAGCCGGTCATAGCGGAAGGCCTCCGCCACCACCGTAGGCATGTCCGCCCGGGCCAGATCGTAGACCTTCACCGGAAGGTCCGTCCGCTCTTCCAGCATGGAGGCCAGCTTTCTGGCGGCTTTGGCCGTATTTCCGTGGATGGAGGCATAGGCAATGACAATCCCTTTCTCCTCCGGCTCATAGCTGCTCCAGGTATTGTATTTCTCCAGATAGTATCCCAGGTTCTCCCTAAGGACGGGCCCGTGCAGGGGACAGATCACGGCAATATCCAGGGCCGCCGCCTTTTTCAGAAGGGCCTGGACCTGGGCTCCGTACTTTCCTACTATATTAATATAGTAGCGTCTGGCTTCATCCACCCACGCTTCCTTGGCATCCAGGGCCCCGAACTTGCCGAAGCCGTCGGCGGAAAAGAGCACTTTCTCGGAAGATTCATACGCCACCATAACCTCCGGCCAGTGGACCATGGGGGCCATCACAAAGGTCAGGGTATGGCTTCCTAAGCTCAAGGTATCCCCTTCCTTCACGGTCACGCAGCGGCCGGACACATCCATGTCAAAGAACTGGGGCAGCATGGCAAAGGTTTTGGGATTGCCTACCAGCTGCATGTCCGGGTATTTCTCCGCAATTTTCTGAATATTGCCTGCATGATCCGGTTCCAGATGGGAGATCACCAAGTAGCCGGGGGTACGGCCTGCCAGAACTTCTTCAATCTGCGCAAGCCATTCCTCCCCGGCTCTTGGGTCCACCGTGTCCATCACAGCAATCTTTTCATCCAGAATCACATAGGAATTGTATGAAACCCCGTTCGGAACCACGTACTGGCTCTCAAACAGGTCAATGGTTTTATCGTCTGCACCTACATAATAGATAGAATCCGTAATCTTTTTGTCTTTCATTCTCTTGCCTCCTCGTACTCTTCATACATATCTTACCAGTCTTGATTGTACACAAGTTTTGAGGCTGTGGCAAGTGTTGTTTTGAGGGTTTGGGAGGATTTTCTATTTGATGCTACAGATTTTCTCCATTTGATGCAATCATCTCTTTATACCAATAATAGGAGGCTTTCGGCTTTCTTGACAAATCCCCGGAGCCGTCGTCGTGCTTATCTACATAAATAAACCCATAGCGCTTCTTCATCTCTCCGGTGGTGGCGCTTACCAGGTCAATGGGCCCCCACATCAAATATCCGAAGCATTCCACGCCGTCTTCCAGAACCGCCTTCTTTAACTGCCCCAAATGCTTTCGCAGATAATCAATCCGGTAATCGTCCTGGATCTCTCCCGTTTCAGAAACCTCATCCGCTGCTCCCAGTCCGTTTTCACAGATGATAATCGGTTTCTGGTATTTCCGGTAGACAAAATTCATCAGATACCGCAGGCCTATGCTTGTTACGAAAGTTCTTCCTATTACCTACAACACCGGGAATGTCTGATTTGGCGAATTTCCGCAAAAGAAAAACGCTGCAACTGAATAAATTGCAACGCTTCTTAGTTCCTATTCAATTTTAGCCGGACAGCGGTTATCCTCTCTCACCTTCAATCTCTGCGCTCTCCCGCGCGTGGCGGTGACTATCCGTATTCCCGTATCGCTCATATCGTCCAGCAGAGCGTCAAGCTGCCGCCGCTGGGTATTCTTCCCGGCGGGCTGCTCCAAAAGGAATTGGTCTACCGAGATATTGTAACGCAGCATAAGCTCAAAGAATATCTGTAAGCTGGGGTGCTGCCCCTTATTCTCAATATTCGCAAGGTAGCGCGGGGATATATACATTTCGTCGCATACCTTTTTCCGGCTCTCCTTGCGCCCTTTCCGGGCTGTCTTGATTGCTTCCCCAAAAACCTTAAATTCGTATCGTGGTACTGGTCTTTTTGTGATATTCATTCACCCTATTACATTTTACCGTTCACCTTTCTTTTTGGACATGTCTACATAGTTCTATATATTGACTTAAATAATTCCTTTTGCTTTCTCATCAAAATTCCATTTTCTTTATGAAATCTTCAAAAATATCCTTTATGCTATTGATAGAATTAAATGAAAGGACATGATGATTATGGATATGATTTTGA